>NZ_JBWKIS010000001.1:0-802825 GCF_056432625.1 Streptomyces sp. NPDC045026
TGCGGGAGGCGTTCGTGACTGGAAGGCATGAGACATGACTACGGGAACTGTGAAGTGGTTCAACGCGGAGAAAGGGTTCGGATTCATCGCCCAGGCTGGTGGCGGCCCGGACGTCTTCGCCCACTACTCGGCGATCAACTCCACGGGCTTCCGTGAGCTCCAGGAGGGCCAGATGGTGACGTTCGATGTCACCCAGGGCCAGAAGGGCCCCCAGGCGGAGAACATCAATCTGGCCTGAGAATCCCCACCCGAGCCCTGCGCTAGCGGAATATGCCGCCGACTCGACGTGTTCGCGCGCGGTGTAGAGCTCGTCGACCGTCGCGGGCGTGGGGGAGACGGTCACGGTGCCGCGGTTGCCGTCGAAGCGGACCAGGCCGCCGTGTTCGAGCAGGCGCACCGCCTCGCGGACCGTGTTGCGGGCGATGCCGAGCTCCGCGGCGATCGCGCTCTCTCGCAGCCGGCCACCGGGGCGGAACGCGCCCGCGAGGATCCGCTCCGTTGACCTGTTCGGATATCCGGTAGACATCGTGGGCCACGACGCTGCGGAGACTGACCGCCGCGGCCTCGGCGTTGCGCAACCCGCAGCCGCTCATCAAATCGGTGATCAACATGAAGGTGTCGTCGCCGGCCGTGCGTATCCCGGCCAGCTGCGGAACCGACGGGATAATCGCCTTCGCCGGGGCGTACTGCGGGGGCTTGACGCCTTCGAGCGGACTCTCCTCGTAGAGCCCCAGCCGGTGGGCATCGAGCAGGATCGACTTCGCCTTGTCGAACGCATTGGCCTGCGTTGCCAGACCAGCCCCGTTACGCTCCATCGCCTTGATGAACCCGTCCACCACCTTGTGGTCGAAGGCATCCATCCGCCGGCTCCCCAGTACCGGGCAGATGTGATGCTCCAGCAGAGAGTCCAGATGCCGCAGAGAGGAGCCCTCCAGATGACGCTGGCTCTCCCGCCACTCCTTCGCGTACTCCCTGAACGCCATCACCCCGTACTTCGCAACACGAACCGCCCTACTCGCACGGCCGGGGGCAGCCCTCTTCGCGTTGTAGATATCCGTCAAACGCGTGATCGCCGCAGCGTCGGTTTCGAACCCGGACTCGACGGTCTGCGTCCCAGCGGCGTTGTGGAATTGGATCTTGTAGAAGTGTGGGCACCTAGGCCATCTTGACTGGGCGTGCTCGCAGTCCTTGAAGAAGGTGCCCATGCCGTGCGCCAGGATTTTGCTCGCCATCGTGTCGCCGACTCCTCAGGCCCGATGCTGACGGTTTGCTGACCGCCCGAGGACCGAGATGCTTCTGACCTGCGCAGAGCAGCGAAACACCCGCTATGTGGTGGAACTTCATCGGCAGATCACAGGACGACATCACCCAGGCCCGGGAGGACTGGATGAGCGGGTCGAGGTTCGGGGAGGTGAAGGGGTACGACGGGGATCCGTTGGCTGCACCCGAGCTGCCGCCCGTGCCGCTTAAACCCCGAGGCCGGGTGCGCTGAACTGCCTCTTTGCGGCGTGAACTAAGCGGGGCCGGGCAGACGGCGAAGTCGACTCGCCCGGCTTCCCTTCACTGTGATCGCAAACGCTCCTCGGGGACTTTGGCTCCACGTTCGCGAGTTGCAGGTTTCGTCACCCGTGGGTAGCTCTCATCAGACTGCTGCTGACCCGATGCTGACTATCCTGACGTCACATCAGGTTCCTGTCGGCACAGAGACCCGGTCGACGCCCGACCATCTGAGCTCCTGTTTGAGGGCCCCTGGCCGGGTGTCCCAACGCGGGGCGCAGGCGCACATCACCATGAAACGCGATTCTCGTCGGCACTCTTCACGACCCGAAGTGTCGTGCGGCGCCTCGCTCACCAGGAGTTGCTGGAGGCGGAAGAGCGGGTACGGCCTCTGTGCCGGACACGGTTCGTGAAGCCCGCGGCAGCGCGGGAACTTCCGTCGCCCGTGAGGTTCCCGCTGAGGTCTGGAACTGTGAGGCCTCCGTGGGGGTTCGCAGCTCTGTAGCCGCTGAGGTTCCGGCAGTCCGTAGCCTCAGTGGGGCCCGCGGCCTCGGCGCCCGCGGCGCGCGTGTCAGGACCCGTCCGCCCCGGAAGGCGACGCGGAGGATAGGCGGGCCCGTGCCGTGCTGCCCCGCGGGACGAGCCGGGCTGGGCTGTCCTCGACGCCCTCGGCCCAGCCCTCCTCGATCAGAGTGAGCAGCGTGCGCGCAGCGTGTGTTCCGTACGCGGGGATGTCCCGGTTGAGCGCGGTGAGCGCCGGCCGCACGACCTGCGTCAGCTGTGAGTCGTCCCAGGCGACGAGGGAGAGTTCGCCCGGCACATCGAGGCCCAGCTCGTGGGCGACCGAGAGCCCGGCAACCGCCATGATGTCATTGTCGAAGACGATCGCCGTGGGGCGTCGCGAGCCGATCAGTAGCCTGCGAACCGCCTGTGACCCTGCCTCGCCCGAGTAGTCGGTGTGCACCAACAACGGTTCGTCCAGGCCGAGTTCGGCGCAGATACGCAGATGAGCCCGGTCGCGCCGCCCGGTGTGGTCGAGCTCGGGAAGGCCCGCTACACGGGCGATGGCACGGTGCCCGAGCGCGCTGAGGTAGCGCAGGGTCTCGCCGAGAGCGGCGGCGTCGTCCGACCACACGGCAGGCAGATCGCCGGCCCCGCTGGGGTGTCCGACGACCACCGCCGGCAGTCCGAGCTCCTTCGTCAGCTCGATCCGCGGGTCGTGGGCGCGAAGATCGGTCAGGAAGACGCCGTCCACCCGTCCCTCGCCCCACCAGCGGCTGTAGATCTCGATCTCCTGGGCGGGATCGGCGACCACCTGGAGGGTCAGCGCCTTGTCCCGAGCGGCCAGTTCGTCCTCCATGCCGCTGATGAGCTCCATGAAGAACGGTTCGGAACCAAGGACTTGTGCGGGCCGCGGGAGTACCAGCCCGACGGCGTCGGCACGCGCGCGGGTCAGTGCGCGTGCGGCGCTGTTGGGCCGCCAGCCGATCTCATGCGCGATCTTCTTGATCTCGGCCCGGGTGACGGGGGAGACGCCCGGTCGGTCGTTGAGCGCGTAGGACACCGCTCCTTTGGAGACTCCGGCACGACGCGCGATGTCGGCGATCGTGGGGCGCCGCTTGGTCATGCATCCTCACTTAACCGTTTCGTGACGAGAGCAGCATCCTAGCGCGGACCGCTTCACCTGGGGATACCCCGTCCGTCGATCAAGCGCCCCCAGGATTCAGGGGATTGACTGGGGTGGGAGCGCTCCCGCATCTATTGACACGAACTCGATGCGGATCGAGACTTCCCGCACTTACCCGGTTCAGTTGCTCCGCTCAGGGACGAGCGGGGAGGGAGTAATCCGATGCGCATCCGGGCGCGGTGGTTCACCTTGTTGGCCGTCGGCGGGCTCATCGCCACGGCATGCACGAGCGGCGGCTCGTCGACCGACGGCGACAAGAGCGGCGGCACCTCCGGCGGTGGTGCGATGGCCCGCAACGAAACCCTGTACACGACGGGCACTCAGTGGGGCCCTCCCGCCAACTACAACCCCCTGCACAACTGGGACCACGCGACGGGCACCAAGGGCCTGGCCTACGAGACCCTGTTCCACTTCGACCCGAACTCGGGGAAGCTGACACCGTGGCTCGCCGAGTCCGGCTCCTGGACCGGCGACAAGACGTACGAGTTGAAACTGCGCTCCGGGATCACGTGGTCGGACGGCAAGCCGATGACCGCCAAGGACGTCGTCTACTCGTACGAGATCGGCAAGATCGAGGCTTCGAGCTTCCACACGCTGTGGGACTGGCTGTCCAAGGCGGAGGCGGTCGATGACCACACCGTCCGCTTCACCTTCAAGCAGGCCCGTTACCAGGAGTGGGACTACACCCTCTACGGGCAGCCCATCGTGCCCGAGCACGTGTGGAGCAAGCGCTCCGACGAGCAGGTACTCAACGGCGTCAACGACAAGCCGGTGGTCTCCGGCGCGTACACCCTCAAGAGCCACTCCCAGGACCGGGTGATCTGGCAGCGGCGCGACGACTGGTGGGGCGTGAAGGCGCTCAACATGAAGCCCGCTCCCAAGTACATCGTCGACATCTCCAACCCCAGCAACGAGATCGTCATCGGCCAGCTCAACCAGGGCAAACTCGACCTGAGCAACAACTTCCTGCCCGGTGCCGCCTCCATGATCAAGGCCCACAAGGCCGTCTCGTACTACGACCAGGCGCCGTACATGCAGTCGGCCAACACGGCCTGGCTGGTGCCCAACACCACGAAGAAGCCGATGAACGACGCCGCCTTCCGCAAGGCCCTCGCGTACTCCGTGGACGTGGGGAAGATCGTCAAGGGGGTCTACGGCAACCTGGTCGAGCCCGCGGACCCGACCGGACTGCTGCCGCAATGGGACAAGTACATCGACAAGTCCCTGACGTCGAAGGAGGGTTTCTCCTTCGACACAGCCGCGGCCAAGAAGACACTGGCGGACGCCGGTTACAAGGACACCAACGGCGACGGCTACGTCGAGAACAAGGACGGCTCGGCGATCAAGCTGAAGCTGCAGGTGCCGACCGGCTGGACCGACTGGATGGAGGCCGCGAAGGTCATCGCAGCCAGCGCCAAGGCCGCGGGCATCCGCGTCACCACGGACTTCCCCGACCAGAACGCGCTCAACGACCTGCGCGGCAAGGGGAACTTCGACCTCGTCATCAACAACGAGCGCCAGCTGTCCAACACCCCCTGGACGTACTACGAGTACATGTTCCAGCTGCCGATCCAGAAGCAGCAGAACACGGTCAACTTCGGCCGCTACGAGAACAAGGACGCCTGGAATCTCGTTCAGCAGCTCGGCGGCGTGAGGACGGACGACGAGGCCGGGATGAAGGCGGTCATCTCCAAGATCCAGGACATCCAGCTCAAGGAGATGCCCGTCATCCCGCTCTGGTACAACGGCCTGTGGTCGCAGGCCACCACCGGTGCGTGGACCAACTGGCCCTCGGGCAAGGGCGATTCACATTACGCGCCCGCCCTGTGGCGCAACTGGCTGGAAATGGGCGGCTTCGAGATGCTGACCAAGATCAAACCTGCCCATTGACCCTTCCGGCTCGGGAGCAGCCCCGGACCCGTCATCGCGTGTCCGGGGCTCCGCCCCGGGCCCCCGGGGCGGAACCCCGAAAGGGCGCGCAGCACCCGGCTCGCGACGCCTCCCTGACAGCGGTCGCGGGCCGGGCCCGCACCCCGCCCGCTTCCCCTCCCACCTCCTGCCGCCGCGCCGATCCGGGAGATCTCCCTTGCTCCGCTACTTCGCCCGAAAGCTCCTCGTCTACGCGCTGACGTTCGTCGTCGCCGTCACCGTGAACTGGATGATCCCGCGCTTCATGCCGGGCGACCCCGTGTCCGCGATGATCTCCCGCGCCCGGGTCTCGCAGCCCGAGGCCGTGGACGCGATGCGCGCCTACTACAACAACCTGTTCGGTTTCGACCAGCCCATGTGGCAGCAGTACCTGCACTTCTGGGCGTCACTGATGCACGGTGACTTCGGCCTGTCCATCTGGGTGTTCCCCAAGCCCGTCGGCGAGGTCATCCTCGACGCACTTCCCTACACCCTGGCCCTGATGATCCCGGCGATCCTGCTCAGCTGGTTCGTCGGCAACTGGCTCGGCGCGCTCGCCGCCCGGCGCAAGATCCTCGACAACACCGTGCTGCCCGCCGGCTACGTGCTGACCGCGATGCCGTACATGTGGATCGCCGTGATCCTCGCCTGGCTGTTCAGCGCCAAGGCCGGATGGTTCCCCATCTCGGGCGGCTACAGCCTCGACATCCAGCCCAGCATGAGCGTCGACTTCTTCCTCGACGCCCTGCACCACTGGGTACTGCCCTTCCTCTCCCTCTTCCTGGTGGCCCTGGGAGGCTGGGCGATCGGCATGCGCAACATGATCATTTACGAGCTGGAGTCGGACTACTCCTCCTACCTGGCCGCGCTCGGCGCGCCTCACCGCCTCATCCGCCGATACGCCTTCCGCAACGCCGTCCTGCCTCAGATCACCGGGCTGGCACTCCAGTTGGGCGTCCTCGTCGCCGGCGCGCTGGTCACCGAGATCGTCTTCAACTACCCGGGCCTGGGCAACCTGATCCTGGCGGCCATTCAGAACCGTGACTTCTTCCTGCTGCAGGGCGCGTTTCTGTTCATCGTGCTCGGGGTCCTGATCGCCAATTTCCTCATCGACCTCGCATATGTCGTCGTCGACCCTCGCACCCGGACCGGCATGGCGGGAGGACAGTCGTGAGCACACTGCCACCCCAGCCGGCGGGCACTCCGGCGCCGGACGCAGTTGCCGAGACCGCGGGCCCCTCCGCGGCCGCCGCGCCGCCGCTCACCCCCGGCCGCGAGAGCCTGCACTACGCGGTCCGCAATCCGAAACTCCTCATCGGGCTCGCGATCGTGCTGGTCCTCCTGTTCGCCGGAGTGCTGGGACCGTTGTTCCTCGACTCCTCGGACCCCAACGCCTACGTCGGCCCGCAGGCCGCTGCACCCGGCGGCAAGTACTGGCTGGGCACGACCACGTTCGGGCAGGACATCTACGCCCAGTTCGTGAACGGCCTGCGCTCCACCTTCCTGGTCGGCGTGATCGGGGGCGGCATCGTCGCGATGCTGGTCGGCTTCCTCGCCGGATATCGCGGCGGCATCGTCGACGAGATCCTCAACATGCTCACCAACATCGTCCTGGTGATCCCGTCCCTGGCCGTCCTGCTCATCGTCAACGCCTACCTGGGTGTGCGCAGCGTCGGTGTGCAGGGGCTGTTCATCGGCCTCACATCCTGGCCGTGGGCGGCGCGCGCGATCCGGGCGCAGACCTTCAGCCTGCGCTCACGCGAGTTCGTGGACCTGGCGCGGCTCAGCGGCAGCCGTACCTGGCGGATCATCTTCCGCGAGATCGCGCCGAACATGAGCTCCTACCTGTTCATGACGTTCATCCTGCTGTTCGGCGGCTCGATCCTCATCGCCTCCTCGCTCGACTTCATCGGCCTCGGCCCCACCGAGGGCGTCTCGCTCGGCCTGATGCTGCAGAGCGCCCAGCAGTGGAGCGCCCTCCAACTCGGCATGTGGTGGTGGTTCGTGCCCCCGGGGATCGGCATCACCGCCGTAGTCGGTGCGCTGTACGTCGCCAATGTGGGTCTGGACGAGGTGTTCAACCCGAAGCTGAGGGAGTCGTAGACCGCATGACCCTGACCGTCAACGACCTCCGCGTCCACTACCGCACGCTGCGCGGTGAGGTCCGCGCTCTGGACGGCGTGAGCTTCGACATCGCCGACGGCGAGATACTCGGCCTGGTGGGCGAGTCCGGCTGCGGCAAGACCACGCTGGGCAAGTCCCTCATCCGCCTCGACGGCCGGATGCGCCACGTCGGCGGCTCCATGACCCTCGACGGCGACGACGTACCCATCGCCGACGACCGGGCGATGAACGCCTTCCGCTTCCGCCGCATCTCACTCGTGCCGCAGTACTCGATGAGCGCGATGAACCCGACCCGCCGCATCGGCCGGATGATCCGCGAACTGCTCGCCGCGCGCGGCGCCGACGTCGACACCCCCGAACTCCACCGCCGCCTCGCCCTTGTCGGCCTGGAACCCGACGTCCTGGACCGCTATCCGATCGAGCTGTCCGGTGGCATGAAGCAGCGCACCGTCATGGTGATCTCCACGCTGCTCGACCCCTCCCTCCTCATCGCCGACGAGGTGACGTCCGCACTCGACGTCTCCAACCAGAAGGCGGTCGCCGGAGCGCTCGTCGGATTGCGTGACAAGGGCCTGGTCACCAGCATGCTGTTCATCACTCACGACCTGGCGCTCACCTCGCACATCTCGGACACCATCATGGTCATGTACGCGGGACTGCTCGCCGAGAAGGCGCCCGCCGAAGTCCTCACCACCGAGCCCCGGCACCCCTACACCCGCCGGTTGCTCGCCGCGCTGCCCAAGGTAGGTGTGCGCCGCTCCGAGGGCCGCCTCACGGGAATCGAGGGCAGCCCGCCCTCCCTGCTCAATCCGCCCACCGGCTGCCGGTTCCGCGACCGCTGCCCGCTGGCCGACGACCAGTGCGCTGCCCAGCCGCCGGTCGTGGAGGTCGCCCCCCGTCACTACGTAGCGTGTTGGAAGGCCTGATGCTGACACTCGACCGCGTCACCAAGACGTTTCGCACCGGGACCTTCTCCGGACAGGGCGTCACCGCCGTGGACCAGGTCTCCTTCGCTGTCGATCCTGGTGAGGTCGTCACCCTGATCGGTGAGAGCGGCAGCGGCAAGTCCACCATCGGCCGCATGATCCTCGGTCTCACCCGGGTCAGTGCGGGATCGCTGACCCTCGACGGTGAGCCGGTGCGCTCCGGCAAGGAATACCACCGCCGCGTGCAGGGCGTGTTCCAGGACCCGTTCAGCTGCTTCAACCCGGTCTTCAAGGCGGACCGCGTCTTCGCGATGATCAAGGACGCCTACCATCCCCACGTGCCGGCTGCCGACTGGCGTACCCGCGTGGAGAAGGTCGTACGCGATGTGCGCCTGGACCCCGCGCAGGTGCTCGGCAAGTACCCGCACCAGCTCAGCGGCGGTCAGCTCCAGCGGCTCCTGATCGCCCGCACCCTCCTGCTCGACCTGGAGTTCCTCGTCGCCGACGAGATCACCAGCATGCTCGACGCCTCGACCCGCATCGACGTCCTCAACCTCCTCGGTGACTTGCGCGAGCGCGGTCTCGGGGTCCTCTACATCACCCACGACCTGTCCCTGGGCACCTACCTCGCCGAACGGACGGTTGTCCTGCGCCACGGCCGCGTCGTCGAGCGCGGCGCCACGGAGATGGTGTTCGGCAACCCCCAGCACCCCTACACCCGCCACCTGCTGGCTGCCGTGCCCCGCCTGGGCGTCGACTGGAGTGACGCGGAACCCGTCGAGGTCTGCCTCTATCACGCGTCGCAAGCAACCGGGGACGTGTACGAACTGGAGCCCGATCACTACGTCGCCTGCGCTCAACTCCCGGACTGCGGAAGGACCCAGAAGTGATCACACGCCTCCACCTCCACGACGGCTGGAGGCTGAGCGCAGACGGCGACATCCCGGTGACGCTGCCCCCCGAGGGCCTGGCGGCGACCGTCCCCGGCTGCGTCCACACCGACCTGCTCTCCGCCGACGTTATCGAGGACCCCTACCTCGACGACAACGAGACGCGACTGACCTGGATCGGCCGCACCGACTGGACGTACCGCACCACCTTCACCTGGCGGCGCGACGGACACGACCGCACTGATCTGCTCTTCGCCGGCCTGGACACCGTCGCCGCCGTCCGCCTCAACGGCACGGTCCTCGGCGAGACCGCCAACCAGCACCGCAGCTACCGCTTCCCGGTCCGCCACCTGCTGCACGAGGGCGACAACACCGTCGAAGTCCGCTTCACCGCGCCCTACACCTATGCCGAGGACCTGCGCGACCGGCTCGGCGAACGCCCGGGCGCCTACACCGAGCCCTACCCCTTCATCCGCAAGATGGCCTGCAACTTCGGCTGGGACTGGGGGCCCACGCTCGTCACCTCAGGAATCTGGCGGCCCGTCACCCTGGAGTCGTACAGCGGGGACCGCATCGCCCAGATACGTCTGCTCGCTGACGCGGGCACCGACGGCGTGCCGTGCCTGACGGTGGCGCTCGATGTCGACCGGCTCGGCGGCACCGGCGAGTTGACGGCCGAGGTGGAGGTCGCAGGCGAGCGGGCCCGGCTCAGCGTTCCCGAGGGCCGCTCGTGCGGCCAGGTCAGCCTGTCGGTCCCGGGCGCCGAACTGTGGTGGCCCCGCGGCTACGGCAAGCAACCGCTGTACGAGGTCACCGTGCGCCTGGGCGAGCAGGAATGGCGCGCCCGGACGGGATTCCGGGGCATCGAGCTGGAGCGCGAGGCCTTCCGTATCGCCGTCAACGGCGAACCGGTCTTCGTCCGCGGCGTCAACTGGATCCCCGACGACTGCTTCCCCACCCGCCTCACCCGCGAGCGCATCGCCGCCCGCCTCGACCAGGCCGCCGAGGCCGGAGTCAACCTCGTACGGATCTGGGGCGGCGGCCTGTACGAGAGTGACGACTTCTACGAACTCGCCGACGAAAAAGGCCTGTTGGTCTGGCAGGACTTTCCCTTCGCGTGCGCCGCGTATCCCGAAGAGCAGCCGCTGTACGACGAGGTCGCGGCCGAGGCCCGCGAGAACATCGTCCGGCTGGCCCCGCACCCCTCGCTGGTGCTGTGGTGCGGCAACAACGAGAACCTTGAGGGGCACGCCGACTGGGGCTGGCAGGACCGTCTCAAGGGCCGCACCTGGGGTCACGGCTACTACCACCGCCTCCTCCCGGACCTTGTCGCGGAACTCGACCCCACCCGCCCCTACTGGCCAGGCTCGCCCTACTCCGGCGCCCCCGGCCGGCCCCCGCAGGACCCGACTCGCGGAACGGTCCACCTGTGGGACGTGTGGAACCGTGTCGACTACCGCACCTACGCGGATCACGTGCCCCGGTTCGTCGCCGAGTTCGGCTTCCAAGGACCGCCCCCTTACGCCACCCTACGCAAGGCCATCAGCGGTGAACTCTCCGTGGATTCGCCACTTCTGTCGGCACATCAGAAAGCCGACGACGGCCAGGGCAAGCTCCTGCGGGGCCTGGGTGATCACCTTCCGCAGCCCCGTGACCTCGACGACTGGCACTGGCTCACCCAGCTGAACCAGGCCCGCGCCGTCGCCTTCGGCATCCGCCACTTCCGTTCGCACGCCCCGTACTGCATGGGCACGGTCGTCTGGCAGCTCAACGACTGCTGGCCGGTCGTCTCCTGGTCGGCCGTCGACGTCGACGGCCGGCGCAAACCCCTCTGGTACGCGCTGCGCGAGGCATACGCCGACCGGATCCTCGTCGTGCGTGACGGAGCGGTGTACGCGGTCAACGACGGTCCACAGATCTGGGCGGGCCTCCTGCGCGTGGCCCGGCGCTCCCTTTCCGGCACCATGCTCGCCGAGGCGGAGCTGCCGGTCGACTGCGCGCCCCGGTCGGTGACACGCGTCGAGCTCCCGGTCGAGCTGACCGAGCCGGACGACAAGACCCGCGAGCTGCTCGTCGCCGAGCTCGGAGGGCGACGCGTGGTCGAGTTCTACGCCGAAGACACCGAGGTGGCCTTCCCCTGCGCGGACCTTACCGCCCACGTCGACCCGCTCGGTCCGGGCGAGGCCGACGGCTACCGCGTCACAGTCGACGCGCACACCCTCGTACGGGATCTCGCGCTGTTCCCCGACCGGCTCGACCCGGCAGCCGAGACCGACCGGGCGCTGGTCACACTGCTGCCCGGCGAGCAGGCGACCTTCGAGGTCACCGGCGCCCGGCTCGACGATCCATCGGCGCTCAAGAGCCGACCAGTCCTGCGCTGCGTGAACGAGGCCACGGCGCCCAACTGACCCTGTGTCGCTCGAAAAGACGAATTGGCCCTGTGAGCTGTGGTGGTGGGGTTCGGTCAGGCGGCGCGGAGGTACTCGTTGATCAGGTCGCCGAGGACTGGTCGTTGCTGGATCCGGTGCGCCTGGAGGTCTGTGACGGTGGCCGCGTTGGGTGGTTCGTCGCTGGCCGGTGGTAGCCGCGCCCAGGATTGGTGGGGGCGGTGCTCGTTGTAGTGCTGGATGTAGTCGGTGAGCGCTGCTTGGGCGTGGCTTCGTTGTAGATGAGCATCTGGTCGAGGACCTCGCGGCGCAGGGTGCCCACGACTCTCTCGCAGATGGCGTTCGCTCTGGGCGCCTGGGGTGGGCTGAGCAGGATCTCCACGTTGTCGGCTTCGAAGACGGCGTCGAAGGAACGGGTGTACTTGCTGTCCCGGTTCCGGAGGAGGAAGCGTAGCGAGTCCAACCGGCGCCCCTGCGCCATGGCAAGGTTCCTGGCCTGCGCTTGAGCGAGATGGTGTCCAGGTGCAGGAAGTCGGCAGCGATGGTGCCGTGGGCCTGGGTGGTCAGAAACTGTCGCCGCGCCGGGCCGGAGCGCTGCGGCGTGGGGTCGATGCCGGCTGCGTGGAGGATCTCCCAGACTGTGGACGGGGCGATCGGGTAGCCGAGGCGGGACATCGCTCAGGCGCGTTCGGACTGGATGGACGGCGATCGCTTCGGCGAAGTGAAGGGCTACGACGGCGACGCCCTGCTCGCCCCGGAACTCCCGCCTGTGCCGCTGAAACCGCGGGGCCGGGTGCGCTGAATCGGGGGCTTTCTACAGGCGGGCGGGGGAGGGCTTACTGCCCGCCGAGCCGGAGTATGACGCACACGTACAGACTCACGGACACCGTCGGGAGAAGGAAGGCGAGAACCGTGTGGCCGACGGGCCCTGGCTCCGGGACAGGGGCCAGGTAGGCGCGGGCCGCACGGCTCACCCGGGGGCCGGGGACACCGCGCGCGGCGTTCGCCTCCGCCTTCTCGATCGCTCGGCGCAGCTTCCTTCGGCTTCTCTCGGTGGTGATACCGAGGCGCACGCCATGGGTGTCGCGCACCACCACCGTGCGGGACGTGCCACCGTACGAAAAGGTCGTCAGCAGCCGGACGGTGGCGATCCGGTTCAGGTCCACGGACCGTTGGCCGGTCAGGGTGTGCGCTGTCAGATGCGACGACGAGTGCCGGAACGGGGCGCCCTCCTCGCACAGGGCAGGCAGGAGAACGAAGCCGATGATCACGGAGAGCAGGCCGAGCACGATCGGTGTCCCTTCGGGCACCACCCCGGTCCGGGCCAGCCCGTAAGCGCCGAAGGGCAGCAGAAGGACCGTCACCGCCAGGGCTGATCCCATCCGGGCACGCGCCAGGCCGGGTATTGCGGTGGCTTCCACGAACCCCCCCTTTCTTCTGTTGGCAGCCAACAGCATGCATGCGCGGTGGGCCTGGCCGCACTGCCGGTGTCCGGCAGTCTTCGGTCAGCCGACGTGGATCCGGGGGCGTCGGTCCCTGTCGGGTTCGACCTCGCGCAGAACCTCACGGGTGACGGGCGCGACCTCGCCCTGGCCGAAGAGGAAGAAGCGCAGGAAGTTGGCGAAGGGGTTGCCCTCGGTCCACTCGAAGTAGATGTGCGGAATGCAGCCGGTCGTGTCGCGCACGTGCAGGAGCAGGGCGGCAAGGGCGTTGGGGATGGACGCGCTCTCGAGCGTCAGGACCCGGTACCGGCCGTGCAGTACCTCCCCGCGAACGGTCAGGCCGGACTCGAACTCCGAGGGGTCGAGGACCGTGACCTCGACGAAGACGAAGTCCTCCTGGGACGGGACGTCGTTGTCCTGGCGGATCTGTTCGATCTTCTCGCGGTACTCGGCCTTGTCACGGTTGTCGGGCTCGTTGGCGATGAACCGGATACGGCGGCTGGCGATGTCCCGTACGAACCGCTCCGCCATGCCGTCCATCGTCACGCTCGTGACGCGCAGTTCGAAGGCGCGGGCGAGCCGGGAGAGGAGCGAGACGAGGATGATGCCGGCGATGAAGCAGGCACCGATCTTCACGCCGTCGGGACGCTCGATGACGTTCACCACGGTCGTGTAGAGGAAGACCGCCGAGATCACGGCGAAGCCGACGGTCCAGTTGCGCTGGCCGGCCTTGCGCGCGGCGATCGTCACGGCGATCGCGGCGGAGCTGATGAGCACCAGCACGCCGGTGGCGTACGCGCCGCCCTGGGCGTCGACGTCGGCGTCGAAGATCCAGGTGACCAGGAACCCGACGAGAGTGAAGACGATGACCATGGGGCGCACGGCGCGGGCCCAGTGCGGGGCCATGCCGTACCGCGGCAGGTAGCGGGGCATCAGGTTGAGCAGCCCGGCCATGGCGGAGGCGCCGGCGAACCACAGGATGGCGATCGTCGAGACGTCGTAGACCGTGCCGAAGGCGTTGCCGAGGTATTCGTGCGCCAGATAGGCGAGCGCACGGCCGTTGGCCTGGCCGCCCGACTCGAATTCCTTCTCCGGGATCAGCACGGTCGTGATGAAGCTGGTCGCGACCAGGAACACACTCATGATCACGGCTGCCGTGGTCAGCAGCTTCTTCGTGCCGCGGATACGGCCCGTCGGCTTCTCCTCGGTGTCGGTGGCATCGCCCTCGACATGTGGCATGACCGCCACGCCTGTTTCGAAGCCGGAGAGGCCGAGAGCGAGCTTCGGAAAGACCAGCAGCGCGACACCGATCATGGCGAAGGCGTTTCCGTGCTCGGCCGTCAGGGCGCTGCCCCAGTCGGTGATCACGTGTTCTGCGGTGAAGACGTGCCAGAGACCGGCGATCACGACCACCACGTTGAGCCCCAGGTAGATCCCCACCAGGACGACCGCGACGCCGATCGCCTCCAGGAAGCCCTTGAGGAATACCGCGCCCAGCAGCGCGACCAGCACCAGCGTGATCAGCATCTGTTTGTCGTGGAGCGCGTCGGTCAGGTGGGGGTTCTCGACCAGGTGCGTGGAGGCGTCGGCGGCCGAAAGAGTGATGGTGATCAGGAAGTCGGTGGCGGCGAAGCCCAGCAGGGTGAGGACGAACAGCTTGCCCTTCCAGAAGGACAGCAACCGCTCCAGCATCGCGATCGAGCCCTCGCCGCGTGGGCTCTCCTCCGCCACCCGCCGGTACACGGGCAGTGCACCCGCCAGGGTGACGATGACCAGCACGATGGTGGCGACCGGGGACAGCAGCCCGGCGGCCAGGGCGGCGATACCGGGCTGGTAGCCGAGGGTGGAGAAGTAGTCGACGCCGGTCAGGCACATCACCCGCCACCACCGCTGCCCCTTGTGCTCGGGCTCGGGCTTGACGGGGTGCTGGGCCGGGCGGCCCTTGCCCATGTCGGAGAGCCCTTCCAGCATCCACGCGCGCAATCGACTCGCGCGGGCGTGATCTGTGGTGGCCATCTGCGTGCTCTCCTGACGTGATGCGCGGGCGCGCGGATCCAGCCATCACGCGGACGGCGAGGCCGGCGTGTGCAGACTGTGAACCGCAGGCCCAGGGTGGTGCACCCGCTGGGGGGACCGTCCCCGTTCGTCCGTTCGTGCTTGTTTCGTCCTTCGTCCTTGAGGCTCATTGTCACTAGCGGTGGCGTCATCGGCAGGGCGAGAGAGAGTCAGAGAGAGCAGGGGCGACTGCGGAACGACGTGTCGTTCGCGCGGCCACAGGGGCGCCGCCGTCCTCATGCCGCGAGGCGGCTGCGCTGTGCCGGGCTCCCGACCGCGTAGTGAACGTACTCGCGCACCAGCCGGAAGCCGGCGGTCCAGGCCAGGAGACGGCTGGCGCGGTTGAGGACGGAGCAGTTCCAGCTGGGTGTGTGGCCGCGTCCGGTGATGTCCGGGACGAGGGCGGTGACGCAGGCGAGGGCCAGGCGGTGCCGACGGTGGTCGGGGGTGGTGAAGACCGCTACGTCCTCGTAACGGGTGCCGCGGAAGTACGTGCAGGCGATGGCCAGCACCTGTCCGCCGCGGTCCACGGCGGCCCAGCCGTGACCGGAGGTGGCGAGCCCGGCGGCGCCGCCCCAACTCGCGTGGATCCAGGCCGAGTCGGGGCCGAGGGCGTGCAGGGCGTCGGTGTCGGCGGGTTCGAGGCGGCGCACCGTCACGCCGCGCGGACTCGGGCAGGGCTGGGGCTCGGCCTGCAGCGTCCACACCATGCGTTCCCACGGAGTGAGGCGGTCGAAGGCCGCGCCGAGGGCCGGCAGGAAGCGGGCGGGCGCGTCTATGTGGCTGTCCGCCAGGGACGCCAGGTCCTCGGATGCGTCCGGGGAGCCGCGCAGCAGGACGTGGCCGGCGCAGGACGCGGCGATGATGCGCGGCTGGTCGGCCCGGTCCGCCCACCAGCGGCCGACGCCGGTGGTGAGGACGTGTTCGCCGATGGTGGCCGGCCCTGGGGTGCCCGCGGGGAACCAGCGGGTGAGCGGCGGCAGTTGGCGGGGATCGAGTTCGATCATCGATGTCTCCAGGGGGTTGGTGACAGGAGGGGCGGGCGGGGGAGGAGCGGCGCGTGTCGCCCGTCCCGTCACCCCGCCCGCCCCTTGACGGGTCAGCGCTGGCCGGCCTTGCGGCCGTGGTTCGCCTTCTTCTTGCGGCGGTCTCTCTTCTTGCGGGCTCGCTTCGACATGGGTGGTAACTCCGTCATCCGGTGGGCGTGTTCAAGTGGTGCGGCCGACGAGGAGGTCGGCCAGCTTGTTGAGGCGCTTGACCGTGCGGTCCTCGGTGGCGGCGGGTGCCGGGTCGGCGCGTTCGGCGCGGTCGTAGTAGGCGCCGTTGACGATCTCGACCGACGGGTCGCAGAGGCGGACCACGTGCGCGGCGCCCTCGGTGGGCGTCACGCCGTCGTGGGCGTAGAGGGGGAGCAGCGCGGTGTCGCACACACCCGGGTGGACGGATACCGCGGTGACGCGCGGATCCGCCGCGAAGACCGTCAGGGCCAGCTGCGACTGGGCGTACGCGGCGAGCCGGGAGTAACGGCGGGCGCGGTTGGGGTCGCTCCACTGGATGGAGCCGGTGCGGTGCAGGGAGGAGGAGACGTTCACGACGCGGCCGCCCGGAGAGCTGGTGAGCGCGGGCTCCAGCAGGCAGGTCAGCAGGTAGTGGGCGAGGAAGTTGACCTGGAAGGCGATCTCGTTGCCGTCGGCGGTGATGGTGTGCCGCTCGGGCGCCGCCATGCCCGCGTTGTTCACCAGGACGTCCAGGTGAGGGTGCTCGGCGACGACACGGGCCGCCATGGTCTCGACCTCGTCGAGGCGCGTGAAGTCGGCGCCCGCGGTGCAGAGTCGGTCGGCGTCGATGCCGGCCGTCGCGACGAGCCGGTCGGCGGCGGCGCGCGCTTCCTCGGCGCTCCGGCCGTGCAGCAGCACGGTGGCGCCGCGTTCGGCGAGCTGCCGTGCGGTCTCCAGACCGATGCCCGAGGTGGCGCCCGTGACAAGGACGGTGCGGGACGAAAGGGTGGTGTCAGACATGATCCATCCGGGGGTATGAGTACGGCTTCGCGTACGGCTCGGGTGCGTGTACGGCAGATGCGCATGGCAGATGCGTATACGGGCATGGAAAGGGGCGCCGGACGTGGGTCACGGCGCCCCTCGGGCAGCGGAAGGCGCGTCAGCGGACGGTGGACGCGGGCGTTTCCGCACAGCGGGGCACACGGCGGGTCGCCCGATGAGGCGGCCGGTCGATGAGGAGCCACTCGCTGTTCATGGTGTTCATGGAACCCGGGGGAGCCGCCCCGTACAAGCTCAAGTGCCCCTCCCTTACGGGCCTCTGACGCGCCCGGACGCGTTCTTGACGCGGGCTGTTCGCCCCAGCCCGAGCAGGCAGGAAATCAGCAGGTCGATGAGCTTGATGACGATGAAGGGCAGGACAAGGCCGCCGAGACCGTACAGCGTCAGATTGCGCCGCAGAAGGTCGTGCGCCGATGCAGTGCGAGCTCGTCCTCGGTAGTGGCCTCGGCCAAGTGGTCGTCCACGTCGGCCTCTTCGGCGATGGCCTTGGATGTCAGCGCTGCGGTCGCCCCCGACTCGCGGAGGACGGGCGCGGACTCGCCGGTGACGGCCGGTTCCTCGACCGCCGCGACGCCGTCGATGACGTCGGGGATCTTCATGCCTCGGTAGGGAACCGCGGAGGGAACCGCGGCCACATGCGGGGCGGCGCGCCGGCGACCGGTCGGGCTGACAGGACGTGGGGTGGCCGCCGGGCCTTGCGGTGCCGGGGCCCCGGCACCGCAAGGCTGCACACGGACGTCGGCGACGGAACGACGAGACGCCGCCGCGTGCCCGGCCGCCCGTGAGGTGCCCTGACCGGAAGCATCCGATAGCTGCTTCCGGTGGCGAGCCGTCATGCCACTGACGCCCGCAGGCCTCACCGGCGGCCGAGGGGAAATCTAGCCCCGCCGGATGCCCGAAGTGCGCCGTCCGGCACGGAATTTGCGCCTCCCTTACGACCCTTCGAACGGCGGCATCAAGCCCGCGTCAAGGTCACCTGAGAAAGCGTCAGGGAGGCGTCAACGGACCACGGCCGTGGCCGATTCCGGTCGCAGACTGAGCGGCGCGGGGGACACGGGCAACCGTCCGTGGCGTGACGTTGGAGGGCTCGTGACCATCACGGCCGGTACCACGCGCAGTTCTGAGGTCGAGGCCGAGACTGTCGCGGAGCCACAGTACGGACCGGTCGCACCGCCCGGGGGCGGGCTCGGTCCGCGGCCACGAGGGGGGTCGCGGCCGGGCCCTCACCTTCGTCGCGAGGCCGTGGACGCGTGGGCCGCTCTGCGCCGCCGCTTCTGGGCCACCCTGCCCGCGCGGCTGCGCCTCCTGTACGCGTCCACGGTCTCGCTCGCCGGGGCCCTCGCCCTGCTGCTTCTGCTCGCCGGGCTCGCCGCTTCCGGCACCTGGGACGCGGTCGCCGACCGGGAGTCGCCGCGTACCACCAGTGCCGCCGACCTCAACCTCGCCCTCAACGACATGGACGCGCAGGCCGCGAACATCCTGCTGTCCAGCGGCGACGCGGGCAAGGGGCGCCTGAGGACGCCGTACGAGAAGGCGGTCGGCTTCTACCGCGACGCCCGCACCGCCATCGGCCACGACCTGCGCACCCTTGCCGTCGCCGCCCAAGGCGACCACACCGACGAGCAGACCGTCGAATCCCTCACCGACCACTTCGCCGAGTACCAGGAGCTGGTGGGGCGCGCTCTCGAGAACGACGGGCGCACCGGCGGCAAGGCGTCGGCCCTCGTCGACTACCGGGATGCGACGGATCTGCTCCAACGCAAACTCCTGCCGGAATCACGCGAGTTGGTGGCCTCCAACAATCGCGGCTTCAACACGCAGTATGAGCAGGCGCGTTCAGCGCTCTCCGCACAGCTCGCCGCTGTCATCGCGCTCGGCGTGCTGCTCCTTGCCGTGCTCGCTGTGATCCAGTGGTATCTGGCGCGCCGCTTCCACCGGATCCTCAATCCCGGCGTCCTTGCCGCCACCATCTGCGCCCTGCTCGCCACCCTCCTCGGCGCTCAGGCACTCACCGAGACCGCCGAGGACCTGCGGGGCGCCCGCCGCGACGCGTTCGACTCCGTCGTCGCGCTCTCCCGCGCCCGCGCGATCGCGTACGAAGCGAACGCCGACGAAAGCCGCTACCTCCTGGACCAGGAGCGTCGCGGCCAGTACGAGCGGGCGTTCCTGGGGAATTCGCAGAAGTTGTACGGCGTGCGGGGCGCGACCCTCGCCACGTACGACGACGAACTCGCCACGACCTGGCAGGCGTACCGCTCCGACCATGAAGACCTGCGCTTCACCGGCGAGTTCCGGCGCGAACTCGACAACATCACCTTCCCCGGCGAGCGGGCGGCGGCCGAGAAGACGGTGGAGACGTACGCCGTCTACGAGCGCGACGACCGCAAGATCCGTGCGCTGGTGGCGCAGGGCAAGGAACGCGAGGCTGTCGCGTTCGGCATCAGCTGGCAGCCCGGCATGTCCAACGCTCACTTCGGCGCGTGGATGGATGCGCTCGACGAAGTGACCGACATCAACCGACACCACTTCACCGCCTCGGTACAGGCGGGCCGCTCCGCGGTGGGCGATCTGCTGCCCTGGGCCCTGGGAGCGCTTCTCGCGGCGGTCGCACTCACCGCCCTCGGGCTACGGCCGAGGTACGCGGAGTTCCGCTGACGCGTGAGGCGCGCCCAGGCCGCAGAACTGGGGTCCACCATGGCTGACTCCGACCTTTCCGACCTGTCCGTCCTGCGGGAGCGGGCCGACAAGGGTGACAGGGATGCGGTCGACGAACTGATCGAACTGGCCGCCGCACCAGGTCTCGTCAATGTGGTGTCAATGTCCACGTGAGCGGCGCCAAAGACGCGTCAATGGGTGCGCCGAGGACCCGATCAGGCGCTTCGCTGGAGACGGGCAACCCGTCCCTCCGGGGAGCCCTCCGGAGAGTTGATCGTCAGTGAGCGGAGCGCATCGGCTGCGATGAATGGCGTACGGACCGATATGAGTGACGTACGGACCGGCGGGGGAGAAGCACGCGCCGCGGGTGACGTACGGCCCGGACGACTGAAGGTCTACCTCGGGGCCGCCCCGGGCGTGGGCAAGAGCTACCGCATGCTCGACGAGGCGCGACGCAGGGCGGCGCGGGGCGCCGACGTGGTGGTGGGGTTCGTGGAATGCCATGGACGCCCCGGCACGGAGGCGATGCTCAACGGCCTGGAAGTCGTCGATCGAGCCTCGTGCACGTATCGCGGCGGCGAGTTCACGGAGATGGATCTCGCGGCGGTCCTCGCGCGGCGTCCACAGGTGGCGATCGTCGACGAGTTCGCCCACAGCAACGTCCCCGGTGGCGGCCGCAACCCCAAGCGCTGGCAGGACATCGAGGAGCTGCTCGCGGCAGGGATCGATGTCATCAGCGCGCTCAACATCCAGCATCTCGAATCCCTCAACGATGTCGTCGAGAAGATCACCCGGGTCCCGCAGCACGAGACGGTGCCCGATGAGATCGTGCGCAGAGCCCGTCAGATCGAGCTGGTGGACATGCCGCCCGAGGGGCTGCGGCGCCGGATGGCGCACGGCAACATCTACGCTCCGGAGAAGGTCGACGCGGCCCTCGCCAACTACTTCCGGCCCGGCAATCTGACGGCCCTGCGACAGCTCGCGCTGCTGTGGGTGGCCGACCGGGTGGACGAGGCGCTCCAGGCATATCGCACCGAGCACGGCATCGGTGGCGTGTGGGAGACCCGGGAGCGGGTCGTCGTGGCTCTGACGGGCGGGCCCGAGGGCGACACCCTCATCCGGCGGGCCACCCGCATCGCCGACCGGTCGGCCGGCGGTGACCTGCTCGCCGTGCACGTCACGCGCAGCGACGGACTCGCCGCGGGTACCTCGCACGCCTCCCTGGCCCGCCAGCGGCGGCTCGTCGAAGACCTCGGCGGGAGCTACCACTCCGTGGTCGGCGACGATGTCGCCACCGCCCTGGTCGAATTCGCGCGCGCCGAGAACGCCACCCAGCTCGTGCTCGGCACCAGCCGCCGTGGCCGCCTGGAGCGGTTCGTCACCGGACGGGGCACCGGCGAGACGGTGGTCAAGTCCTCCAGCGACATCGACGTCCACATGGTCACGCACGAACGCGCCGGGCGCGGCACGCTGCTGCCCTCCCGCCGCCGCACTCTGTCGACCGTACGCAGGATCGCCGGTCCGGTCGCCGGCCTGCTGTTGCCGGTGGCACTCACCCTGCTGCTCGATCTGAACGCGGCCAGGGACAGACTCAACCTCACCAGCGAGGCCCTGCTCTTCCTGCTCACCGTGGTGGGAGTGGCCTGCATAGGCGGCGTCGTGTCGGCGGTGATCGCGTCGGTGACGGCGTCCCTGCTGCTCAACTACTGGTTCATCCCGCCGAGAGGGCATTTCACGCTGAACGATCCGAACGCGTTGCTGGCGCTCGCGGTGTTCGTCGTGGTGGCCGCCATAGTGGCTGCTGTCGTCGACCGCTCCCTGCGTCTGTCGCGGCGCGCGGCGCGCGCCACCGCGGAGGCGGAGACCATGTCCTCCCTCGCGGGCACCATCGTGCGCGGCGGTGCCACGATCCCCGCTCTGGTGGAACGCACCCGTGAGACCTTCGGAATGGACTCGGCGGAACTGGTGGACGAGCCGCCCGGGGAAGACGCCGCGACAGTCGTACCCGCCGGCCCCGGCGCCTTCCTGGTGCTTCGCGGCCGCCCCCTCCCGTCCTCCGAGCGACGCGTGCTGGCCGCGTTCGCCGCGCATGTCGGCGCCGCCGTCGAACGGGCCAGGCTCGCCGAGGCCGCCGCCGAGGTCGAGCCGGTCAAGGCCGCCGACCGGATGCGGACAGCGCTGCTGCGGGCGGTCGGCCACGACCTGCGCACCCCGCTCGCCGCCGGATGGGCCGCCGTCTCCTCGCTGCGCAGCAAGGATGTGGAGTTCTCCGACGCGGACCGGGACGAGCTCCTCGCCACCGCGGACGAATCGATGGCCAAACTGAACCGGCTGATCGAGAACCTCCTCGACCTCAGCCGGCTACAGGCAGGGGTGCTCACCTTGAACCTGCGCCCCACCACGCTCGAAGAGGTCCTGCCGGTGGCGCTGGCAGACACTCCAGAGGTAGAGGTGGGGGACCTGGACGAGGTCCCGGCCGTGCTGGCCGACCCGCCGTTGCTGGAGCGGGTGGTCGCCAACCTCGCCGGCAACGCAGCTCGCCACAGTCCCGCGGGGCGCATGGTGCTGCTGACCGCAAGCGCCCACGCGGGCCGCGTCGAACTGCGGGTCGTCGACCGAGGCCCCGGCCTCCCGCCGACCGACCGTGACCGCCTCTTCGAACCCTTCCAGCGTCTCGGCGACACCGACAACGCCACCGGACTCGGCCTGGGTCTCGCCCTGTCCAGGGGGCTGGCCGAGGCGATGGACGGCACCCTCGTCCCGGAGGACACTCCCGGCGGGGGCCTGACCATGGTCCTGTCCCTGCCCTTCGCCGAGCGGGCGGAGCACCCCAGTGGTACGCAGAGCGTAGGAGGGGGCGTATGAGCCCTGAAATCGGCGTGCGAGGGCCCAGGCCCGGAGCCGCCGCAACGAACGCAAGAGGTGACGGCATGATGACCGGCTACCGGCTCCGCGACCGGCTCGCCCTGCTGGCGGGCCTCGTCGGACCGTTCCTGGTGGCGCTCGCGCTCGTGCCCTTCCGTACCGAGCTTTCGCAGACGAACGCCGCGCTGATCCTGGTCGTGGTGGTGGTCGCGATCGCCGCCATCGGAAGCCGTGCGGCGGGCGCGCTCGCGGCGCTGTCGGCGGCCGCCTGGTTCGACTTCTTCCTCACCCGGCCGTACCAGACCTTCGACATCAACGCTTCGGACGACATCGAGACGGCGGTCCTGCTCCTGGTCGTGGGCCTGATCGTGTCCCAGCTCGCGGCATACGCCCGCCGCCTCGAAGTGATCACGGTGACGGACGCGGTCTACCTCGCCCGTATCCACGAGACGGCCGACCTCGCTCAGTCCGCGAAGTCCTCGGACACCGTGGTCGACCACGTCCGCCACCAGCTCACCGAACTGCTCGGCCTGCGCGCCTGCCGCTTCGAATACGGCACCCTCATGGGACAGCCGCCCAGTCTGCAGCCGGACGGCAGTGTCGCGGTCGGCCGCAAGCGCTGGGACGTCGACAACAGGGGCTGGCCGGAGGGCGAGACGGAACTGCGCACCTACGGCAACGGCCACTACCTCGGCCGGTTCATGCTCACCCCTGGCCAGGGCCCCGTCCCGCCGCTCCAGGCCCGCCTCGTGGCGGTGACCCTCGCCGACCAGACCGGCGCCGCCCTCTACACGGCGGGACCGGTGAAGGACGGATGACACCCGGCAGGCCGGTGGCGGCCGGCCTGCCGGACGCCTGGTACGCCCCGGCTCCGCACTGCGGACGTACGCATACGCAACCTTGACGCTGAACCCTCAGCGACCCGGAACCGGGCCCCTCCGCTCTGCCGTTCTAGTCTGATGTGACGTCAACTCTCCATCTCCACACGGAACTTGGGCAGCGCTCCCAGCACATGGTGATCTGCGGCGACGACGGGCTCGCGCGCCGGCTCGCCGTCGAACTGGACGCCGTGTGCGGCGAGGCCGTCACCGTCGTACTGCCCTCACGACGCGACGAGCACGGCGCCGAGATCGCCGCGCTGCACCGCGACCCGCACTCACCCATCGAGCTCCTCTTCCCGAGGCCGACCACGACGATGTGGTCGGTGAGTCCCGTCGGGTGCTGCAACTGGTCGGGGGCTTCGTCGCTGTTCACCAGGACCTGAGGGTTGATCTCGATACGACGGCCCGAGGTGTCCCGCAGGCGGAGCCGCTGGGAGACGCCGTCCAGGCAACGCACCGACACCGACGCGTCGGTGCGTACCCGCCGCTCGCGCAGGAGTCCGCGTGAGGCCAGCCAGCCTTCACCCGCGCTGACGCGGGCGGGATACAGGACCAGGAACAGCAGCACCGCGAGCGCGGTCCACAGCGTGGCCCGCGGTGCGGTGACGCCGCCGGTCGCCCAGTCGATCAGCAGTATCACGCCGAGGATCACGGCCGAGCACCGAATCGCGCTGCGCAGATCCCCTGCCCAGCGGCTGTCGTACGTCACTTCGGCGGGTGGCGCTTCATGGTTGTGGGCCGCGTCGTTTCGCGTGCAGTCGGGGCTTCCCATGGTGCCGACGGTAAAGCCCACAGGGGCAAGGCCCCTGTACCTTGACGCGGCTCTGACGGGCATTCTGCCCCGCCTTGACGCCCAGGTCGGGGTGCGGTTCCGCGGGGAAGGCCGCTCCCGCGGAGTCGTGTGACGCACCTGGACGTCAAGGCCACGTCAAGGTCCTGGGCTCAGGCGCGAAGAAGCCGCAAGGAGTGGTCGGGGCGAGCGGTGAGAGGACAGAACGTGGTTGCACCCGTGTAGCGCCTCCCCGTGTACGTGGGTCTTTCATCTCCTAAGGAGCACGTGCCCCATGTCTGTCCTGACCGCCGAGTCCGGCGCCGCCCCTGCCGCTGAGGAGCCCCCGGATACAGGCGAGCGCCACCGGCTCACCGCTGTGACCGGTCTGGCCGCCCTGTCCCTCGACGCGATGGCGTCGGTGGCCTACGGCCCCGAGGCGATCGTTCTGGTGCTGGCCGCCGCGGGGGCACACGGGCTCGGTTTCACCCTGCCCGTCACGCTCGCGATAGCCGGTCTGCTCGCGGTGCTCGTGGCCTCGTACCGGCAGGTGATCGCCGCGTTCCCGGACGGCGGCGGCTCGTACGCGGTGGCCAAGACCCACCTGGGCGCCCGTACGAGCCTGGTGGCCGCGGCCTCGCTGGTCCTGGACTACGTGCTCAACGTGGCGGTGGCCGTCACGGCCGGTGTGGCCGCTCTGACCTCGGCCTTTCCGGAGTTGTACGACGACAGACTGTGGATATGTCTCGCCGTGCTCGTCCTGATCACGGGCGTGAACCTGCGCGGCATCGTCGAGTCGGCGAGGGCCTTCATCGTGCCGACGGCCGTGTTCGTCGTCTCGATCCTGGTGCTCATCGCCGTCGGTCTCTTCCGGTCCGCGCCCGTCAGCACGGCGGCCGCCGAGGGCCACGTCTCCGCGCTCGCGGACAACGCCACCACCGTCGGCGCCCTGCTCCTGCTGAAGGCCTTCGCGTCCGGATGCAGTGCCCTCACCGGCGTCGAGGCCCTCGCCAACGCCGTGCCGTCCTTCCGCGTCCCGCGCGTGCGCCGGGCCCAGCGCGCGGAGGTCGCCCTCGGCGCCGTACTCGGCGTGATGCTGATCGGCCTGTCGGCCCTGATCTCGCGCTTCCACCTCCAGCCGGTCGAGGGCGTCACCGTCCTCGCGCAACTCGCGGACGCCTCGCTGGGCCACAACTGGGCTTTCTACGTCATCCAGTTCGCGACGATGATCCTGCTGGCGCTGTCCGCGAACACCTCCTTCGGCGGACTTCCGGTCCTGCTGAAGCTGCTGGCCCGTGACAACTACCTCCCGCACGTCTTCGCGCTGAAGGCGGACCGCCAGGTCCACCGGCACGGAGTCCTGACCCTGGCCGCCGTCTCGGCCGCCCTCCTGGTCTTCTCCGGCGGCGACACCAACACCCTCGTGCCGCTGTTCGCCATCGGCGTCTTCATCGGATTCACGATCGCCCAGGTCGGGATGGTCCGGCACTGGCGTGAGCAGCGGGGGAGGAACTGGCGGGGCAAGGCGGTCCTGAACGGCTTTGGAGCGGTGCTCACCGGTGTCTCCGCGGTCGTCGTGACCGCCACCAAGTTCGAGGACGGCGCCTGGCTGATCGTGATCGCGCTGCCGCTGCTGGTCGTGGCCTTCGAGACGGTGCACCGGGCGTACGCGCGGATCGGGGAACGGCTGGGCCTCGGGCGCATCCCCTCGCCGCCGCACCGCGACCGCTCCGTCGTCGTCGTCCCCGTGTCGAACCTGTCGCGCCTGACCTGTGAGGCGCTCAACGCGGCCTCCTCACTCGGCGACGAGGTGCGCGCGGTGACCGTCTGCCACCCGGACGCCGAGGACCGCGCGCAGGCCGAGGCCCTGGTGCGCGACTGGGCGCTGTGGAACCCCGGGGTGCCGCTGATCCAGCTCACCTCGCAGCGTCGCGCCCTGGGCCGCCCTGTCGCCGCGTACGTGGGCGAGACGGCTGCCGCCGAGAGCGGCACCCGGGTGACCGTGCTGATCGCCGAGGTCGAGCCCGACCGGCTGTGGCAGCGGCTGCTGCAGAACCAACGGGGCGCGGTCGTCGCCCACGCCGTACGCAAGGACACGGACGCGGTGATCTGCAGGCTTCGGTTCCGCATCTCCTGACGCCCTTCACTCCTGATGGCCCGCACCTCGCTGGTGCGGGCCATTGGCGTTTTGCGGAGAATGTCCCGATTGGATCAGGTGAATGGATGAGCCTCCGTAAGAGTTCCGTCAAAGGCGTGCACGCCTCCGTATGGGAGGCGTCAACGACGCTCGAATTCGGCCAGAAAGGCGGTTTCCTCTAGTCGTCCGTTCAATCCGAACCTCATCTAGGAGCTCGCGATGGCCGACCTGGCCTTCGTTGTCACCACGATCGCGGTGTTCGCGCTGGTGGCGCTCGTCGCCAAGGGGGTGACGAAGCTGTGACTGCCGAAAACATCGTCGGCCTGATCGTGGCCGTCGCCCTGCTGGGCTATCTCGTCCTCGCCCTGATCTTTCCGGAGAGGTTCTGAGAAGCGATATGAGTCCCGTCCTCGCCGGCGTGCTCCAGCTGCTCGCCCTGATAGCGGCACTGGCACTTGCCTACCGTCCCCTCGGCGACTACATGGCCAGGGTCTACTCCTCCGACAAGCACCTGCGTGTCGAGAAGTGGATCTACAAGGGCATCGGCGCCAATCCGAACACCGAGATGCGCTGGATGGCATACCTCCGCGGTGTGCTGGCCTTCTCGGCCATGAGCGTGCTGTTCCTCTATCTGCTCCAGCGCCTTCAGGGCTCGCTGCCGGGCTCGCTCGGCTTTTCGTCCATCGATCCGGACCAGGCGTTCAACACGGCTGCCTCGTTCGTCTCGAACACCAACTGGCAGTCGTACTACGGCGAGCAGGCCATGGGCCACGTCGTCCAGACGGCCGGGCTCGCGGTGCAGAACTTCGTCTCCGCGGCCGTCGGCATCGCGGTGGCCGTGGCCCTCGTACGGGGCTTCGCTCGTTCCCGTACCGGTGAGCTGGGCAACTTCTGGTCCGACCTGGTGCGCGGCACGGTCCGCATCCTGATCCCGATCTCGGTGATCGGCGCGATCGTCCTCGTGGCGTGCGGCGCGATCCAGAACTTCGCGGGCATCCACGAGGTCGGCCAGTTCATGGGCGGCTCGCAGCAGTGGAACGGTGGCGCGGTCGCCTCGCAGGAGGCGATCAAGGAGCTGGGAACCAACGGCGGTGGCTACTTCAACGCCAACAGCGCCCACCCCTTCGAGAACCCCAACGGCTTCACGAACCTCTTCGAGATCTTCCTGATCCTCGTCATCCCGTTCGCGATCACCCGCACCTTCGGGCGCATGGTCGGCTCCCTCAAGCAGGGCTACGCGATCCTCGCGACGATGGTGACGATCTGGATCGGCTTCACGGCCCTGATGATGTGGACCGAGTTCCACCACGGCGCCCCGGCGTTCGACATCGCGGGCGGCGCGATGGAGGGCAAGGAGAACCGCTTCGGGGTCGGTGGCTCGTCGATCTTCGCGGTGGCGACCACCCTGACGTCGACGGGTGCGGTGGACTCCTTCCACTCCTCGTTCACCGGGTTCGGTGGCGGCATCACGATGCTGGGCATGCAGCTGGGTGAGATCGCACCTGGTGGCACTGGTTCGGGGCTCTACGGCATGCTGATCATGGCGATCATCGCGGTGTTCATCGCGGGCCTGATGGTCGGCCGTACGCCCGAGTACCTGGGCAAGAAGATCGGCACTCGCGAGATCAAGTTCGCGGCCTGCTACATCCTCATCACCCCCGCGCTCGTCCTGGTGTTCACGGCGGTCTCGATGGCTCTGCCCACGCCGCCGCACTCGATGCTCAACTCCGGGGCGCATGGTTTCTCGGAGATCCTTTACGCGTTCACGTCGGGCGCCAACAACAACGGCTCGGCGTTCGCCGGTCTGAGCGCGGACACGCAGTGGTTCAACACCACGATCGGGCTCGCGATGCTGCTCGGCCGGTTCCTGCCGATGGTGTTCGTCCTGGCGCTCGCGGGCTCGCTCGCCGAGCAGAAGCCCGTCCCCGCCACGGCCGGCACCCTGCGCACCGAGAAGCCGCTGTTCACCGGGCTGCTCGTCGGCACGATCCTGATCGTCACCGGTCTGACGTACTTCCCCGCCCTGGCCCTCGGCCCGCTCGCGGAAGGACTGGCGTCATGACCGCTCGCACAGCGAAGACCCGTACAGAAAACGACGAGGACGCGATGTCCACAGCCACTCCGACCCGCGCGCCGCACAGCGATGTGCCGACCGGTCACAAGGACGACGGACGTGTCGGCGCGGGTGTTTTCGACCCGAAGCAACTGCTGAAGTCCTTGCCGGACGCCTGCCGCAAGCTCGACCCGCGCGTCATGGTCAAGTCGCCCGTCATGTTCGTGGTGCTCGTCGGTTCGGTCCTGACGACGGTGTTCTCGTTCAAGGACCCGTCCGACTGGTTCGGCTGGGCGATCAGCGCGTGGCTGTGGCTCACCGTGATCTTCGCGAACCTGGCGGAGGCGGTGGCCGAGGGCCGCGGCAAGGCGCAGGCGGACACTCTGCGCAAGGCCAAGACCGACACCGTTGCCCGCCGCCTGTCCAAGGACGGCACGGGCGAGGAGCAGGTGCCGGGCACCGCGCTGACCATCGGTGACCTGGTGGTGTGCGAGGCGGGCGACATCATCCCCGGCGACGGTGACGTCGTCGAGGGTGTCGCGAGCGTCGACGAGTCGGCGATCACGGGTGAGTCTGCGCCCGTCATCCGCGAGTCCGGCGGCGACCGGTCCGCGGTCACCGGCGGCACGAAGGTCCTCTCCGACCGCATCGTCATCAAGATCACGACGAAGCCCGGTGAGACGTTCATCGACCGCATGATCGCTCTGGTCGAGGGCGCCGCGCGCCAGAAGACGCCCAACGAGATCGCGCTGAACATCCTTCTCGCGTCCCTCACCATCGTCTTCCTGCTCGCGTGCGCCACACTGCCGCCGTTCGCGGACTACGCGGGCAAGCACCTCAGCATGGTCGTCCTGGTGGCCCTGCTGGTCTGCCTCATCCCGACGACGATCGGCGCGCTGCTCTCCGCGATCGGCATCGCGGGGATGGACCGCCTGGTCCAGCGCAACGTCCTCGCCATGTCCGGCCGGGCGGTCGAGGCCGCGGGCGACGTGTCGACCCTGCTGCTCGACAAGACGGGCACCATCACACTCGGCAACCGCCAGGCCTCCGAGTTCGTGCCGGTGACCGGTACCAGAGAGGCCGAGGTCGCGGACGCGGCGCAGCTGTCCTCGCTGGCCGACGAGACGCCCGAGGGCCGCTCCATCGTGGTCCTCGCCAAGGAGAAGTACGGGCTGCGCGAACGCCACCAGGGCGAGCTGGCCGGCGCCGAATGGATCGCCTTCACCGCCCAGACCCGCATGTCGGGCGTGGATGTCGACGGACGCAAGATCCGCAAGGGCGCGGCCGGTTCGGTCATCACCTGGGTCCAGGAACAGGGCGGCACCATCTCGGATGACGCGGACACCCTGGCCAACCGGATCTCCGAGGCCGGCGGCACGCCGCTCCTGGTCGCCGTCGAGGACGACAAGGGCGCCCGCGTGCTGGGCGTCATCCACCTCAAGGACGTCGTCAAGGAGGGCATGCGCGAGCGGTTCGACGAGTTGCGCCGCATGGGCATCAAGACCGTCATGATCACGGGCGACAACCCGCTGACGGCCAAGGCGATCGCCGAGGAGGCGGGCGTGGACGACTTCCTCGCGGAGGCGACTCCCGAGGACAAGATGGCGCTGATCAAGCGGGAGCAGGCGGGCGGCAAGCTCGTCGCGATGACCGGTGACGGCACCAACGACGCCCCGGCGCTCGCGCAGGCGGATGTCGGCGTGGCGATGAACACGGGCACGTCGGCCGCGAAGGAGGCCGGCAACATGGTCGACCTCGACTCCAACCCGACCAAGCTCATCGAGATCGTCGAGATCGGCAAGCAACTCCTCATCACCCGGGGCGCGTTGACGACGTTCTCGATCGCCAACGACGTCGCGAAGTACTTCGCGATCATCCCGGCGCTGTTCGCGGCGGTCTACCCGGGCCTGGACAAGCTCAACATCATGCAGCTGTCCTCGCCCGACTCCGCGATCCTGTCCGCGGTCATCTTCAACGCGCTCATCATCATCGGGCTCGTACCGCTCGCCCTGAGAGGCGTCCAGTACCGGCCGGTGAGTGCCGACAAGCTGCTCCGCCGCAACCTCGGGATCTACGGGCTCGGCGGTCTCGTGGCCCCCTTCATCGGCATCAAGATCATCGACCTCATCATCTCCCTCATCCCCGGAATCGGCTGATCACCATGAACAACTCGGTTACGAACACCGGCCGGTTGCTGTGGGCCGGCCTGCGGGCCCTGCTCGTCCTGACCGTCGTGTGCGGCGTGATCTATCCCCTCGCCGTCACCGGGGTCGCACAGGCCCTGTTCCACGACAAGGCCAACGGCTCCGAGATCAGCTCCGAGGGCAAGGTGGTGGGCTCGTCCCTCATCGGGCAGCGCTACGACCTGCCGCTGAAGAAGGGCCAGGAGACCGCGGAACCGGACCTGAAGTGGTTCCAGCCGCGCCCCTCCAACGGTCTGGGTACCAACAGCGTCAACACCCAGTACAAGCTGATCCTTTCCGGTGCCACCAACCTGTCCGGGGACAACGGTGCGATCAACGGGAAGTGCACGGCGAAGTCGGAGGAGGGCACCCTCTGTGCCCAGGTGCTGGCCGCCAAGGCAGCCGTCATCAAGGACAACTCGGTCGGCGGCTACACGGTCAAGCCCTCCGATGTCCCCGCCGACGCGGTGACGTCCTCCGGCTCAGGCCTCGACCCGGACATCTCCCCGGCGTACGCCGACCTCCAGGTCCACCGGATCGCGGAGAAGAACCACCTCTCCGTCGCCCAGGTGCACAAACTGGTGGACGAGCACACCGACGGACGCATCGCCGGCTTCATGGGTGAGCCCCGCGTGAACGTCCTCGAACTCAACATCGCGCTCAAGGGACTCGTGGCGAAGAGCTGATGGCGTTATACGCACCGAGCGGGAGTTGGCGGACGGGGCGCGCCCCCGATCCGTCAACTCCCGTAACCATGAAGCCGGTTCCGCAGGCTCCGACCTTCCGTGCAAGAGGAGAGGCGCACACTCATGACCCGGGTGCTGGTGGTGGAGGACGATCCTCAGCTCGTCCGGGCCCTCGTGATCAACCTGCAGGCCCGCCGATACGGAGTGGACCCGGCTCCCGACGGAGCCACCGCACTGCGCCTTGCCGCCGCGCGCCAGCCCGACGTGGTCGTACTCGACCTGGGCCTGCCCGACATGGACGGCACGGACGTCATCAAGGCCCTGCGCGGCTGGACCCGGGTACCGATCCTGGTGCTCTCCGCCCGCCGCGCTTCGGACGAAAAGGTCGCCGCACTCGACGCGGGTGCTGACGACTACATCACCAAACCGTTCAGCATGGACGAACTGCTGGCCCGCCTGCGGGCGGCCGTCCGCCGCACCGAAGCCGCTCCGCTCGCCCCCGACGTCGTCCTCGTCACGACCGACGAGTTCTCCATCGACCTGCTCGCCAAGAAGGCCAGGCGAGGCGGACACGACGTACGCCTCACCCCGACCGAATGGCACCTGCTGGAGATCCTGGTCACCAACCCTGGGCGGCTCATCACCCAGAAGCACCTGCTCCAGGAGGTCTGGGGCGCGTCCCAGAGCAGCAAGACCAACTATCTGCGCGTCTACATGGCCCAGCTGCGGCGCAAGTTGGAGACGGACCCCGCCCACCCGCGCCACCTCATCACCGAGCCCGGCATGGGATACCGCTTCGAGAACTGAACCGAGCGTTCGTGAACCGGCCCCAGCACTCCTACAGCCTCCGCCCGTAGAGACGAAGAGACGAGAAGATGGCACGCGGCAAGCTTCGGATATACCTCGGTGCGGCGCCGGGCGTCGGGAAGACGTACGCGATGCTGTCCGAGGCGCACCGTCGCGTCGAGAGGGGGACCGACTGTGTGGTGGGCTTCGTGGAGCACCACGACCGGCCGCGCACCGAGGTGATGTTGCACGGCCTGGAGCAGGTCGTGCGCAAGGAACTCGAGTACCGCGGCAGCGTCTTCACGGAGATGGACGTCGACACGGTGCTCGCCCGGCGTCCCCGGGTGGCCCTGGTCGATGAACTCGCGCACACGAACATCCCGGGCTCGCGCAACGCCAAGCGCTGGCAGGACGTCGAGGAACTCCTCGCGGCCGGCATCGACGTCATCTCGACCGTCAACATCCAGCACCTGGAGTCGCTCGGCGACGTCGTCGAGTCGATCACCGGCATCCGGCAGCGCGAGACCGTCCCGGACGAGGTCGTACGACGGGCCGACCAGATCGAGCTGGTCGACATGTCGCCGCCCGCCCTGCGCCGACGGATGGCGCACGGAAACATCTACAAGCCCGACAAGGTCGACGCGGCACTGTCGAACTACTTCCGCCCCGGCAACCTGACCGCCCTGCGCGAACTGGCCCTGCTGTGGGTGGCGGACCGGGTGGACGCCTATCTGACCGAGTACCGCAGCGCGCACCAGGTCTCGAAGATCTGGGGTTCGCGCGAGCGGATCGTCGTGGGTCTGACGGGTGGCCCCGAGGGCCGTACGCTGATCCGCCGTGCCGCGCGGCTCGCGGAGAAGGGCGCGGGCGGTGAGGTGCTGGCCGTCTACATCGCCCGCAGCGACGGGCTGACCTCCGCGTCACCGAAGGAGCTGGTCGTCCAGCGAACCCTCGTGGAGGACCTGGGCGGAACCTTCCACCACGTCATCGGGGACGACATCCCGACCGCGCTCCTGGACTTCGCGCGCGGCGTCAACGCCACCCAGATCGTTCTGGGGGTGTCCCGCCGCAAGGGCTGGCAGTACGTCTTCGGGCCGGGTGTCGGCGCCACCGTCGCCCGGGAATCGGGCCCCGACCTGGACGTCCACCTGATCACGCACGACGAGGCGGGAAAGGGGCGCGGACTGCCGGTCGCCCGGACCGCGCGCCTCGGCCGGTCCCGGGTCATCCTGGGCTGGCTGACGGGTGTGGCCGGTCCCGCCCTCCTCACGCTGCTGCTCACCGGCGTCGCCCCCGAAGTCGGCCTGGCCAACGACATGCTGCTGTACCTCACGCTGACGGTGGCCGCGGCCCTGCTGGGCGGGCTCTACCCGGCGCTCGCGTCGGCGCTCGTGGGTTCCCTGCTGCTGAACTGGTTCTTCACCCCACCCGTCCACACCCTGACGATCGCCGATCCCAAGAACATCGTCGCCATCGCCATCTTCGTCGGCGTCGCCGTGTCGGTGGCCTCCGTGGTGGACCTCGCCGCCCGGCGTACCCATCAGGCGGCCCGGCTGCGCGCCGAGTCGGAGATCCTCTCCTTCCTCGCGGGCAGCGTGCTGCGCGGAGAGACCAGCCTGGAGGCGTTGCTCGAACGGGTCCGGGAGACCTTCGGCATGGAGTCGGTGGCGCTGCTCGAGCGGGCCGGCGACGCGGAGCCGTGGACCTGCGCGGGCAGCGTGGGTACGGCAGCGGCGGTCGAACGTCCGGAGGACGCGGATGTCGACATGCCGGTCGGTGACCGCATGGCGCTGGCGCTGTCCGGGCGAGTGCTGCCGGCCGAGGACCGGCGGGTCCTGGCCGCTTTCGCCGCCCAGGCCGCGGTGGTCCTGGACCGTCAGCGGCTGCAGTCCCAGGCAGACCAGTCCCGCACGCTGGCCGAGGGCAACCGCATCCGCACCGCGCTGCTGGCCGCCGTCAGCCACGACCTGCGTACGCCACTGGCCGGAATCAAGGCGGCGGTCTCTTCACTGAGGTCCGACGACGTGGCCTGGTCCGAGGAGGACCACGCGGAACTGCTCGAGGGCATCGAGGAGGGGGCCGACCGCCTCGACCATCTGGTGGGGAACTTGCTGGACATGTCCCGGCTGCAGACCGGCACGGTCACTCCGCTGATCCGCGAGATCGACCTCGACGAGGTGGTGCCGATGGCGCTCGGCGGGGTTCCCGAGGGCAGCGTGGAGCTGGAGATCCCGGAGACCCTGCCGATGGTCACCGTCGACCCTGGCCTGCTCGAGCGGTCGGTCGCCAACCTGGTGGAGAACTCGGTGAAGTACAGCCCTTCCGGCGAGCGCGTCCTGGTGTCCGCGAGCGCCATCGCCGACCGGGTGGAGGTGCGGGTGGTGGACCGCGGCCCAGGCGTCCCCGACGAGGCCAAGGACCATATCTTCGAGCCCTTCCAGCGCTACGGCGACGCCCCCGGCGGGGCGGGCGTCGGCCTCGGCCTCGCGGTCGCCCGCGGCTTCGCCGAGGCGATGGGCGGCACGCTGAGCGCCGAGGACACCCCCGGCGGCGGCCTCACCATGGTCCTCACCCTGCCGACCGCGACCGGCCTCGGTCCGACCCGCCCCGACCTCCCTGCGACCGCCACCTCCTAGGGCCTCACCGCCGCGGCGTGAGGCCTTGGCGCGTCCTTGACGCGCCCCGCCGTGGGGGCCCGGTCACACTGACCTCGAAACGGCTTTCATCCCGCTGCACCCTGCACCGCGAGGTCCCCATGGCGTTCGGTTTGGCCCGCCGCGAACTGCGGCCGAGAGTTCCGTTGCGACCGGGGGAAGGCGAGCGCCACCACCTCACCAGTCTCGAAGGTCTCGCAGCCCTTTCCCTGGACGCGCTGAGTTCGGTCGCGTACGGACCCGAGGCCATCGTGCTCGTTCTGATCGCCGCCGGTACCGGCGCCCTGACCGCCACACTGCCGGTCACGCTGGTCATCGCCGCACTGCTGGCGGTGCTCGTCGTCTCGTACGGGCAGGTGATCGCCGTTCACCCGGACGGCGGTGGCGCCTACGCGGTGGCGAAGAAGGACCTCGGCCCCAGGACGAGCTACCTCGCGGCGGCCAGTCTCGTCGTGGACTACGTGCTGACCGTGACCGTCAGCCTGGCGGCGGGCGCGGCCAGTCTCGCCTCGGCCTTTCCCTCGCTGGGCTCGTATCTGCTCGAAATGTGTCTCGCCGGGCTCGCGCTGCTCACCCTCGTGAATCTGCGGGGCGTGGCGGAGAGCGCCCGGGTGCTGATGCTGCCCACCGTGCTGTTCATCGTGAGCATCCTCGGCATCGTCGTCTTCGGTCTGCTGCGCAGCCACCCCGCGGAGGTCGTGGGGACCGCCCAACCCGTCCATGCCACCGAGGCGTTGGGGGTGCTGCTGCTCCTGAAGGCCTTCTCCTCCGGCTGCTCGGCGCTGACCGGTGTGGAGGCCATCGCCAATGGCGTGCCTGCCTTCCGCGCGCCGCGCGTGAAGCGGGCGCAGCGCACCGAGCTGATGCTGGGTGCGCTGCTCGGCCTGATGCTGATCGGGCTGGCCGTACTGATCCGCCGTGACCATGTGGCGCCGCGCGGCGGCGTGACCGTCCTCGCGCAGCTCACGGCCGGCTCGTACGGGACGGGTTGGCCGTACTACGCGACCAACCTCATCGTTACCCTTGCCCTCGCGTTCGCCGCGAACACGAGTTTCGGCGGCCTGCCCGTCCTGATGAGTCTGCTCGCCAAGGACCACCGCCTGCCGCACCTGTTCGGGCTGCGCACGGAACGCCCCGTCTACCGGTGGGGAGTTGTGGCCCTCGCCGTACTCGCGGCGCTGCTGCTGATCGCGGTGAACGCCGACACGCACCGCATGATCCCGCTGTTCGCGATCGGGGTGTTCATCGGCTTCACCATCAGCCAGGTCGGGCTCGTACGGCACTGGGCGGGCGAACGGCCGCCCGGCTGGCTACGGCGTGCTGTGCTCAACGGGGTCGGCGCGGTGCTGACCGCGGTGGCGCTCGTCGTCCTGCTGGCCAGTAAGTTCCTGGAGGGTGCCTGGGTGGTGGTCGTCGCGGTGCCGCTGCTCATGTTGTTGTTCGCCCGCGTCCAGCGCTACTACACGGCGGTCGGCCGGGAGCTGGGGCTCGGGGAGGTGCCGCCTCCGGTGCGTGTCACCGATTCCCTCGTGATCGTGCCGGTCGGCGAGGTCAGCAAGCTCACCCAGCACGCGCTGACGGCCGCCCGCGCACTCGGACGCGATGTCGTCGCCGTCGCCGTGCACAGTGATCCCGCCAAGGCCCTTGAACTGAAGGAGAGTTGGGCCCGCTGGCAGCCCGGCGTCCGACTGGAGATCATCGACAGTCCGAATCGTTCGCTCGTGCAGCCCGTCATCGACTACGTCCAGCGGGCGGCGGAGGGAGGACGGCAGATCGCCGTCCTCATTCCCGAGGTGGAGCCCCTCCACCGCCGCTACCAGATCCTCCAGAACCAGCGCGGCCTCCTGCTCGCGGCCACGCTCAGGGCGCGCACCGATGTCGTCGTGTGCGTGGTGCCGTACCGGCTGAGCATCTGAAGGCCCATACGCCGAGCGGTCTCCGCCTGGACGAGCCTTTGGCGGAGACCGCATCCATGGGGACGGATACGGGACTCGGGCCTACAGGCCGACGTCCCTGCGGCTCATGTCGTCCAGCGATTCACGGCGTACGAGGACGCGAGCGATGCCGTCGGACACCGCGACGACGGGCGGGCGGCCGACGAGGTTGTAACCGGAGGCCATTGACAGGTGATAGGCGCCGGCGGCGGGGACGGCGAGGAGATCGCCGGGGCGTACGTCTCCAGGGAGCGCCACCTCGTCCGCCAGGATGTCGCCCGCTTCGCAGTGCCGGCCCACGACGGTCATCAGCCGGGGCGGGGCGCTGGAGGGGCGGCCGATGAGCCGCGGCGCGTAACGCACCCCGTACAGCGCGGGCCTGGGGTTGTCGCTCATGCCGCCGTCGACGGCGACGAAGGTGTGGTTCCCGGTGCGCTTGACCGCGAGGACCCGGTAGACGGCGACCCCGGCGGGCCCCACGATCGCCCGGCCCGGCTCCAGAGTGAGCCGGGGCACCGGCAGCCCGGCGCGGGCACAGCCCTCCTCCAGTTCGGCGCGGACGCGTCCCGCGAGGACACCGACGTTCATGCTCTCCTCGCCCGGCCGGTAGGCGATGGCGTGACCGCCGCCGATGTTCAGCTGGGGGAGGACGACGCCGTGCTGGTCGCGGATCCTGGCCATCAGGCCGACCACACGCCGTACCGAAGCGACGTACGGCTTCACGGCGGCGATCTGCGACCCGATGTGGCAGTGCAGGCCCACGAGTTCGAGGTGCGGCTGGTCGAGTATCCGGGCGACGGCGTGCTGCGCGGATCCGTCCGTGATGGACAGGCCGAACTTCTGGTCGTCGGTGCCGGTACGGATCTTGGTGTGTCCGCCGGCCGCGATGCCGGGCACCACGCGCACCATGACCTTCTGGCGGGTGCCGGTGGGTGTGAGCGCGGCGAGACGCGCTATCTCAGAGGCGCTGTCCACGGCGATGCGTCCGACCCCGAGGCGGAGAGCGGTGCGCAGGTCGTCGGGGCTCTTGGCGTTGCCGTGCATCACGATCTTCTCCGGCGGGAACCCCGTGGTGACGGCCAGCGCCAGCTCTCCGGCAGAGCACACGTCGAGGCCCAGCCCTTCTTCCTGCACCCAGTGGGCCATCGCGCGGCACAGGAACGCCTTGGCCGCGTAGACGATGTCGGCTTCGGGGAAGGCCGTGCGGTAGGTGCGGCAGCGCTCTCGGACCTCCTGCTCGTCGAGTACGTAGACGGGGGTGCCGAAGCGCTCGGCAGCCTCGGCGAGCGAGACCCCGCCGGCGCGGACGTCCCCGTCGGCCTCGAGGCGGGCGGAGCGGGGCCAGACCGACAGACCGTCGGTTTCGCCCAGGAGCCGGGACAGTTCCTGGGCATGCGAGGGCAGCGATGACGGAAAAGAGGCCGCGCGGGGCGATGAAACGGGCGACGAAACGGGGACTGACATGGACCCTCCTCAGCCGATCAGCAGGTTCAGGCACGTGACGACGGCGGCGGCGCCGGTCACCCGCAGGGCGCCGACATGCTGGGGATGCCAGCGGCGCCAGGAGTTCTCGCGCTCACGGATCTTCGCTGTGGTGCGGTCGGTCGCGGGGGCGGAGAGCGGCGGGTCGACGGTCAGGGCGGTGACGCCGAGAGGCGCACCGAGTGCGCGCAACGCGGGTTCGGAGAGCCTGATACTCGCCTGGTCCGTGCCCAGCGTGGCGGTGAGCTTGGCCGCCGAGGTGAATCCGACGGCCGTGCGGCCGCCCAGAGGTGTGCGGAAGAACCGGGCCGTGCAGCCCGCGGGCCCCGGCCGGACAGGGACGTGGAGAAGTCCGGCCGGGACGCGTTCAGCGGGCTCCGGGTCCTCGGAATGCTCGACTGGAGACATGGTGCTGCTCCTCGAAGAAGGCGACGTGCGCAGTCCGGCCGAACCTGCCGGGGCGCTGCATCGAAGCTATGCCCGCCGGTTCGGGGACGGGCCCCCACGCTGACGGATGCTTGACGCGAAGTACCCCACCCGTAACGCGCCACTGACGGTGTTCGGGGGCGGTGGGTCAGGATCGCGGCGGTACCACTGAAGCCGCTGGGGCGGGTGCGCTGATCACCAAGGGTGGACAGGTGGGTGCGTGGCTTGGACACTTAACGAATGATCAGCAGAGATCCGGAGCAGGCGCGGCCTTTCGGTCCCCTGGGTAAGGGGGAGCGCCTCGCCCTGGAGGATGTCGGGTCCGGTGTCTTCGAGGGGTACTGCCATGCCGGCCGTGCGCCGCGGCGCGCCTACGGCGGAGCGGTCGTGGGCCAGGCCCTCGCCGCGGCGTACCGCACCGTCGAGGACGACCGCGCCGCGCACTCCCTGCACGCCTATTTCCTGCGGCCCGTCGCGCCCGAGCACCCCGCGCGCTACGAGTCCGACGTGGTGCGGGACGGGCAGAGCTACTCCGTGCGCGAGGTGACCGCCACCCAGGGCGGCAAGGACGCGCTCACGATGAGCGTGTCCTTCAAGCGTCCCGAGCCGGAAGGGAGTTGGCGGCAGCCCGGCATGCCGGACGTCCCGGACCCCGAAGGTCTGGACGACGGCTTCGCGTCCCGTCCGGCGACACATCCGCTGCGTACGGCGGTGGAGTACCGGCAGGTGCCGGGCGTCCTTTGCCCGGACGCGGGGGCGGCCGGCGAGGGCCAGATCGAACGGTTCGGCTGGTTCCGCACGGTCGGAGCGCTCCCCGACGACCCCGCGCTGCACGCCTGCGCCCTCGCGTACATCTCCGACGCACCGCTCGCCCCTACGGCCCTCGTGCCCTATGGGGAACCGCGGCCGGCCGGTGTCGTCCTCGCGTCGCTCGACCACGCGATGTGGTTCCATCGCCCGTTCCGTGCCGACACCTGGTTGCTGTACGCCTGCCGGAGCCGCCTGGCGGGTGACGGGCGCACCCTGGCGTACGGGGAGTTCTGGGACCGGGACGGGCGGCTCGTCGCGTCGGTGGTCCAGGAGGCGCTGCTGCGGATACGGGAGCCTCGCGGCATCACTTAACGTTCGTTCGAGGAGAGTGAGCGGAGAGAAGGATCCGCATGGCCCTCAAGTAGCCCCGAGCAGCCCCGGGCTGGTCTGAATTGTCCGGTCAACGCATTGACGCCGTGCTGCCGGGCCGGGATGCTCACGGTCCGCCCCCGCTCTCTCGACCCCTCGCCGACGCCGATGGAGGACTCCCGCATGGGCCCGTTCCTGCCCGACGCCGTACGACAGCACGCCGCACTGAACCCCGGCGCCCCCGCCGTCACCGAAGGCTCGCGGACGCTGACCTACGCCGAGCTCGACCGGCGCGGCAACCGCGTCGCGCAGGCCCTCCTCGCCGCGGGCCTGCCTCAGGGCACCCACGTCGGCTACCTCGTACGTCCCGGAGTCCTCTCCGCCGAGCTCCTCATGGGGTGCGCCAAGGCGGGGCTCGTCGCCACCCCGCTGAACTGGCGCCTCACCGAGCCCGAACTCGTGGCGGTCGCCCAGGACGCCGAACTCGGCATCGTCCTCACCCAGACCGAGTTCCTGCCGGGCGCCCGAGCCGTGCGCGCCGCGCTGCCCGGGATCGCCCTCGTCGCCGAGGGCGAGGCCGACGCGGGTGAGTACACGTACGAGACGTGGCTGGGCGCGGCGGGCGAGGCGGACCCCGGTGCCGGGAGCGAGGACGCGGTCTTCCTCCAGCTGTACACCTCCGGCACCACCGGGCAGCCCAAGGGAGTCCAGCTCACGCTGAGCAACTGCACCGCAGGCGAAGCCCAGTTGAGTGAGATGGGCTGGACGACGGCGTCCGTCTCGCTGAACGTCATGCCCGTCTTCCACATTGCCGGGACAGGCTGGCTCGTGACCGCGCTCGCCGCGGGGGCCCACACGGTGCTGCTCCCCGACCTCGCGCCGGCCGCCGTGGTCGAGCTCATGGAACGCCACCGGGTCACGCACGCGTTCTTCGTGCCCGCCATGCTCCACCTCCTCACGTCGCTGCCGGACATCCACGAACGCGACTTCTCCGCACTCCAGTTGATCGTCTACGGCGCCTCGCCCATCACGCCCGCCCTGCTGCGCCGGTCCATGGAAGCCTTCGGCTGCGGCTTCTACCAGAAGTACGGCCTGACCGAGACGACCGGCTCCGCCGCGCGGCTGCTGCCCGAGGACCACGTCGTGGACGGACCGCGCTCCGCGCTGCTGCGTTCGGCGGGCAACACGTGGCCCGAGGTCGAGGTCGCCATCGCCGACCCGGTCACCGGCGAGCACGTTCAGCCGGGTGTCGTGGGCGAGATCCTCACCCGCTCCCACCAGGTCACCCCGGGCTACTGGAAGCGTCCGCGGGAGAACGAGGCGCTGTTCACCGCCGACGGCTGGCTCAGGACCGGCGACGCGGGCTATCTCGACAAGGACGGCTACCTGTTCATCACGGACCGGATGAAGGACATGGTGATCACGGGCGGCGAGAACGTGTACCCGATCGAGGTCGAGTCCGTGCTTGCCGAGCACCCCGCGGTCCTGGATGTTGCCGTCTTCGGCAGCCCCGACGAGCTGTGGGGCGAGGCCGTCACCGCCGCCGTCGTGCTGCGGCCCGGGGCGGGCCCCGTCACCGGGCAGGACCTCATCGAGTTCACGCGCGAGCGCATCGCCTCGTACAAGAAGCCGCGGATCGTCCACTTCGTGGAAGAGCTGCCGCGCAACCCCAGTGGCAAGATCCTCAAGCGAGTCCTGCGCCAGGACCTCGCTCCGCGAGAGGCCTGAGCGCAGACGTCGTTCCCCCAGGACGACGACGCTCACGGTTCGTACGCGCACAGTTCGTATGGGAACACGGTGATCGTCGTGCCGCATATGCGTAGAAATGCGCGATAAAGGCCCTAAAGCTATGCTCGGAGAGTTCCCGGCGCCGACGGCACAGGGCTGGACGGAGCGCGCGAGGCTACAGGCCCGGCCGGCCGGGGTTTTCCGGCTCACCTCTCCGGAGCGAACGCATGGCAGGACGGCGCAGGACGGAGACAGGTCTCGAGGAGCGCCTCGCCCTGAACCGCGTAGGAACCTTCGAGTGGGACCTGACGGAGGAGACCCTGGACCTGGACGCGGCGGCCCTCGCCGTGTTCGACATCGCGCCCGACGCATACGACGGCCGGCCCGAGTTCCTGCTGTCGCGGGTCGCGCCCGAGGAGGGCGCCCGGCTCGGCGCCGCCGCGATGACGGCGATCCACACGGGACGCTCCTCTTTCGGCGCGTACTTCCGCGTACGGCGCCGCGACGGCGAACAGCGGTGGACGCAGCTGCGCGGCCGGGTGCTCAGGGACGAGAGCGGCACCCCGCTGCGTGTGGTCGGCATCGTGCGCGACGCCGACGCGGACCGCGCCCTGCTCGCCATGACCAGCCCCGTACAGCTCGCCGGGTGGCAGCGGATGACCACGGTCCTCCAGGGGACCGCCGACGCCCTCTCCCGGGCCATGACGGTGGACGACGTGACCGCCGTCCTCACCGGCGCGGGTGGGCTCGAACGCTTCGGCGCGGACGGACTCGTCCTCGGCCTCGTCGAGGGCGACGCCCTCCAACTCGTCGCCCTGGCAGGCGAGTCGGCGTCCGTCCTCGACGAGCTAAAGCTGCACCGCCTCGACGAGTCGCTGCCCCTGGCCGAGGCCGTGATGACCCAGCGACCCCGCTTCGTGACCTCCCTGCGCGAACTCGCGGACACCTTCCCGCGCCTCGGCCCGTACGCGAAACGTCTTGACCTGGACGCGGCCGCCTTCCTGCCGCTGGTCGCCCAGGCCCGCTCCGTGGGAGGCCTCGCGCTGCTCTTCCGGGGGCGCGACGAGTTCACGGCGGAGGACCGCGACCTGTGCCTCGGCCTCGCGGGCATCGTCGCCCAGTCCCTCCAGCGGGCCATCCTCTTCGATGGCGAACGCGACCTCGCCACGGGCCTGCAGTCGGCCATGCTGCCCCGGCACATCCCCAAGTTCCCGGGCGTCGAGATCGCCGCCCGCTATCACGCGGCGGGCAGCGGCCGGGAAGTGGGCGGCGACTGGTACGACGTGATCCCGCTGCCCCGGCGCCGGATCGGGATCGTCGTCGGTGACGTAGAGGGACACGACACCCAGGCCGCGGCCGTCATGGGCCAGTTGCGCATCGCCCTGCGTGCCTTCGCGGGCGAGGGCCACCCGCCGTCCACGGTCATCGCGCGTGCCTCGCGCTTCCTCGCGGAACTCGACACCGACCGCTTCGCCACGTGCACGTATGCCCAGGTCGACCCCGGCACCGGAGACATACGGGCCATCAGAGCCGGCCACATGGAACCGGTGCTCCGGCACGCGGACGGCCGCGTCAGCACCCCGCCGGTACGAGGCGGGCTCCCGCTGGGCCTGGCCACGGAGTTCGAGCAGGAGGAGTACCCCGAGACGCGGCTCGACCTGCTGCCCGGCGAGACGTTCGTCCTGTTCACCGACGGCCTGGTCGAGCACCCGGGGCGCGACATCACGGCCGGTGTGAAGGCGCTGACCGAAGCGGTGCGCAACGGGCCCGTCGAGGCGTGCGCGATCGCCGAGCATCTGTCGGAGCAGGTCTCGCAGGCCAGGCCTACCACCGACGACGTGGCGCTGCTCGTCCTGCGCCGGGACCTCGACCCGGGCACCCCGCTCGCGCCGCGCATCCACCAGTACCTCCACCCAGCGGACCCCCAAGGTCTCGCCGAGACCCGCACAGCCCTGCGAGAGGCTCTGGAGGACTGGGGATTCGCCGCGGTGGAGGACGATGTGAAGGTCGCCGCCGGTGAGCTGATGGTGAACGCGCTCCTGCATACGGACGGGGGCGCCGTCATCACCCTCGAAGTGCTGCCGGGCCCGGTGCGGCGTGTCCGGCTCTGGGTCAAGGACCGGTCGAACGTGCTCCCGCGACGCCGCACACCGGGCGAGGCCGCGACGTCGGGGCGCGGGCTGCTGCTGGTCAACGCGGTCGCCGACTGCTGGGGCGTCGAACCACGAGGAGACGGTAAGGCGGTGTGGTGCGAGTTCGCGGAGCCGGAGCCGGAGCCAGGGACGAAAACGGAATTGGAGCCGGGGTCGGAGCCGCCTGGCGGTCGTGCCTAAGACACGGCGAGATCCTCGCCGGTCTCGTCGAGGTGAACCGCCATCGCGGCGACCGCTGCCTGCGGTGTTCCCGACGCGATGGCGCTCAGGATCCGCCGGTGGGCGGTGATCGTCGCCCGCTGGCTGTCGCCCCGGCGGGACCGCCCCTCGTAGCTGGCGAGCCGGTGTGCGGTGAGGATGTCCGAGAGCGACTCCAGGACGAGTTCGAGCATGCCGTTCCCGGCCATGCGGGCGATCTCGTGGTGGAAGGCGAGGTCGAGGGCCACGAAGCGGTCGCGGTCCTCGACGGCGCCCTCCATCTCGTCGAGCAGCGCGCCCGCCGCATCCGGTGACGCCTCGCCCGACGCGACCCGCGCCGCCGCGCGGGATGCCAGCGCGCCCTCGATCGCGCCGCGCGCGTCCAGGACGTCCGCGAACTCCAACGACCGCTGATGCAGCCGGAATTGGAGGATCTGGCCGAAGACCCGCGCCGACGGGACGTTGACCCTGGCCGGCCGGCCCTGGCTCGACACCAGGATCTCGCGGGCGGACAGCACCCGGATGGCCTCACGTACCGCGAGCCGGTTGACCCCGAACCTGGCCGCGAGTTCGCCCTCCGGCGGCACGTCGTCGCCGGGCCCGAGCCCGGACTCCTCGATCAGTGCGACGATCTCGCCGGCGACCTGATCGAACAGCGTGGTGCGGCGCACTGCCACGTGGGAACTCCTTCGGGGGACGTGCCGGGCGGGCCCCAGCGTACCGTCGGCGGAACGCCGGGAATCAGGCATGTGCGCTGCTCAGCACCACGTACTCCCACTGCCCGAGCGGGCGCGACAGCAGCGGGCGACCGTCGCGCCAGGCGGCGGTGAGGCGTTCGCCGCGGGCCGTCACCTGGACCACCGAGCGTGGTTCCGGCATGCCGTGCGGCAGCCGGAGCCGGAAGTCGTCGGCTTCGTCGGGCGAGGCGTTCCACACCACGACGCGCCAGTCCGCGCCGTCCGTGAGCACCTGTGTGACGAGCCACGGATGACCTGTGGTCCGCGCGTGCGCACCCCGGGACAGCCAGTCGAGTACGGCGCCCAACTGGGCCTCGCGCTGCGCGTTCATCAGGGTCATGCCGGGGGTGTGCGCCGGCCAGGGGGTGACCGCGACCCGGCCGCCGAGCGTGTTCTCGTAGAGGACGAGTCCGCTGCCTCTCTCGGCGTCGAGCTGATCGCGGACCACGCTCGCCACGCGCGCGTCCGGCGCCGGGTCGAACGCGACCACGGCGGAGCGGTCGTAGCTCTCGGTGTCCAGGGAGATCGCGCAGCCGGGGCGCAGGGAGAACTCGGGGTCGGTGCAGATCTCGCGGGCGTGGCCCTCGGGGGACGGCCTCGCCCCGGTCACGCCGATCAGCGGCCCGTAGCCGCGCTCGAAGAGGATCCGGGCCGCCACCGAGTCGAGCAGCAGTCCCTGGCCGAGCCACTCGCGCAGCTCGGTGTCCTCGAAGGCCCAAGTGGACTCCCCGGAAAGGGCGTTGACGCTCGCACCGCCACGGGCGGTCACCGCGTGGCCCGCGGCGCCGAGCAGTCCGGCCCATGAGCCGTGCGGGACGACGAGCGACTGCCAGCCCTCGCGCCCCGTGCGGTTGCGCCGTCCGGTGTGGGCGGACCAGGGAAGTCCGACGCCGACGGTCCGCAGGGTCTTGGGGAACGAATCCGACAGCCAGTCGAAGGTGTCCCGCCACTGTGCGAGGAAGGAGGCGCGACGGGGTTCGTCGTCCGGGTGGTTGCCGAGGAAGTCGTAGAGGCTGACCGCGAGGCCGTCGCAGCCCAGGATGTGGGCCAGGGACATCTGGGCGCCGGTCTGGCGGAAGGACTTGTTCCACTGTCCGTAGGGCCAGCACTCGATCTCTGGGAAGCTGCGCAGTCCGTCCGGCTGCACCGCGCGCTGCATGTCCAACTGCTGGATCGCACGCGGGAGTTCGGGCCCGGCGCCGTCGGAGTAGCCCCAGAAGTGCGGGCGGTGCAGGGCGGGGAGGTCGAGCCAGGCCGACCAGTCGCGGCCCTCGGCGGCGTGGGAGTCCGTACGCGAGGACATCAGGCCGAGCCGGTCGCCGAGTATCTCCCGCCAGGACGCGAGGAGTTCGCGCTGAGTGGCATCCCAGAAGTCCAGCCACAGCTCCCGCCAGGGGTGCGGGTCGCCGGGTGCGGTACAGGCCGCGACCAGTTCCTCCCGCGTCGTCCCGATCCCGGTGCGGCGGATGAACTCGGCCAGGTGCAGGGGGCAGAAGCAGCCGCCCCAGTCGAGCGGGCGGTGATTGTGCAGCCGGATGTCGTCCTCGATCCACACCGCGTCGACGTCCTCGGCGGCGTAGAGACGCAGTGTCTGCGCGTAGTACGCGCGCCAGTCCGGGTCCAGCGGGCACGCCTGCACGGCGGCGGCCCGCCCGTGCTGGTCCGTCATCGTCTGCCAGGTCTGGCCGGGCTTGAGGGAGCGGGCCCAGTCGCTGTGGCCCACCGTGTGGCCGGGGTTGAGGCTCACGGCGATGCCTTCGGCGCGGAGCCGGGTGCGCCAAGGGCGCGTGGCCGCCAGCCAGTGCGCGACACGGTCGAGGCTGTCATGGCCATCGTTGAACTCCATGCCGAAGAGGAACACGCAGATCTCCTCGGCCCGCGCCGCCCGCGCCAGGGCCAGCAGCCTGTCGCCGGTCTGCGTCGGATCGTCGGCCGGATCCACCTGGAGGCGGAGCACATAGCGTGAGGTCACTCGTTCGCACCTTCGATCTCGGGGCCCGGCAGGGGTGCGGGCGACAGCCAGCGTCGCCACTTAGCAGCTAAGCTGTCAAGGGCCGGAAAGATCTGGACAGAGTCGCTGAGACTCGTGGAGAGCTGTAGCGAGCCGAGTCGCAGAGAGTCGTAACGGGTCGGCCAAGAGGAGTGAGCGAGGAGTGGCGATGGGGCGGTTGGCGGACCGGGTGGTCCTGGTGACGGGCGGGGCGCGCGGCATCGGCCGGGCGGTCGTCGAGACGGCCGTGCGCGAGGGCGCGGCCGTGGCGTTCTTCGACCTGGACGAGGAGGCCGGAGCGGCGCTGCGCGACGAACTCACCGGCAGGGGCGCCCGCGTCGCCTTCCGCCGGGCCGACGTCACGGACGAGCCGGCGGTCGCCGACGCCCTGGACGACGTGACCGCCACGCTGGGACCGGTCGACATTCTGGTCAACAACGCAGGACGCAACGTCTACGCCGAGCCGGTCGCCATGACCGGGGCCGAGTGGGACCAGGTCTTCGACGTCGACCTGAAGGCGGCCTTCCTGTGCGCGAAGCACGCGCTGCCGTCGATGATCGAGCGCGGCAGCGGGGCGATCGTCAATATCGCGTCCCTGCACGCGAAGCTGACCTGCGCCGGCATGTACCCGTACGCGGCGGCCAAGTCCGGTCTCGTCGGGCTGACCCGCTCGATGGCCCTGGAGGTCGCGCGGCACGGCGTACGGGTCAACGCGGTCAGCCCCGGCTACATCAGGACGGCCCTGGTCGACGAGTTCTTCGACCGGCACCCGGACCGGGACGCCGAGCGCAAGGCGCTCGACGTCCATCCGCTGGGCCGGATCGGCACCCCAGAGGAGGTCGCCGAAGTGGTCTGCTTCCTCGCCTCCGACGCGGCGTCCTTCGTCACCGGCGCGGAGTGGGCCGTGGACGGCGGGCTCGGAGTGCGGTTCGCCTGATCTCCCTCACAAGAGGTTCCTCTGTCAACCGACCCCGCTCGCGGCGGCGATGCGCTCCCGGGTGTGCCGCAGCTCGGTGACCACCGGCCGGCCCGTGACCAGTTCGCCGCCGTCCACGAAGCCCTCCTCGCGGTCCCTCAGTGCGTCGATCAGCCGTCCGCGCCAGCGATCGAGCAGCCCGGCGTGCTCGGGCAGCCGCGCCAGGTTCACCAACTCCTTCGGATCCTCGGCGAGATCGAAGAGCTGCTCGTGTCCGTCGCCCGACATCCACAGATACTTGTGCCGCCCGTCGGTCACCCACTGCAGCGACTGCCCCAGATAGGTGTGCTCGCCGTGCAGATACTCCCGCCAGCCGTCCGGGCGTTCACCGCGAAGGAACGGCAGCAGGCTGCGCCCGTCGACACTGTCCGGCACCGGAAGCCCCGCCGCCTCCAGCAGCGTCGGCATCACGTCACGCAGCTCCACGACCTCTTCGGCCACCGAACCGGCCACGTCGCCGCGCATCGACGGCGCGAGGTTCATCAGGATCGGCACCCGCGCCGAGCCCTCGAAGCCGAGTCCCTTACGGAACATGTGGTGATCGCCCATCATCTCGCCGTGGTCCGACACGAAGCAGAACATCGTGTCGTCACCCAGACCCGCCTCGACCAGCGCCTCGCGGAACCGTTTGATCTGCAGATCGATGTGCGCCATGTGCCCGTAGTAGCCCGCCCGCGCCCGGTGGACCAGCCGCGGATCGAGCACGCCGACGGCCGCCTCGTGGTAGCCGTCCTTGCGGTACGGCGCATAGTCGTCGACCCAGTCACCGACCACCGGTTCGTACGGGTCGAGCGCCATGTACTGGTCGAAGGCCCACTCGGGCGGGTCGTACGGATGGTGCGGCCGGTGGAAGGACAGGTAGAGGAAGAACGGCTTGGTGGGGTCGCGGCGCGGCAGCCACTCGATCGCCTCGGTCACCGCCCACGTCGTCGGATGGAGCGCCTCGGGCTTGTCCCAGGGGCGGGCGACGATGGAGTTGCAGCTGACCCCGTGGTCCGCGTAGTCGGCGGAGGGAGTCATGCCGGGCTGGCGGCGCAGCCAGGGCACGTAGTCGTCGAAGAACTCGAAGTTACGGCTGTGACGCCGGCGGGCGTGGTGCAGATAGCCGTCGTGCAGCCGTACGTCGTCGAAGCCCAGGCGTGCGCGCTCCGGGAAGACGTGCATCTTGCCGACGGCCTGCGTCTGGTAGCCGCCGCGGCGGAACTCGCCGGGCAGCGTCACCGGGTGGACCTGCTCGAAGGGCACACCCTCGCGGTACCCGACCCGGCCGTGCCGCTCCTGCGACTGGCCTGTGAAGAGGGCCACGCGGGCGGGAACACAGGTCGGAGTCGCGGAGTAGGCACGGTCGAACCGCACGCCTTCGCCCGCGAGTTCGTCCAGGTGAGGGGTGTGCACGTCGGGGTGGCCCGCGGCGGAGAGGCAGTCGCCCCTCCACTGGTCCACACAGATCAGTACGACATTGGGCTGGCGCAAGACGGGCTCCGGGTCCGGGAATCCCGTCGGCCCAGGTCACCGCCGACGGGTGGGCGACGGTGACGATCATGCCTGGAGCGGGCCGCCCCGAACAGGGTGCGCGGGAGATTACGTCGAGCGCGCACAGTCGACGTCGGAGGGCCGGTACACGTTCTCGCGGTCCCAGCTGCCGGTACCCGTCCCGCCGAGGAGCAGCGAGAGGTGGTACAGCTCCGGGTCGTCGGAGCGCCGGATCCGATGGACAGGTCCGGGTACCACCTGGGGCGACGCCCTAGGCTTCACGAGGCACAGGCCACGACCTCAGGAGCGCGCACCGTGTACGACCCCGCAACTGCCCTTCCGTATCCCGACACCACCCTCCCGGACGAGGCCCCCGCCCCGCACCCGCTGCTGGCGCCCGTGCTGGGTCTCCTGGGCACCTGGCGCGGCCTCGGACAGGGCGGATATCCCACGCTCGCCGGGGACTTCACGTATGCACAGGAGGTCACCTTCAGCCACGACGGCCGGCCGTTCCTCCGCTTCGAGGCGCGGGCCTGGCTGCTCGACGCCGACGGCGCGCCGTTGCGGCCGTCGGCCCGGGAGAGCGGCTGGTGGCGGCTTCAGCCCGAGGGCCGGGTGGAGTCACTGATCACGCAGCCGACCGGCATCGCGGAGGTCGCCGTCGGCAGCGCGGACGGCAACACGGTCGACCTCACCACCGACCAGGTGGCGCTCACCCCCACCGCCAAGGAGGTCAAGGCCACGCGCCGCCGCTACGCGCTGACCGACGACGGCACGCTCACGTTCACCCACGACCTCGCGGCCGTCGGCATGCCGCTCCAGCACCACCTGTCGGCACAGTTGCGGCGCGTGGGCTAGCCCACGGGGGCAAAGGGACTGGCGGAAAGCAGAAAGTGGTCACCCAGTGGTTACCCGGAAGTAACTGCGGCTGCTTTGATGTGGCGTGCTCGCGTCCCTCACAACACCCCCACAAGAAACGGGAGACCACGTGTCCCGCGTTGCCCGCCGCACGACCGGTTCCGCCCTCGCCGTCACTCTGGCCGCCGCCTCCGCGGTCCTGACCGCCCCGCAGGCCTCGGCAGCGACGTCCGCCGATACGCCCAGGCTCAAGGTCCTGACGTACAACACGTTCCTGATGAGCACGAATCTCTACCCCAACTGGGGCCAGGCGCACCGGGCGGCGGCCATCCCCGCCGCGCCGTTCTTCCAGGGCAACGACGTCGTCGTGCTCCAGGAGGCCTTCGACAACACGACGTCGGACGCCCTGAAGAGCAACGCGGCGGCGCAGTACCCCTACCAGACCCCGGTCGTGGGGCGGTCCAAGGACGGCTGGGACGCCACCGGCGGCTCGTACTCGTCGACGACGCCCGAGGACGGCGGCGTGACGCTCCTCAGCAAGTGGCCGATCGTGCACAAGGAGCAGTACGTCTACAAGGACGCGTGCGGCTCCGACTGGTGGTCCAACAAGGGCTTCGTCTACGCCGTCCTCGACGTCAACGGCACGAAGGTGCACGTGGTCGGGACGCACACCCAGTCCACCGACTCCGGGTGCGGGGCCGGCGAGGCGGTCAAGGACCGCAGCCTCCAGTTCAAGGCCATCAAGTCCTTCCTCGACGCCAAGCACATCCCGGCCGGCGAGCAGGTCATGGTGGCGGGCGACCTCAACGTCGACTCGCACGGCACGGAGTACGCCTCCATGCTCGCCGACGGCGGGCTCGTCGGCGCCGACTCGCGGACCGGGCACCCGTACTCGTTCGACACCGAGACGAACTCGATCGCGAGCTACCGCTACCCGGGCGAGCCCAAGGAAGACCTGGACTACGTCCTGCACGTCCAGGGCCACGCGCGGCCGGCCGGGTGGGTCAACAACGTCGTCAAGGAGAGCACGGCCCCCTGGACCGTGAGCAGTTGGGGTACGAGCTACACGTACGACAACCTGTCGGACCACTACCCGCTCCAGGCCGGACGCTGAGCAACCCGCGCCCGGCGCCGGGCTATGGACGTCCGGCGCCGGGAAGCGGTTTCGCGGGTCCGAGGGGGATGGACCGCTCCCGGTCCTCGGGCAGCGCGGGCCCCCGGCGCGGACCCTCTCCTGTGGCGCCCCACGACCCCCTCCGCAAGGCTGGAGCAGGGGGCCGCCGCACGCAGGATCAGGAAGGGTCCCCATGCCGGACGCGCAGGACCCCGCCCCGCACACCGCCTCGGCGCGGGGCGTACGCGTCTCGGAGAACGGGCCGTACCTCGTCACCGGAGGCGTCCCGCTCATCCAGCTGGTGATCGTCACCGACGCTCGCGGCCAGTCCGTCGAGTGGTGGCAGCAGCGCACGTACGACACCGAGGAGACGTACGAGCTGTGCCGCTGCGGCCAGTCCGCGAACAAGCCGTTCTGCGACCGGAGCCATGAGCGCGCCGGGTTCGACGGCACCGAGACCGCGAGCCGGCTGCCCTATCTGGAGCAGGCCGACGAGCAGGTCGGACCCGAGCTCACCCTCACGGACGCCCAGCCGCTGTGCGCCTTCGCCCGGTTCTGCGACGCGGACGGGCAGGTGTGGAACCTCGTCGAGGAGAAGGGCACCGCCGACGTGGTGGCACGGGAGACGGGCGACTGTCCCTCAGGGCGGCTGGTCGCCTGGAACCTTGCCGAGCGCCGCCCCGTCGAGCCCGAGTTCCCGCCCTCGATCGGCATCATCGAAGACCCCCAGGAGGGCGTCAGCGGAGGGATCTGGGTGCGCGGCGGCATCCCGGTGACCGCCGCCGACGGCGCGCCGTACGAGGTCCGCAACCGCGTGACCCTGTGCCGCTGCGGCGCCTCGCGCAACAAGCCGTTCTGCGACGGCACCCACGCGTCGATCGGCTTCAAGGACGCCTGACCACGGGCGCACTCCGTTTCGAGGCGCCCGACCGCACCGGCTCCCGCACCAGAGGCCGTACGCCGTACGGGTCACCCCAGCGCGCCGTCGTCCGCGCCTGCCACTGGAATGGACGAGTGCCCCCATGGAGCGGACCCCTCACCCCGAGCCCCGGCAGCGCGCCGCCCGACGACTGTCTGGCGCACAACGACTGGATCTGCGGCGAGTACCTGCGCACCCGCCGTCACATCCTCCTCGACGCGGTCGTCCAGCACCTCCAGCTCACGGCGCTCGCCGTCCTGATCGCGCTGGTGATCGCCGTGCCGCTGGCCGTCCTCGCACGCCGCTGGTCGCTGGCGGCGGGCCCCGTCCTCGCCCTGACGACGATCCTCTACACGATCCCGTCGCTCGCCATGTTCTCGCTGCTGCTGCCCGCCTACGGCCTGTCCGCGTCCCTCGTCGTCGCGGGACTCGTCCTGTACTCGCTCACCCTCCTCGTGCGGAACATCCTCGCGGGCCTGCGCGCGGTCCCCGAAGACACCCGGCAGGCCGCGCGCGGCATGGGATACGGGCCGGTCAGGCTGCTGCTCACCGTGGAGCTGCCCCTCGCCCTGCCGGCCGCGATGGCGGGCCTGCGCATCGCCATGGTCTCCGCCGTCTCCCTCGTCACGGTGGGCGCCATCGTCGGCTACGGCGGCCTCGGCAATCTCATCTACGCGGGCATGAACACGTTCTTCAAGGCCCAGGTCCTCACCGCGTCCGTGCTGTGCGTCGTCATCGCGGTCGCCGCCGACCTGCTGCTGCTCGGGGTGCAGCGGATCCTCACTCCCTGGACGAGAGCGAGCCGTGCGTGAAGACCCTCACCGACGCCTGGGACTGGCTCGCCGACTCCTCGCACTGGTCCGGCGACGACGGCATCTGGCACCGGCTCGCCCAGCACCTCGTCCTGACCGTCGTCTGCCTCGTCATCAGCTGCCTGATCGCCCTGCCCGTCGCCCTCGTCCTCGGCCACCTCGGCAAGGGCGGAGCCCTCGCCGTGAACATCTCCAACGTCGGCCGCGCCGTCCCCACCTTCGCGGTCCTCGTCCTGCTCCTGCTCACCCCGCTCGGCAAGTACGGCGAGGGACCCACCGTCGTCGCCCTGGTCCTCTTCGCGGTTCCGCCGCTGCTCACGAACGCCTACGTCGGGATGCGCGGAGTCGACCGTGACATCGTCCAGGCCGCCCGCGGCATGGGGATGACGGGACGGCAGATGCTGTTCCAGGTGGAGGTGCCCCTCGCCCTGCCGATGATCATGAACGGGGTGCGGATCGCCGCCGTGCAGCTCGTCGCCACCGCGACGATCGCGGCCCTCGCGGGCGGCGGCGGCCTCGGCCGCATCATCACCGCCGGGTTCAACCTGGCGAGCACCCCACAGGTCGTCGCGGGCGCCGTCCTCGTCGCCGTCTTCGCCCTCCTCGTCGAGGGGGTCTTCGAACTCGCCGAACGGTTCGCGCCCTCCCTTGCCCGGAGGAGGGCCTGATGAGGGCCTTACGACGACGGGCCGCAGCAACAGCCGTACTCCTCCAGCTCCTCCCTCTGTTCCTGGTCTGCGCATGCTCCGGCGGACCCTCCCTGGAGAACCAGGGCGCGGTCACCGCCCCGCCCGGCGACAGCAAGCACTTGACCATCGGCACGGCCGGCTTCACCGAGAGCGACGTGCTCGCCCAGATGTACGCCCTGCTCCTGAAGCAGGCCGGATACAGCACCAAGATGCTGTCCGTCGCCAACCGCGAACTGTACGAACCCGCCCTGGAATCCGGCCAGATCGACGTCGTGCCCGAGTACGCGGCGACCTTCGCCGACTGGCTCAACGCCAAGACGAACGGCGCCAAGGCCCCGCCCGTCGGATCGCCCGACCTCGACGCCACCATGAAGGCCCTGCGCGGCCTCGCCGCCCCGCGCGGGCTCACCGTCCTCGACCCGGGCAAGGCCGTCGACCAGAACGCCTTCGCCGTGACCACCGCCTACGCGAAGCAGCACCGCCTCAAGACCCTCAGCGACCTCGGCGCGTCCGGCCTGAAGGTACGGCTTGCGGCCGGCGACGAGTGCGTCCAGCGGCCGTACTGCGAACCGGGACTGAAGAAGACGTACGGCATCGACGTCACAGGCGTCGACCCCAAGGGCGTCGGCACCACCCAGTCGAAGAAGGCGGTCCAGGACGGCAAGGACCAGATGGTGCTGACCACGACGACCGACGCGACCCTGTCCGACTTCGGCCTCGTGCTGCTCGCCGACGACAAACATCTGCAGAACGCCGACTACATCGTGCCGGTGGTCAACCGGTCGCGGGCGGGCAGCGAGCGCGTCGCCGAGAGCCTCGGCGCGTTGAACTCCGTACTGACCACGCAGGACCTGGCGTCCATGAACCAGCAGGTGGACAGCTGGCGCAGACTCCCGCAGGACGTGGCGCGCTCGTACCTGGAGTCGAAGGGGCTGCTCAAGGGCTGAACTTCTACGAGGGGGCGGGCCCGTCACGCGTCGGCGACCGAGTCGAAATCCACCTCGTCCCGCGCCACGCCCTGAGCGTCCGCGTCCACCGAGCGGCGCAGCGCCTCATGGAGCTTCGCCGGGGTCAGCACGCCGAGGAAGCGGGCGCCGTCGAGGACCGCGACCCAGCCCGCGTCGTGCTGGAGCATCACGCCGAACGCCTGCTTCAGTGGGGCGCCGATGGGGACCCAGGCGTTCATGCGGTGGGCCAGTTCGCCCACCAGTCCGGCCTCGCCGGCGAGCGACACCTCGTCGATGCCGACCCAGCCGTGCAGATCGCCGTCCGCATCGAGGACGACGGCCCAGCGCGCGTCCTCGTCACGCAGCCGGGCGGCGGCGTCCCGGGCACGTTCGTCGGTGTGGGTCACGGCGGGCTGTTCCAGGTCGTCCGGCTGGATCTCGGTCACGGAGAGCCGCTTCAGACCACGGTCGGCGCCGACGAACTCGGCGACGTACGGAGTCGCGGGCGTGCCGAGCACCGCACCCGGAGTGTCGAACTGCTCGATACGGCCTTGCCCGTACACGGCGATCCGGTCGCCGAGTCTGACCGCCTCCTCGATGTCGTGGGTGACCAGGAGCACCGTCTTGCGCACGGCGGCCTGCATCCGCAGGAACTCGTCCTGCAACTGCTCGCGGACCACCGGGTCGACCGCGCCGAACGGCTCGTCCATCAGGAGCACCGGCGGGTCGGCGGCGAGGGCGCGGGCCACACCGACGCGCTGACGCTGGCCGCCCGACAGCTGTTCCGGGTAGCGGGACCCGTACTGCTGGGGGTCGAGTCCGACCAGGTCGAGCAGTTCGGCGGCGCGGGCGCGCGCCCTGGACTTCTTCCAGCCGATCAGCGCGGGCACGGTCGCCGTGTTGTCGAGGATCGTGCGGTGCGGGAAGAGGCCGACCTGCTGGATGACGTACCCGATACGGCGGCGCAGCTTGACCGGGTCGACCTTCGAGATGTCCTCGCCGTCGACGAAGATCCGGCCCGACGTGGGTTCGATGAGCCGGTTGACCATCATCATCGTGGTGGTCTTGCCGCAGCCCGACGGGCCGACCAGGGTGACCAGTTCGCCCTCGCCGACCTCGAAGGACAGGTCGTCCACGGCCATCGTGCCGTCCGCGTACCGCTTGGTGACCTGGTCGAACCGGATCATCTTCTCAACGTAACCGCGTCCGTCACTCCCCGCTCACCAGCACCACCTCCAGGGTGCGCGGGCCGTGCACGCCCTCGACCCGGTCGAGTTCGATGTCACTGGTGGCGGACGGACCGGAGATCCACGTCAGGGGGCGAGTGGGGTCGAGGCGCTCCAGGGCCTGCGGGACCGAGGAGACGACCTGGTCCGGGAGGCGGACGACGCAGATGTGGTGGTCGGGGATCAGCGTGATGCGGCGGCGGCCCTGGTCGGGCGAGCCGTCGAGGACGATGGTGCCGGTCTCGGCGATGGCGACCGCGCAGCCGGTGACCACGCTCCCCACCTTGTCCAGGTCCTCAGTGGTGCTCACGGCACGGTCGTGCACCCGGGTGGGATCGGCCGAGGACATCCACTCGGGCGGCAGGCCCGGGGGCACGAGCACGTACTGCGGTCCCCGCGCCGCGAGCAGCCTCATGATCAGATCCGGGAGTTCCTCGTCGTCCGGGCAGCGGTGCACGATCGCCCGGTAGTCCGCCAGGTTCTCCGCCAGCAGGTCGACGGTCTCCTCGCTGGTCCGCGTGCCGTGCTCGCGCCGGTACGCCCGGTCCACGGCCGTCTCGTACGACTCCCGCGCATCGCCCCGGGGCGCCTCGCCCAGCGCGCGCCGCACCCGGCCCAGGATGATGTCCCTGCTGCTCACTTGCCGCTCTCCTTCTTGCCGTGCGTGCTCTGCCACCAGTCCCTGAACGGCTCCGCCGGCACCTGCGGCAGATCACGCGTGGCGCTCCAGGCCCGTCCGGGACCGGGGAGCGTACGGGGATGGAAGCGGCGCGTGCGCGAGGCCACCCGCTGGCCGGCGCGCAGCGCCCCGGGGTGAGTGAACGCCCAGGCGGCCGCGCGCATCGCCGCCCGCTCGGCCGCGTGCCCCTTCGCCGGCTTGAGGACCACCCTGTTGCCGTGCCGGGTGGCCGGCCCGCCCTGCACGATCCGCTCGCGCAGGTGGACGAGGACTTCGGGGATGTCGATGGCGACCGGGCAGACCTCGTAGCAGGCGCCGCAGAGGCTGGAGGCGTAGGGGAGTGAGGCGTCGATCTCGCTGGCCGTGCCCCTCAGTTGAGGGCTGAGGATGGCGCCGATGGGGCCGGGGTAGACGGAGCCGTATGCGTGGCCGCCGGCCCTTTCGTACACCGGGCACACATTGAGGCAGGCGGAGCAGCGGATGCAGCGCAGGGCCTGGCGGCCGACCTCGTCGGCGAGGGTGTCGGTGCGGCCGTTGTCGATCAGGACCAGATGGAACGTCTGTGGGCCGTCACTGTCGCTGGTGCCGGTCCACATCGACGTGTACGGGTTCATGCGCTCGGCCGTCGAGGAGCGGGGGAGTGTCTGGAGGAAGACTTCGAGGTCGCGCCAGGTGGGGACGATCTTCTCGATGCCGACGACGGAGATCAGGGTCTCGGGGAGGGTGAGGCACATGCGGCCGTTGCCCTCGGACTCGACGACGACGAGGGTGCCGGTCTCGGCGACCATGAAGTTGGCGCCGGAGATGCCGACTTTGGCGCGCAGGAACTTCTCGCGCAGGTGCAGGCGCGCGGCCTCGGCGAGTTCCGCGGGGGTGTCGGTGAGGCCTTCGGGGGCGGGGCGGCCCCATTCGCCCATTTCCTTGGTGAAGATGTCGCGGATCTCGCCGCGGTTGCGGTGGATCGCGGGGACGAGGATGTGGGAGGGGCGGTCGTGGCCGAGCTGCACGATCAGTTCGGCGAGGTCGGTCTCGTAGGCGGCGATCCCGGCTTCTTCGAGCGCTTCGTTGAGCCCGATCTCCTGGGTGGCCATCGACTTGACCTTGACCACTTCGGACTCGCCGGTCTCTTTGACCAGGCGCGTCACGATCCGGTTGGCCTCGTCGGCGTCGGCGGCCCAGTGGACGACGCCGCCCGCCGCGGTGACGGCCTCCTCCAACTGCACGAGGTAGGTGTCGAGGTGGCGGAGGGTGTGGTCCTTGATCTGCTTGCCGGCCTCGCGCAGGAGCGCCCAGTCGTCGAGCTCCGCGACGGCCTTGGCCCGCTTGTCGCGGATGGTGTGCGTGGCGTGCTTCAGGTTGGCGCGCAGGGTGGTGTTGCCGACGGCCTCGTGCGCCGCCTTGGGGAAGGACGGCATCCCCAGATAGGTCCCGCTCATGACCAGGGCTCCTCTTCCGTGCTCGCCAGGATCTCCGCGATGTGGACGGGGCGCATCGCGGTGTGCAGGCGGGACATCGTGCCGCCGAGGTGCATCAGGCAGGAGTTGTCCGCCGCGCACAGGACGTCGGCGCCGGTCGACGTGGCGTTGCGGACCTTGTCCTCGCCCATTGCTGCCGAGACATCGGAGTTCTTCACGGCGAAGGTGCCGCCGAACCCGCAGCACTCCTGCGCGCCCGGCAGCTCCTTGAGCTCAAGTCCCTTCACCGCCTTGAGCAGTTGGTAGGGCCGGTCGCCGAGCCCGAGGGAGCGCAGGCCGTGGCACGTCGGGTGGTACGTCACCGTGTGCGGGTAGTACGCGCCCACGTCCGTCACGCCGAGCACGTCCACCAGGAACTCGGTGAGCTCGTACGTCTTCGGCACGACCGGCGCAAGAGTGGCCGCGAGCCCGTCGCCGCGGCCCTCGGCACGGGCACGCTCGCCCATCCGCGGGTACAGCTCGCGCACCATCGCCCCGCACGATCCCGACGGCGTCACGATCGCGTCGTATTCACCGAATACATCGGAGAACTTTCGGGCGAGCGGCTCCGCCTCATGGCGATAGCCGGTGTTGTAGTGCGCCTGCCCGCAACAGGTCTGCCCCATCGGGAAGTCGATGTCGACACCCAGTCTGGTCAGCAGTTTCACCACCGCGCGGCCGGTGTCCGGATAGAGCGTGTCGTTGACACACGTCAGGAACAGTGCGACGCGCATCGCGGCCCCTTCGTATCGATCATCGGATGGGTGCAGGGTACGCGGCAGGCGGCCCCGAGGGGAGACACCTGGCGTCACCGTTCGGCGAGGCGCCGCTCGGCGGCCCGCCACGCGGTGTGGTTCCCGCGCGGTTCGTACCGGGTCAGGGACTGGGTGCCGACGATGAGTTCACGTATCGCCGCCCGGTCACCGACGAGGCCGTGGGCGCGCGCCTGCACGAGTACGTTGCCCAGGGCCGCCGCCTCGGCGGGGCCCGCCACGACGGGGAGGCCGCAGGCGTCGGCCGTCAGCTGGCACAGCAGTGCGTTGCGGGCACCGCCGCCCACGATGTGCACGACGTCGACCGCGCGGTCGGCCAGGCGTGCCGCGTCGACGATCGCCCGCCGGTGCGCGAGCGCCAGGGAGTCGAGGATGCACCGGGTCGTCTCGGCTCGGCCGCGCGGCACCTGCTCGCCCGTGGCGCGGCAGGCGTCCGCGATGCGCTCGGGCATCCGACCTGGGACGAGGAACGCGGCGTCGCCCGCGTCCACCACCGACCGCAGCGGTGCGACGTCCCCCGCTTCCCGCAGCAGCGCCCCCAGTTCGGGATCCCCCCAGGCGCGCAGGCACTCCTGAAGCAGCCACAGGCCCATGATGTTGCGCAGATAGCGGACCGTGCCGTCCAGGCCCAGCTCGTTCGTGAAGTTCGCGGCGCGGCTCGCCTCGCTCAGGACAGGGGCGTCGAGTTCGAGTCCGGCCAGCGACCAGGTGCCGGTGCAGATGTAGGCGAACCGCTCGCCGGATGCGGCCGGGACGGCGGCCACCGCGGACGCCGTGTCGTGCGAGCCGACGGCCGTCACGGGAACCGGACCCGCCAGCCCCGTCTCCTCCAGCACCTCCGGCAGCAGCTGCCCCGCCGGGTCCCCGGGCCGCCGCAGCGGCGGGAAGAGCCCGAGATCGACCCCGACGCGCTCGGCGACCGAGGACGCCCAGTCGCCCGTGCGCGGGTCGATCAGCTGGGTGGTCGAGGCGTTGGTCACCTCCGTGCCCTGCTCGCCCGTCAGCCAGTACGAGATCAGATCGGGAATAAGCAACAGGCGCCGGGCGGCAGCCAGTTGAGCACTGCCCTGCGCCGCCACGAGTTGATAGAGCGTGTTGAACGGCGCGTACTGCAGCCCCGTCGCCGCGTACAACTCCGCCGCCGGCACGCTCGCCCACACCTTCTCCGCCACGCCTTCGGTGCGTCCGTCGCGGTAGTGCACGGGGTGGCCGAGCAGCGCGCCGTCCGCGTCGAGGAGGCCGTAGTCCACGGCCCAGCTGTCGATGCCGACCGACGCGATCCGCCCGCCCGCCGTGGCCCCCGCGGACCGCAGCCCGTCGAGCACGCCCGCGTACAGGCCGAGCACGTCCCAGCGCAGCCCCTCCGGAAGCCGCACCGGCCGGTTGGGGAAACGGTGGGCCTCCACCAGGCCGAGGCTGCCGGGGCCGACCCGGCCGATCATGACGCGCCCGCTGGAGGCACCCAGATCGACCGCGGCGAACGCTCCCTCGCGCGCCCCCGCCGCACCGCTCGCCAGCGCGCTCACCGCAGGAAGGCCGCGGCGACGCCGGCGTCCACGGGTATGTGCAGCCCGGTCGTGTGCGTGAGGTCCCCGCCCGTCAGGGCGAACACCGCGTTCGCGACATGCTCCGGCAGTACCTCGCGCTTGAGGATGGTCCGCTGCGCGTAGAACTCGCCGAGCTTGTCCTCCTCGATCCCGTACGTCGCCGCGCGCTGCGCCCCCCAGCCGCCCGCGAAGATCCCGGAGCCGCGCACCACACCGTCCGGATTCACTCCATTGACCCGGATGCCGTGCTCGCCCAACTCGGCTGCCAAAAGCCGGACTTGATGTGCCTGGTCCGCCTTGGTCGCGGAGTACGCGACGTTGTTCGGGCCCGCGAACACCGCGTTCTTCGAGGCGATGTACACGATGTCGCCGCCGAGCCCCTGCGCCCGCATGACACGGGCGGCCTCGCGCGAGACGAGGAAGGAGCCGCGCGCCATGATGTCGTGCTGGAGGTCCCAGTCCCGGGCCGTGGTCTCCAGGAGCGGCTTCGAGATGGAGATGCCCGCGTTGTTCACCACGAGGTCGACCCCGCCGAACGCCAGGACCGCCGCCCCGAAGGCGCCGGCGATCTGCTCCTCCGACGTCACGTCCACCGTGACAGCCACCGCCTTGTCGGGGCCGCCCAACTCCTCGGCCACCGCGGCCGCGTTGTCCCCGTTCAGATCTGCGACCACCACGCACGCGCCCTCCGCCACGAGCCTGCGGGCGATCGCCTTCCCGATGCCGCTGCCCGCGCCGGTCACGAGCGCGATCCGGGTGGCGAGCGGCCTGGGCTCGGGCATCCGCCGGAGCTTGGCCTCCTCCAGGGACCAATACTCGATGCGGAACTTCTCCGACTCCTCGATCGGCGCGTAGACCGACACGGCCTCGGCGCCGCGCATCACGTTGATCGCGTTGACGTAGAACTCGCCCGCCACGCGCGCGGTCTGCTTGTCCTTGCCGAAGCTGAACATGCCGACTCCGGGGACGAGCACGATCGCCGGATCGGCTCCCCGCATGGCCGGCGAGTCCGGGCCCGCGTGCCGCGCGTAGTAGGCCGCGTACTCCTCGCGGTACTCGGCGTGCAGCTCCTTCAGACGCGCGACCGCCTCGTCCAGGGGAGCGGTCGGCGGCAGATCGAGGACCAGGGGCCTGACCTTCGTGCGGAGGAAGTGGTCGGGGCAGGACGTGCCGAGGGCCGCGAGGCGCGGGTGCTTGGTGCGCGACAGGAAGTCGAGCACGACGTCCGAGTCGTCGAAGTGGCCCACCTGGGGGCGGTCCTGCGAGGCGAGCGCCCTGATGAACGGGGCGAGCGCGGCGGCCCGCTCCCTGCGCGCGGCCGGTCCCGCGCCGGTGTACCCCGCGAGCAGCGGGCCGAACGGCTCGGACCTGCCCCGCTCGGTGAGGAACGCCTCCGCGGTACGGATGATGTGCAGGGAGCGCTGCTCGCACTCGTCCGCCGTGTCGCCCCACGCCGTGATGCCGTGGCCGCCGAGCACGCAGCCGATCGCCCGCGGGTTGGCCGCCTGGACCGCGGCGATGTCCAGGCCGAGCTGGAACCCGGGCCTGCGCCACGGCACCCACACCACCGTGTCGCCGAAGCACTCGGCGGTCAGCTTCTCGCCGTCCGCCGCACAGGCCAGCGCGATCCCGGAGTCGGGGTGCAGATGGTCCACGTGCGCCGCGTCCACCATGCCGTGCATCGCGGTGTCGATGGACGGCGCGGCGCCGCCCTTGCCGTGCAGGCAGTAGTCGAACGCGGCGACCATCTCGTCCTCGCGCTCCACCCCCGGATAGACGCCCGCCAGCGCGCGCAGCCGGTCCAGGCGCAAGGCCGCGAGCCCGTCGGCCGTGAGCGTCCCCAGGTCGCCGCCCGAACCCTTGACCCACATCAGCTCGACGTCACCACCGGTCACCGGGTCGCTCGACGTGCCCTTCGCCGATGTGTTGCCCCCCGCGTAGTTCGTATTGCGCGGATCGGCCCCCAACCGGTGGGAACGGTCCAGGAGTTCGCTCAACACAGCGTGCTGCTCCGTCATGTCGCTCATGCCCCCCATCCGGCCTGTACGCCTCCGACGCGGTCCTTGACGATCCGCTCCTGCCATCCTGACCGCCGGTAGGCCCCCATGGGATCCGGGTCGAGCCCCAGCTCTTCCCTGACCTCCCCCAGTAGGGGACGCACGTCCGTGTTGTACGCGTCCATCAGCGCCCCGTTGGCCGCCAGCACATCGCCCTCCCGCTGCGCCGCGGCGAGCGCCTCGGTGTCGATGAGCAGCGCCTTGGCCGTCGCCTCCTGGACGTTCATCACCGAGCGGATGATCGCGGGGATCTTGGCCTCGATGTTGTGGCACTGGTCGAGCATGAACGCGATCCCGGAGTCCGCCTCCAGACCGCCGCCGCGCCGCACCTCGTACAGGATGCGGAACAGCTGGAAGGGGTCGGCCGCGCCGACCATCAGGTCGTCGTCCGCGTAGAAGCGCGAGTTGAAGTCGAAGGCGCCGAGCCGGCCCTCCCGCAGCAGGAACGCGACGATGAACTCGATGTTGGTGCCGGGCGCGTGATGCCCGGTGTCCACACACACCTGCGCCTTCTCGCCGAGCTTGAGGCAGTGCGCGTACGACGTGCCCCAGTCCGGCACGTCCGTGGCGTAGAAGGCGGGCTCGAAGAGCTTGTACTCGAGGACCATCCGCTGGTCGTCGCCCAGCCGGTCGTACACGGTCCGCAGTGCCTCGGCGAGCCGGTCCTGGCGGTCCCGGAGGTCGTCCTGGCCGGGGTAGTTGGTGCCGTCGGAGAACCACAGCTTCAGGTCGCGCGATCCGGTGGCGTCCATGATGTCGACGCACTCCAGGAGGTGGCCGACGGCCTTGCGGCGCACCGCGGGGTCCGGGTTGGTGACGCTGCCCAGCTTGTAGTCGTCGTCCTGGAAGACATTGGAGTTGACCGCACCCAGCCTCACGCCGCGCTCCTCGGCGTACGCGGCGAGCTTCGCGTATCCCTCGGGTCCGCCCTCGACGCGGTCCCACGGTATGTGCAGCGCCACGGTCGGGGCGGCCCCCGTGAACGCGTGGACCTGCGCGGCGTCGTCGAGCTTCTCCCGCGGGGTGCGGGGCACGCCGGCCTGGGCGAACACCTTGAAGCGGGTGCCCGAGTTTCCGTAAGCCCAGGACGGTGTCTCGATCGACTGGCGCTTCAGGACGGCCTTGGCGGCCGCCGTCCGCGCCTCGTGTGCTGTGGACCCGGTCATGTCTCTCCTGTGAACGAACGATCGTTGTGAAACGATTCAAAGCCTGACGCTAAAGGGCCGTGCGGGGTGTGTCAACGGCCCCGCACGGCCTGGTCCGTGACTGCGCCCGCGGCCCGATCGCCAGGGCCGCAGGCGCAGTTCACCCCTCGCGCGTCAGCGTGAAGCGGTGGGTGCCCGGGGTGAGACCGGAGACCGTCACGCGGCCGGAGTCCAGGCGCGCCCCGGACACCGCGGATCTGCCGTCCCGCCAGAGCGTCCGCCCGCCGGAGCGCACGGTCGCGCCCCGCCCGTCCGTGGGCAGCGCGACGACGCCCCGGGTGCCCCGCGGCGCATGCACGGTCAGCGTGAAGGTGTCACCCTCAAGCGCCCACTCCACACCCAACGGACCGTGCGGGGTCGGCAGTTCACCGCGCGCCCAGCGCACCGAGCCGGTGAACGGACGCACCTCCCAGGCGGCGTACCCCGGCGACGTCGGCTTCGCGCCGAGGAGCTGATGCGTGAGCGCCGGCAGGACTCCGGTGGACCACCCGTGCGCCATGCTCGTGTAAGCGCCCTCGTACAGCGAGCCGTTCGGACCGATGCCCTCCCAGTGCGTGATGCCGGGGTCGTGGCTCTCCATCCACCCGTAGGTGCGCTTGATCTGGTCGATCGCCGAGTCGGCCAGGCCGCTCTCGAAGCGCGCCACGAACTCCGGGTACGAGGTGAAGGCGTACACCCGCTGGGAGGCCCCGCCGAAGAGGGTGTCGTTGTCCATGAAGGCGTTGCCGTACCGGAGTTTCGTCGTCGCGTCCAGGTGGGCGAGCGCCGACGCCGCCCGCTCCGCGCCCGCGACGCCCGATGTGATGGCGATCGCGTTGCCGTCCTGCGCGTGCCGGACGGCGCCGGTCGCGGAGTCCAGATAGGCGCCCGCCGCCTCGTCCCACAGGTGCGTGTTGACCGCCTGGGCGACCTTGTCCGCACGCTCCCGCCACCGCCCCGCGTCCGCGCCACGGCCCACATGGTCCGCGATGCGGGCCGCGTCCCTCAGCGCCTGCACATAGTTCGCGTTGTAGTACGTGATGCGGCCCGTGCGCCCGAGGAACGCGTAATCCCCGTACCCGGACGTGCCGTTGAGGCCCTTGCTCAGCAGGCCCGCGTCGTCCGTCACGCTCGGGTACCACGTGTCGAGGACCTTGACGAGCTGCGGGTAGTACCGCTCGGCGTAGTCCTTGTCGCCGGTGTACAGGACGTAGTCCCAGCTGCACGTCACCCACCACAGCGGGTAGTCGAACAGCGGGAGCGTGTAGTCGTTGATGGAGGCCGGCGGGATCCAGCCGTCGGCCCTCTGGTGCTCGGCCAGGTCCGCCAGCACGTTGCGCGCGGCCTCGGCCGCGTCGTCGTGCGTGAGATAGAGGGTGCGCCCCGCCACCGCCACGTCGCCGACGTACGGATCGCGGTCCCGCTTCGCGCCGTCGTGCAGGACGAGCTTGCCGTCGAGCGACGCGCTGAAGGCGCCCCTCGGGTCCACGTCGTCCTCGCGGAAGGTGTCGACGACCAGCTCGTTCGTGTACGAGGCGCCGTACCAGTAGCGGTTCAACTCTTCGTCGGAGCACAGGAACCAGCCACGGTACGACTGCGGTGTGCCGAGATACGCCGTGAAGTCGAGCGACACGGAGTCCACGGCCACGGTGCCCCACGGCTGCGCGGCGGGCGCGTCGGACGGCAGCGCGTCCAGCGTGATCCTGAGATAGCGGAAGCCGTGCAGGCCGTCCGCGTACACCTTGTCACCGCCCGAGGCGTAGCCCTTTCGGTCCGTCCACTTGGCGCCGCCCGCGGGGACGGCGTACTGGTCCGTTCCCTTCGAGGCGCCGCCCGCCTGGTCGTTGCGGGTGAAGTCGGAGCGTTCGGTGAGGAACTGGAGCGTCTCGGAGAAGGCGAGGCGCACCCCCGGGTGGTTGTCGGACGCCGAGGCGAAGTCGACCTTCGGGTAGCCGACGACGACCTTGCCGAAGTCGATCGTCACGCTCGGCGCCACGACAGGTTCCACGGCCTCGGGCCAGACCTCGTTGATCCGCGTGAACACGCCCTGGCCGAGGTCCTGGGCCGAGTTGACCGTGATCCGGACCCGCGCCGTGGACACCGGCGCGTCGAAGCGGACGGCGCGCTGCACCGCGCTGTTGCCGGTGACGGCCGCGACCTTCCGCCACTCCGAGTCCACCCAGGCGTCCACAGTGAAATCGGTGGGGACGCCGTCCGTGTCGGACACGACGGTCAGGCCCGACAGCGTGAGCGTATCGGGCGCCGTCACCGTCAGGGTGTCGGGGAAGGCGCGCTCGGTGTCGTCGTTCCAGAAGGTGTCGAGGTCGCCGTCGACGGCGTTCGGCGCGTCGTACGTGCGCGGCCGGCCGTCCCCTCCGTTGTTGCCGGCGTGCGTGGTGGAGCCTTCCGCGGTGGTGCCGTCGGGCCAGCGCGGCGGCGCGGGAGGCTCGGGGCGGCGCAGGACGGTGACCTGGCCGCCGGGCTTGAGGAGGGCGTCGGGGCGCGTCACGTCACCGGCGGACCCGATGATCCGTACCGGTCGCACCGTACGGCTGGACGGCGCCTGGACGTAGCGGTGCCAGGCCGCATCCGCGACCGGTCCGGCGGCCGATCCCTGAACCGGCGTCGCTGCCGCGGCCGTTCCCGGGCCCAGGAGGGGCAGCCCGGCCGCGGCCAGCACCGCCCCGCCCACACCCGCTCCGAGCACGGCGCGCCGGTCGGGCCCCTGTGCTGACTTCACGTCATCCGTCACGTCTGTGTGCCTCCGTCTGCCCGCACCGGGACCGGGCAGGAGTGAATCGATTTAGGCATGGGCTCATCTGGGCCTCGCGGTACGTCAGTTGGAGAAGCGGTGAGTGCCGGACGCCGCCGCGAAGACGGCACACCCGTCGTCCATGCGGAGGAACTTCGCCGCGCCGTGGGCGACCTCGGCCGCGTCGGAAGCGGGGATCCACACCTCGGCGGTCGTGTTGGTCGGCACGGTGAGCGTGAGCCGGAACTCGTCGGAGTCCACCGACCACTTGGTGCTGATCGGCCCCTGGACGGAGTCGTAGCGCCCTTCCGCTCGCGTGATCCCGCCACCGGGCCGTGGCCGCACGAGGATCTTGCGGAAGCCCGGCTCGGCCGGCGCGATACCGGCGATGTTCGCGTACATCCACTCGCCGACCGAGCCGTACGCGTAGTGGTTGAACGAGTTCATCCCGGCGTCCTGGAAGCTGCCGTCCGGCCTGATGGAGTCCCAGCGCTCCCACATCGTCGTCGCGCCCTTGTCGATCTGGTAGCCCCAACTGGGGAAGGACCGCTGGACGAGCAGCCGGTAGGCGACGTCGGTGTGACCGGCCGCGGTGAGGACCGGCAGCAGGCGCGGAGTGCCGAGGAACCCCGTCGACAGGTGCCAGTCCTTGGCCTTGATGAGAGCGACGAGACGGTCGGCGGCGGGACCCCGGTCGGCCTCCGAGAGCAGGTCCATCGACAGCGCGAGCACATACGCGGTCTGCGTGTCGCCCTTCACCTTGCCGCCGTCCGAGACGTACGCCGCGCGGAACGCGTCGCGCACACTCGCGAACAGCGAGGTGTACGGGGCCGGGTCCTTGCCCAGCGCCTTCGCCGCCCGCGCGACGAGGTCGGCGGCGTGCGCGAAGTAGGCCGTCCCGATGACGTCCTTGGGCGTCTCGTCCTGGAGGTTGAGCCAGTCGCCGAAACCCTCGGCGGGACGCAGGAAGCCGCTGCTGTGCTTCTCCAGGTAGTCGAGCCACTTCAGCATCGATGACCAGGACTCTTCGAGGACACGGGTGTCGCCGTACGCCTGGTACAGCGCCCAGGGGACGGTCACGCCCGCGTCGCCCCAGCCCGCGACGCCGTCGCCGACGCCGGGCATGTCGGGGGCCACGTTCGTGAAGGCGCCCTCGTCGCTCTGGCCGTCGCGCAGGTCGCCCAGCCACTTGGTGAGGAAGCGGGCCGACTCCATGTTGTAGGCGGCCGTCGGCGCGAAGACGTTGATGTCGCCGGTCCAGCCGAGCCGCTCGTCGCGCGCCGGGGTGTCGGTGGGGATGGAGACGAAGTTGCCGCGCTGGCCCCAAGTGATGTTCTGGTGCAGCTGGTTGAGCATCGGCACGTTCGTCGAGAAGTCCATGGTGAAGGGCGCCGACGTATGGATGACCCGCCCCACGACGGCGTTCAGCGGGGGCTTGCCGGGGTAGCCGGTCACCTCGACGTAGCGGAAGCCGTGGAAGGTGAAGCGCGGCTCGTACGTCTCCTTGCCACCGCCCTTGAGGGTGTACGAGTCCGTGGCCTTCGCCGTCCGGAGGTTGGCGGTGTAGATCGTGCCGTCCGGGTTGAGGACCTCGGCGTGTCGCAGCCGTACGGTGGTGCCGGCCTTCCCGGCGACGGTGAGGCGGACCGCGCCGACCATGTTCTGGCCGAGGTCGTAGACGAACACGCCGGGCGTCGGCTCGGTCAACTTCCTTGCGGGCAGCTCGCGTTCGAGGCGGGTGGGGCCGCCGGCCTCGGCCACGAGAGCGGCGCTCACCTTGTCGACGGCGGCGGCCGCGACCCAGGCGGAGTCGTCGAACCCGGCGCGCGTCCAACCATCGGTCTCCAGGCGCGCGTCGTACTCCTCGCCCGCCATCAGGTCGGCCTCGGTGACGGGCCCGGTCGAGGCGCGCCAGTCGGTGCCGGACAGCACCCGCTCGGTCGAACCGTCGGTGTACGTGACCTCCAACTGGGCGAGGAACGCGGGCCGTTCGCCGTACTGATGCGGACCGAACCAGGCGATGTTCCCCGCGTACCAGCCCGCGGCGACCGTCGCCCCGAGCGCGTTGGCCCCGGACTTCACCAGCTTCGTCACGTCGTACGTCTGGTACTGGACGCGCTTGCGGTAGTCCGTCCAGCCCGGCGCGAGCCGGTCCTCGCCGACCCGCTCGCCGTTGATGTGGGCCTCGTACAGGCCGAGCGCCGACGCGTAGAGGCGTGCCCGCGCGACGGACTTGCCCTTGAGCCGGAACTCGTGGCGCAGCTGGGCGGCGGGGGAGTGCGACGGCGCGACCTTGCCCCAGGGGCCCGACCCCCACTTCGCGAGTGCTTTCGCCGCCTTCCACGCGGTGTCGTCGAACCCGGCCGACTTCCAGTCGCCGACGGGCTCCTGGTCGGCGGCCTTCCATTCGGCGCCCGTGGCGAAGGTCTTCACCCCGTCCGCCGTCGTCAGCTCCAGGAGGCCGAGGAGTCCGGCGGGGCTGTCCGTGGCGTTGACGGCGGCGACCGCCAACACGGCTGTTCCGGCGCGGAGTTGGGCCGTCACGTCGACGACGGCCGGGCGACGCCAGTTCTCCGCCGGGCCGTCCGGGTCGGCGTGCGCCACCTCGGTGCCGTTCACGTACGCGGTGTAGCCGTCGTCGGCGGTCATGACCAGGCGGGCCCGGGTCAGTCCTTCCGGGATGTCGGCGCGGCCGCGGAAGTAGCGGGTTCCCGCCGGGGCGCCGGCGGCCGGGTCCCCCTCGGGGAACCAGATCCAGGAGGCGTCGTCGAGCGCGGGCGTGCCGATCAGCGCAGCGGGCGCGCCGATCCACCGGGCGGACCAGTCCGACGCGGCGGTCAGGCCGGTCTCCCACCAGGAGGGCTCGCTCCACCCGGAGGCCCGGCCCGTGGTGTCCCAGACCCGGACCGACCAGTAGTAGCGGGTACGCGCGGCCAGGGCGGGTCCCGCGTAGGGGACGAGGGTCGACTCGGGGGAGTCGACCTTGCGGCTGTCCCACACGTCGGGGTCCGTGAGGCGGCTCGCGGCGGTGGCCACGCGTATCTGATAGGCGCTCTGGGCCCGGCCCGGCTCGTCCGACTCCAGGGGCCAACTCAGCCTGGGACGCGGTACGTCGAGGCCGAGCGGGTGCCTCACGTACTCGACGGTGGGCGCGCTCACGCGCACGGCCTCGGCGGCCCGCGCCCCTCCGGCGGCTCCCGAGGCGGGTGCGGCCTGCGCGGCTCCCGGCGCGGCGGAGGCGATGGCCGTCCCCAGGGCGGCTGTCGCGGTCGTGCTGAGAAGTCGTCTTCTGCTGATCACACTCGGCTCCATACGACTCGGCTATGAATCGTTTCAGGGAGGGAAGCTAGAGTGGCGAATGTGGCCTGTCAAGGGTTTGCCGCAGTGCTGCAAAGGGTTGAGAGATTTCCAAGTCCCCACCATTGACGCCGCAGTTGGTGCGGGACTAGCTTCCGTGCAATCTGTTTGAAACCTTTCATAGTCAAGCCCTTCAGACCCGATCGGTGCCATCCCATGAGAGAGCCCCCCGTCCTGGCCGTAGAGGGACTCGACAAGTCCTTCGGTGCCGTGCGCGCCCTCCACGGCGTGTCCCTGCAGCTCCACGCCGGAGAGGCGCACGCCCTCGCCGGAGAGAACGGCGCGGGGAAGTCCACCCTCATCAAGACGCTCGCCGGGGTCCACCGGCCCGACGCCGGCACCGTGCTCATCGACGGCGAACCCGTCACCCTGCACGGACCCGCCGACGCCCGCGACGCCGGGATCGCGGTCATCTACCAGGAGCCCACGCTCTTTCCGGACCTCTCCGTCGCCGAGAACATCTTCATGGGGCGCCAGCCCCGCCGCTCCCTCGGCCGGATCGACCACAAGGCGGTCAACGCCGCGGCCGCCGCGCTCTTCGCGCGACTCGGCGTCGACCTCGCCCCCGAGCAGCCCGCACGTGGCCTGTCCATCGCCGACCAGCAGATCGTCGAGATCGCCAAGGCGCTCTCCTTCGACGCCCGGGTCCTGATCATGGACGAGCCGACCGCCGCGCTCACCGGCAGCGAAGTGGCCCGCCTCTTCGCCGTGGTGCGCACCCTGCGCGAGCAGGGTTCAGCCATCCTCTTCATCTCGCACCGCCTGGAGGAGATCTTCGGGCTGTGCCAGCGCGTCACGACGTTGCGCGACGGCGCCCTGATCGCGAGCGAACCCGTCGAGGGCCTCACGGAGGACGACCTGGTACGCCGGATGGTCGGCCGTGACCTCGACGAGCTCTACCCCAAGCAGGCCACGGACATCGGCGCGGTCGCCCTGAGCGTGCGCCGCCTCACCCGCGAAGGCGTCTTCACCGACGTGTCGTTCGACGTGCGGCGCGGCGAGATCGTCGGCCTCGCGGGGCTCGTCGGCGCCGGTCGCAGTGAGGTCGCCCGGGCGGTCTTCGGCATCGACCACCGGGACGCGGGCACCGTCGAGGTCGACGGCCACGCGCTCGTCAACGGCGCCCCGAGCACCGCTATGGCCGCCGGACTCGCCCTCGTGCCCGAGGACCGGCGCGCCCAGGGCCTCGTGATGGGCATGTCGATCGAACGCAACATCGGGCTCACGGGGTTGCGCACGACCGCGCGGGCCGGACTCATGGACCGTGGGGCCGAGCGCAGCCGCTCACTGGACTGGGCCATGAAGCTCCAGGTCAAGTACGCGCGGATCGCCGACGCGGTCGGCACCCTGTCCGGCGGCAACCAGCAGAAGGTCGTCCTCGCCAAGTGGCTCGCCACCGGCCCCCGCGTGCTGATCGTCGACGAGCCGACGCGCGGCATCGACGTCGGCACCAAGGCCGAGGTGCACCGGCTGCTTTCCGGACTCGCCGCGGACGGCGTCGCGGTGCTGATGATCTCGTCCGACCTGCCGGAGATCCTCGGCATGGCCGACCGCGTCCTCGTCATGCACGAAGGCCGCCTCACGGCGGAGATCCCACGCACCGAGGCGACGGAGGAGTCCGTGATGGCGGCGGCGACGGGGAGGGCGGCCTGATGCGCGGCCCGAACGAAACGCACCCCGGAAGGAGGACCCCATGACCGTCACCGCACAGCCGCCCGCACCCGCCGTCGACCCCGACAAGGCCGGTGGCACCCGGCTCGTCGACCGGGTCTTCAAGATGCGTGAACTCGCCATCCTGCTGGTCTTCCTGGTGATGATCGGCGTCACCCAGGCCGGCAACAGCGAGTTCCTCTCGGAGCAGGGCATCAAGGACCTGCTCCTCAACGCCACCATCCTCGTCCTCGTCGCCACCGGGCAGGCGCTGGTCGTCATCACGCGGAACGTCGACCTGTCCGTCGGCTCGACCCTCGGCATCAGCGCCTTCGCCGCCGGTGACTACCTCCACGGCGGCGGCAACTCCGTCGTCGCGATCACGCTCGCCGTCGCCCTCGGCATCGGCTGCGGGCTCCTCAACGGCGCCCTCGTCAGCCTCGGCCAGGTACCGGCCCTCGTCGTCACCCTCGGCACGCTCTACGTCATCCGCGGCATCGACTCCATCTGGGTCGGCTCGCGGCAGATCACCGCGTCCGATCTGCCGGGCGGATACGTCGACTTCGGCTCCGGCGGCATCTCCGCCGTGCCGTATCTCGCGCTGATCGCCCTCGCCGTCCTCATCGCGGTCGCGTACTACCTGCGTCACTTCGGCGGCGGGCGCGAGCTGTACGCGCTCGGCTCCAACCCGGAGGCCGCGCGCCTCGCCGGTATCCCCGTGCGCCGCCGGATCCTCGCCGCCTACACCGCGTGCGGGGCGCTCGCCGGGCTCGCGGGCGCCCTGTACCTGGCACGCTTCGGCAACGTCGACTCCGCCACCGGCAACGGCTACGAACTCACCGTCGTCAGCGCCGTCGTGGTCGGCGGCGTCGCCTTCACCGGCGGCTCCGGCAGCGTCTACGGCGCGGCCCTCGGCGCCCTCCTGCTGACCTCCATCAACAGCGTGCTGCCCGCCCTCGGCGTCAGTTCGGTGTGGGTGCTCGCCATCAACGGCGTCCTGCTGGTCCTCGCCATCGCCGTCGACCGGGTCGTCGCCCTGCGCGTCGCCCAGGCACTGAAGAAGAGGGCTGCAGCCAACAGAAGGAATGGCAGCCATGGCTGATCTCCCCCTCGCCCGTGCCGTCCGCTGGGACACCGTGGTGGGCGCACTCCTGGTGGTTCTCCTCCTGGCGTCGTTCTCGTTCGTCGACGGCTTCGGCAACGCGCTCAACCTGTCGTTCCTGCTGGGCAACACCCTGCCCATCGCGCTGATCGCGCTCCCGATGACCCTCCTGGTGGTCGCCGGCGAGATCGACCTCTCCGTCGCCTCGACCGCCGGACTGTCCGGGGCCGTGATGGGCTCCCTGTGGAACGCGGGCATGGCCATCGAGACGATCATCCCGCTGTGCCTCGTCCTCGGCGTCGTCTGCGGACTCGTCAACGGCCTTCTGGTGACCCGCCTCGGACTGCCCTCCCTCGCCGTCACCATCGGCACCATGGCCGCCTACCGCGGCATCGCCCAGATCATCCTCGGCTCGGACGCGGTCACCGACTTCCCGTCGCGGTACCTGGACTTCGCCGCGGGACGTATCGGCGACACCTTCCTGCCGTACACGTTCCTGCCCTTCCTCGCGCTGCTCGCGATCGCGGTCGTCATCCTGCACGCGACGCCGTTCGGCCGCTCGCTCTTCGCGATCGGCGCCAACGAAGAGGCGGCGCGCTTCGCCGGGATCCGCGTCCGGCGCCACAAGCTGTGGCTCTTCGTCGCCACCGGCCTCATGGCCTCCCTGACCGGCGTCTTCTGGGCCCTGCACTACGCCAGCGCCCGCTACGACAACGCCACCGGGCTCGAACTCTCCGTCGTCGCCGCCGTGCTGCTCGGCGGCATCGACTTCGACGGCGGCAAGGGCACCCTCGGCGGCGCGATCGCCGGAGTGTTCCTGCTCGGCGCCCTCCAGAACGCCATGAGCCTGCTCAACGTCTCCGCCCAGTCGCAGATCGTCGTCACCGGCGTCCTGCTCGTCGTCTCCGTGCTCGGACCCCGCGTCGCCCGGCAGCTCGCCACCGCACGAGCGGGCCGCCAGGCCGCCACCCCCTCGCACTGACCTCCCGTACCGCCCGAAAGGGGCCCATGATGTCCGCACCCGCACTCCGCCGAGCCTGCCTGGCGCTCGCCGCCGTCACCTCGCTCGCGCTCGCCGCCACCGCGTGCGGCGGCACCACCAAGGACTCGGCGAAGGACGACGACGCCGGGACGTCCTCCCACGCCAAGGCCGATCCGGGGGCCGCGACCAAGAAGGGCCTGAAGGTCGCCTTCCTGCCCAAGCAGGTCAACAACCCGTACTTCACGACCGCCGACAAGGGCGGCGAGAAGGCCGTCACCGAGCTCGGCTCGACGTACAAGGAGACCGGCCCCAACAGCGCCACCGACACCAGCGGGCAGGTCAGTTACGTCAACACGCTCACTCAGCAGCAGGTCGACGCCATGGCCGTTTCGGCGCAGGACCCCGGCGCGCTGTGCACCGCCCTCAAGCAGGCCATGAAGAACGGCATCAAGGTCGTCACGTACGACTCCGACACCAAGCCCGAGTGCCGTAACGCGTTCGTGTCGCAGGCCAGTGCCGAGGCGCTCGGCCGTACCCAGGTCCAGCTCCTGGGCGAACAGACCGGCTACAAGGGCGAGATCGCGATCCTGTCCGCCGCGCAGACCGCGACGAACCAGAACACCTGGATCGACTTCATGAAGGACGAGCTGAAGAAGCCCAAGTACAAGAACATGAAGCTGGTGAAGGTCGCGTACGGCAACGACGACGCCCAGCAGTCCTTCCAGCAGACCCAGGGCCTCCTCCAGGAACACCCCGGGCTCGCCGGGATCATCTCCCCGACCACCGTCGGCATCAAGGCCGCCGCCCAGTACCTGTCCGGCTCCAAGTACAAGGGCAAGGTCGCCCTGACCGGCCTCGGCACCCCCAACGACATGCGCAAGTACGTCAAGAACGGCACCGTCGAGGGCTTCGAGCTGTGGGACCCGGCCAAGCTCGGCGAGCTCGCCGCCCGCACCGCCGTCGCGCTGTCCTCCGGGCAGATCACCGGCAAGGAGGGCGAGACCTTCAAGGCCGGCGGCATGGGCACCTTCACCGTCGGCAAGGACGGCGTGATCGACCTCGGCAAGCCCACCGTCTTCGACCGGAAGAACATCGACGACTACCACTTCTGAGTCCCCGGACTCCCGAGTCCACCGTCCCCACAGCCACCAGCGCATTCACGGGTAATCTGAACCATTCCCGTCGCTCATCGCCCCATGGAGGTCCCCGCCCGATGGCCCAGTCGGTGGGTATCAAGGACGTCGCCCGCGCCGCCGGAGTCTCCGTCGGCACGGTCTCGAACGTCATCAACCGCCCGGACTCCGTCGCCTCCGACACCAGGGCCCGGGTGCTGTCCGCCATCGACCGGCTCGGCTACGTACGCAGTGAGTCGGCGCGCCAGCTGCGCGCCGGCCGCAGCCGCATCATGGGGCTGCTCGTCCTCGACATGGGGAACCCGTTCTTCGTGGACGTCGCGCGCGGCGCCGAGCGTGCCGCGCGCGACGCGGGGCTCGGCGTGATGGTGTGCAACAGCGCGCAGGACCCTTCCGAGGAGGCCGAGTACCTCTCCCTGTTCGCCGAGCAGCGCGTGCGGGGCGTGCTCCTCACCCCGGCAGACGCGAGCGGCCGCAACATCGAGAGCTTCCGCCGGCACGGCATCCCGTTCGTACTCGTCGACCGCGTCGCCGAGGGCACCTCGGAGTGCTCCGTGTCCGTGGACGATGTCACCGGCGGCGCGCTCGCCGTGCGCCACCTCGTGGACGCCGGACACCGCAGCATCGCCTACGTCAGCGGTCCGCCCGCGCTCAACCAGGTCAAGGACCGCCGCACCGGCGCCCTCCAGGCCCTGGCCGAGGCGGGCCTGCCGGCCGGAGCGCTGCGTGAACTGCCCACCGAGCGGCTCGACGTCGCGGCGGGACGCGACGCCGGAGCCCGCCTGCTCGGCCTCGCGGAACGTCCCACCGCCGCGTTCTGCGCCAACGACCTGCTCGCCCTCGGTGTCCTCCAGTCGATGTACGCGGCCGGTGTACGGGTCCCCGAGGACATCGCGATCGTCGGCTACGACGACATCGAGTTCGCGTCGGCCGCCACGGTGCCCCTGACCTCAGTACGCCAGCCCGCCGTCACCATGGGAGCGATGGCCGCCGAGCTCCTCCTGGAGGAGACGGAACCCGCGAGCGGCGAACCCCACCACCACCGCAGGGTCGTCCTCCAGCCCGAGCTGGTCGTACGGGGGTCGAGTCTGGGCTCGCGCTGAGATGTGCTGAACTGAGCGGACAGCACGCACCGTATTCCGAACGCCGCCCAGGAGCCTCCTTGTCGACCGCCACCTACCGCCAGCCCGGAGTCGTCCTCACCGACCGCCGCTTCTCCGTGCCGCTCGACCACGACCACCCCGAGGGCGAGCGCATCGAGCTGTTCGCCCGCGAGGCGGTGGCCGTCGGCAAGGAACACGCGAACCTCCCGTGGCTGCTCTACCTCCAGGGCGGCCCCGGATTCGGCGCCAACCGGTTCTCCGGCAAGCAGGCCTGGCTCGGCCGGGCGCTCCAGGACCACCGGGTGCTCCTCCTCGATCAGCGCGGCACCGGCAGCTCGACCCCGGCCAACCGGCAGACGCTCCCGCTGCGCGGCGGCCCGCGCGAACAGGCCGACTACCTCGCGCACTTCCGCGCCGACTCGATCGTCCGCGACTGCGAGGCGATCCGCGGCGAGGTGACCGGCGGCGCCCCCTGGACGGTCCTCGGCCAGAGCTTCGGCGGGTTCTGCGCCACGCACTATCTGTCGACGGCCCCCGAGGGACTCACCGCCGCCGTCATCACCGGCGGCCTGCCCACCCTCGACGGTCACGCGGACGACGTCTACCGCGCCGCGTACCCGCGCATCGAGCGCAAGGTCGCCGCCCACTACGCGCGCTACCCGCAGGACGTCGAGCGCGCCCGCGCCATCGCCGAATACCTCGCCGAGCACGAGCCCGTACTGAACGGCGGCTACAAGCTGACCGTCGAGGCGTTCCAGTCCCTCGGCATCCTGCTCGGCGGGACCGGCGGCAGCGACCGCCTGCACTACCTCCTGGAGGACGCCTTCGTGCGCACGCCGGGCGGCGTCGAACTGTCCGACGCCTTCCAGGAGGACGTACAGGCCACGCTCTCCTACGCCGGACACCCGCTGTACGCGCTCGTGCACGAGGCCATCTACGGGCAGGACGCCCGGCCCACGAACTGGTCGGCCGAGCGCGTACGCGGCGAGTTCCCGCAGTTCGACGCCGCGAAGACGCTCGCCGGTGACGGGCCCCTGCTCTTCACGGGCGAGTCCGTCCACCCGTGGATGCTCGACTGCGACCCGGCCCTGCGCCCCCTGCGCGAGACCGCCGAACTCCTCGCCGCCCGCACCGACTGGGCCCCGCTGTACGACTCCGAGCGCCTGGCCGCCAACGAGGTGCCGGCCGTAGCCGCCGTCTACCACGACGACATGTACGTCGACACCGCCCACGCCCTGCGCACGGCCCGCGCCGTCAAGGGCCTGCGCACGTGGGTCACCGACGAGTTCGAGCACGACGGGCTGCGGGCCGGTGCGCCGCGCGTCCTCGACCGGCTGCTCGCCATGCTGCACGGCGACATCTGACACACGCCGACGGGGAGGACGGGCGAGAGGCGGGGGAGGCGCGACGGCTTCCCCCGCCCGCCAGAGCCTCCGCATGGGGGGCGGCGGCGGTCGAAGTGGGTGTCCGGTGGGAGCTGCCTCAGGTGCTCGGTGCGGTCCCGGTTACGCCGGCTCACGCCCACCGGCCGGCGAACCGGCACCGTTGTCACGGATTCAGGTATCCATCAGGGGTAGACCGGGCAGCACCTTCTCGATGGTGATGGGGAAGTCGCGCACGCGCACGCCGGTGGCGTTGAACACCGCGTTCGCGATCGACGCACCGGCCCCGCAGATGCCCAGCTCGCCGACGCCCTTCGCGCCCAGGACATTGGCCTTGTCGTCGTACCCGTCGAGGACGACCGCGTCGACGTCGGGGACGTCGGCGTGCACCGGCACCAGGTATTGCGCGAAGTCCCGGTTGACGAAGGCGCCGGATCGCAGGTCGACCACGGCCTCTTCTTCGAGGGCCGCGCCGGCTCCCCAGATCATGCCGCCCATCAGCTGCGAGCGAGCCGTCTTCGCGTTGAGCACGCGGCCCACCGAGAACACGCCGAGCATCCGCCGCAGACGGATCTCGGCGGTGTCCGCGTCGACCCCCACCTCGGCGAAATGGGCCCCGTAGGTGTTGATCGAGTAGTCCGTGTAGTTCGGATCATCGCCCATGAAGCGAGTACCGCCCTCCGCCTCGAACCCTTCCGGACGGTTGCGCGCGACGATCTCGCTCAGCGCCTCGGACGCGCCGCCGACAGCCACGTTGCCGTCGGAGAACACGGCGTCCGCCGGGTCCAGGCCGTGCAGCGGCGAGTGCGTGTCGCCGCGCGCCGCGGTCAGGAGCTGCTCGCGCAGGGCCATACACGCACCATGCACCGCATTGCTCGAACTGGCGGCGCCCCACGAGCCGCCGGACCCCCAGCTGGTGGGAAACTCGGAACGCCCTAGCTCGATCTGCACCCGATCGGGCGGCAGTCCGAGCCCGTCGGCCGCGACCTGGGTCAGGACGGTGTACGTGCCCGTGCCGAGATCGGTCATGTCTGTCTGGACGACGGCGATGCCGTCAGCCTCCAACCGCACTCGCACTGCTGTCGGCCCTTGGAAGTGCCCGCGGATGGCGGCCGACATGCCGTAGCCGACCAGCCACCGCCCGTCGCGCGCACTCGCCGGGGTGGCGGGGCGGTGCTCCCAGCCGAACCGGCGAGCGCCCTCGCGCAGGCACTCGACCAGGTGCCGGTCGCTGTACGGCACGTCGCGCTCGGGATCGACGGTGGGCTCGTTGAGGATCCGCAGCTCGACCGGGTCCATCCCGAGCGCATGGGCCAGCTCGTCCATCGCCGACTCGACCGCCAGCATGCCCGGCGCTTCGCCCGGCGCGCGTACGTCCGTCCCGGGCGGCAGATCGAGCGGCGCAAGCCGGTGGCTGGTCAACCGGTGGGGCGCGGCGTAGAGACTGCGGGTCGTGGCGGCGGTCTGCTCGGCGTACTCCAGGTCGGGGTTGGTGTGCATGGTGACGTCATGGGCGATCGCGTTCAGCCGTCCGTCCTGCTCCGCGCCCAGTCGGACCCGCTGGCTGGTTGTGGGCCGGTTGCCGACGAGCTGGAAGATCTGCTGCCTGGTCATCGCGACCTTGACCGGTTGGCGCAACTCGCGAGCGGCGAGCGCCGCCAGGATCGTCTCGGAATGGATGCCCAGCTTGGAGCCGAATCCCCCGCCGACGAAGGGGGTGACGATGTGAACCCGCTCCGGGGCGAGCCGAAGCGTGGCGGCGACGGAGGCACGCGCCGCGTCGACGATCTGGCAGCTGACGTAGACGACCAGGTCCTCGTCGCGCGGTTCCGCCAGACACGCGTGCGGTTCCATCGGCATCGAGAGCTCGTACGGCGTCGTGTACTCCTGGTCGAGCTTGACCGCCGCGCTGTCGAAACCTGCATCGAAATCGCCGACCGCAGTGTCGGTCGGGAGACCGGCGTTGACCACTTTCGGGATGTACACCTCGTCTTCCTGCTCGGCGAAGTTGAAACGTCCGTGTTCGCCGGCGTATTCGACTTCGACCAGACCGGCGGCCGCTCGGGCCTGTTCGAGGGCCGTGGCGACGACGAAAGCCACCGGCTCGCCGTAATAGTGGATGTCGGGGCCGGTCAGCACCGGCTGGGCGCGCCAGTATTCGGCCGGAACGGACTCGTCGCGGACACCCTGCGCAGGGGCATTGTGATAGGTCATCACCATCTTTACGCCAGGCGCGCGTTCGGCGTTCTCGGTGTCGATCCGGGTGATGCGGCCTTTACCGATCGTCGCGCCGACGATGAACCCGTAGAGAGGCTTACCGGCCCCCCACTGCTCGTAGGCGTATGTGGCCCGGCCGGCGACCTTCAACGGGCCGTCGACACGGTTCAGCGCTTGCCCGATCATCTCGTCTCCTCAGCTCGCCCGAGCCGCTTGCGCCAGCGTGCGGCACAGCGTGCGCCTGGCCAGCTCGATCTTGAAGTCGTTCTGCCCCTGTCCCACGGCGTCGCGCATCGCGGCCTCGGCGGCAGCGCGATAGGTGGCCATCGTGGCGGGACGGCCGGTCAACGCGGCCTCGGCCTCGATGGACCGCCAGGGCTTGTGCGCCACACCGCCGAAAGCCACCCGCGCCTCACTGATCGTTCCCTGATCGGTCGAGACGACAGCCGCCACGGAGACCAGCGCGAACTCGTACGACGCCCGGTCCCGCACCTTGCGGTAGATCTGCCGGCCCGACGGGGGCGGGGGCAGGAGCACGCTCGTGATCATCTCGCCAGGACGCAGCACGGTCTCGATGTGCGGCGTGTCGCCCGGCAGCCGGTAGAAGTCCGCGATGGCGACGCGGCGTACCGACCCGTCGGCGTCGAGCAGCTCGATCTCCGCCTCCAGCGCGGTCATCGCGACAGCCATGTCCGAGGGATGGGTGGCGATGCAGGAGTCGCTGGCGCCGAGGACGGCGTGAATCCGGTTGAACCCGCCGATCGCCGAGCATCCGGAACCGGGATCCCGCTTGTTGCAGCCCGCAGCTGTGTCGTAGAAGTAGGGGCAGCGAGTGCGCTGCAACAGATTTCCCCCGGTGGACGCCTTGTTGCGCAGCTGGCCCGAGGCTCCGGCCACCAGTGCCTCCGACAGCACCGGGTAGCGGGTACGCACTCGGGTGTCGGCGGACACATCGGAATTCGCCGCCTGGGCCCCGATGCGCAGTCCGCCGTCCGGGAGCTCCTCGATGTTCCGCAACGGAAGCCGACTGATGTCGACCAGATGGCTGGGCTTCTCGATGTCGAGCTTCATCAGGTCGAGCAGGTTGGTGCCGCCGCTGATGAACTTCGCGCCGGTTCTGGACACCGCTGAGACGGCGGCCTGTGCGTCCGTCGCTCGCTCGTACGTGAAGGATCTCATTGCGGGTCTCCCACCGCGATGCCGCGGATGGCCGCGACGATGTTCGGATAGGCGGCGCACCGACAGATATTGCCGCTCATCCGCTCGCGGATCTCAGCATCGGTCAACGCGATCTGCGGCGAGGTCACGTCAGCGGTGGCGTGGCTGGGCCAGCCCGCCTCCACCTCGGCGAGCATGCCGACGGCCGAACAGATCTGGCCGGGAGTGCAGTAGCCGCATTGGAAGCCGTCACGCTCGACGAAGGCACGTTGCATGGGGTGCAGGCCATCGGGATCGCCCAGGCCTTCGATCGTCACGATCTCGTCGTCCTCGTGCATCACGGCGAGCGTCAGACAGGAGTTGACCCGCCGGCCGTTGATCAGCACCGTGCAGGCGCCGCACTGCCCGTGATCACACCCCTTCTTGGTCCCGCTCAGGCGCAGGTGCTCGCGCAGCGCGTCGAGCAGTGAGGTCCGTGGATCCACCTCAAGCCGTCGCACCTGATCGTTGACGTTCAACTCGATCGCCGAGAGCTGGGCCGTCTCGCCCTGGCTCCGCTCCGCGGCGCCCGTATCCGAATCACTCACCACAGCCCGCCTTCCTCGCTCGGTGCGGGTGTCACCCTGGACATGCGTCGCCGCTGTGGGGCGCACTCCTCCTCAAGATCTCGCAGAAATCGACGCACCGCTCGTCGGGAGGCGCGGGGCCGCGCCCGCCTCACTCGGCCGGGCGCTTTTGCGCGGCAGCCCGGCGCGGATCCCGCGCCGGCCACCCCGCGAACCGGCGCGGGTGGCGAAGACGCGCCAGCGGCGTGTCTGTGCGGGGGGTGTCGGGGAAATCTTGAGCTGCAACCAGTCGACCCCACCCTCGGCCTCTTCGACGACGTGCCAGTTGAAGCGGCCGGAAGAGGGGCCGCAGCGTCGAGGCGCAACTCGTCGACGGGCGCGATCTCTGCGCGATCGGCATGTCTTAGATTTGGCGTTCGAACTCTTCAGTCGGTAGGGCCTGTCACCTACCCTGCCCCTTCCGATGACGCGTCTGATGACACGTCAGAAATGGTGGGGTGGTCGCGGGATGATCGACACGACAGGCAAGGAACTCCCCGACGACGAGGACGGCGAGCGGCGGCTCCGGCTGGACGTGGAGGACGGCGGCATAGGCGTCCTCACCCTGTGCCGGCCGGAGAAGCTGAACGCCTGGAGCTGGGAGTCGAGCCGCCAACTCGGCCTGCTCGCCGACCGGATCCGCTTCGACGACGCGATCCGGGTGGTGCTGCTGCGGGCCGAGGGGCGGGCCTTCTGCGCGGGCATCGACATCAAGGCGCCCGGCGGCGCGATCACCGGCCGCACCGGGTCCGAGCGAACGCGCAACTACTACGAGGGCATCCGCTGGGTCCACGAGCGGTTCCGCGCGTTCGCCGGCCTGCCGCAGCCCGTCGTCGCGGCGGTACAGGGCTACTGCCTCGGCGTCGGGTTCGAGCTGGCGCTGATGGCCGATGTGCGGATCGCGGCCGACGACGCCGTGTTCGCGCTGCCGGAGGCGCAGCTCGGGGTCGCGGTCGACGCGGGCGGCGATCTGCGGATCGCGCGCGAGGCGGGCGCGGGATGGGCCAAGTACCTCGCGCTGACGGGCCGCCGCATCGACGCGGGGGCGGCGCACCGGCTGAACCTCGTCCAACAGGTCACCACGACAAGCGAGTTGGAAGCTGCTGCCCGTTCCGTCGCCACGGAGATCGCGGCCAACGCGCCGCTCGCCACGCAGTCCGTCAAGCGCGACATCGACGCCTTCGCGGACGCGGGCCTCGGGGCCGCGCTCGACCGGGTCGCGATGAGCGCGGCCCTCACGCTCACGTCGGAGGACATCCGGGAGGGGTACGCGGCGAAGGCGCAGCGGCGCGCGCCGCGCTTCGACGGGAAGTAGCGCCCGCGGTGCCCGTGCCCTTCACAGTCAATACTCGAACGGCCCCCTCCCCATCTGCTCCCGCACGGTCACCACGGGCGGGCTCACGAGGCCGCGCCGCTGCCAGTTCGCCCCGTCCACGACGAGGGTGTGGCCGCTGATGAAGCGGGCGTAGGGGGAGGCGAGGAAGGTGGCGGCCCAGCCCAGCTCGCGGGGTGCGCCGACGCGCAGGGCGGGCTGCCGGGCGTCGTGGCCGGCGTCGCCTGTCGCGGTGGTCTCCTCTCCGGGGCCGCCCCTCTCAAGGTTGGCGCGGATGTCCCCCGTCATGTCCTCGTGCGGCATGAGCCCCGGCACGAGGCCGTTGACCTGGATCCCGTACGGGCCCCACTCCACGGCCAGCGTCTCCACCAGGTTCTTCACGCCTGCCTTGGCCGCCGCGCTGTGGGCGAAGCCGGGGCCGCCCGTCCACGCGTACGAGGCGCCGACGGCGATCACCGAGCCCGGCGTGCCTGCCGCGAGGTGTCTGCGGCCGAACTCGCGGGTCATGTAGAAGGTGCCGTTGAGGGTGATGTCGACGACGGTGCGCCAGGCGTTCGGGCTCATGTCCTCGGCGGGTACGGGGAAGTTGGCGGCCGCGTTGTTGACGAGGACGTCGGGTGTACGCCCGTGCGCAGCCTCCGCCGCGTCGAAGACCTCGGCGATGCGGTCCGGGTCCCTGATGTCGCAGACCGCAGCCGTCACCGTGCCGCCGTCACGGCTCACCCGCGCCAGTTCCTCCAGTGCGGGCTCCAGATGCGCGGCCCGGCGGCTCACGATCATCACGTCCGCGCCGAGGCGTGCGAACTCGGCGGCGACGGCCTTCCCGAGCCCGGTCCCGCCACCGGTGACCAGAACCAGGTTTCCCCGGTACGTTCCCGGGGGCAGCGCCGTCGTGCCGGCCGGGGGAGGGGCGGGCAGTCCCCGTGGGGTCGTCGCACGGGCGGGGCGGGTCGAGTCCGTCATGCCGTATCGATACCGCGTGGCTGCCGAAAGCTCCATGCCTGCGACAACGCCTGCCGCATCGCCTGCGACACCGCCTGGGGCATGCCTGCGGCGGCGGGCGCGAAAAAGGGTCGCCGGCCTGTTCCCAGATATCCAAGCGACCGCTTAGTATGCGAACGAGCCCGGTAAGACGAAGCAGTCCCGTGGAGGCCCCGCATGCAGGCATGGCAAGTGCACCGGAACGGCGAGCCTAGCGAGGTGATGGAGCTCGCCGACGTCGAGCGGCCCGTCCCCGGCGACGGCCAGGTCCTGCTCAGGGTGCGCGCGGCGAACATCAACTTCCCGGACGCGCTGATGTGCCGCGGCCAGTACCAGGTGCGGCCGCCGATGCCGTTCACGCCCGGCGTGGAGATCTGCGGCGAGACCGAGGACGGCCGGCGCGTGCTGGCCAACCCCGCGCTGCCGCACGGTGGCTTCGCCGAGTACGCCGTGGCGGACGCCGCCGCCCTGCTGCCCGCGCCCGACGCGCTCGACGACGCGGAGGCCGCGGCCCTGCACATCGGCTACCAGACGGGCTGGTTCGGCCTGCACCGCAGGGCGCACCTCCAGGCGGGCGAGACGCTCCTCGTGCACGCGGCGGCCGGCGGCGTCGGCAGCGCCGCCGTCCAGCTCGGCAAGGCGGCCGGCGCCACCGTCATCGGCGTCGTCGGCGGCGAGGAGAAGGCGAAGGTGGCCCGCGACCTCGGCTGCGACGTCGTCATCGACCGCCGCGCGCAGGACGTCATCGCCGCCGTGAAGGAGGCCACCGGCGGCCGCGGCGCCGACGTCATCTACGACCCGGTCGGCGGCGAGGCGTACACGCAGTCCACGAAGGTAGTCGCCTTCGAGGGCCGGATCATCGTCGTCGGATTCGCGAGCGGCACCATCCCGAGCCCGGCCCTCAACCACGCCCTGGTGAAGAACTACGCGATCCTCGGCCTGCACTGGGGCCTGTACAACACCAAGGACCCGAAGCTGGTGGCCCACTGCCACGAGCAGCTCACCGAGCTCGCGGCGCGCGGTGCGATCAAGCCGCTGATCAGCGAGCGGGTGCCGCTGGGCGGCGCGGCGGCGGCCGTGCAGCGCGTCGCCGACGGCGTCACCACCGGCCGTGTCGCCGTGGTGCCCGGCCACGAGGGGGCGGGCGCATGACCGACGCCGCCGAACTGCGCAGCCGCACCCAGGAGTTGCTGGCCGCCCACCCGCCCGCGACCACGGACCGTATCGACTTCCTGAAGGCCCGCTTCGACGCCGGACTCGCGTGGGTGCACTACCCGCAGGGCCTGGGCGGGCTCGGTCTGCCGCGCTCGCTCCAGGCCGTGGTGGACGCCGAACTCGCCGCAGCGGACGCCCCGGACAACGACCCGCGCCGCATCGGCATCGGCCTCGGCATGGCGGCCCCGACGGTGCTCGGCTTCGGCACCGACGAGCAGAAGCAGCGCTTCCTGCGCCCGCTGTGGATCGGCGAGGAGGTGTGGTGCCAGCTGTTCAGCGAGCCCGGCGCGGGCTCCGACCTCGCGGCGCTCGGCACCCGCGCCGTGCGTGACGAGGCCACCGGCGACTGGGTGATCAACGGCCAGAAGGTGTGGACGTCCGGCGCGCACGCGGCCCGCTGGGCCATCCTCATCGCCCGTACCGACCCGGACGTGCCCAAGCGTCGCGGCATCACGTACTTCATCTGCGACATGACCGACCCGGGCGTCGAGGTGCGGCCGCTGCGCCAGATCACCGGCGAGGCCGAGTTCAACGAGGTGTTCCTCACCGACGTCCGCATCCCGGACGCGCACCGCCTCGGCGAGATCGGCGACGGCTGGAAGGTCGCGCAGACCACGCTGATGAACGAGCGCGTGTCGATCGGCGGCTCCCGCATCCCGCGCGAGGGCGGCATGATCTCCGCGGTCGCGAAGACGTGGCGCGAACGCCCCGAGCTGCGCACCCACGACCTGCACCAGCGGCTCCTGAAGCTGTGGGTCGAGGCCGAGGTCGCCCGTCTCACCGGCGAGCGCCTGCGCCAGCAGCTGGTCGCGGGTCAGCCGGGCCCCGAGGGCTCGGGCATGAAGCTCGGCTTCGCCCGGCTCAACCAGGAGATCAGCGGCCTGGAGATCGAACTCCTCGGCGATGAGGGCATGTTGTACGAAGACTGGACCATGCGCCGGCCGGCCGTCGTGGACTTCCTGGCCCGTGACGCCGGATACCGCTATCTGCGCGCCAAGGGCAACAGCATCGAGGGCGGGACGAGCGAGGTCCTGCTCAACATCGTCGCCGAACGCGTCCTCGGGCTGCCGTCCGAGCCGCGCACCGACAAGGACGTCGCCTGGAAGGACCTCGCGCGATGAGCGATCTGCTGTACACGGAGGACGAAGAGGCGCTGCGGTCCGCGGTGCGCGGCCTCCTCGCCGCCCACTGCGACGCCGCGTCGGTGCTCGCCCGCGTCGAGACGGACGAGCCGCACGACCGCGCACTGTGGAAGTCCCTCGCCGAGGGCATGGGGCTCGCGGGCCTGCTGATCCCCGAGGAGCTCGGCGGCCAGGGCGCCACGCACCGTGAAGTAGCCGTGGTTCTTGAGGAGTTGGGGCGTTCCGTCGCCCCCGTCCCGTATCTCACCAGTGCCGTCGTCGCGACCGAGGCGCTCCTCGACTGCGCGGGCGACGAGGCCTCCGCCCTGCTCGGCGCGCTCGCGTCGGGCCGCACCGTGGGCGTGCTGGCCGTCCCCCTGTCGGCCGCGCCCGGCCAGGCCTTCACCGGTGTACAGGAAGAGGGTGGCCGGCTGGAAGGGCGGGTCACCGGAGTCGCCGACGCGGCGGCGGCCGACGTGCTCCTCGTACCGACGAGCAGCGGCCTGTACGCGGTCGATGTCACCGACGACGGCGTCACCGTCGAGGCGCGGACGTCCCTCGACCCCACCCGGCCCGTCGCCACGGTGACCTTCGCCGGTGCACGCGCGCGCGTGCTGACCGGCAACGCCGTCCCGGCCGTCCGCCGCGCGCTGCGGGCCGGAGCGGGACTCCTCGCCTCCGAGCAACTCGGCCTCGCCGACTGGTGCTTGACCGAGACGGTCCGCTACACGCGCGAGCGCCACCAGTTCAACCGGCCCGTCGGCTCCTTCCAGGCGCTCAAGCACCGGCTCGCCCAGGTGTGGCTGGAGGTCGTCGGCGTCCGTGCCGCGGCCCGCAGCGCGGCGGACACCCTCGCCGCCGGGAGCGACGACGCGGACGTAGCGGTGGCCGTCGCCCAGGCGTACGCGGGACCCGCGGCCGTCCACGCGGCGGAAGAGGCTCTCCAGCTGCACGGCGGTATCGGCATGACCTGGGAGCACCCCGTCCACCTCTACCTCAAGCGGGCCAAGGCCGACTCGATCGCGCTGGGTTCCGCGGGCAGGCACCGGGAGGAGCTGGCCGAGCTGGTCGACCTCCGGGCGCCCTGACGCCGGGTCCGATGCCTGACATGGCATCGGGCCTGCCTGCGGGTTTTACCTTCCCTTGACGAGATGGCATTATTGCGACTCGTTCGCAATAGGAGTTGATCTTCAATAGGGGTAGGTATGGTGGTCAGGCCGGCACGAGGCGCGACAGCGATGGCGGCGGTCGCCGCATTGTCGGTGACCGCCGCGGCGTGTTCGGCGCCCGGCGGGCCGGGCGAGGGCGGCGAGGGGCGGGCGGGGTCGAGCGCGGTCGTGGGCATCGCCTACGAACCGGACACGCTCAGCCCGCTCCTGGGCTACGGCAAGGACGGCAACTCGAAGATCTTCGACGGGCTGCTCACCCACGACGCGGACCTGAAGCTGAAGCCCGCGCTCGCCGCCGAGCTCCCGAAGGTGAGCGCCGACGGCCGCACGTACACGTACAAGCTGCGCGACGGCGTGCGGTTCAGTGACGGCAAGCCCTTCTCGGCGAAGGACGTCGTCTTCACCTACGAGACGATCCTCGACAAGAAGACCAACAACGCTTCCAGGACCGAGCTCGACGCCGTCGACACCGTCGAGGCCAAGGGTGACGACACCGTCGTCTTCCGCCTCAAGTACGCCTACGCCCCGTTCGCCGAGCGCACCGTCCTGCCCATCGCGCCGGAGCGCATAGCGGGCAAACAGGACGTCAACACCGGCGACTTCACCACGAAGCCGGTCGGCACCGGGCCCTACACGCTCGTGAAGTGGTCCAAGGGCGAGAAGCTCACCTTCAAGGCCAACCCCCGCTACTGGGGCGGCGAGCCGAAGGTCAAGAACTTCACCATGGCCGTCGTCAAGGACGACGACGTGCGCGCCACCCGGCTGCGCTCCGGCGACCTCGACGGCGCCATCCTGCCGCCCAACCTCGCCGCGACCTTCAAGAACGACGGCGACAAGAAGACGTACACCGCCCGAACCTTCGACTACCGCGTCGTGACCCTGCCCACCGGCAACAAGGTCACCGGCGACACCGCCGTCCGGCGCGCACTCGACACCGGCGTCGACCGCAAGGCCATGGTCGACTCGATCCTCGACGGCGCGGGCAAGGAGGCGTACGGCCCGGTCCCGACCGACAGCCCTTGGTTCACCAAGGGCACCGAACGCACCCACGACCTCGCGAAGGCCAGGAAGATCCTCGACGACGCGGGCTGGAAGGCCGGCGAGGACGGGATCCGCGCGAGGGACGGCGTCCGCGCCGCCTTCCCGCTCTGGTACCTGACCGGCGACAAGCTCCGCCAGGACCACGCCCTCGCCTACGCCTCCGACGCCAAGAAGCTCGGCATCCAGATCAAGGTCGAGTCCGGCACCTGGGAGGTCATCGAGCCGCGCATGCCCAAGGACGCGGTCCTCGCGGGCGGCGGCTCACCGGCCGACCCCGACTTCGACCAGTACACGCTCCTCAAGTCCTCCCTCGCGGGCGACGGCTTCAACAACATGGCCTGGTACGACAACGCGCGCGTCGACAAGGCACTCGACGACGCCCGCAGGACCGACGACCGCGACGAGCGCAAGGCCGCGTACGACACCGTGCAGCGCGAACTCGTGAAGAACCCCGGCTACACCTTCCTCACCCACATCGACCATCTCTACGTCGTCGGCGACCGGTTCGGCGACCTCACCACCCAGGTCGAGCCGCACGACCACGGGCTCGCGTCCGGCCCCTGGTGGAACGTCGAGAAGTGGCAGCCGGCCTCGTGAAGCGGCGGCTCCCCTGGGGGCCGATGGCGCGCCTGACGGGACGGCGGATCCTGTTCGCCGTCCCGGTCCTCGCCACCGTGACCTTCGGCGTCTTCGCGATCGCCGCCGCGTCCCCCTTCGACCCGGTCAAGGCCTACGCGGGCACGGCCGGCCTCACCGCCTCGCAGGACAACCTCGACCAGCTCCGCGCCAACCTCGGAGTCGACCGTCCCCTCGTCACCCGCTGGTGGGACTGGCTGACCTCGGCGCTCCAGGGCGACCTGGGCGACTCCTCCGTCCTGCGGCAGCCCGTCGCCGACGTCGTCGGCGAACGCATCGGCTGGTCCGTGCTGCTCGCCGCCACCGCCTTCCTCGCCGCCGTCCTGCTCGGCACGGCGCTCGGCGTCCTCGCCGCGCGCCGCCAGGGAGGATGGCTCGACCGAGCCGTCAGCGGAGTTGCCTACACCCTCGAAGCTGCACCCCCGTTCTGGCTGGGCCTACTCGCCATTTGGCTGTTCGCCCTCAAACTCGGCGCACTTCCGGCCGGCGGACTCACCGACACCGCCAGCACCACGATCACGGCCGGACAGGTCGCCTCGCACCTGGTGCTCCCCGCCGCCGTCCTCGCCCTCTCCCAACTGCCCTGGTTCGTCCTGTACGTACGCCAGGGCGTCGGCGACGCACTTGAGGAGGACCCCGTCCGCGGGGCGCGCGCCCGCGGACTCGCCCCGCGCACCGTCCTGCTCGGCCACGCCCTGCGCTCCGGAATGCTGCCCGTACTGACCCTCATCGGCTCCCGCGTACCCGAACTGATCACCGGCGCTCTTCTGGTGGAGACCGTGTTCAGCTGGCCGGGCATCGCCGCCGCGACCGTCCAGGCCGCGACGTCCGTCGACTTCCCGTTGCTCGCCGCGCTGACCGTGCTCGCCACGCTCGCCGTGCTCCTCGGCAACCTGGCCGCCGACCTCCTCTACGGCCTCGCCGACCCGAGAGTGGGCTTCGATGGCTGAACTCACCTGGCGCACCTACGGCGGCGCGCGCCGCTCCACGCGCGTGTGGCGGGTGCGCATGTCCGCCGTCCTCGTCGCGGCGGTCGTCCTCGCCGTCCTCGTCGTCCCGCCCCTTGCGCACCTAGACGAACAGGCCGTCGACCTCGCCGCCAAGCTCCAACCGCCGTCGTGGGTCAACCCGTTCGGCACCGACGACGTGGGCCGCGACCTGCTGCTGCGCTGCGTGTACGGGCTGCGGGTCTCCCTCCTCGTCGGAATCGTCGCCGCCGTCGTGGCGACCGTCATCGGCACGGCCGTGGGGGCGCTCGCGGGCGCCGTCGGCGGCTGGACGGACCGGGTCGTCATGCGGGTCGTGGACGTCTTCTCGTCGGTGCCGCACCTGCTGCTCGGCATCTTCATCGTCGCCATGTTCCGGCCGGGCGTGTGGCCGGTCGTCGTCTCCGTGGCGCTCACTCACTGGCTGTCCACGGCCCGTATCGTGCGCGCCGAAGTGCTCTCCCTGCGCTCGCGGCCGTACATCGACGCGGCCTTGTCCGGGGGCTCTTCGCGGTGGCGGATCGCCGTGCGCCACCTGCTGCCGGGCGTCCTTCCGCAGGCCGCGCTCGCCGCCGTCCTGATGGTGCCGCACGCCATCTGGCACGAGTCCGCCCTGTCGTTCCTCGGCCTGGGCCTGCCCGCGCACCAGGCGAGCCTGGGCACCCTCGTGCAGTCCGCGCGGGGTTCGCTGCTCGCCGGGGACTGGTGGCCGACCCTCTTCCCCGGCCTGTTCATCATCGTGCCGACCCTGGCGATCGCGGGCCTCGCGGGCGCCTGGCGGGAACGGCTCAACCCGCGCCGCCGATCGGAGCTCATGCTTTGACCCGGCCCCGACCAGTCCTCTCTGTACGGGACTTGTCCGTACGGTTCCGGATGCGCGACGGCGCGTACGTCCAGGCCGTCGGCGGCGTACGCTTCGACCTCGCGGCGGGCGAGTGCCTCGCCCTCGTCGGGGAGAGCGGCTGCGGCAAGTCGGTGCTCGCGTCGGCCCTCCTCGGGCTCCTCCCGGGGAACGCCGAGATCGCCGGGTCCGCGCTCGCCGGGGGCCTCGACCTGCTCGCCGCCGACGAGCGCACCCTGGCCCGCACCGTCCGCGGGCGCCGCGTCGGCCTCGTACCGCAGAGCCCCGCCGCGCACCTCACGCCCGTACGGACCGTCCGCTCCCAACTGGAGGAAACCGTACGTGAGTTGACTGGAGTCCGCCGCGGACCACGGCTGCGGGCCGCCGCAGAGGAGGCGGCGGAGCGCGCCGCGTTCCCCGCCGGGCATCTCGACCGCCACCCGCACCAACTGTCCGGCGGGCTCGCCCAGCGGGCCGCGACCGCGCTGGCTCTCGTCGGCGACGCGCCCCTGCTCCTTGCCGACGAACCCACGACCGGGCTCGACCGTGACCTCGTGGAGCGCACCGTCGACGAACTGCGCCGCCACGTCGGGGCGGAGCGCGCGCTCCTGCTCATCACCCACGACCTCGCGGCGGCCGAGCGGATCGCCGACCGGGTGGCCGTGATGTACGCGAGCCGTATCGTCGAACTCGCCGAAGCCGCCGCCTTCTTCGGCAACCCCGGGCCACGGCACCCGTACGCCCGCGGCCTCCTCGACGCCCTGCCCGACCGGGAGTTCACGCCCATCCCCGGTATGCCGCCCGAACTGGGCGCGCTCCCGGCCGGCTGCGCGTTCGCCGCGCGCTGCGACCGCGCCACCGACACCTGCGCGATCCGGCCCGCACTCGCGGACGGCGTGGCCTGCCACCACCCCGCGACCGTGCCGCTGGAGGCGCCGCGTGCTTGAACTGATCTCCGTGACGGCCGGGTACGAGCGCGCGAACCCCGTCGTGCGGAACGCCGGCCTGACCATCGCCCCCGGGGAGGCCGTCGGGCTCCTCGGGCCGAGCGGCTGCGGCAAATCCACCCTCGCTCGTGTCGCCGCCCTGCTCCACCGCCCTGACTCCGGCCACGTCGTCATCGACGGGGAGCCGGCCCGCGGCTGGCGCCACCGCGCGCCCCGCGAGCAGCGCACCGCGTTCGGCGTGGTCTTCCAGCAGCCGCGCATGTCGGCCGACCCGCGGCTGCGCCTCGCCGACCTCATCGCCGAACCGCTGCGGGCCTCGGGACGCGCACCGGCCGCCCGGGTAGGAGAGCTGGCCGCGACCGTCGGCCTGGGCACCGACCTCCTGTCGCGGCGCCCCCACGAAGTCAGCGACGGACAGCTGCAACGCGCCTGCCTCGCCCGAGCCCTGGCCCTGCGCCCGCGCTGGCTGATCTGCGACGAGATGACGGCGATGCTCGACGCGTCCACGACGGCGGCGCTGGTGGGTGTCGTGGAGGCCTATCGCGAGGAGACGGGCGCGGGGCTGCTGGCCGTGGGCCACGACCGGCATCTCCTTGAACGCTGGTGCGGTCGAACGGTGGAGTGGGACACGCTGGGCTCCGCCGGGGGTGGCGGGTGAGCGGGGCCGTCCGGTGAGCGACGGGCGGGCCGGCCCCCGCCCGGCAGCCCCGCGTTCACCCTGATCGCACAGGTGAACGCGGAGTGCCGGTCCGGCCAACTCCCGCTCCGGGCCTGCCCATCGGCACCTGTGGGACCTCATACTCGCTGGGGTCCCGTACGGCACTCCCCGGGAGGAACACATGGCCCACCCCACCCGTCGCAGAGCCCTCACCACCCTCGCCGCGGCGCTCACCGCCACCGTCGCCGTGCCCGGCTACGCGCAGGCGTCCGAGCGGGGGCGCGCCCCCCGCCCCCTGACGCGCGCCCACGCGCACAACGACTACGAGCACCCCCGGCCCCTCCTCGACGCCCTCGACCACCGCTTCGCCAGCGTCGAGGCGGACATCTACCTCGTCGACGGTCAGCTCCTCGTCGCCCACGACCCGGTCGACCTCGACCCGAAGCGCACCCTCGCGGCGCTCTACCTGGAGCCGCTCGCGGCCCGCGTCAGGGCCAACCACGGCTCCGTGTACCGGGGTTACCGCACGCCTCTCCAGCTCCTCGTCGACATCAAGACCGAGGGCTCGGCCACCTACCTCGAACTCGACCGCCAACTGCGCGGCTACCGCCATCTGTTCACCACGTACGCGCACGGCCGGGTGCGTACCGGCGCGGTGACCGCGGTGATCTCCGGCGACCGTGCCGCCCGGGAGCCCATGGAGCGGCAGCGGGCACGCAGCGCGTTCTACGACGGCCGCCTCACCGACCTCGGCGCCGCCGCGCCCGCCTCCTTCACACCGCTCATCAGCGACAACTGGGCGAACAACTTCACCTGGCAGGGCGCGGGACCGATCCCGGCCGCCGAGCGCGAGAAGCTGCGCTCCATCGTGTCGGCCGCCCATCAGGAGGGCCGCCGCGTCCGCTTCTGGGCCACGCCCGACGTCGCGGGACCGGAGCGCGACGCCGTGTGGGGCGAACTGCTCGCCGCCGGCGTCGACCACCTCAACACGGACGACCTCGCGGGTCTCGAAGCGTTCCTCGACGCCCACGAGAAGTAGGCCCCGCCGTCACATCACTCGTTCGGCGGACACGTCACTCGCCCGGGCGCAGCCTCCGCTACGCCACACTTGCGGCCGAAAGCCGCGGTGTTGGCGTGGCGGAGGAGGTTCGGCGATGTCCCTGTCGATTTCGGTCGTGCTGCTGCTTCTGATCCTGGCGGTGGTCTTCCTGCGCAACGGCGCGATGAAGATCTCGCACGCGACGGTCTGCGTGCTGCTGGGGTTCCTGCTGGCCGGTACGAGTATGGCGCCCACGCTGCAAAACGGTCTGACGGCGACGGCGGGGATCGTGAGCAGCCTGCATCCGTGATCCATCGACTGTCACCCAAGGGCTCGTTGATCGTTTCGGGTTCATGAACAACACCCTTGTGCGCATGGACACTTCAAGGGTGTGGCCATAGCTTCGCGCCATGACGAGCAGAGCCCTGAGTCGCGCCCTCGCCCTGACCATGACGATCGCCGCGGTCTCGGTCGCGTACCCCGCCCAGGCCGACGACATCCCCAAGGCGCCCGGTCACCGGCTGGTGGAGCAGTACGCGGGCGCGCCCGCCGAGGCGCACCCCGTGCCGGGTCAGGCGCCGCCGCAGCACCCGTACCTCGCGGCGAACGGGCGCAGTGGCATGCACGCGGACGCGGCCGGCAGCGGCACGTACCCCTGGAGCGGGCCGCTGGGGAACAAGCCCACCGCGAGCAGCGAGAAGATGGCCGCGCTCGGCGGCGAATGCGCGACGGTGACCTTCGACAAGGACGGCCGCATCGTCACCGTCTGCGGCACGTTCACCGGCTTCCTGGTGAAGCTGCTCGACCCGCACACCCTCAAGACCCTCGCCGAGTACAAGCTCCCGCAGCGCCCGTCCACCGTCGAGGCCATCACGCGCCTCGACTTCTCGAAGATCTTCAAGGACACCTCGGGCGGCGCCTACTCGTACCTCGACAACGAGGACCGGCTCGTCCTCGCCGACTCGCGCCAGCACATCATCAGGCTCGCGCACGAGCAGGCGGCGGACGGCAGTTGGAGCTTCCGCGTGACCGACGACTGGGACCTGACGGGGCAGGTGCCGCACGACTGCGTGAGCTGGACGAACCTCTACCCGAGCGGCGCCTGTGACCCGGTGACGTCGGTGATGCCCGACTGGCAGGGCCGCATCTGGTGGGTGACGCGCCAGGGTCGCGTCGGCACGGTCGACCCGTCCAACGCGACGATCAAGTCGATCCAGCTTCCGGGGGAGGAGATCCAGAACTCCTTCTCGGTCGCCGAGGATGGCGTCTCGATCGTCTCCGACCATGCGCTCTACAGCTTCGAGGCGGGTGCGGACGGCACTCCGAAGGTCGTCTGGCGCCAGACGTACGACCGCGGCACGGGCACCAAGCCCGGCTCGGTGAACCAGGGTTCGGGCACCACGCCCGACCTGTTCGGCGCGGGCGAGGACTACGTGGCGATCACCGACAACGCGGACGACCGCATGAACATCCTGGTCTACCGCCGCGGCCGCGACGTCCCCGACGACCGCCGCCTTGTCTGCAAGGTCCCCGTCTTCGGCTCCGGCGCCTCCACGACGGACAACTCCCTGATCAGCTACGGCAACAGCCTCGTGGTGGAGAACAACTACGGCTACGAAAACATCACCTCACTCACCTTCGGCCGCTCCGTCGTGGGCGGCGTCACCCGGGTCGACGTACGCAAGGACGGCTCGGGCTGCGACACGGTCTGGGAGAGCAAGGTCCGCTCCCCCTCGACGGTCCCCAAACTCTCCACCGCGAACGGCCTCCTGTACTTCTACACGAAGGACCCCAACTCCCTCGGCATAGACGCCTGGTACCTCACGGCAGTCGACTTCCGCACCGGCGAACCCCGCTGGAAGCAACTGGCGGGCACGGGCATCGCCTACGACAACAACTGGGCCCCGATCACCCTCGGCCCGGACGGAACGGCGTATGTGGGGGCCTTCAACGGACTGGTGGCGGTGCGAGACGGGAAGTGAGGCACGCGGCGCGCTCCGAGTAGGCTTCTCCCAACAGAATCCAACAGAACCGAACGCATCGGTCGACGGAGGAGCTCGCTGTGAAGGTATTGATCGCCGGAGGCGCCGGATTCATCGGCAGCACGATCGCCTCGGCCTGCCTGGATGCCGGGATCACCCCGGTCATCCTCGACAGCCTGGTGACAGGGAGGCGGGAGTTCACCGAGGGGCGCGTGTTCTACGAGGGTGACATCGCGGACGGCGCGCTCGTGGACCGCGTCTTCGCCGAGCATCCCGACATCGACGCCGTCATCCAGTGCGCCGCCCTGATCGTCGTGCCGGACTCGGTCGCGGATCCGGTGGGCTACTACGAGGCGAACGTGGCGAAGAGCCTCGACTTCGTCGGCCATCTCCTGCGCAACGGCTGCCCCCGCCTGATCTTCAGCTCCTCCGCCTCGATCTACCGCGCGAACGACGACCTGACCGTGGACGAGGAGTCTGCCGTCGAGCCGCTGAGCCCCTACGCCCGCACCAAGGCCGTGTGCGAGGCGATGTTCGCCGACATCGCCGCCACCCGGCCCCTCCGCGTGCTGTCCCTGCGCTACTTCAACCCGATCGGCGCCGACCCCAAGATGCGCACGGGCCTGCAACTGCCGCGCCCCAGCCATGCCCTGGGCCAGATGATCCTGGCCCAGGAGGACGGCGTGCCGTTCCGGGTGACCGGCACCGATTACCCGACCCGCGACGGGTCCGGGATCCGGGACTACGTGCATGTCTGGGACCTCGCGGCCGCCCACGTGGCCGCCCTGCGGACCTTCGACACCCTCCTGGCCGGGGCGATCACGTCCACCGCCGTCAACCTCGGCACCGGTAGGGGTACCACCGTGCGTGAACTCCTCGACGCCTTCAACAGCGTGACGGACGCGCCGATCGCGTCCGTCGACACCCAGCGCCGGCCCGGTGACGTCGTGGGGGCCTATACGCGCAGTGTCCGGGCGAAGGAACTCCTGGGGTGGCAGCCCCGATACTCGGTCGCCGAGGGCATCCGCGACTCGCTCCGGTGGGCGGCGCTCCGGGACGAGGTTCTGGCACGCTGAATCCCTGGCTCAGTGCCGCGAGAAGACTCCGATCCCATTCGCGACGGCCCGCTCCGGCACGTCCGTCGGGTGGTTTCGTACGGTGACCGCCGCGGCGCCCGGATCCCTGGTCACCAGGGTCGACGAGCCGCCGCCGTCCAGGCTGAACGCGTCGTCCGCACCCAACTTGCTCATCGCGTCCGCCACTTCCGCGATGGTCAGGCCCGTGCGGTACTGGGGGGCGCCGTCGAGGGCCAGGAGGAAGAGGTGGTGGCCGTCTGCCGTGGCGCCCGCGGCGGTGCGGACCGCGGCCGTCTTCGCGTCGAGGCCGGGCAGCGGCGCGCCGTCCCGCAGTACGGGGTAGCCGCCGACCGCGAACCGGTATGGAATGTGGGACGTCGCCGCCACCAGGCGGTGCCTGATCTGGACGCGGTCGCCCACCGACAGCTTCCGCAGCTCCTGCGCGCCCGCCTCGCGCCCGACGAGCACAGTGGTGCCGGATGCTATGGGCCCACTGCCGGGAGTGTCGGCCGATGACACGACGCGACCGTGGCGCACCGTCACCTCGTACGTGTCCGTGCTGCACGGCGCGGCCCGGTTCGTGTCGGTGCCGCACGTCGCGCGCACGCGGGACACGGCGCCCCAGTCGGAGGTGAACGCGCCGACCGAACCGACCGGCAGGGCGTACTGGTTGAGGCCGCCGAGCGGCAGCCGCCGGCCGTCGGCGCTGACCGAGCCGTCGAGGGCCATGCGGTCGAGCCGGACCCGGCGGTCGACGCCCACGCCGAGCACGTCCTCGGTGGTGGTGCCGGGCGGGAGCGCGGGGCCGAAGCGCTGGCCGTCCGGCACGGCGGCCTTGAGCGTCCGGCCGCCGGCGACGGCGGGACCGACGGAGGCGCCGGTGGCCTCGACGCCGGGGTGCTGGGACTCGGTGATGTTGAAGAAGTCGCCGTTGACGCCGCCGACCGCGCCGCTCGCGTCGGCCATCGAGGACACGGTGGCGCGGGCGCCGACCGCGTCCGGGTGCAGCAGATCGACCCGCACCCGCGCGTTGCGCAGGTCGACGCTCAGCACGTGGGCGTGCGTGAGGCCCTTCGCCGCGGGGATGTCGAACTCCTCGTACGTGACACCCGGGGCGATCGCCGTGCCGCCGCCCTCCGCGCCACTTGCCGGTACGGCCCCGGCGAGGACGGTGGCGGCCAGCGCGCCGAATGCGGCACATGCCGCCAGGGCCGATCTGTAGCGTCCGTCTCGGCAGTGTCCGTCGCGATGTCTCACGTGACCCCCCTGGTGTCCGCGTAACTCACCCGTGTCACAAGGGAGTTCACCAGACGCGGAGGGGCACGTCGATGGCTAGGTGCCGACCAGCCGGGAACGGATCAGGAAACGTACACCTTCGGGTGCTTCCAGGGAGAATCCGCTGCCGCGGCCCTCGACCACGTCGACGATCAGCCGGGTGTGGCTCCACACCGCGAACTGGCTTTTCGACATCCAGAAAGCGACCGGCTCCGCGACACCCTCGACGGTCAGGGAAGCGAGCCGCACATCGCTGCCACCCGTACGGAACTCGCCCTCCGGGAAGCACATGGGAGCACTGCCGTCGCAGCACCCGCCGGACTGGTGGAACATCAGGGGTCCATGGGCCGTACGCAGGCGCCGCACCAGATCGGCGGCCGCCGGGGTCAGCTCCACACGCGGGGCCTCGTCACTCACGGCAGGTTCCTTCCGTAGGGCGGTGTAGCGGGGCCACAGTCAACTCCCCGCCAGGTTGCAGGAAGGTTGCGCCCCGCGTCACGCCCCGCGTCACGTCCTGTCGCAGCTAGGAACCCTCAGGGACCAGCCGTTCGCGAAGGAAGGAGACGACTCGCTCGCGGGCGGCGAGCGCCGGGTTGCCCGGCTCCTCGCGCACCTCCGCGGTGAGCACCGCGTGCGCGGTCCTGGCGAAGCCGCCCGCGTTGCCCGGTGACGAGTCCAGCGCGATGACCTCGAAGGCGTCGCCGAGATGGTCGTGCAGCGTGCGGAAACGCTGGTCGGGCACCGCCTTGTCCTCGCTGAAGCGCAGGCCGAGCACGCACAGACCGGACTCCTTTGAGCGGCTGACCACCGTGTCGAACTCGGCGCGGGACAGCCCCGGGTCGACCCGCCGGGCCCCGCTGACGGGGAACGGGACCGACGGCTGGCTGAGCACCGGCGCAAGCACCACGTCGTCCACCGCGGCGGCGAGCGCGAAGCCTCCGGTGAAGCACATGCCGATGACGCCGACACCGGGCCCTGGCGTGCGCGCCGCGAGATCGCGGGCAAGGGCGCGCAGATAGTCCGCGATGGGCCGGCGCGCGTTGGTGGCGAAGGCGCGGAACTCGGAGGCGACGCAGAGCCGGGCCATGACCTTGAGGGCGTAGCCGACGGACTCCTCGCGGCCCGGCTCGCCGAACGGGGACGGGATCGCGACCGTGAACCCCCGCTCGACCAGATGGTCGGCGAGGCCGAGCACGGCGGGCGTGATACCGGGGATCTCCGGGATCAGTACGACGCCGGGTCCGCTGCCCTTCTCGTACACGTCGTAGGTCAGCCCGGCGCCCGTGAACGGCGCCTTGTGCCAGCCGGTGAGATCAGAGGTCGGTGCCGAACCGGTCACGACGCTTCTCCTTCGACGTGATTGAGCAACGAGCGGGCGTGGCCCACGATCTCACGCGGCGAACGCCGAGATCTTCAGTGTGTCCGAAAGGATCTGCCACACCGCCAGGGCGAACAGCCCGCTCACCACACTGCAGCCGTTGGTGCACGTCGTCACCTCGTCGTACCAGGCGCGCACGGTCAGGAAGTGCAGGCCGAGGGTCCGCGAGAAGGAGAACCGGATGTGGAGACCGTCCCCGAGGCTGTGGCCCGGCAGCGTGGTGATCTGGAAATAGGTCTTCCCGACGCGCTCGACGGACACGGGGTTGTCGCCCACCAGCGAACACCGGTCGCCCTGCCGGACCGGCCCCCGGCAGCCGCTGCCGGCCACGGGGAACAGCCAGAAGTGGTGCGTGAGCTGGGACCGGACGTCGTGCGGGGTGGTGAACGGATGCAGCCCGAGGGCGAAGTTGTACTCGTACAGCCAGTTCACCCCGGAGCACGGATAGGCGTCGGTGCCGCACTCCGCGCGGCGGCTCCCGGCCTGGGCGGCGGAGGGCTGAGGGGCGAAGGGTCCTTGCGGCGCGGTGACGAGGGTGCTCCACATGACGACCGCCAGTACGGCCCGCGCCCACGCGAGACGCCGCATGCGTACTCCCTACTTCCTCACGGCCCGGTCATGTCCGTGAAGCACCATAAGTCGGACCAAGTGGCGGCGGGCTACGTACTGGGTCAGTCGGCCCAAGGGCCACTCCCGAATCCGTTCCCGAGTCCGTGTCCGTCACTTGTCCGAGCCGTCCCAGGCGTATCGCGCGGGGCGTGGCGCCCCACCAGCGCCGGCAGCAGCGGTTGAGGGCGGACTGCTCGGACAGGCCGAGGAGGAGTGCCACCTGGCCGAGGGGCAGGCCGGTGCCGGTGAGGTAGCGGTGGGCGGCGGTGCGGCGCTCCTCGTCGATGATCTCGGCGAACGTCGTGCCCGCGGCGCGCAGCCGCCGCTGCAGGGTCCGCGGATGGACGTTGAGGAGGCCGGCGACGGCCGAGATCTCGGGCGACGACGTGCCGAGCGACTGCTCGACGACGGCCCGGACGCTGCCCACGACGTCCGCCGGTTCCTTCGGCAACTGCTCGTCGAGGTACGCGAGCGCGAGGTGGCGCAGATGCGCGTTGCTGCCGCCGAGCGACCGGTTGGCCAGGCTCAGGGGGACGCGCAGCAGCGCCGCGGGGCGGTCGCCCTTGACCGGTACGCCGAAGAACTCCTCGTACACGGACAGCGGGGCCAGCAGGGGATGGGGGAGTTCCACGGAGCCCAGTCCGTACGGGCCGACCAGATATCTGATGGCCCGGTGTATGAAGCCGAGGGAGAGGTCGATGCCCTGCGGCGGCGCCACCACTCCCTCGCGCACGCCGTAGCGCAGCGCGGCCATCCCCGGAGTGCCGTACGGATCCGGTTCGAGGCTGAGTTTCACCGAACGGGCGTGGACGAAGAGGTAGCGGGTCGTGCATTCGAGGGCGTCCCCGAGGGTGTCGGAGTTCTGGATCGCGAGGGCCAGGGCGCCGAGCATGCCCAGGTCCTGCCGGGCCGCGATGCGCAGCCCGAGATCGGTGCAGCCGAGGTCGGCGGCGGCCAGTTCGAGCACCGTCGCCATCGCCTCCTCCGGCACCAGGAGGTCGTCCACGTCGAGTGCGGCCGGCGGGCAACCGGCCTGTCGGGCGTACGACTCGGCGTCACCGCCGAGCTCCGCCACCGTGGCGCGGAAGCCGCGCAGCCCCGCCGATCTGATCACGGACATGTCGTACAGCGTCAAAGATCTGTCGTCCCAGGTCAATTCCTGCGGGGTGTGGGTCCCGACACTGGGAAACATGACGCACACCGCAGACTCCAGCACCGCCGGCTCCGCGGCCCCTGCCGAGCACATCGACGTGGTGATCGTGGGCGCCGGCCTGTCCGGCGTCGGCGCCGCGTACCGGCTCCAGACGGAATGCCCGGAACGCTCGTACGCGATCGTCGAGGCGCGCCAGGCCATGGGCGGGACGTGGGACCTGTTCCGCTACCCGGGCGTGCGCTCGGACTCCGACATGTTCACGCTGGGCTACCCGTTCAAGCCGTGGCGGGACCGCAAGGTCCTCGCCGACGGCGGGTCCATCCTGAGCTACATCAAGGAGACGGCGGCCGAGTTCGGCATCGACCGCCGGATCCGCTACGGCATGAAGGTGCTCGCCGCCGACTGGTCGACCGAGGCGGCGCGCTGGACCCTGACGCTGGAGCGCACCGACGAGAACGGCCACCGCGCACTGTCCACCGTCACCTGCGACTTCCTCTACTCCTGCGCGGGCTACTACGACTACGACAAGGGGCACACCCCGGAGTTCGAGGGCGCCGACTCGTTCTCCGGCACGGTCGTGCACCCGCAGTTCTGGCCCGAGGACCTGGACTACGCGGGCCGGCGCGTCGTCGTCATCGGCAGCGGCGCCACCGCCGTCACGCTGGTCCCCGCGATGGCGCGGAGCGCCGCGCACGTCACCATGCTCCAACGCTCCCCGACCTGGATCAGCTCGCTGCCCTCGCGCGACAGACTGGCCGACGGCATCCGCGCCGCGCTGCCGGCCAAAGCCGCCCACCGGGTGGTGCGCAGCAAGAACATCCTGTTCACCATCGGCGTCTACCAGTTCTGCCGACGCAGCCCGAAGGCCGCACGGCGCGTGCTCACCGGGCTCAACAAGCGCATCGTCCAGAACGACCGGCTGGTCGACGAGCACTTGACGCCGTCTTACGACCCGTGGGACCAGCGACTGTGCGCGGTGCCCGACGCGGACCTGTTCAAGGCCCTCAAGTCGGGTGACGCGGAGATCGTCACGGACCACATCGAGCGCTTCGTCCCCGAGGGCATCCGGTTGCGGTCGGGCCGCGTCGTGGAGGCCGACATCATCGTGTCCGCGACCGGACTCAAGCTCCTCGCCTTCGGCGGCATCGTGCCGCGTGTCGACGGTGAACCCGTGGCGCTGAACCGCCAGTTCGTGTGGCGCGGCGCGATGATGACCGGCGTCCCCAACTTCGCGGTGTGCATCGGCTACACCAACGCCTCCTGGACGCTGCGTGCCGACCTCACGTCCCGGCTGGTGTGCAAGGTGCTCAACCACATGCGCCGCCACGACTACGCGGCCGTGGAGCCGAGGCCGACGGGCGCCCTGAACGAGCGCCCGCTGCTCGACCTCGCCGCCGGCTATGTGAAGCGCTCCATCGACGCGTTCCCCCGGCAGGGCGACCGCAGCCCCTGGAAGGTCCGGCAGAATTACGTGCTCGACGCCGCGTCGACCATGCGCACCAACCTACACCGGACGCTCGCACCCACCCCGGCGTCCAAGGTGCGCGCGGCCCGCAGCGGCATGGGCGAGAAGCCGGCCGAGACGGCGACCGCGGCACGGTGACGGGACGCGGTCCACGTGCCGACCCCTGCACGGCACGGTGACGGGCTCCGTCGCCGTGGTGTCGCGCGCCCGGACTACCCCTCGTCGACGAGCGAGTCGAGGATGGTGCGGACGGTCTCCTCGGTGATGTCCGGGTGGAGGAAGGCGAGGCGGGCGACCGTCTCGCCCTCCCAGACGCTCGGGGTGACGAAGGCGGTCCCCGAGGCGAGCAGCTTCTTGGACCAGGCGTAGTAGTCCTCCGGCTGCCAGCCGGTGCGGCGCACGAGGACCACGGTCAGCTCGGGCTCGCGCAGCAGCTCCAGGCCGTCGGTCCGCTCGACGAGGCGCGCGGTGCGACGGGCGATGTCGGCGCCCCGGGCGACGGCGTCGCGGTAGGCGTCCGTGCCGTGCACGGCGAGCGAGAACCATAGCGGCAGACCGCGCGGGCGGCGCGTGAGGTGGTACGCGTAGTCGCTCGGGTTCCACTCGCTCTCGTCGTCGGCGCCGTCCGCCCCGTGGATGGCGTCGAGGTAGGAGGCGTCCTGGGTGTGGACCGCGCGGGCCAGTTTCGGATCGCGGTAGAGCAGCGCGCCGCAGTCGAAGGGCGCGAACATCCATTTGTGCGGGTCGACCACGAGCGAGTCGGCGTGCTCGATGCCGCGCAGCCGCTCGCGCAGCTCCGGGACGAAGAGCGCCGCGCCGCCGTACGCGGCGTCGATGTGCAGCCACAGGTCACGGGCGCGGGTCTGTTCGGCGACACCCTCGAGGTCGTCGATGATGCCGGCGTTGGTGGTGCCCGCGGTCGCGACCGCCGCGACGACGGGCGCGCCGCCGTCCCGCTCGGCGGCATCCAGAGCGGCGCGCAGGGCGTCACCGGTGAGGCGGTGGTCGGCCGTCGGTACGACGAGGGGCTCGACGCCCAGGATGCGCAGGGTGTTGCCGACCGAGGAATGGACCTGGTCGCTCACCGCGATCCGGACCGGAGCGCGCTCGTCGAGACCGCGGCGGTGGCGGCCGGTGTCCCGGGCGACGACGAGGGCGGAGAGGTTGCCGGCGGAGCCGCCGCTCACGAAGCAGCCGCCGGCGTTCGCGGGCAGCCCGGCCAGGTCGGCGAACAGCCGCAGCACCTGGTTCTCCGCCGCGACCGCGCCGGACGCCTCCAGCCAGGAGACACCGTGGAGCGAGGACGCGGAGAGCACCATGTCGAACAGGGCGGCGGCCTTGGTGGGGGCGCCGGGTATGAACGCGAGGAACGCCGGGTGGTCGCACGAGACGACCGTGGGCTCAAGGGCGTCGGTGTACGTGCGCAGTACGTCGGCGGGCGGCTGCGGGGTGGGTCCGATCGCGTCCTTGAGCGCCAGGGTCAGTTCCTGGTGGTCGCCGAGGCGGCCGAGCGGCGGCGGGTCGAGCCGGAGTCGGTGCAGCAGGTGGTCCATGACCTGCTGAGTGAGGTCCTCGTCGTAAGAGTGCACGGGGCGTCTCTCCTGTCGCGCGCTACGGGATGCTGTGAGTCCCAGCCTTTTGGGTCTCGACTGGACCCATTTCGGAGAGTAGGCGTCACCGAGGCACGCGTCAACCGAGGCACGCGTCAACCGAGGCACGCGTCAACCGAGGCCGTGAGTCGGTCGAGGCGCCCGTCAAGCGAGGTGCGCGTCAATCGGCGGGTGTGCGGAGCGCGGGTGCAGGGGGTCGGGTGTCAGGGGGCGGCGGCGCGTGGCGCGTGGCGCGGGATCGTGCCCGTGGTCAGTCCTGTGCGGCGAACTGGTCCAGCAGCGCCAGGAATTGGCGATGCGAATCGTGCAGGTGATCCCGCATCCGCGCCTCGGCCACGTCGCCGTCGCCGGACAGCACGGCGAGCGCGATGGCCTCGTGTTCCTCCCGGAACGCGGAGCCGAAGTCCCGCTCCGCCGGGTACACGCGGCTCCAGTCGGAGCCGAGCCACAGGGCGTTGCCACCCACGAACATCTCGGCGCGTGCCCGAGTCACTGCTTCGGCGAGCACCTCGTTGCCGCCGGCGGCCGCGATGCCCAGGTGGAACGCGGTGTCGCAGCGGTGGTACTCGCCGAGGTCGGCGACGTCGGTGGCGAGCATCGCCACCAGTTCTCGGCGGGCCGCACCGGCCCCGCGCTCGGCGGCGAGGCGCGCCGCGTACGGCTCGATCGCGAGGCGGTACTCCATGTAGTCGCGCAGTGAGGCCCGGATCGTCGCGGTGACCGCGGCCCGTGACCCTTCGCCGCCGGGGCATGCGGGTGCCACGCGGGTGCCGCCGTTGCGTCCCAGTGTGGTCGTGACCAGGCCTTCCTCGGCCAGCTCTCGCACCGCCTGCCGCACGGTGTTGCGGCCCACCCCGAAGACGGCGGACAGCTCCCGCTCGGTCGGCAGCCGGTCGCCCGGTCCGAAACCGCCGAGCGCGATGCGCTGTCGGAGCGCCTCGGCCACCACGGCGTGCGACGCCGCCTGGCGCGTTCCGGCCGTCCATTCGTCACGACTCTCGCTGTTGCTCACGGGCCCTCTCCCAGCTCGCGGGTCATGCGCGTCCCGTCATGCCCCGGGTGGCCATGGTATTGGACTTGACGCGAACCCTATTGACAGCCCCCATTGAGCGCCTTAGCGTCACCTCCACGTTTTTGGGTCCATGACGAACCCAATCGTTGCCGTGAAGGAGTACGCACATGAGCACAGTCGCAGGTGGCGCTACGGACCCCGGGGCACGGCGCCGATCGGGCCCGTGGAAGGTCGCCGGGGCCTCGATGATCGGCACCAGCGTCGAGTGGTACGACTTCGGCATCTACGCCACCGCCGCGGCGCTCGTCTTCCCCGAGCTGTTCTTCCCGGAGATGAACCGGGCGCTCGGCACGCTCATGTCGTTCGCGACGCTCTTCGTGGGATCCCTCGGACGCCCGCTCGGCGCGGTCGTGTTCGGGCACATCGGCGATCGCTACGGCCGTAAGCGAGCCCTGATCTGGTCCATGACCCTCATGGGCGGCGCCACCTTCTGTATCGGCCTTCTCCCTGGCTACGCCACCATCGGTGCCGCCGCGCCGCTCCTGCTCGTCCTCATCCGCATGGTCCAGTCGCTCGCGGTCGGCGGCGAGTGGGGCGGCGCCGTGCTGTTCGCCGTCGAGCACGCGCCGCCCCGGCGCCGGGCGTTCTTCGGCTCTTTCCCCCAAGTCGGCGACGGCGTCGGCTACTTCATGTCCACCGGCGTCTTCGCCCTGGTGGCACTGGCGGGCCATGACGCACTCGTCGGCTGGGCCTGGCGCCTGCCCTTCCTGCTGTCCGCCGTTCTGGTGCTGGTCGGCCTCGTGATCCGCAGTTCCATGGAGGAGTCGCCCGAGTTCGAGGCGGCGCGCCAGGCCGAGGCCGCCGAGGAGAAGCAGGCGGCACCGTTCGTCGCCGTCGTCCGCGACGCCTGGAAGACCTGGCTGCTCGCCTCCGGCGCCTTCCTCATCACCGTCGGCGGCTACTACGTGGTCGTCACGTTCATGTCGACCTACGCCGTCAACGAACTCGGCTTCACCGATTCGCAGGTGGCGGGCGCCGGCACGGCCGCCTCCGTCGTCGTCATCGTGTGCACCCCGCTGGCCGCGCTGGTCGCCGACCGCCTGGGCCTGCGCCGCGTGACACTGACCGGCATCCTGCTGCACCTCGTCGTGGCCTTCCCGATGTTCTGGCTCGCCGACACCCGCTCCGTGCCCGGACTCTGGCTCGCCATGTGCCTGCCGATGCTCGCCAGTACCGTCGCGTACGCCTCGATCGGCACCCTCATATCCGGCTGGTTCGCTCCCCGGGTGCGCTACACCGGTCTGTCCATGAGCTTCCAGACGGCGGGGCTCATCGGCACGCTGGCACCGGCGGCGGCGACCTGGCTGTTCAGTGCCGCCGGAAACACGTGGATCCCGGTCGCCACCGCCTTCGCCGCGATGGCGCTGATCAGTGCGGTCTGCCTCGCCGCGTTCCGGCAGGCGCCGGAGTTGGAACCGGAGTTGGAACCGGAGACGGCACCGGAGACGGAGTCGCAGTCGGCGCTGGAGTCGGCGCCGGACGCCGGGGAGCGGGAAGCGGCGAAGAGCTGATCGACGGTGACCAACGGCGATGGACGGCGACCAACGCCGATCGACGGCGACCAACGCCGATCGACGGCGACCAACGCCGATCGACGGCAACTAAGGCCGACCGGCAGTGCCTAACGCTGATCGGTAGTGACTGACGCCGATCGGCAGTGCCTAACCGCGCGTGCCCCTGATCGCTGTCCGTCTCGATCGTCATGCCCGGCCCGGCCCTCTCCCCGTGGGGATGCGCCGGGTTCGCCGGCCGGAGCAGCCGCAGCGGGTAGTCGGCTGTGGGTGCGCTCGGCGATGCGGCAGCCCTCGGGGTTCCCCCGGTTACGTAGCGTCCCTGTCGGAGAGCTGCGACGCCGCGTTGGAGAAGTAGCGCAGTGCCGAGTCGCGGGTGCCGGCCACGTGGTGTCGGGCCAGTTCCTCCGCGCGGGACGCGTCGTGGTCGCGGATCGCCTCGTACAGGCGCTCGTGCTCCCCGCACATCGGATCTCCGTCGTTGAGGTCGGAGGTCAGCCGGAAGAGCCGGCGCAGCCGGGCGTCGAGAGGGGCCATCAGCTCCTGGAGGAGCGGGTTGCCCGACGCCTCGACTATCTGCTGGTGGAAGTCCGCGTTGTGGGCCACGGCCTGGCGCAGCCGCCCCGCGTCGGAGGCCTTGCGGCTGCGGGCCAACAGGCGCTCCATCGTGCGTAGTTGGACGGTAGTGGCGTGTTGCGCCGCGAGCCCCGCCGCCAGGCCCTCCAGGTTCTCCCGGACGTCGAAGAGGTAGGCGGCGTCCTGTGCGCCGAAGTCCGTGACCACGGAGCCGCGCCTGGCCTGCACGGTCAGGAAGCCCTCCTGTTCGAGCCGCTGCATGGCTTCCCTCAAGGGGATGCGCGAGACGCCCAGCTGATCCGCCAGGTCGCGCTCCACCAGTCGCATGCCCGCCGCGAAGGTCCCCTCGATGATCCGCTCGCGGAGTTCCACGTAGACCCGTTCTCTCAGGGACTGGTGGGTCTCACCGATCGTGGGGCGGCGGTCAGTGCGGGTGGTCATCGAGTCCTCTCCAGTGGCGAGCGGGCGCGGCCGTGACCGCGCCAGGGGGTGCTCCTGATCATCGCAGACCGCGGAAACAAGATCCCTCAGACCATTGCCTGGTATTTGGTATACCAGTTAGCTTGTCGTTGCCCGCCGCTCACCAGCAGCGTTCCGCCGCTTCGCGACCGGCTGGTCAGTCGTGCCGGGCGCCGAACGAACAGTTGGAGGAAGTCTTGTCGCATCCCGCCGACACTCCGTCGATCCCGCTCGCCCCCGAGGTCCTCAGGAACGCCACGCTGCCCGACGGCCGGCGCGCCGACATCCACCTCGCCGAGGGTCGGGTCACGGCTTTGGTCGACCAACCCGACACGGCTGACCAACCCGACCACTCCCACCGGCCCGACGTCGGCCGGGGCCCAGCGGCCGGGCCCGGCAGCATCGACCTCGGGGGCGCTCTCGTCCTGCCCGCGCTCGTCGACGGGCACGCTCACCTGGACAAGACGCTGCTCGGCGCACCCTGGCAGCCGCACGCCACCTCGGCCACGCTGCGCGAACACATCGCGAACGAACGGGCCCTGCGCGCCTCCGTCGGCGTATCCGTGACGGACCGGGCCACGGCCCTGGCGCACCGCATGGTGTCCCTCGGCACCGGCCATGTGCGATCACACGTCGACATCGACCCGGACGTGCGTCTGGACGGTCTGCACGCGCTGGCCGAGGTGCGGGAGAAGTTCCGCGACCGGCTGGGCATCCAGATCGTCGCGTTCCCGCAGAGCGGTGTGGTCACCGCGCCGGGCGTCGCCGACCTTCTCGACGCGGCGCTCGCGGAGGGTGCCGACCTGATCGGCGGGCTCGATCCGGCGGGCTTCGACCAAGACGTGGACGGCCAGCTCGACATCGTCTTCGGGCTGGCCGAGCGGCACGGCGCGGGCGTCGACATCCATCTGCACGACGGAGGCGAGACCGGCGTCCGGCAGCTACGGGCCATTGCGGAGCGGACGGCGGCCCTCGGCCTCAACGGCACCGTCACCGTCAGCCACGCCTACGCCCTCGGTGAGGTAGACGCCACCGAACTCGACCGCACCGCCAGTGCCCTGGCGACGGCCGGTGTGGCGATCATGACCAACGGCCCCCGGCGCTCCATGCCGCCCGTGCTGCGCCTGCGCGAACATGGCGTCCGCGTCTTCGCCGGCTCGGACAACATCCGCGACACCTGGTGGCCCTACGGCACCGCGGACATGCTCGAACGCGCCACCATCATCGGCCTCCAGGGCGATCTGATGACCGACGACGAACTGCGCCACGCTGCCTCGATGGTCACCGACGAGGCCGCCGCGGCCCTCGGTCTCAACGGCTACGGCCTCGCCCCCGGCTGCCGCGCGGACCTCGTCGTCATCGCGGCAGGCGGCGTGGCGGAAGCGGTCGCTGCCCATCCGCGACGCCTCCTGGTCCTCCACGACGGACAGGTCGTCGGGCCCGCGCCCGAGCCGGAATTCCCGGACTTCCCCACCTTCTCGGCATTGGGCGGCGACGCCTCTGCCCCACAGGGAGAGCGATGAGCGTCCAGCCGTCCACAGCCGACCCCGCCGGAGCCGTCGGTAGACCCGGACCCGGAGTCGCCGGGCCGGACACGGGCGATGGCCTCTCTTCCGGACAGATCGGCACGTTCGATCTCGTCTTCTTCGTCGTGGCCGCCGCCGCGCCACTCACCGTGCTCGCCGGAGTAGCACCCGTCGCCATCGCCATCGGCGGACCCGGCGCCCCTCTGGGCTACCTGATCTCAGGAGCCCTGCTCGTCCTCTTCGCCGCAGGCTTCACGGCCATGAGCCTGTATGTACGCAACGCCGGTGCCTTCTACGCCTATGTGGCCCGTGGCCTCGGCCGCACCCTCGGCGTCGGTATCGCCTACGTCGCCGTGGTGTCGTACAACCTCATCACCCCCGGAGTGGCTGCGGCCTTCGGCTACTTCGCGGCCGGCTCGGTGCACGACGCGACCGGAGCGGACATCCCGTGGTGGGTGCTCTCCGGTGTCTGCATCCTCGCCGTGGGCGTGCTCGGCTGGCTCAGAGTGACCCTCAGCGCCAAGGTCCTCGGCGTCGCGCTGGTCCTCGAAGTGCTGACCCTGCTCATCATGGACGGCGGCATCCTCGGCCACCGGGGCACAGCGGCCCTCGACGTGCACTCCTTCGACCCGGGCACACTCGCCACCGGCGGGATCGCGGGCATGTTCGTCATCGTGATCGGCGCCTTCACGGGCTTCGAAGCCACCGCCATCTATGCGGAGGAGGCGCGCGAACCGAGCCGCACCGTCCCGCGTGCCACCTTCATCGCCATCGGGTTCCTCGCCCTGTTCTACTCCGCGGGCGTGTGGCTCGTCATGGGCGCGTTCGGCACGGACCAGGCGGTGGCCATGGCCCGTGCCGCCGCTGGCCCCGAACTCACCTTCAGGGCAGGTGAGTTGTACGTCGGCTCCTGGCTGGCCGACACCATGCACGCCCTCGTCATCGTCAGTGCCTTCGCTGCCACCCTCGCCTTCCACAACGCCGCCGCGCGCTATCTCTATGCTCTCGGACGCGAGGGACTCCTGCCGCGGCGACTGGGCATCGTCTCCGCCCGGCACGGCTCTCCCGGCGTCGCGGTGAGTGCGCAGACCGTCTTCAACCTCCTGGTGATCCTCGTCGGCGCCGCCCTCGCCGCCGACCCGTTCTCACAGGTCCTGATCTGGACCAACAGCATCGCCGTCCTCGGCATCATGGTCATGCAGGCCCTGGCGGCCCTCGCCGTATGGGCCTTCTTCCGCCGGGACCGCCGGGGCATGTCGGCCGCCCGAGTGGTCTGGTCCCCACTGATCGCGTTCGCCGGCCTCGCGCTCCTGACCGTCCTGGCGGTCCTCCACTTCGACCTTCTGACGGGCGCGTCGGACACGGTGAACGCCGTCCTCCTGGCACCCCTGCCCGTGGTCCTGCTGGCAGGCATGTACATCGCCCTGCGCATCCGGAACAGGGACCCGCAGCGCTACGCCCGGCTGACCAACATCGACGTCGAAAGGGACTGACACCCGGCGGCAGGGCCTGACACAGCGGCAGGGCCTGAAATGGGGGACGTACGCGGGTGGCGCGCCCGCCCGCGTACGTCCCGCGTCGAGTACGTCTCCTGTCGAGCGATGAGTCCTGGGGGCGTGCTCGGTCTATGCATGTAAGGGCTTCGCGTGACGGACACCCAGGAGATGTGATGAGCAAAGTGGTCATGCACAACGTCGTTTCCGTGGACGGCTTCATCGCCGACTCGGAGGACCAGGTCGGCCCGCTGTTCGACTGGTACGCGAACGGCGGCATCGAGATCGGCTCGAACGGGAAGGTGTCGGTGTCCAAGGTTTCGGCCGACTACGTCCGGCCGATGTGGGAGAGCATCGGGACGCTGGTGATCGGGCGGCACCTGTTCGACATGACCAACGGCTGGGAGGGGCAGCCCCCGGCGGGTGAACACGTGGTCGTGGTGTCCCACCGGCCGAGGCCCGAGGGCTGGCACCCCGAAGCGTCGTACCACTTCGTGGACGGCGTGGCGCAGGCGATCGCGAAGGCCAAGGAACTCGCCGGGGACCGCACCGTCGGAGTGGCCGCCGGCGAGACAGGCGGCCAGGCGCTCGCCCTGGGGCTGGTGGACGAGGTGTCCATGGACGTCGTGCCCGTCGTCTTCGGCTCGGGCAAGCGGTACTTCGGGTCCGTCGACGCCCAGCACCTCCTCGAGGACCCCCACGTCGTGATCCAGGGCGACCGCGTACTGCACCTCCTCTACAAGGTCCGTCACTAGGGCCTCTCGTTTGGATCAGGCTGGGCTCGCGGGGTCTGGCACGCGCATCTGCGGCGTTGTCGTCAATCGAAAGGCCCTAGTTCACGAGGTCAGAACGGAAACGACCCGGTTGGTCATGTCCTGCGGCGACGCCAACGGGGTCTGGGTGTACGCGAGAACCCAACGCAGGCGCTGATCGCGCGTGGAAAGCACTCGCGTCCGGTATCCGGACGTGTCACCTGTCTTCCCCCAGAACGTCACGCCGTTCACCGTGGCCTGCTGCAGTCCCAGGCTGTACCGGGCGGGACCGCCGTCGAGCATGCGCACACTGTCGGGTGGCAGCGTGAACAGGTGGTTCATCGCGCGCGGTGGCAGCAACTCGCCTGAGAACAGCGCCTGATGGAACCGGAAGAGATCGGTGACCGTCGACACCAGTTCGCCCTCGCCCCAGGCGCTGGACTGGTCGTACACGGTGACGTCCCGGAGCGACCCGTCGGTCATCTTCAGGTATCCGTGCACATGGGAGCCGTGCAGTCGCGGGTCGCGGTCCGGTATCAGAGTCCCTCGCAGACCCAGCGGGCGGACGACACGCTCCCTGATCACCTCGCCGTACGGGCGTCCGGTGAGGGCCTCGACCAGCAGGGCGAGCAGGACGTAATGGATGCCCCGGTACTCCTGCTTGCTGCCTGGTCGGAACTTCAGCGGATCGAGCGTCACAGTGCGCACCAGCTTCTGCGGTGTCCACTTGTCGAACCGATGGCGCAGGACGGCTTCCGGGGTGCTGACGTCGGGCAGGCCGCGATGGTCGGGGAGCCCGCTCGTGTGGTTCAGCAACTGCGCGACGGTGATCCGCGCAGACTCAGCCGGAAGCAGACCGGGAAGATGCCGTCCGATGGGCTCGCCGAGCTCCACGAGCCCCCGCGCCCACAACTGCAGCACCACGGTCGCCACGAATGCCTTCGTGACGCTGCCCGCGCGGAACGCGTCGTCCGGGCGTACCTGACGTGCGGTTCTGATGTCGGCCACGCCTGCCGTGCCGTACCAGCGCTGCCCCGGGCGGTCGACGAGTAACTGTGCGGACGTGGCCGGTGGGTGGGTGAGGTCGGAGATCGCTTCTTGCAAGGCGCGCGTGTCGAGTGAGGCCGAGCCCGACGGCGTATGCGCGGCGGCACGTCCCGTGCCGGCCAGCATCGCGCCCGCCGCCGCACTGCCTGCCAACAGGGAACGTCGCGAGAGGAATGTCATGACGTCGATCTTGCCGCCGACGCCCCGCGCTTCCATCAGGGATGGCCCCCACGCGCACCCTGATTGATCCCGGGGTCCTGGGCGGACGCCCGCGCGAGGAAGCGCCGCCGGTCGACGATCACCCGGTCGATCTCGCCCGTCGCGACCAGCTCGCCCGCGCTGTCCACGGCTCGTACGAGGAAGGTGAGCCGCCGGCCTTCCGCCTCGGCCGGCGGCTCCGCGAGGACGTCGACCCAGGCGCCCACCCGCGTGGCACGAAGATGCTTGACGCGCACGCCGGTTCCCACCGTCGTCCGGCCCGGCGCTGTGAAGGGCGCGGCGGCCCGCACGGTGGCCGCCTCCATCCACGCGATCAACCACGGAGTGGCGAGAACGGGCAGGTCACCGCTCCCCACCGCCATCGCGGTATGGGCGTCGGACACCTCATGGCGCATCACACCAAGCTAGCCCGAGGCCGGAGCCTCGCGCGCGTCGGCCGTCGTTCGCTACCGCTGGTGATGGAGCCGTTCCAGCAGGAGGTACGCACGTTGCTCGGCGGCCGCGAGTTCGGCGGGATCGATCCCCGCCGGCCACAGTTCTCCCGCGGCGGCGTCGTCGGCATCGCGCAACTCCACTACCGCCAGCACCAGTTGGACCTGGACGACCGGGAGCTGTGGCCCCGAGCCCTCGGTCAGTGAGCGCTGCGCCTGATCGGATGCCTGCGAGCATTCGGCCAGCGCACGCTCGACGCGCAGGGCGGCATGGTCATGGACGACGAGGAGCGCGCAGACGAGCCCGACGACGATGCCGAGCACGCTTCCCAGCACCCGGTCGGCGACGAGCTCCCCGGCAGGGGCGGGCGCGGCCAGGTCGCTCATCAGCAAGGCCAGTGGGGTGAGGAAGACGACGCCCAGTCCGTAGTTGCGCGGGACGAAGTATTCGAGGAGGAATTCGAGGAGCACGATCACGCAGGCGAGTGCCACCGGCGTCGGGTCCGTGGCCAGCACGCCCAGGGCGAGCAGCAGGCCGATGACCGTGCCGAGGGTTCGCTGGACGGCACGCTGGGCCGTGGTGCGGAGGTTGACCGAGTGCAGCACGGCGGCCGCGGAGATCGACGCCCAGTAGCTGTGCTCCAGCCCTCCGGCCACCGCCAGCCCGCCCGCGATCCCGGTGCCCAGGACCATCCGCACTGCGGGAACCGCGAGGACGGCCCGGTGTTCGGGGCCACCTGCGCGTCGCCCCATCAGCAGCTCGGTGGCGCGCCAGGCGACAGGTTGAGCCGGTCCCGCGGCCGGTCCTGAGACGGGGGCCGTGGGCGGAGCCTCGCTGTCCTGCGCCGCCCAGGACAGGAGGGACAGCTCGGGCAGAAGCGCGGGTGGACGCCGGCGCCGCTCGGTGAGGATCCGAGCCTGCCGAAGCAGTTGCCCGGCCGTCGCGGCGGGGTCATGGAGCGGCCGACGCGCGGAGCTGATCAGCAGTGACCAGGACAGGTCGGTGAGGCGTACGAAGATTCCGTCCCGGCCGGCCTGGTGCGCCCGCGTCGGAGGCGCGATACCGAGGGAGTGGTACGCCTGCAGCACCGCGACGGTCGTGCGGTGTCGCGCCTTCCGTGCATCGCCGCTCGCTCCAGGCATGGTGAGCAGTCCCGCGAGCTCACGCAGGGCCCTGGCGACGGCGAATCTCTGCGGACGGTCCGGGTGCAGGAGCCAGCCGGACACACCGAGCACCCAGGCGACCGCCGCTCCGGCCGCGGCAAGGCCTGTCTGTGGCAGGACGTCGGCGGCAGAGGGCGAGCCGTTGGCCGCCACCGCGAAGGAGAACAGCAGCAGCACCGCCCCGAGCCCGCTCAACCGGGTCGCATCGCACGCCAGCTTCGCCAGCCCGGCGACCACCGCCGTCGCCACGACCACGACGGCGGCACCCCCGCCTCCTTCCCCTGGCCGGACCCAGGCGGCGAGAGCCGATCCGCAGCCCACACAGGCCGTCATGGCAACCGCCACCAGCGCGAGCACGCGAGCACGACGCGGGTAGGGCAGGTTGCGCCCGAACGTCGTCGTGAAGGTGCCCAGCATCGCGTAGACGGAAAGCTCGGGCCGCCCCGCGATCGCGACCGGCAGTGCCACCAGCGCCATCGCCAAGGCGCCGCGCACGGCGAAGAGAAGTGCCCCGTCGGCCCGCTGGAGCGTGAGTGACCCGCGCGGGGAGAGCAGGCGCACCGCGCTGGCCACGGCAGGCCGCCAGCCGTGCCTGGTCACGGCAGCGAGTGGGCGGCGGGTAGAAGGCATCCGGTATGTACCACCGGCTCCGAGCGGGGTTTCTGATCCGAATCCAGCTGAATCCAGTCTGTGTCCAGGCAGCGGGCTCCGCCAGGCTGGCCGACGGCGGAAAGACTAGTCTGGTGATCCATGAGCGCATGGCTGCCTTTGTCCGCGGTTCACCGGCTGGGTGTCGCTGTGGTTGCCGGTGCGGTGGTCGGGGCGATCGTCGCGGTGACGAACAACGCTGCGCTGGGTGTTCTCTCCGGTATCGCAGCGACCGAACTGGTCTTCGTGCTGGCGGGTTGGGCAGTGCTGTGGCCGATGGATGCGAAAGCCACAAAGGCCAACGCCCGACGTGAGGACTTCCAGCCCGTCACCGACGAGCTCGTGATCGTCGGCGTCGCCCTGTGCGGCCTGGTGGCGACCGTGCTGCTGCTCCTGCTGGGCAAATCCGAGAGCGGCCACGCCGCGGCGGCGGTCGCGCTCGGCGGCGTCTTCATGGCTTGGGCGGCGCTCCATCTCATGTACGCCACGCGTTACGCGTACCTGTACTACACGGCCTCCGGCGGGATCGACTTCAACAACGACGACCCGCCCGCGTACAGCGACTTCCTCTACTTCAGCTACAACCTCGGCATGACCTACCAGGTGTCCGACACCAACGTCTCGACCTCGACGATCCGCGCCGTGGTGCTGCGGCACTCGCTCCTGTCGTACGTGTTCGGCACCAGCATCCTCGCCACGACCATCAACCTCGTCACAGGCATCGTCACCGGCTGAGATCGGCCGTGACGCCTTCGCCGGCAGGACGACCGAAGCAGGACGGGGGACACTGGGGGAGGAACGGCGCCTCTGGGCGCCTGCTTGCTGCTGCCATCGGCTACTTGCTGCTGCCATCGGCTACTTGCTGCTGCCATCGGCGTTGTCATTGCCGGCGGCGCTGATTTCGATGGCGCGCCGCGTCACCGCCGCGGTCTTCGGCAGGCGCAGAGTCAGGACACCGTCCGCCATATCCGCCTGGATGCGATCGACATCGACGTCGCCGGGCACGCGAACCCCATAGGAAAAGGTCCCTGACCGGCGCCGCAGCGCATTTCCGTCCGTGGTCTCGTCCACGGAACCGGAGATGTGGAGTTCCCTGCCGTCCACCTCTACCTTCACGCGTTCACGACGGACACCGGGCAGTTCCGCGCGCACCACGTAGGCGACACCGGAATCCGCTTCTTCCACCACGGGCATCCAGTGCTGCGAAGGGCCGGCCGGCTGCGAAGAGCGCTCGAGGAGACGGCTCACCTCGCCCCACAGGTGCTGGAGCTCCGTTGTCGGATCGGCCCCGGCCCACCAGGCAGTTCGTGCCGGATTCGACCGGGCGACGTCTGCGCGCTCATCCATGATTACTCTCCGACTCCGTCGACTCTCGCGGCGCTCGGCCGCCGGATTCCCTGACGACAGCCTGCGTCCCGGGCCCCCTGCCCGCAATTAGGCCCACGCCATTGGGTTGCATTCCCCTCCTCACTCAATTCTGGAGCTCGGAGGCGCCGATTTCGCTGCTGTTGCGACCCGGCTGACATCGCGCTTGAGTTGAACCAATCTCTCTCGGCACCTGGAGCAGGCATGTCGATGTCCTTCGGATCCGGGTTCGGCTCGTCCGACCCCTTCAGCGACTTGTTCAACCGGTTCTTCGGAATGTCACCTGCCTCGTCACCGCCGGCCGTCCAACGCGTGCCGATCGGGCGGCTCTTGACGGATTCGTCGCAGGAACTCCTCAATCTCGCCGCCCGGAAAGCGATCGAGGACGGAACCTCCGATCTCGACACCGAGCACCTGCTCTGGGCGACCACGAAGGTCGATCCGACCCGGAAGCTGCTCGCCCAGATCGGCGTGGACCCCGACGCGCTGTCCACGGAGGTCGCCGCTGTCCTGCCGCAGGAGTCCGGCCAGCCATCGGCCGAGCCCGGACTCACCCCTGCGGCCAAGCGCACGCTCCAGGCCGCTTACTCCCATTCACAGGCCGCCGGGGCCTCGTACATCGGCCCCGAGCACATCCTCGCGGCACTCCTGAGCGACGCCGACAGCGGCGCCGCCCGACTGCTGCGCGCGCAGGGCTTCAGCCCGGACCGCCTGGAGGGCCTCGCGGACCAGGCGTCCCGCGCGGACGGGTCCGCGGAGCCCAAGAAGCCGGCGACGACGCTCGACGAGTACGGCCGGGACCTGACGGAGGACGCGAAGGCCGGGATGCTCGACCCGGTGGTGGGGCGGGCCGACGAGATCGAGCAGACCGTCGAGATCCTCTCGCGGCGCTCCAAGAACAACCCCGTACTCATCGGCGAGCCCGGCGTCGGAAAGACCGCCATCGTGGAGGGCCTGGCCCAGCGGATCGTGGCGGGCGAAGTCCCGGACACCTTGAGGGACAAGCGAGTTGTGTCACTCGACCTCTCCGGCATGGTCGCCGGCGCCCAGTACCGCGGCCAGTTCGAGGAGCGCCTGAAGAAGGTCATCGAGGACGTCCAGGACGCCAGCGGCGACATCATCCTGTTCATCGACGAGCTGCACACGGTCGTGGGCGCCGGAGCGACCGGCGAGGGTTCCATGGACGCGGGCAACATGCTGAAGCCCGCGCTCGCGCGTGGCGAGCTGCAGCTCGTGGGCGCGACGACCATCGACGAGTACCGCAAGCACATCGAGAAGGACGCCGCGCTGGAGCGCCGTTTCCAGCCCGTCCTGATTCCGGAGCCGACCGTCGAGCAGACGGTGCAGATCCTGGAAGGGCTGCGGGACGCATACGAGGCCCACCACCAGGTCCGCTTCGCCGACGGCGCCCTGGCGGCGGCGGCCGAGCTCTCCGACCGTTACATCAGCGACCGGTTCCTGCCCGACAAGGCCATCGACCTGATGGACCAGGCAGGCGCGCGCGTGCGGCTGCGCAGCGCCGGGCGTTCCACCGAGGTCGTGAGCCGCGAGGACCGCATCGCCAAGCTCCGGCGGGAGCAGCAAGAGGCCGTGGCCGGTGAGGACTTCGAGAAGGCGTCGGAGTACAAGCGGCAGATCGCCCAGCTGGAGGGCGAGCTCGCGGGCATCGAGGAGCGACGCGAGGGCGTCGTCTCGGTCACCGAGGCCGACATCGCCGACGTCGTCTCGCGCCGCACGGGCATCCCGGTCTCCCAGCTCACCGCGAGCGAGAAGGAGAAGCTCCTCAACCTCGAGGCGGAGATGCACGCGCGGATCGTCGGCCAGGACGAGGCGGTCACCGCGGTCTCCGAGGCCGTGCGGCGCAACCGCGCGGGCATGGGCGACCCCAACCGCCCCGTGGGCTCGTTCCTCTTCCTCGGCCCCACCGGCGTGGGCAAGACGGAACTCGCGAAGACCCTCGCCGACCTCCTGTTCGGCGACGAGGATCACATGATCCGCTTCGACATGAGCGAGTTCCAGGAGAAGCACACGGTCGCCCGTCTCGTCGGCGCCCCTCCCGGATACGTCGGTTACGAGGAGGCCGGCCAGCTCACCGAGAAGGTCCGCCGGCAGCCGTACAGCGTGGTGCTGTTCGACGAGGTGGAGAAGGCACACCCCGACGTCTTCAACACCCTGCTCCAGATCCTCGACGACGGGCGTCTCACCGACGGCCAGGGCCGCACGGTCGACTTCCGCCACTGCGTCATCATCATGACGTCGAACATCGGCGCCCACAGGATCCTCGCCCACCACGGTGATGTGTCCGAGATCAAGGACGACTTGATGGAGGACCTGCACGCCAGGTTCCTACCCGAGTTCCTCAACCGCATCGACGACATCATCATCTTCCACGCCCTCACCGAGGACGACCTGTCGCAGATCGTGGACCACCTCCTGGACCAGAGCAAGCGCCGGGTGCACGCGCAGGGCATGACCCTGGACGTCACGGAAGCGGCCAAGAAGCTGCTCGTGGCCCACGGCCACCAGCCGGAGTTCGGTGCGCGTCCGCTGCGGCGCACGATCCAGGCCGAGCTCGACAACCGCATCGCGTCGATCCTGCTGAGCGGTGACGCGGAGCCCGGGGACACCATCGTCGCGGACGTGGTGAACGACACCATTCACTGCACCGTGAGCAAGGGCGACGCCGCGGGGGAGGCGAAGGCCGAAGGGTCCGCGGAGGAACCGCCCGCGGCCGAGGCGCAGCAGACGCCCGATGCCTGATCCGGTCGGGCGCGCCTGACGGCGCCTGAACCAAGGAGGACACATGGTCCATCACCACAAGTCCAACCGAGCCGTCGAGGGCAACCCCGACGACCGGCGAGGCATGCCTCTGCGCCCCAACATGGACGCACTCGAAAGGCGCACCCAGGAGGACCTGCGGGACGTCGGGCTGCGGGTGAAGAAGCCCGAGCGGCCCGCGAAGCAGTACGAGGCGATCCTGAACGAGGTCGAACGCGAGGTCGACAGCGGCGAGATGCCGAGCGGCAAGATGTCCCGCGCGGAGCGAGAGGCTTTCCCGCCGACCCGCTACAACAGGTGACCTTCCTGCAGTGAGGCCACGCCAGCAGTGCGGCCACGACAGGTGAAGGGAGCGGGAACGGGAATGAGCGGAGAGCCCGAACCGATGAGCGCCGTCGAGCGACGCGCGCTCGAGAAGGAACTCGCCGACGTGACGGCCGAACGCGACGCGGACGCCGGCACGTTGCAGGACACCACCGAGGTGGGCGACCGAGCCGACCAGGCCGACGAGTTGATCCGCTCCGACGAGACCCACCGTCTCGACGCACGCATCGACGAGATCAAGGTGCGCCTGCGCGAAGCCGCCGACGCGGGCCCGCCCGGCACGGACGTGGTGGGCGTGGGCAGCACGGTCGAGGTGCGGTACTCGGACGGCTCGGTGGCGACCGTCCAGATCGGCGAGGGCGCGGCGGTCCTGGACCAGACACTGGTCACCGCCGACAGTCCGCTCGGCAGCGCGCTGCTCGGGGCCCGGCCCGGCGACAGCGTCAGCTATGACGCGCCCGACGGGCGGGCGACGGTCACGGTCGTGTCGCTGGGCGCGTAGCCGGCCGGGTCTACGCGCCCCCGGGACCCCCCGGGAGACGTTCCAACGCGGAAGCCACATCCGTGTGCCGGGCGACTTCCACCAGTGCGCGGGCCATGACCGAACCTGGCTCGCGGGCCGTGACCACGAGCCCGACCGGCACCGTCCGGGCGGGCTCGACGAGTGGCACCGCCCGCATGCCGTGCGGGACGCCGAAGACATGCAGCCACGCGTGCGGCACGATGCTGGCCCACCGGCCCGTCCTGACATGGGCGAACAACGCGCCCACCGAGTCGGTCTCGACCCGGGGCGAGGGCCGGGACCCGGCCTCGGCGAACACCTCGTCCAGCACGCGGCGCCCCTGCATGGAGTCGGTCAGCAGGCACAGCGGCAGCCGCGACGCCTCCGTCCACGTGGCGGTCGTCCGATGGGCCAGGGCGTCGGCGGCCGTGATCAGGAGCACGTACCGTTCCTCGTACAGAGGGACGGTGTGGAAGTTCTCCGCAAGTTCCTTGTGCAGATAGGTGATTCCGGCGTCGAGCTCGAAATTCTGCAGTTGCCGGAGAATGTCCCGCGACTGGAGATCCGCTATCACCTCCACGGTCACCAGCGGGTGCTGCGCGCAGAACGGGCTGGTCAGCAGGGAGACGGCGCCGGACGCCGTCGGGACAGAGCCGATCCGAATCCGGCCGCTCAGTCCGGTGCGCAGCGCGCCGACCTCGTCCTTGAGCGCGTCGCGATCGGCGAGGATCCGCTGCGCCCACACCACGATGCGTTCACCTTCGGGCGTGAGGCCCTCGTACTTGCGGCCGCGCCGGACCAGCGGCACGTCCAGCTCCTCCTCCAGCTTGCGGATCGCCTCAGAGAGGGCGGGCTGGGAGACGTAACAGGCCTGGGCGGCGCGGGCGAAGTGGCGCTCCCGCGAGAGGGCCACCAGGTATTCGAGCTGGCGAAACAACACGCCATGGGTCTACCCGACGGCCATGGGGAAAGCCAATCGGGCTCGCTGGCCGCCGGGCGAATCCTCGGTCGGGGCGTCAGGCCACGGGCACCCGTTCCAGCCGCTCGGCGCCGGTGTAGACGTTCATCGAGGAGCCGCGCAGGAAGCCGATCAGGGTCAGCCCGCTCTCGGCGGCGAGGTCCACGGCGAGCGACGACGGGGCGGAGACGGCCGCCAGCATGGGGATTCCGGCCATCAGCGCCTTCTGCACCAGCTCGAAGGAGGCCCGGCCGCTCACCATCAGCACGCTCTCGCGAAGCGGCAGCAGCCCCTCGCGCAGCGCGTGGCCGACCACCTTGTCGACGGCGTTGTGCCGGCCCACGTCCTCGCGCAGGCACAGCATTTCCCCGTCGGCGCCGAACAGGCCCGCGGCGTGCAGGCCGCCCGTGCTGTCGAACACCTTCTGGGCCGCCCGCAGCCGGTCCGGCAGCGCCGTCACCAGCTCGGGACCGACGCGCAGCGGATCCTCGGAGACGGTCCACGCCGCCGAGGTGCGCACCGCGTCCAGGCTGGCCTTGCCGCACAGCCCGCACGAGGACGTGGTGTAGAAGTTCCGCTCCAGAGAAGCGTCAGGGGCGGCCACACCGGGGGCCAGGGCCGCGTCCACCACGTTGTACGTGTTGCCGCCGTCGGCCGTGGCGCCCGCGCAGTAACGGATCCCCGTCAGATCGTCGGCGGCGTGCACCACGCCCTCGCTCACCAGGAAGCCGGCCGCGAGATCGAAGTCGTCGCCCGGTGTCCGCATGGTCACCGTGAGTGCCCGCCCGCCCACCCTGATCTCCATCGGCTCCTCGACGGCCAGGGTGTCCGGCCGGTACGAGGACACTCCGTCCCGAACTCGCAGCACACGCCGCCGCGCGGTCACGCGTCCCATGATGTTGCTCCTCTCCTCGGAGCAGCACTCCGATGGTGTCGACGATATGACTCGTGGCGGGCCCCGTCCTGCGGCCGCGCACTCAGGGAAGACTCCGGCGGCTGTACCCAGCTGTGACAGCCAGGCACAGCAGACCCACGGCCGCCATGCCCGCCAGGAGCGCCGGGTAGGGGGCGGTGCCCGCGTCCGCCGTCAGGGCGAGCAGAAGCGGTGTGAGGAAGCCGCTGTAGGTGGCGCCCTGATAGAGGACCGCTGTCGAGGGGTGTGCTCTCGGTGGCATGAGCCGTTCGATCTCCATCAGGCCCGCCGCCAGGGTGAGGCCGTATCCGGCGCCGAGAAGGGCCGCCGCGGCCATCACGAGACCTGCGGAGTTCCGGTGCGCGGCGATCGCGCCCACCGCGAGTCCGCCGATCACCGTGACCATGGCGGCCAGAGTGGCCCGCGCGCTGTGCGCATGGTCCAGCCGGACGGCCAGGGGGCGGACGGCGATGCCCGCCGTGAGCGTCAGCGCCGTCACGAGACCGCTGAAGAGCGGCGCGTATCCGGGAACCCGGTCGGCCACCAGCGGCGGCAGCACGACGTACGCGACGGTCGCGGCGCCGAACACCGCCGGGCTCGCGGGAAGCACGACCCACAGGAAGCGCCGGTTCCTGACGACGGCCCGGTGCAGGTCCACGAAGCGGTACGTCCCCGGGGCGGCACCGGGTGCCGGCACCGTCTCCGGTACGCGGCGGGTCGCGCCCAGCACCAGCAGGGCCAGCAGACAGTGGGCGAGGCCGGGCAGCACCATCGGATGCGGCAGCCACTCGGCGAAAGCGCCCGCCGTCACCGCGCCCGCCGCGAACCCACCACCGGTGGCGTACGTCGCGCGCCGGTCGCCGGCATCCGGGCCCGATGCCCCGGCGGACAGTTCCCGGAGCCATATGGTGCCCGCGGTCAGGACGACACCCGCCGCGAATCCGGTGACCGGCCGGCTCACGTAGACGGCGGCAGGGCTCACCGGAGCCGCCGCCAGCAGGGCGCTCGCGGCGGCGGACAGGGCCAGGGCGGGCCGGACCGTGAGGCAGCGGCCGAACCTGTCCGCGGCCGCGCCGCCGACCAGCAGACCGGGGAGCAGCCCCAGAAGATAGGTGGTGAACATCGCGGCGACCGGGACGGGAGGCCAGTGCTCCTGGGTCCGGTACACCACCGCGAGCGGAGTGAACTGGTTCGCGCCCCACCCGGCGGCGAACACCGCGGCCGCCGCCGGAAGCCAGCCGCGGACGGCGCGAGATGCGGGCATGCAGGAACGTACCTTTCTGACTGAACACGGTGCGTCAGTGCGTCAGTGAGTCGACGCGTCGGCCCGCCGTCGCGGCGAGCGCTCCGAGGGATCCGCACCCCCGAACTGTCCTGGGAGTGCCGGGTGTTGGGTCAGCTCGGGGTGCCGACGGGCTCCAGACGCACTACAACTCCCTTGGAGGTGGGGCAGTTGCTGATGTCGGCGACGCTGTCCAGCGGTACCAGGACGTTCGTCTCGGGGTAGTAGGCCGCGGCGGAGCCGGGGCTGGCCGGGTAGGCGACGACCTTGAAGTTCTCGGCGCGGCGCTCCCGCTCGTCGTGCCAGACGCTGACCAGGTCGACCATGTCGCCGTCCTCGATGCCGAGCAGCTTGAGGTCAGTGGGGTTCACCATCACGACACGGCGGGCGTTGTGGATGCCGCGGTAGCGGTCGTTGGGGGCGTACCAGATGGTGTTCCACTGGTCGTGCGAGCGCAGCGTCTGGAGCAGCAGGTGACCCTTCGGCACGTGCGGCATCGTGAACTCGTTCTGCGTGAACACGGCCTTTCCACTGGGGGTGTTGAAGACGCCGCGGTTGGCCGGGTTGGGCAGGTTGAAGCCGCCCGGCTCGGTCACACGCGCGTTGAAGTCCTCGAAGCCCGGGATGACGCGGGAGATCCGGTCGCGGACGGTGCCGTAGTCGTCCTCGAAGCCCTGCCACGGGATGCCGTACCTGTCGCCGACGGTCGCGAGGGCCATGCGGCTGATGATGGCGACCTCGCTGAGTAGGTGGGGGGAGGCCGGCGGCAGCTTGCCGCGGGAGGCGTGCACGTCGCTCATCGAGTCCTCGACGGTGATGAACTGCTCGCCGGAGGCCTGGAAGTCCTTGTCGCTGCGGCCCAGCGTGGGCAGGATCAGGGCGGTCTCACCGCACACCGTGTGGGAGCGGTTGAGCTTCGTCGAGACGTGGGCCGTCAGGCTGCAGTTGCGCATCGCCTGCTCGGTCACCTCGCTGTCGGGGGTGGCCCGTACGAAGTTGCCGGCGACGCCGAGGAAGAACCTGGCGCGCTTCTCGTACATGGCACGGATGCCGTCGACGGCGTCCAGGCCGTGGTGGCTGGGCGGCGTGAAGCCGAACTCCTGGCCCAGGGAGTCCAGGAACTTCTGCGGCATCCGCTCCCACACGCCCATCGTGCGGTCGCCCTGCACGTTGCTGTGGCCGCGCACCGGGCACGCGCCCGCACCGGGCTTGCCTATGTTGCCGCGCAGCATGAGGAAGTTGATGACTTCGCGGATGGAGGGGACGCCGTGCTTGTGCTGGGTGAGGCCCATCGCCCAGCACACGATGACCGACTTGGCGTTCAGGACGCGCTCGAAGACCTCGTCGATCTCCTCGCGGGACAGGCCGGTCGCGTCGTAGATGTGCTCCCACGTGACCTGGCGCGCGTGCTTCTCGAAGGCCTCGAAGCCGATGGTGTTCTTCCCGATGAAGGCGTGGTCGATCACCGTGCCGGGGTTGGCGTCCTCGGCCTCCAGGAGCAGCAGGTTCAGGGCCTGGAACAGGGCGAGGTCGCCGCCGGCCCTGATGTGCAGGAACTGGTCGGCGATCTGTGTGCCCTTGCCGACGATGCCGCGCGGGCGCTGCGGGTGCTTGAAGCGGAGCAGGCCGGCCTCGGGAAGCGTGTTGACGGCGACGATCTTGCCGCCGTTGCGCTTGGTCTCCTCCAGGGAGGACAGCATGCGCGGGTGGTTGGTGCCCGGGTTCTGGCCCACGACGAAGACCAGGTCGGAGTTCTCCAGGTCGTCGAGCGAGACCGTGCCCTTGCCGATGCCCAGGGTCTCCGACATCGCGGAGCCGCTGGACTCGTGGCACATGTTGGAGCAGTCAGGCAGGTTGTTGGTGCCGTAGGCGCGGGCGAAGAGCTGGAGGAGGAATGCGGCCTCGTTGTTGAGGCGCCCCGAGACGTAGAACAGGGCCTCGTCGGGGGAGGTGAGCTGCTTGAGCTCCTTGGCGAGGATGCCGAACGCCTCGTCCCAGCCGATCGGCTCGTAGTGGGTCGCGCCGGGCCGCTTGACCATCGGCTCGGTCAGCCGGCCCTGCTGATTGAGCCAGTAGTCGGACTTGGAGTCCAGCTCGGCGATCGAGTGCTCGCGGAAGAAGTCGCGGGTGACGCGGCGCGAGGTGGCCTCGTCATTGATGTGCTTGGCGCCGTTCTCGCAGTACTCGTTCATGTGCCGCTTGCCCGGCGCGGGCTCCGGCCAGGCACAGCCGGGGCAGTCGATGCCCTTGGCCTGGTTGATGTTCAGCAGCGTCAGCATGGTGCGGCGCGGTGACGTCTGGCTGAGGGAATACTCCAGCGCGTGCGTCACGGCGGGGAGGCCCGTCGCCCAGGTCTTGGGGGGCGTGACGGTCAGGTCATCGATCGGGTCCTCGATGCTGCGGCTCATGATCTGGTCTGCCTCTTTCTTCCATGCACCTGGGTGGACGGGTCCCCGGGAAACGGCGGCCTGTTCTCCGTGTTCACTTTTACGCGGTTTATCTGTGCGCGCCGATTGTGTTGCGCCGGTTACGTTTACGTGTCACCACCGCGAGAGAAGCTTCCTGCAATCCGGTGGGCGCGTCAAAGAGGCATTTCCGATCACCTGATAGGTACCGCTTATCAAGGCTCCTGCCCTTGTCCTGCCTGGGCTCCGAGGCCCGATAGCCCTGACCGATCATGCCATCGAGAGTCCCTCTTTGACTTCTTGGGGAGACTTTTCCATGATGATCGACGAGCGAGGAAAGCTGAAGTGACGAGCGAGGAAAGCTGAAGTGGGGAAAGGCTTCGGATTCCGACCTCTGGATAATTCGCGAACTTTGGTCTCTAATGTTTCACCAACCCCGGCTGATATTTCATGGGAGGGCGCAACCGTGCTTGATCACCGCGACGAGCCGACCGGGACCGGTCGGTCCCGGCGCCACCGCGCGGAGCGCCTTCCCGCCGTTCCGTCGCCCCTCGTGGACCGCTTCGGCCGGGTCCACACGGACCTGCGGGTCTCGCTGACCGACCGCTGCAACCTGCGGTGCGCGTACTGCATGCCGGCCGAGGGGCTGAACTGGCTGCCCCGTGCCGAAGTGCTGACCGACGACGAGGTCGTACGCCTCGTGCGCATCGGCACCGAGCGCCTGGGGATCACCGAAGTCCGGCTGACCGGAGGTGAGCCGCTGCTGCGCCGTGGCCTGCCCGGTCTGGTGGCCCGCCTGTCCGGCCTGAACCCGGCGCCGGAACTGTCGATCACCACCAACGGCATCGGCCTGGCGCGCAGCGCGGTCGCCCTGCGCGATGCCGGGCTCAGCCGGGTCAACGTCAGCCTGGACACACTCCGCCCGGACCGGTTCGCGGAGATCACCCGGCGCGACCGGATCAAGGACGTACTGGCCGGGCTCTCGGCCGCCCGTGACGCAGGCCTGAACCCGGTGAAGATCAACGCGGTGCCGGTGCGGGGTGTCAACGACGACGAGATCGTCCATCTGACGGCGTTCGCGGCGGAGCATGGCTACCAGATGCGGTTCATCGAATCGATGCCGCTCGATGCGCAGGGTGCCTGGGACCGGGACCGGATGGTCACCGCCGCGGAGGTCCTCGACCGGCTCGGCGAGCACTTCGAACTCGTGCCGGTCGGGCGGCAGGACAACGCGCCCGCCGAGGAGTGGCGGATCGCCGGCACGGAGGCTCTGGTGGGTGTCATCGCCAGTGTCACCCGTCCGTTCTGCGGTACGTGCGACCGCGTGCGGCTGACGGCGGACGGGCAGCTGCGCAACTGCCTCTTCGCCACCGAGGAATCCGACCTTCGGGCGCTGCTGAGAGGTGGCGCCGACGACGCGACGGTGGAGGCGGCGTGGCGGACCTCGGTCGGCGGGAAGGGCCCCGGCCACGAGATCAACAGCCCGGAGTTCCGCCGCCCGGAACGCCCGATGTCGGCCATCGGCGGCTGACGGGCCCCACCCCAAGAGCCTCCGAGGCGGACAGGCGGCGGACAAGCGGCTGACGAGCGGCAGGCAAGAGGCAGACAAGAACGAAGGTGAGCTGGATGCGAAGTTGGATCGAGGACGTCAAGTCCGAACTCGACGTCGACCTTGACGTCGCGAACCGCAAGCTGACGGCGTCGGCCGAACGCTGGGCGACCGGGACCGAGAACAGCGCGGGCACCGCATGACCGCGACAGCCACGCCCGCCCGGCGCGGCTCGGGGAGAGCGCAAGTGGCGGCAGACACCCACATGCCCTGGGAACAGGCCCGGCAGGTGGCAAGAGACTGCGGCGGACAGCCGCTGCCGGTCGTCCCCCGATCCTTGACGGACGCGCTCGGTCACGCTCTGGCCGAAGCGCTGACGGCGCTCACCGATCTGCCGCCGTTCGACACGTCCGCGATGGACGGCTGGGCCGTGGCCGGACCGGGACCCTGGCTGGTGGGCGGCGCCGCCGTCCTCGCCGGCGACCGGGCGGCGCCGCTCAGCGACTACGGCACCGCCGTTCCCATCGCCACCGGCGCCCGGCTGCCGACGGGCGCAACGGCCGTACTGCGCAGGGAACATGGGGAGTTCGATGCCGGGGGCGGGACGCTGCGCGAGTGCTCCACCGGGCCCGGCTCGGTGGCTGCGGGCCGCGACATCCGGCCGCGTGGCCAGGAGTGCCACGCGGGCGAAGCGCTGATCCCGGCCGGCAGCACGGTGACCCCGGCCGTGCTGGGCCTCGCGGCGGCGGCCGGGTACGACCGGCTCGCCGTACACCGCCGCCCGACCGTCGAACTCCTTGTCCTCGGAGACGAGTTGCTGGAGTCCGGCCTGCCCCGGCACGGGCGGGTCCGCGACGCGCTCGGCCCCATGCTGTCGCCGTGGCTGCGGAGCTGCGGCGCCGACGTGATCAGCCGCCGCCTGGTGGCGGACGACCTGGGATCGCTTCGGGAGGCCGTACGCGATTCGGCCGCCGATGTCGTCGTCACCACCGGCAGCACCGCCGCAGGACCGGTGGACTTCCTGCACGCCACTCTCGAAGAGGCGGGCGCCCATCTGCCGGTCGACTCCGTCGCCGTACGGCCCGGACACCCCATGCTGCTCGCCGAGCTGCCGCCCACCGCCGACGGCCGGGCCCGCCGGCTGGTCGGCCTGCCCGGCAACCCGCTCGCCGCCGTCGCCGGCACGATGACGCTGGCCGCGCCACTGCTGCGACGTCTCGGCGGGCACGCGGACGCGGAACCGCGGCGGATTCGCGCCACCGCCGGCTTGCCGGGGCACCCGCGGGACACCCGGTTGCTGCCGGTGCGACGCACGGGCCACGAAGTGGCGCCGCTCCCGTTCGACGGCCCCGCCATGCTGCGCGGGCTGGCATGTGCCGACGGTTTCGCAGTCGTCCCGCCCGGGGGTGTGCCCGCCGGAGCCACCGCGGAGGTGTGGGAGGTGCCGGGACGGTGACCGCGACGACAGAGGGCACCGCTGCGGCGACGCCCGCCGGCACCATCCGCTACTGGGCGGCGGCCAAGGCCGCGGCCGGTACGGCGGAGGAGCCCTACCGCGCGACGACACTCGCCGAGGCGCTGGAGCACGTCCGGTCCCGGCATGACGAACGTCCGGGGTTGGCGCGGGTGCTCGGGTACTGCTCGTTCCTCGTGGACGGCCGTCCGGTCGGCGGACGCGACCACGCCTCGGTCCACCTCGCCCAAGGGGGAACGGTCGAGGTACTGCCCCCGTTCGCGGGCGGCTGACCCACCCCAACTCGCCACGCCCAGGCGGGATTTCCTGCGTCCCGCACACACCACACCCACCACCTCGGGATCGAACCATGCCGCACACTCCAGCCCCCTCCGGCCCTCCCATTCAACTGCTCGCGCTGCGCGACACCCCGCTCTCCCTGGACGAGGTGTACGAGGCGGTGGGCGATGACACCGCCGGAGGTACCGCCGTCTTCATCGGTACGGTGCGCAACCACGACGGGGGCAGGTCGGTGGACGCCCTCGAGTACAGCGCCCACCCCGGCGCCGGGGGAGAGTTGCGCCGGGTGGCCGAGAAGGTCGCCGCCGACTTCCCGGTCAGCGCCCTCGCCGCCGTCCACAGAACGGGCCGTCTGGAGATCGGTGACGTCGCGGTGATAGCGGCGGTCTCCTGTCCGCACCGCGCGGAGGCCTTCGCCGCCTGCGCCCGCCTGGTCGAGGACCTCAAGCACGAGGTGCCGATCTGGAAGCACCAGTTCTTCTCGGACGGCGACGAGGAGTGGGTCGGCGCCTGCTGACGCCCTACCGCTGGTCACTCTGGGTGTGTGCGGCTCTGCGCCTGCCTCGACCCGGCCGCCGTGCGGGACACTCGGCCGTCACATAGGGTCGCGGTGCTGCTACGACAAGGCGGGAGTGCCCATGTCAGGACAGTTCGAAGCGACGTTCGTGGTCGCACGGCCCGTCGACGAGGTCTTCGAGTACCTCGCCGACGGTCGCAACGATCCGCAGTTCAGTCCGCGGGTGCTGAAGATCGAGCGTGTACCCGACACCCCGACCAACGTGGGCACCGTCTTCCGGAGCACCGTCAAGGACGCCGGGATGAGGTCCGCGAGGGAGTTCCGCATCACCGACCTCGACGCCCCCGTGAAGATCCGGTGGGCCGAGGTGTCGAAGAACAGTGTGATGGCACGTGAGGGCGGCTACGACCTGGAGGGGCTGCCCGACGGCGGGACCCAGGTCCGCATCTTCAACGTGCTGGAAGGCCACGGCGTGGGCAAGCTCCTCGTCGGTCTGGCGCTCTCCGCCGCCCGTAAGGACGCCGACGCCTTCGGGGCCCGGATCAAGGCGGCGGCCGAGGCGGCCATCGCTCCCAGCTGACCCCGCCCCGCCCCGCCCCGCCCCGGCGCGCAGCCACGCCGCGCCGCATCACGCCACGCGCGTCTAGACCGCCGACGCGAGCCTGTCGTCCTCGCGAGCGGGTGTCAGGTGGCTGCGGAAGAAATCCGTCAGCCGGGCCACCGCGGGCGTCACGTACTCGTCCTTGTCGTACAGGTCGACGTGTACCGCGCCGTCGATCCATACGAGTTCCTTTGGGCCGCGCGCGTGCTGGAACGCGTGCACACTCATCCAGGAGGTCACCGCCTCCCGCCCGACGATCATCATCAGGGGACGCGGCGCGATCAGGTCGACGCGCACGAAGGCGTCGAAGCCCGCGATGCGGTCGACGCTGCTCCAGGTCAGCGCCTTGGCGGACCGGGGATGCCGCGCGCGCGGAGTGCAGTAGTAATCCCAGCCCTCGAACACGTGCGGTCCTGCCTGGCGGGCCTCCTCCTCGGTGGCCGGGAAGAGGCCGAAGCGCTGGACCCCTTCGCCGCGCGCCTCGGCGCTGCGGGCCTGCGCCGCCGCGTCGAGCATGCCCTGGAAGACGGCCGGGTCCTGGCTGCCGTCCGCGCCGAGGCGGAACTGGCGGGAGATGTCGACGGCGCTGACCGTGCCGACGGCCCTGATGCGGTGGTCGGTCGCGGCGGCCGAGAGCGTGTAGCCGCCGGAGGCACAGATCCCCAGCACCCCGATGCGTTCCGGGGCGACCTCGTTCCGGGTGGTCAGGAACGAGACGGCCGCCTTGAGATCCTCGACGCGTTGGCCCGGGTCCTCCAGGCCGCGCGGCTCGCCCGCACTCTCGCCCTGGTAGGCGGCGTCGAAGGCGAGGGCGATGAAACCCCGGTCGGCGAGGCGCCGCGCGTACAGCCCCGCGGCCTGTTCCTTGACGCCGCTGCCGGGATGGCCGACGACGACCGCCGGTCCCGGGGCGGCGTCCACGCCGTCCACGCCGTCCGGGGTGTAGAGGTGGCCTGCGAGCGTCAGGCCGCCGCTGGGGAAGGTGACGTCGATGCGCATGGTGGTTCACTCCAGTCGTGCGTCGATGGGGAGGGGCCTCGCGGGGGATTGGGCGGCGGGCCCGGTGGGCGCCGGCTTCCCCTGGCCACGTCACCACCATCGGCTCGCCCGCCACGGGGTGCCAGGGAGGGCCCTGCCTATGCGCGCCAGTACCAGGCACGCGGCCGTGCCCGCGAGGACACTGGAGGGATGGCATCCGCGAACACTCCGGCCGGCGGCAATGAGCTGGGCGACTTCCTGCGCTCCCGCCGCGCCGGCCTCGACCCGCAGCGGGCGGGCTTCCCGGACGACGGCCGCCTGCGCCGCGTGCCGGGGCTGCGCCGGGAGGAGCTGGCCCAGCTCGCGCACGTGAGCATCGACTACGTCGTCCGTCTTGAACAGGGGCGCACCCGCCGGGTGTCCCGTCCCGTCCTCGACGCCCTCGCCGACGCGCTTCAACTCGTTCCGGACGAGCGTTCCTACCTCTTCACGCTCGCCGACGCCGCCCCCGCCACACCCGCGCGCCGGCTCGGCCGCCCGGAGGTCGCACCGGAGCTGCGGCAACTCCTCGACACCATGGAGAACGTGCCCGCCATGGTGCTGCACCGCGGCATGGACGTGCTGGCCTGGAACTCCGCTGCCGTCGCGCTGCTCACCGACTTCGGCGCCCTCGCCCCGGCCGAGCGCAACCTGATCCGGCTGACCTTCCTCGACGCGAACTTCCGTGATCTGTATGCGGATTGGCCCCGCGCCGCCCGCGAGTGCGTCGCTGTCCTGCGCATGGAGACCGGCCGCACCCCCCACGACCCGGCGCTGGCCGCCCTGGTCGGTGAGCTCAGCGTCCGCGACCCCGACTTCCGTACCTGGTGGGCCGGCCACCAGGTACGCGGGCCTCGCCGGCTCACCAAGACCTACGTCCACCCGGTGGCGGGGAGTCTCACTCTCGACGTCCAGCAGTTCACCGTGGACACCCACCCCGAGCAGTTCCTCGTCGCCTACACCGCCCCACCCGACTCCCCGTCCCACGAGGCACTGCGCTTCCTGCTCCAGTGGTCCGCCACACCCACGACCACCCGCGCCCCACATACTCCTCACTAGCGCAGGACGGGCGCAGGACGGGCGCGATGGCTGGCGCAGGCCTCGGAATGGTCACCATCAGGTCCCAGCCCGAGCACCCGTGCAACCTGAGCGACCCGTGACCGGTCTACCTGGCAGAGAACGCTTCGAGCGCATCGAGCGCCCTGCAAGGAAAGGCCGACCATGGGGGACGTACGCAGACGGGGAGCCGTCGCACTGGGGATCACCGGACTCGTCGCACCGCTGACACTCGCACTGGGCGCCGCGCCCGCGCAGGCCGCGAGCTGCACGACCTCGACCGGTCCCTATCAGAAGCAGGTGGAGGGGTTCCTCGGCCGGCCGGTCGACGGAAAGCAGTCCGCCGCCGACTGCAAGGCCGTCCAGGCTTTCCAGAACAAGCACGGGATCACCCCGAACATCGGCTACGCGGGGCCTGTCACGTGGGGCGTCATGGACCTCATGAACAAGCAGAAGGCCGTCGGCAGCAATCCCAACAAGGCGGGCAAATGCCCCGTCAACAAGGGGCGCATCGCCTGTGTGAACCTGACGCTGCAGCTCAGCTGGATCCAGGACGGCAAGAAGCTCGTCTACGGGCCGGTGCCGGTCCGCACCGGTCGTAACGGCTACGAGACCCGCACCGGCCTGAAGAAGATCTACTGGCGGCACATCGACCACGTGTCGAGCATCTACAACGTGCCCATGCCGTACAGCCAGTTCTTCGACGGCGGCCAGGCCTTCCACTCGGTCGGCGTGAGCATGTGGAACCCGCCCGGCTCGCACGGCTGCGTCAACATGACCAGCACCACCGCGAAGAAGTTCTGGTCCCTGCTGAAGACGGGCGACGACGTCTACGTCTACGGCCGCAAGCCGGGCACCTGATCCCAACAGGCGGCCGCGCGTTCCGCGTTGTCCTCGTTCCCCTGCTCTTATACGTTCCAGGTACTGGAATTGACGAACAGTCATGGAACGGAGCGTGCGGTGACGTCGGGGGAAACGAACGGTGGCGAGCTGATCGGCAAGGTACTCGGGGGCGTTACCGCGTCACCTCGATGATCGGGCGCGGCGGCATCCACTGTGGCGGATACGGGCGGCGGCCTGCGCCTCCCGCTAAGCGCGCGCAGGGCAAGGAGCCGGGCCCGGCATCGGACATCTGGTCGCTCGGCATGACGCTGTACGCGGCGGTCGAGGGCACGTCGCCGTTCCGCCGTACGTCGGTGTGGTCGACGCTGGCGGCGATCGTGACGGAGCCGCTGCCGGACGGGCCCCGGCCCCTCCCACGTCCAAGCCGAGCTCGGTGTCGAAGAGTTGCAGCGGCTGGACCCACCGCGACCCGAACCCGGGCACGTACGGCTACATGTCCGGCAGCTACCACATCGTGACCGGGCCCTACCAGACGTGCTCCTCCGTCGCGCTGGCCGAGAACGGCTCGAAGCTCTGGTACCACTGCTCGGTCGTCAACGCGTACGGCCACAACTGGACCTACGCCCGGGTGGCGGGAACGAACACGTCGGGCTGGATGTCCAACGACAACCTCACCAACCAGTCGGGTGCGTCGACGCGCTTCTGAGCCCTCCCCGGCAGCAGCGGCTCAGCCCGTCCCGTAGCGCGCTTCGATCCCCGCGATCACCAGGGCGAGACCGTCCTCGAAGTGCTGCTCGTAGTCCTCGAAGATCTCCGCGCCCGCCGCGGCCGACAGCGGGAAGTCGGCCATCCGGCGGGCGCGTTCGTCGATGTCGTACCCCTCGCGGCGCTCGCCCGGCAGAGGTCGGACGCCCTGTTCCTCGGTGACGAAGCCGAGCGTGTACACGTACGCGGTCGTGGTGGCGCGCACCGCCTGGGCGAGCGTGAATCCGGCGTCGGTGAACAGCCGCAGCGTCCTTTCCATCTCCACCGCGTGCAGTGTGCCGGTGAAGCGTGAGCCGCTGAAGACCTTGGCGCCGTCGCGGTGGCTCAGGAGCGCGGTGCGCAGACCGCGGTTCGCCGTCACCAGGCGCTCCCGCCAGGTGGCGTCGGGCGTGAGCGGGTCGTCGGCGGTCATGCGGCGGTACATCTCCGTCGCCATCTCGTCCAGCAGCTCCTGCTTGTTCTTGAAGTGCCAGTAGAGCGCGGGCGCCTGAACGTTCAGCTCCTTGGCGATGGCGCGGAGCGTGAGGCCGTCGAGGCCGACGTCGTTGAGCAGGCGCAGTGCGGTGTCGACGACCTGCGTCTTGTCCAGCTTGGGGGATCTCCGGGTAGCCACGCTTGACAGTTTAACGCCGTTAAGCGCATGCTGCGAAGCATGGAACTTAACGGCGTTAAGGAGCTGGCCATGGACACCCGTACAGACGCGATCACACACACAGACGCGATCACACACACCGAGGTCCTCGTCGTCGGCGCCGGGCCCACCGGCCTGGCCCTGGCTGTCGACCTGGCCCGGCGCGGGGTCGACGCCCTGGTCGTCGAGCGGGCGGACGCGCTCTTCCCCGGGTCGCGAGGCAAGGGGATCCAGCCCCGCACGAGGGAGGTCTTCCACGATCTCGGCGTGCTGGACGCGATCCACGCCGCGGGCGGCCCCTACCCCGTCGGGATGATCTGGCAGGACGGCGCGCGGGTCGGCGAGCACAGGATGTTCGACCCGGCGGAGGCGAGCGACGACTCCCCGTACACCGAGCCGTGGATGGTGCCGCAGTGGCGCACGCAGCAGATCCTGTCCGAGCGGCTCACGGAGCTCGGCGGCCGGGTGGAGTTCGGCCGTGAGCTGGTGGCGGTGGAACAGGACGCGGACACGGTGACCGCGGTCTTCGCCGCCGGAGGCGCGGTCCGCGCCCGGTACGCCGTGGCCGCCGACGGCGGCCGCTCGACCGTGCGCCGCGCGCTGGGCATCGCCATGACCGGCGAGACCGTCGACCCGCATCCGATGCTCGTGGCGGACGTACGCATCACCGTCCTCGACCGCGACAACTGGCATGTCTTCCCGCCCCGCGAGGGAGGCGACGGATTCCTCGCGATCTGCCCGCTCGCCGGCACCGAGGACTTCCAGGTGTCCGCGCAGTTCCCCGAGTCAGCCGTGCCCGACCTCTCACTCGACGGCATCCGCAAGGTGGTCGCCGCGCGCTCCCACCTGGCGCCCGAGGACGTGACCGAGCTGCTCTGGGCCTCGGACTTCCGGCCAAGGGCCGCGCTCGCCGACCGCTTCCGTGCAGGGCGCGTCCTCCTGGCCGGGGACGCCGCGCACGTCCACTCGCCGGCCGGGGGGCAAGGGCTGAACACCAGCGTCCAGGACGCGTACAACCTGGGGTGGAAGCTGGGCGCGGTCCTGCGCGACGGCGCCCCGGAGTCCCTCGTCGAGACGTACGAGGAGGAGCGCCGCCCGGTCGCCGCGCACATGCTCGGCATCTCGACGGGCGTCCACCGCGGCGAGATCCGCCGCGGCGAGGCGACCCGCCAACTCGGCCTGGACTACCGCGAATCGTCGCTCGCGGTGGACACCCGCACGACCGCGGGCCCGGTGCGCGCGGGCGACCGGGCGCCGGACGGAACGGCGGACGGCATCCGACTCTTCGACACCTTCCGCGGGCCCCACTGGACGCTGCTCACGGTCGGCACGGACACCGAACTCCCCGCGCTCGGCGTCCCCACCGTCCGCATCCCGGCGTGCGAGGCGTACGGCACGGGCGTACACCTCGTCCGGCCCGACGGCTACGTGGGGTGGGCGGGCGACACGGCCGACGGCCTCGCGGAGTACGCGCGCCGCATGGGCCTTTAGGGCACGCGAGCGACCCCGACGTAGAAGCCGCTCAGCTCCTTCTCGGGCGCGGGCGAGTCCTTGTACCACCGCGTCGACGTCACCAGACCCGGATCCACCAGCTCCAGGCCCTCGAAGAACGGTTCGACCTCGGCCCGTGTACGCATCCGCAAGGGGATCTCGCCCTTCCGGTACGTGTTCTTCACCGTCTTCGCGAGGTGCGGGTGCTCATCGGTGGTGCCGTGGGAGAGCACGAAGTAACTTCCCGAGGGCAGGGCGTCGATGACGGTCCGCGCCAGGCCGTAGGGGTCCTCATCGTCGGTGATGAAGTGCATCAGGGCGACCATCGACAGCGCGACGGGCCGGGTGAAGTCCAGGAACGTACGCGCGTGGTCGAGAATGACCTGGGGCTGACGGACGTCCGCCTCGATGTAGTCGGTCGCCCCCTCGAGGGTGCTGACCAGCAAGGCCTGCGCGTGCCGCAGCACGATGGGGTCGTTGTCGGCGTACGCGACCCGCGCCGACGGCACGATGGACTGCACGATCTGGTGCAGGTTCGGCTTGGTCGGTATGCCCGTGCCGATGTCGAGGAACTGGTCGATGCCGTTTCCGGCCAGCCAGGCCGCCGCGCGGTGCATGAACGCCCGGTTGCGCACGGCGCTGAGGCGCGACTCCGGTGGCAGCTTCTCCGCGACTTCCCTGTCGACCGGATAGTTGTCCTTGCCGCCCAGCAGCCAGTCGTAGACACGCGCCGGATGGGCCCTGCTCGTGTCGATGCGGCTTCCGGAGGACTGTGCCGTCATGCGTGACTCCAGCGTGTACTAGATCGCCGACCGACTCACCGGGACCGCTGCGTGCCCCTGGGTCAGGCCGTGAAGGACCTCGCGATTATGTCACTGGCCACGTCGTCGCGCAGAGTTGTCAGCGTGAGGCCGCCACAGGTCATCTCACCTCCGGTGACGGTGAGTTGAGGCAAGAGGACCGGGGGAGGAGACGGGCTCCCTACGGCGGGCGGCGCCTTCGACGCCGTACCGGGCCCGTCTCCTCTCAGTGCGCCGGTCAGGCCGTGTTCAGGGTCAGGCCGTACCTGTTGAGGATCTCGTTGATCGGCTGGTACCAGGTCTCGCCGCCGCCGGAGCAGTCGCCCCAGCCGCCCGAGGTGACTCCCTGGGCCTGGTCACCGCTGATGAACGAGCCGCCCGAGTCGCCCGGTTCGGCGCACACGTTCGTCTTGGTCATCTCGTGCACCGCGCCCTGGCTGTAGTTCACGGTCTCGTTCTTGGCCAGCACATTGCCGCAGTGCCAGTGCGAGGTGGAGCCCGAGCGGCAGATGGACGCGCCGATCGGGGCCTCGGCCGAGCCGCGTACCAGCTGGTCGGGGACGGTGCCCCAGCCGAGAACCACGGGGACGGTCCACCAGCCGCTGCCGACGTTGACCCAGGCGTAGTCGTTGTCCGGGAACGACGACCCCTGGAAGTTGCCGATGTACGAACCGTCCCAGCCGTTCACGGCGGCGCCGGCGCCGCTGCAGTGGCCGGCCGTGACGAATCCGCCGATCACCGAGAAGCCGATCGAGCAGCGCACGTTGCCGGTGTAGTAGGGATCCCCTCCCACCGTGCCGGCGGCGAGGGTGCGGGGCGCGTGGGCCGTCTTCCCGACGGTGACAGGACCCTCCTCACGGGCCTGCGCGAGGAAGTGCTTGACATCGTTGTCTCCCTGCCGTCCGGCCAGGGTCTCGATCACGATCCGGTTGGACTGCGGATCGACGTGCCAACTTGCCACGCCCTTGGGGGCCTCGAGCGCGTCGATGTGCTCCTTGGCCGCGTCGAGCTGCTTGGCCGTGTACTTCACCAGCTTGGCCTCGGCGCCCGTCGACCGTACGGCCGCGGCCTTGTTCCGGTCGGTGACGGCCACGGTCAGCCGGCCGCTCTCCGGTGTGAACCACGCGCCGCCGTAGGACGATCCGGCGGCCCGCCGCGCCTTTCCTTCGACGGCCGTGGCCTTTTTCTCCGCGCTCAGCCGTGCCTCGGCCTGGCTCTTGGTGAGGCCGAAGTCGCGCTGCATCGCGGCGAGCACGGCGCCGGAGGCCGGTGCCTTCTCGTCCGCGGGGGTGGCGGCACCGGCCGAGGCCGGCATGAACCCGGCCGACACTCCGGCGACGAGTAATGCGGACAGGGCGATGCGCAGGGGTTTCGTGCGTCTCATGGGTTGGCCCTTCGTTGTTCCAGCTTCGTGGGGGTGGAACAGCAAAGCCTGGGAGCGCTCCCAGGAAATGCCCGCTGGGAGCGTATCGAAGGATCATGGGCAGGTCCATGCCAATGAAGGCCTCCGTCTCGGCCAACGAAGGCCTCCGTCTCGCGGATCAAGTGCACAGCCGTGGTGGGCCAGTTGGCTTTGGTAGCCGCCCCCGCCCAGTCAACGTCCAGCCCCTGTGGGCCTGTTGACGACAGCGCGGACTCTTCATCACTGCGCCACATTGCCGGGGTTCGTTGGGCAACTGAGGCACGGATGATGACGAGGGCATGCCATATTCGATCGCGCGTGTCCCACACCCCCACGGTTTCCCAGGAGGACTCAGTGAAGAAGAGCTCACGGATCCGCAGAGCGGCATTCACCCTCGGCAGCGCCGTCGCGCTGGTCATCGTTTTCCCGGGCATCGCGCTCGCGGACCCGCCCCCGGCGCTGCCCGCCAACGCGGACGGCCTGGAGCAGACGTTCCAGCCGGCCTACGACTACGACGGTGACGGCTGCTACCCGACGCCCGCCATCGGCCCCGACGGCACCATCAACCCCGGCCTCAACCCGTCCGGGGCCGTCAACGGTCAGTGCCACGACTCCTGGGACCTCGACAGCACCAACGGATACGCCCGCTCCAAGTGCAACAACGGCTGGTGCGCCATCATCTACGGCCTCTACTTCGAGAAGGACCAGGCCGTCGCGGGCAGCGGTCTCGGCGGGCACCGCAACGACTGGGAACACGTCGTGGTGTGGGTGCAGGACAACGAGGCCAAGTACGTCTCCACCTCGGCCCACGGCAACTTCAACGTCTACAGCCGTGACCAGATCCTCTGGGACGGCACCCACCCCAAGGCCGTCTACCACAAGGACGGCCTGGGCACGCACTGCTTCCGCCCCGCGACCGCCAACGACGAGCCGCCGGAGAACCACCGTCACACCTGGCAGTTCCCGAGCCTCGTCGGCTGGAACGGCTACCCCGCGGGCCTGCGCGAGAAGCTCAGCCAGGCCGACTTCGGCAGCGCGGTCTTCGGCCTCAAGGACGGCAACTTCAACTACCACCTCGAGAAGGCCGAGCCGGCCGGCATACCCTTCGACCCCAACGCCTGAGCAGGGACGGGCCGGTCGGCCATCTAACGAGCTCGTGCATGGTTGGCGGTGGCGTGTCGAAGGCCGTGGGTTCGCCGTCGTGTTCACGTTCGCGTACCGCTGCCCAGGGTGGCGCTCTGTTGGTGGGAGAGGAGTCCGGCGACGCCTTGGATGATGTCGCTCATGTGCTCACGTCGGCCGTGGTGTCGGGCGAGGGCCCGCCAGTTCTTGAGATGGCCTATGCCGTGCTCGACTCGGATGCGGCGCGAAGAGTGGGCTTTGCGCTGGCGCTCGTGCATTTCCTCGTACCACTCGGGCGGATTCTTCTTGAACTTGCGGTGCGGTGGCGTCACCACGCGTCCGGCCGTCTGGGCGCCCAGTCCTTGGTAGCCGGCGTCGGCCAGGATTTCCACGGCCGGCCCGTTGGCCAACAGCTTGACCAGGCCCAACTTCCTGGCGTGGGTGATGTCCGCGCAGCTGGCAGGCTCGGCTGGGCTGCAGAACAGCAACCGCCCCTCGGCGTCCGTGACGACCATCGACTTCACGGCGTTCTGCTTGTTCTTGCCGGAGATGAACTTCTCGCGGTCCTTGCGCCCGGCGGCCGGGCGGCGGACGCGGATCTCGGTGCCGTCGATGATGCCGGTCTGTCCGTCGGCGCCGAGGTGGTCGATGACCTCGGCGAGGGTGCGAAGTCGGATGTCGGGTGCGATGGTGCAGCCCCGTTCAGCGAGCAGCGGCCGTATTTCACCGATCGCACGCGTGATGGTGGAGCGGTCGACACCGAACCAGCAGGCCAGGACGTCGTGCGTGGCGCCGTGGCGCAGGCTGACCAAGGTCGCCAACAGTCGGTCGATGAAGACCAGTTTGTGTTTGGCCCCGGCACCCACTGCCCGGCGACGGGGCCGCGACTCCAGCTCGGCCTGGTGCCGCTCATGCCACAACGGGCCGATCTCGGCGACGAGTTCAGCAATCACTTCGGGGGTCAGCCCGGTGATCCGCTGACTTCGGATGATTGCTGCACGTGCCCGGATCCCCACCACACAGACCATGATCAACGATCATGCTGTCGACGCGCCACCGCCAACCATGCACGAGCTCGTTAGGGCCTGACAGGGGCACCGCGTCCGGCCGCCGGCCGGGCGCGGCTGCCCACCGGTCCGTCCAGAGGGAGGTGGCGGGTCCCGGCGCCGGGAAGTTACCCTGCGCTGCGGCGCTGATCGGCGGAGATTGGCCGCCGATCCCATGGGAGGTCTTTCGTGGACGTGTCACTTCCGGTCCTCCTCGAGGACCATCCGGTCATCGCCAGTGTCATCGACGACGACGGGCTGCGCGCCGTCCTGGACTCGGAGTGCAAGGTCGTCTTCCTGCTGTACGGGTCGCTGCTGAACCTCCCGGCGATCGTGCAGCAGCTCAAGGACAGCGGAAAGGTCGTCCTGGTCAACGTGGACCTGCTCGAAGGGTTCAGCGGCAAGGACATCGTGGTGCAGTACGTGAAGGAGCACACCTCGGCCGACGGGGTTCTCAGCTCCAAGGCGCACATGGTGCGCGCCGCCCGCGAGGTCGGCCTGTTCGCCGTGCACCGGTTCTTCCTCATCGACTCGAAGTCGTACCGCAATCTGGCGCCGCAGGTCCGCCAGTCCAAGGCGGACTGTGTGGAGATCCTGCCGGGCTGTATGCCGCGGGTCATCTCCTGGGCCGTCCAGGACATCGAAGTGCCCCTCATCGCGGGCGGGCTCGTGTGTGACCGCGAAGACGTTTTCGCCGCGCTGAAGGCGGGGGCCGCGGCCATCGCCTCGTCGAATCGTGACGTCTGGGCCATGTAAGGGAATGTGACGCTGAACTCTATTGACACTGTCGATCGGCCCTGCCTAGCATGGCGAACGCACCCGGAGTTCATGTCCTGGACACGGGCGCGATAATCAAATAAGGGTTCCGGCCTCGCGCCGGGACAGTTACTAGAGACCAGAGAACAGTAACCTCCGAACATCGGAGTTTGCTGTTCTTTTTTTGTGCCCATTTCCTGTCCACGACGAGGTGGCTGCGGTGATCCGGATGAACAAGGCCCAGAAGTGGCTGAGCTTCTTCGCGCTCTCCATGACCGGCGGAATCATTTTCCAGGTCGCCTACATAAGGTTCGTGTACCTCGAACCTACCTATACGGCGCTGAATCTCAGCTCGCAGCAGTACGGGAACATCATCTCGGCATTCGGTGCCGTGGCCATCGTCATGTATTTCTTCGGCGGCTGGTTCTCCGACAAATTCTCGCCGAAACTCCTCATCGTTGTTTCGCTCGTCGGAATGGGAATCGCCGATATTTATCTCGCCACCGTTCCCGGCTTCTGGGGAGTAGTGGCGGCGCACATCGCGATGGCTGTCGTCGGCATGGGTCTGTACTGGTCCGCGCTGGTGAAGTCGATCAGCATGCTCGGCGACTCCGGCGAGCAGGGCCGGCTCTTCGGCTTCCTCGAAGGCACCCGAGGCATCGTCTCGACGGCCATCGGCTTCGTCGGGACGGCGATCGTCGCCGCCTCCGTCGTGCCCGCGCACGGTGTCCTCGCGCTGATCCGGATCTACGGCGTGCTGAGCTTCGTCTTCGCCGCGATCGTGTGGTTCGTCGTCCGCGAGGACAAGACGAGGCTCGCCGGGCTCGACTCGGCGACCGTCACCCTCAAGCAGCTCCTCGCCGCGGCCCGCAACCGTTACACCTGGCTCATCGGCGGCACCGCCATGCTGATGTACTGCTTCTACACGACGCTCGGCTACTTCTCGCCGCTGCTCCAGGACAACTACGGCGTCTCCGCCTCCATGATCGCCGTCATCGGGGTCGTGCGGTCCTACGTCTTCCAGTTCGTGGCCGGGCCCGCGGGCGGCGTCGTCGTGGACAAGGTGACCCGCTCCAGCGCGTTGTTCCTGCGCTGGATGTTCGCCGGCAGCGCCGTGCTCGCCGCCCTCTTCCTCGTACTGCCGCGCACCGCCTCGCTCGCCTGGCTCGCGCTGGTGATGATGTTCGTCCTGTGCGCACTGGTCTTCGCCTCGCGTGGCGTCTACTGGTCCACGGTCGGTGAGGTGGAGGTCCCGGAGCAGGAGCGCGGGGGAGTCATCGGGTTGGCGTCCGGGCTCGCGTATCTGCCGGATGCGTTCCTGCCGTCCCTGTGCGCCTGGTGGATCGGCGACTCCTCGGCCAGCCCGAGGGTGCCTCAACAGGGTGGCGGCTACAGCGCGCTGTTCGTCTTCCTGCTCGTGGCCGCACTGCTTGGTCTGGTGATGACGACGCTCACCGCCCGCACCCGCAGGCGTGAACTGGCCGCCCGGGACACGGCTCCCGTCAGTGACTGCGTGCCTGCGGGGGTGTGATCGCCGGGTCCTTCGGCTCACCGCCCCGAGCGCGTAGAACGTATCCATACAAAGATTTACAAGCATCGTAAATATTCGTAAAGAGTCACGAAGAGTAAGAAGATCGGCAGGCATCACATGGACATCACGGACTTCTCCCGGGACTTCTTCTCCCTCGACGGGAAGAACGCGATCGTCACCGGGGGCAACACCGGCCTCGGTCAGGCGTTCTCCCTCGCCCTCGCGAAGGCGGGCGCCAACGTCCTCGTCCCGGCGCTCGCCGACGACGGCGGCGAGACGCGCAAGCTGATCGAGGCCGAGGGCCGGCGCATGGAGTTCCTCGAGGCCGACATCACCGGCGCGGGCGTGCCCCGGCGGGTCGTCGAGACTTGCGTGGACACCCTCGGGTCGGTCGACATCCTCGTGAACTCGGCGGGCATCTGCAATCTCGCCTCCGTCGAGGAGTTCGACCGTGCCGAGTGGGACCCGATGCTGGCCGTGAACCTCACCGCCCCCTTCGAACTCGCCCACGAGGCAACGAAGTTCATGATCCCGCAGCGCTCCGGGAAGATCATCAACATCGCCTCGCTGTTCTCCTTCCTGGGCGGCCAGATGTCTCCCGCGTACGCCGCCACCAAGCACGGCATCGCCGGCTTCACCAAGGCGTACTGCGACGAACTCGCCCAGCACAACATCCAGGTCAACGCGATCGCCCCGGGCTACTTCGCCACCAGGATCACCGAGGCCACGCGCGCCGACCCCGAGACCAACCAGCGCGTCCTCGACCACATCCCGGCCGGCCGCTGGGGCGATGTCGCCGACCTCATGGGTGCCACCGTCTTCCTCGCCAGCCGCGCCGCCGACTACGTCAACGGCCATGTCCTGACCGTCGACGGCGGCTATCTCGTCCGCTGACCCCGACCCGACACCCACTTCTCCCTCACCCCCACACGTACACACACGTACAAAGAAGGTTGATCCACATGGTGCAGTCCGCATCGAAGCTGAACCGAGAAGAGATCGTCGACCGCCTCACCTCCCTGGTCGGCGCGGGCGCGGTCGTCACCGACGAGCAGCAGCTGCGCGAGGCGAGCGTCGACCGCTTCAAGAAGTACCAGGCGGTGCACGGCATCTATGACGCCCCGCCGCCGGCCGCGATCGTCAACGCCAGCAGCGTGGACGACGTGTCGAAGGTGCTCGCGTTCGCCGACGAGAACCGCATCAACATCGTGGCCCGCACCGGCCGCACCGGCACCGAGGGCGGCCTGGAGACGGCCGTCACCGACACGATCGTCCTCGACGGCTCGGGCCTCGACGAGATCATCAAGATCGACGAAGAGAACATGCAGGTCACCGCCGGGTGCGGTGTCCAGCTTCAGGTCCTTGAGGACGCGCTGCGCGCCAAGGGCTACACGACCGGACACTCCCCGCAGTCCAAGCCGCTCGCGCAGATGGGCGGGCTCGTCTCGACGCGCTCGATCGGCCAGTTCTCCACGCTGTACGGCGCGATCGAGGACATGGTCGTCGGCCTGGAGGCGGTCTTCCCCGACGGCACCGTCAGCCGTATCAAGAACGTCCCGCGCCGTGCGACCGGCCCGGACATCCGGCACATCGTCATCGGCAACGAGGGCGCCCTGTGCTACATCACCGAGGTCACGGTGAAGATCTTCAAGTACCAGCCGGAGAACAACGAGTTCCACGGCTTCCTCGTCGACGACATGGCGACCGGCACCGCCATCATCCGCGAGGTCGTCGTCGGCGGCTTCAAGCCGTCCGTCGTGCGCGTCTACTCGCCCGAGGACGCCGGCCAGCACTTCTCGCACTTCTCGAAGGGCAAGTGCGTCGTCGTCTTCGTCGCCGAGGGCCCCAAGGGCATCGTGCGCGCCACCAGCGAGGAGATCGAGCGCGTCGCCGCGCAGCACGCGCACGAGAAGGTCGACCCGAAGCTCATCGAGGCGTGGTTCGACAACCTCAACTGGGGCCCGGACAAGATCGAGGCGGAGAAGGAGGTCATGCGCGCCAAGGCCGAGCTCGGCTACACCACCGAGGTCTCCTGCGACTGGTCGAAGGTCACCGAGCTGTACGGCGCGGTCATGAACCGCATCCGGACCGAGTACCCGCACGCCGACGACCTCACCCTCCTCGGCGCCCACTCCTCGCACAGCTACCAGACGGGTACGAACCTCTACTTCGTCTACGACTACAAGATCAACTGTGAGCCGGAGGAGGAGATCCACAAGTACCACGTGCCGCTCAACGCGATCATCGTCGAGGAGGCGCTGCGCGTCGGTGGCTCGATGGTCCACCACCACGGCGTCGGCAAGTACCGCACCGCGTGGACGAAGCAGGAGCACGGCAGCGCCTACCACATGCTGGCCAAGCTCAAGGAGGCGTTCGACCCGAACGGGATCATGAACAAGGGAACGATCTTCCCGCTCGACGCCTGATCCCCAACTGTCGTACAGGGGGCTGCCGTTGCCCGGCGGCCCCCTCCTCTCTCGCACCCCGGAGTGGGCCATGACTCGCTACTTCATCGGCATCGACAACGGCTCCCAGAGCTCGAAGGTGACCGTTTTCGACGAACACGGCCGGGCCGTCTGCGAGGGACGGCAGAGCCTGCGTCCGTACGCCACCCCGCGCCCCGGCGTCGTGGAACACCCGGACGACGACCTGTGGACGTCGATCGGAGAGGCCAGCCGGCAGGCCATGGCCGCGTTCCCCGGCGACGTGGCCGACATCGTCGGCGTCGGCCTGTGCACGATCCGCTTCTGCCGGGCCGTCCTCAAGGCCGACGGCACACTCGCCCAGCCGGTGATGAGCTGGATGGACGCACGGGTCTCGCGCCCCTACGAGCACACCCTCCCCGAGGCGCGGTACGTCACCACGTCCTCCGGCTACATCAGCCACCGCATGACCGGCGTCTTCCAGGACACCGCCGCCAACTATGCGGGCGATTCATGGCCGTTGGACTCCGGCACCTGGCAGTGGACGACAGACGACACCGTTCTCGCCAAGTCCGGCATCCCGCGCGAGATGCTCTTCGACCTGGTGATGCCGGGCGACGTCCTCGGCACGGTGACCGCCGCCGCGGCCCGCCACACCGGCATCCCCGAGGGCCTGCCCGTCGTAGCCACCGCCAACGACAAGGCAGTTGAGGCCCTGGGCTGCGGACTGCGCGCCGGTGACACGCTCCTGATTTCCCTCGGCACCTACGTGGCCGGCATGACCGTCGGCGACAGGAACGTGCCCGACGCTTCCGACTTCTGGACCAACTACGCCTGTATGCCGCACTCCTACCTCTACGAGAGCTTCGGCGTGCGCCGCGGCATGTGGACGGTGAGCTGGCTGCGCGACCTGCTCGGCGAGGAGGCGGTGGCGTCAGCGCGCGCCGCCGGCCTGTCCGTCGAGGACTACCTGAACGCCGAGGCCGCGAAGGTCCCGCCGGGCTGCGACGGCCTGATGACGGTGCTCGACTGGCTGGCGCCCACCGACGCCCCGTACCGCAAGGGCACGATCCTCGGCTTCGACGGCCGCCAGGGCCGCTTCCACATGTACCGCTCGATCCTCGAAGCGCTCGCCCTGTCCATCCACGCCACCGGCACCCACATGGCCACCGAACTCGGCACCACCTACCGGCACACCGTCATCTCCGGCGGCGGCTCCGGCTCCGACCTCATGATGCAGATCTACGCCGACGTCTTCGGCATCCCGGCCCACCGTGCCGAGGTCAACAACGCGGCGGGGCTCGGCTCCGCGATCTGCGCGGCGGTCGGACTCGGCGCGTACAAGACGTTCGACGAGGCGATCGACGCGATGGTCCGCCCCGGCGCGGAGTTCACACCCGACCAGGCCAACCACGACCTGTACCGGCGCCTCGGCGAGGTGTACCGGGACATTCGCGAGCACACGGACGGGATCTACCGACGTTCGTACGACGTCTTCGGCTGACGGCTGACGGCTGACGGCTGACGGCTGACGGCTGCGCGCATCGCTCAACCCAGGTGATGCCGTAGCCGCAGGGTGAGATGGAGGGGCAGCGCCCGGGGTGCGCCGAACCATCGGCCGGCAGTCGGAGGGTGAGCGTGGCCGCGTGGACCCCGCGCACGATGATCTGTGAACTGATACCTCCGAGCGGGGCAGGCCTGTACGGCACCTCGGCGTCGTCGCCCGCGGAGCCGGAGGTGATGACCCCGCCCGCGCTGTCGAAGACCGCGGCCGCCGTCCCGGTACGGCGCACCAGCTCGTGCAGGACATCTGGGCGCGCAGGAACGCAACGGCCCGCGCGGTGGTGCCACGACCGCGCGGGCCTTGTTTTTCGGCGGCGTCCGCGTCGCCGCTCGTAGGTGTCAGACGGAGCCGAGGTCGGCCGACAGCCAGTGCTCGGGGCGGAGATGGAAGGTGACCTGCGCGCCATGCTCGGCGGTGGCCGCCTTCACGTATCCCTCGACCTTGTCGGCGGGCAGATAGCGGGCCGCGAGATCGGTCAACTCCTGGACGGTGGACGTGACTTCCGACGTCACCGAACCCTCCACGGTCACATAGCGGACCGTGGGTTCGAGGTGTTCGACCATGAGCGAGACACGGCCGGCGGCCCTGATGGCCTTCGCCTTGGCGGAATCCCGGCCGGTCATGAACCAGAAGGCGCCGCCCGGCTCGTACCAGTACCAGATCGGGACCGTCAGGGGCGCACGGCCGGGCTGTGCACGTGCGACGGCCAGGGCGGCGATGTGGGGTTCGGTCAGGAACGCCTCGCGCTCGTCGAGCGGAAGGGGCATAGCGTCTCCTCGTGTATGTCGATCACGTCGAGCAGGTCGAGATGCAGTCTTCAACGCCGGTCGGGAAAGAGAACGGTGAACACACCGGCGGGTATTCCGTCGCGAGAACCAGGCCCTTGCGAGGGCGCCGTACGGGACGCGCGCGGCGGTGAAGCCCCGTCCCGCAGGGCGACCATGACCGGCTGTCAGTGGCGGGTGCCACGATGGCGCGCATGGAGATCTTCGAATGGGGGCCGCTGCTCAAGCGGTGGAGCGAGGAATGGCTGGAAGGGACGGCCGCGGAGGAGCCGGAGGAGTTCGAGGAGCTGGACGAGGAGATCGTCCGGCGCCGCTGGCTGGGGTTCGACCCGGCCGGTCCGGCGCGGCTGGTGGCTCTGGAGGAGCGGCTCCGAGGGCTGGGGACAGAGGTTCCACTTCCGCCGTCCTTCCGCTCCTTCCTCGAGACGTCGGACGGCTGGCGCCATGCCGGCGGCTTCGTCCATCTGCTGGCGGGGGTGGATCGCGTCGCGCCGTACGGAGATCCGTACGGCCTTCAGCCGATGTACGAGGAGCAACTCGACCAGGACTCGGCCGAGGAAGAAGTGCTCAGGGCCGGGATGTGGGGCCGGGCGCTGCAGTTGTCGCTCGACTCGGATATGACGGATGTGCTGCTCGACCCGGGCGATGTGGGCGCCGACGGGGAGTGGGCGGTGTACGTGTACCACGGGTGGGGTGGTGAATACCCGGAGCGGTACGACTCGTTCCGCGCGTTCATGGAGGACATGTACAAGGAGTTCTACCGCCTGGCCGGCGGCCACTCAGGCTTCGAGAACGTGGTGACGCGTGAACTCGACGCCAAGGTGGAGGAGGCCCGACTTGCTTGCCTGAGAGGCGAGTTGGACGAGGCGCTCGCCGTCTTCCGTGAGGCGGGGGACCTCGGCAGACCGCGGGCGGTCCTGCTGGCCGCCCAGCTGCGGGCGCTGCTCGACGGGCGCGGCTGGGTGCCGGTCGACCCACGCATGGACGATCCGCTGTACGCGGGCGAGGTGCTGCCCCTGAAGGTGCGCGATCACCTGCGCGAACACCGCAGAGACGACACCTTCGTACTCGGCCCGGCGACGGAGGACTACGCGTCGGACCGGGAGAGGGCCGGTGTCGTCCTGGAGGAGATCAGGCAGCGCAAGTACCAGTACACCTCGCCCGGCCCCTTCGGGCGCGCGGTCGGGGAGGCCAGGGAACTGGCGCGCTGGGGTGACACGGACCGCGCGTGGCGGGTGCTCGCGGCGGCGGTACCGCAGTGGGAGCCGTACGGGGAGGACCACGTGGCGCCGTTCGGCCTGCTCGGGGACCCGCTGCTCGGACCGCTCGTCACACCGGAGCGGGGCCGGCAGCTGCTGATGACACCCCGCGCCGGTCAGGAGGGGGTGATGCCCGCGCCGGCAGCCGTCGAGGGGGAGGCGGCTCGCGACGGGCTCGCGTGGCTGACGCATCACCAACCCAGGGTTGAGCTGCGCAGAGACGCGTACCGTTTCGTATTGGTGGAGGGCATACGCCCCGAAGAGCTGGCGAAGCGGTTCGGCACGGGCCCGTTGGAGCCGATGGAGAGCGAGTGGGACTCCTGGGATCTCCCGTTCTCTCGGCAGCACGAGCGCCGCGGCCCCGTCGCCCGTCTCGGCGCTGTCGACGGCTGGAGCTTCGCCTTCGAATCGGCCCGATGGCCAGGCTTCGACCGCACCCGTCTGACCCACCCCGGCACCGAGCTGTCGCGCGGCACCCGGGCCCTCACGGTCTGGTGGGAGCCGGGCCTGTTCCACCTCGCCTTCGCCGAGGACGGGCAGCAGCGGTACGCCTTCACGGTGCAGGAGGCGGAGCGCCACCAGACAGGCGACATCCCCGCCGAGCTCTACCCGGATCACCTGTTCCCGGACCCGGCCGGCCCCGCGACAGACCTCTCGGACGAGAGTCGAGCGCTGGAGGCGATAGCGACGAGGTTCGGGGTCTCCCTGCCCGAATTCGCTCTCAACCACGGCAGATTGCCGACGCTCCCGACACGCCCGTGGCTCAGGCCTCCGGAGCCGAGGGAGGTGCAAGCGAGACTCACGTTCACGCGCCACCGGTAGGGGTCGCATGGATGTGGCACCGGCTCGACGCCGGAAACGGTTTTGTGCGGGGTGGTGGGGTCTCGTACGGTCACGACCATGAACATCACGGTGGGTGACCCGCGCAGGCTCGGAGTGGCCGGGCCCGAGGCGAGGCTGCGGTTCGAGGCGGAGCCACAGGAGTCGGGGTCCGGGCCGGGGCGCAGGGTGCTCGCGGTCGACGGAAAGCCTGCCTTTGAGCTCAGCTTCTGGTGTGGGTCATGCCAGTTCCTGTTCCGGCGGCTCGAGGGTGCCAATGAATCGCTGTCGTTGGCGGGTGCTCAGGACCGCCTCGCCGGGCAGCTCCCGGACCTGGATGACGGTGTGCTCGACGCGTTCGGCACTCTGCTGCCGGAAGGCGACTACCTGCCCTTGCTGTTCAGCGTCGAGCCACGCCTGGTCGTTCCGGGCCAGGAGGGTGACTACTTCAGCCAAGAACAGGTGGCCACGTGGGGCCTCGACGCGTTCTGGGGACTCCCGGAGTACCCGCACACGCCGTACTACCGCACGTTCGAGACCGTGGTCGATGACGAAGCCCATCTCTACGAGTTCGTCGTGCCCATGGTGCCCCCGACGTGGAACGAGCGGGAGCGGGTCGAGGAGTACGCCGAGCAGATGGAGCGGGGCACGGTGCCGACGGCCGTGGCCGTGTCGACCCTGGATGTCTGCCAGCCCGCGATGGACCGGTCGACCGACTACTACACGCACTGGGGGCTGACCCATTTCCTGCTCGACGGCCACCACAAGCTGGAGGCAGCGGCATCCGTAGGGCGTCCCGTACAGCTCTTGTCGCTCCTGGCCCTCGGCGAGAGCCTGTCCGAAGCCAGTGATCAAGACCGGCTGGCGGCTCTGCGTTCCCAGCCTTCCAAGATCCGTGGGGCTCGACGGGCTCACTGACCTCGGGCGCACTCCGATTGGGCTGCTCTCGCTTTGGCTCTGTGGACAGAGGCGCTCAGGCGTGGACCAGCTCCAGCGCCTTGTTCAGGTTGTGTTCGGCGATGGACGCCATGAACGCCCGGTCGGGGAAGTCCCCGTCGAGCAGCCTCAGCGGGCCCGCCGTCAGTGAGAGCCGCTGGGCCAGCATGTAGAGCGCGAGCCGGTCCTCGTCGAGTCCGTCCACCCGCAGTGGCTGATAGGCGTCGTGCAGGCGGATCCGCAGGAAGGCGTGCTCCCACTCGACATCGAAATACATCAAGCCCTCGATGTCGATCACCACCGGGTTCCCGCCCGCGTCCACCAGCACGTGATCCGGCCCCAGTTCGCCGTGCACGACCGCGTACTCCGCGCGCGGCCGTACCGCCGCCGCAAGACTCAGCAACCGCTCCTCGAGCCGTTCGCGCGCCCGCGCGATCCGGGGATCACGCGATGCCGCCTCGGCGAGGTCGCGTAGCGCACGGTCCAGGACGACCCCCTCGCCCGACGTCCCGCGCGATGTGCCTCCCCCGTCGACCACGGCCACCTTGCCGTACGCGGGAGCTCGATGGTGCCGCATCGACTCCAGCGCCTCCCCGAGCCGGACCATGACCGGGTCGGCCGCGCGGGGGTCACGTGCGAGCAGTTCCTCCAGGTTCTCGCCCTGGAGGTCCTCGACGATCGCGAGGTCGCCCGGGCAGTGAGTGCCGTCGCGGTCGAGGAGACGGATCGCCGGGACGCGGACGCCCAGCGCGTCCAGCCGCGCGTGTGCGGCCTCGAACAGGTCGAGCCCGAGACCGGGGGAGAACGGGTCGGTGAGGTCGTCGTCCCCCTCGGCCGCCGGCCAGTAGTTCTCGGCGTCGTCCCACAGGTAGGCGATCGCCGTGGTCGCGTCGTCCATCACCAGGCGGTAGACGCCCTTCTTGCTACCGCCCGCGACGCGCTCCACCGCCTCCAGCCGACGCCCGCCACCCAGCGCGGCCCGCACTGCCCCGGTCAACTGATCCCGCGCCACTGTTCCGGGTGCCACAGTCCGAACCGCCTCTCCGCCTCCGCCACGACAACCCGCGCACCCTACGGGAGCATCGACGTGGAGGCGATTGGATTGCGGGCGGGGGACTGCTGTTCAGAACGCCCAGCGCGTGTGGGAGTAGACCCCGTCGTCCCGGCCGAAGCCGTACGCCGTGGCCGGGGACACCGCGAACACCATCGCGTCCCCCTTCCGGAACGCGTCCCCGATCCCGTTGAAAGTGCCCTCGGGGGAGGTGATGTGCGCCCCGTACTTCGCCTCGTATGCCGCGATCACCTCCTCCAGCACCGCCGGATCGGCGACCGGCTCCGCCTTGCCCTCGACCACGACGTCGAGCCCTTCGGTGAGCGAGTTCCGGCCGGTGGTCAGCGCGCAGTGCCCGTCATGAGCGAGGTTCCTCGCCTTCTGCTCGCCCGGGCCGGTGGAGAAGTACAGCACCCCGTCGTGCCAGGCGGCGATCACCGGAGTGACGTGCAGGCGACCGTCGGGGCGCACCGTCGACACCCAGAAGATCTCGGCGGCCTCCAACTGCCGCTGGGCCTCGGCCCATTCGGTGGCGGTGACGTCGGCGTCACCCGGGCGTGGGTTGAGTGCGGAGCTGTAGCGGGCGTCGAGCTCGGTCGTGGGCTGCTGCGCAGGTCCCTGTTTCGGCATGGTGGATCTCCCTTCCTCACCCGTACAACGATCCGCCGCCCGCACGGACATCGCGTGTCGTGGGTCAGCCACGTATGGCGTTCACGTCGTGGAGCGGGATGCGTAGGCACGGATGTCCGCGTCGGAGTCGGTGGTCGCGGTGGCGAGGGCCGCGCGGGCGTCGGGGTCGGCGCGGTGGGTGAGGAGTGAGAGGACGGCGGCCTTGCGGACGTCCGCGTTCGGGTCCGCCGACGCCTTGGCGAGGGCGGGAACCGCCGTGCTGGAAAGGGACGTTCGCAGGGCGGTCGCGGCGCCGGCCCTGACCTGCCAGGCGGGGTCGTCAAGCGCGGCCACCGCCCGTTCGGCATACGGGGACGGGCAGCCCGTCGCGGCCAGCGCGGTGAGCGCGGCCGCCCTGACCAGCGGGTCGGAGTCGTCGAGGAGCGGGTCGAGCGGGGCCGGTGCCGGGTCGCGCACCGCCGCGAGCCCGCGGGCCACCGCGACCCTGACCTCGCGGGCGAGGTCGGCCGTGGCCGCCGAGAGCTGAGCGGTCGCGTCCACCGAGACCAGGGCCCGGACGGCATGGATGCGGACGTCGATGTCGGTGTCGGAAAGCGCGGTGGCGTACACCGATGCGTCGCCGAGCCGCAGCTCCCGTAGGACGTCAAGCGCGGCGCCCCGCACCGCCGGGTCCGTCACGCCGAGTGCCGCCCGCAGGCCGTCGCCCAACTCCGGCTCGCCGGGCAGGACTTCGACCAGTTCACGCAGGGCGCCCGCCGCGGCCTCCCGGACCTGGGGCGCGGCATCCCGCAGCCGTGCGGCGAGCGCGGGGCCGGCCCCGGCGGGCACCGTCTCGGCGAGGACGTTGACGGCGGCCGCCCGCACCGCCGGGTCGGAGTCCGCAAGGTAGGGGGAGAGGGCATCCAGGCCGGGGGACTCCTCGGCCAGGGCGAGGACACCGAGGAGGGCGGGGCTCGACGCGGGGGTCCGGGTGGCCCGGGGCGAGGGCGCCGCCGGGGCTGACGTCGCCGGCCGGGCGGCCGGAGCCACGTCCCGCTGCCCCGCCGTCGCCACCGGCACCAACGCGACCTCGCCCAGCACCCGCTCCGCCCCGGCCGCCACCGGCTCGAACTCCGGCACCGGAACGACATACGGCTCGACCGGCCGGGCCCTGAACTCCATGGCCCCCGCACGGGACTTGTAGACGTCGAGATGGTGCAGCCACCCCGCGTCGTCCCGCTCGGGATGGTCGAGCCGCTCGTGGTACAGGCCCCAGCGCGACTCGGTCCTGGCCAGCGAGGCGCGCGCCGCCATCTCCGCGCAGTCCCGGATGAACGACACCTCCGCGCACCGCATCAGCTCATGGGCCGTCCGCGCCCCCATCCCGGCGATCTCACCCCTCATCCGTTCGAACGCCTCCACGGCCAGGGACAACTTCGCCCCGGCCTTCGGCGGCGCCACGTAGTCGTTCACGAACCGCCGCAGTTTGTACTCGACCTGTGGCTGCGGCGGCCCGTCGGGGTTGCGCAGCGGCCGGTAGACGAGTTCGTGAGCGGCAGCCAGCTGGTCGCCGGGCAACTCACCCTCGTAGGCGCGGAACTGGGACGCGTCAGCACCCGCCAGGTCCCCGAAGACGAACGCGCCGATCATGTAGTTGTGCGGTACGCAGGCCAGGTCGCCGGCCGCGTACAGGCGGGGGACGGTGGTGCGGGCGTGGGCGTCGACCCGTACGCCGGACGCCGAATGGCCGCCGCACAGGCCGATCTCCGAGATGTGCATCTCGATGTCATGCGTGCGGTAGTCATGGCCGCGGCCCTCGTGAAACGTGGCGCGTGTGGGCCGCTCCGTCGTGTGCAGGATCGACTCGACGGCGGTGATGGTCTCCTCCGGCAGATGGCTGAGCTTGAGGTACACCGGAGCGCGGTCGGAGGCGAGTTCGGCCGCGAACTCGGCCATCATCTGCCCCGACCAGTAGTCCGACTCCACGAACCGCTCGCCGTGCCGGTTCACCTGGTAGCCGCCGAACGGGTTCGCGACGTAGGCGCACGCCGGGCCGTTGTAGTCCTTGATCAGCGGGTTGATCTGGAAGCACTCGATGCCGGTGAGCGCGGCACCGGCGTGGTACGCCATCGCGTAGCCGTCGCCCGCGTTCGTAGGGTTCTCGTACGTCCCGTAGAGATAGCCGGATGCGGGCAGGCCGAGGCGGCCGCAGGCGCCGGTGGCCAGGATCACCGCCCCCGCCCGTACGGTGACGAACTCGCCTGTACGGGTGTTGAATCCGGCCGCACCGACGGCCCGGCCGTCCTCGGGACGCGTGAGCACCCGTACCGGCATCACCCGGTTCTCGATGCGGATCCGCTCGCGCATCTCGCGGCGCCGCAACTGCCGGTAGAGGACCTTCTTGACGTCTTTGCCCTCCGGCATCGGCAGCACGTAAGAGCCGGAGCGGTGCACCTGGCGGACCGCGTACTCGCCGTGCTCGTCCTTCTCGAACTTCACGCCGTACGACTCCAGGCGCTTGACCATCGCGAAGCCTCGGGTCGCCGTCTGGCGCACGGTGGACTGGTCGACGATGCCGTCGTTGGCGCGAGTGATCTCAGCGACGTAGTCGTCCGGTTCGGCCCGGCCGGGGATGACCGCGTTGTTGACGCCGTCCATGCCCATGGCGAGCGCGCCGGAGTGCCGTACGTGTGCTTTCTCCAGGAGCAGTACGTCCGCGCCGCGTTCGGCGGCCGTCAGGGCGGCCATGGTGCCCGCGGTGCCGCCGCCGATGACGAGGACGTCGCAGGAGAGTTCGGTCGCGTCGGAGAGGGCGGGGATGGCCAGGGGGGTGTCCACGGGCGGGCCTTTCACAGGGGTGCGGGTGGTCAGAGGGACGTGAGGATGCGGCGGCGGAGGCCGGTGGTGGCAGGCGCGTTGCGTGCGTCCCGCTGCCGGGGGTGCGGGACGTCCAGGACCTCGCCGGAGGAGAGCAGGGCGATCCGGTCGCCGAGGTAAAGGGCCTCGTCCACGTCATGGGTGACGAAGACGACGGTCGCGCCGGTGCCGCGCAGGATGTCCACGAGCAGGTCCTGCATACCGGCGCGGGTGTGCGGGTCGAGCGCGCCGAACGGCTCGTCCATGAGGACCGCGCGGGGCCGCCCGGCCAGAGCACGGGCGAGCTGGACGCGCTGCCGCTGCCCGCCGGAGAGCCGGTGCGGCAGCTTGCGGACATGCCCGGCGAGGCCGACCCGCTCCAGCCACTCTGCCGCGACGCGTCGCCGCTCCTCGCGCCCCAACCGCCGTATCGCCAGGGGAAGTTCGACATTGGCGTGGACGCTCCGCCACGGCAGCAGGGCGTCCTCCTGAAAGACCAGCGCCCGGTCGGCCTCGGGCCCGCGGATCGGCACCCGGTCCTGGGTGACCTGCCCGTTCAGCGGGGGCAGCAGCCCGGCGAGGGTGCGAAGGAGCGTGGATTTGCCGCAGCCGGACGGGCCGAGAACGGCCACGAGTTCGCCCGGCGCGATCCGGAGGTGCACGGTACCGGGCAGGGGCCGGCCCTCGCGATGGCCGAGTCGCACGTCAGCCAGGGCGAGTTCGGCACCTTGACGCACGGGAGCAGTGCTCGTGGGACTCATGAGACGGGCTCCTTCTCCAGGGCCGGAGCGGGGGACGGGACTGCCGGGGGAGCGGTGGCGCGGCGTACGGCACGCGACGGTGCCCGCTCCGGCGGCCGCGGCAGCCAGGCGGTGGCGCGGCGGCCGAGGAACTCCACCGCCGTGGAGGTGAGCCAGCCGAGGGCGCCGATGGTGGCCATGCCGACGAAGACGCCGGGATAGTCGACGACCGTGTAGTCCTGCCAGGTGCGGTAGCCGACCCCGTACTCTCCGGAGATCATCTCCGCGGAGATCACACAGATCCACGCGACGCCGATGCCCACCGAGAGTCCGCCGAAGATGCCCGGCAGCGCGCCCGGCAGCACCACCGAGAACAGCACCCGCAGCCGGCCGCCGCCCATGGTGAGCACGGCCTCCTCCCACACCGGCGTCAGCGCGCGCACCGCGTGCCGCGTAGACACCAGCACCGGGAAGAAGGCCGCGGTGAAGGTGATGAACACGATGCCCTGCTCGTTGTTGGGCAGCAGCAGGATTGCGACCGGGACCAGGGCGATCGCAGGGATCGGCCGTGCCACCTCCACCAGCGGGCCGAGCAGATCGGCGGCCCACCGCGACCGCGCGATCGCCGTGCCCGCCGCCACCCCGAGCGCCGCGGCGAGCAGGAATCCGATCACGATGCGGCGCAGGCTGTGGCCCACGTCCTGCCAGTACGGGGCGGTGCCCAGCCGGTCGCCGAAGGTGGACGCCACCTCGCCGAACGTGGGGAACTGGCCGAACCGCAGCCACAGTTCGACGTCCAGGGAGGTCAGCAACTGCCACAGTCCGAGGGCCACGGCAAGCGATGCGGCCCGGATCAGCCAGCGGCCCGCGCTCATGACGCGAGCCCCACGGCGTCCGCGTAGCTGACGACGCGGGCGCCGGCGTGCCGTTCCACGTACGTCCTCGCGTGGCTCGGAGTGACGAAGGCGCGCAGGTCGGACCCGTCCGCGACCCACACCGCCCTGTCGGCGAACCAAAGGGTGCCGGTCAGCGCGTCCGGAACGTATGCGGCCCGCACCTCGGCGCCCTTCGCGGCCTTCAGGAGCTGCTTCGGACTGTCGAAGGTGCGCGTGGAGCCCTGTCCCTTCAGCCACAGCTCGGACTTGGCGGCGCTCGCCTTCGGATACGAGGGTGTGTGCCCGGCCCGCTTCAGCGGCTCCGGGTCGACGAAGGAGTCCACGTCGACGTCGCCCACCAGCTTGGCAGCCTTCAGGATCGGTACGTCCTTCTTCAGCGCGGCGATCAGCTCCGGCCGCAGCGCCGGGTCGAACGTGGCGATGCCGTGGGCGCCGTTGTAGAGATAGACCGCCTCGGCCGGCAGCCCGGTCTCCTTGGCCACCGACTCGGCGGCGGCCACCGGCCGCTTGCGGAGATGGTCGGTGGCCCGCCGCTGAGCCTGGAGGAAGTCGTCGAGGACCCCGGCGCGCTCCTCGGCGAACTTCTCCCGGACGGTGACACCGTGGAACGTCGGCAGATTCAGGTCGGCCCCGTCGTACAGGGCCTGCGCCTTGCCCTCGTACGCCAACTGGCCGGGCCACGCGACGAATTGGGACAGCGCGTCGACGCTGCCGCCGGTCAGGGCGGAAGCGCCCACGCTGGGCTGCTGGTTGAGCTTGCTGATGTCCTTCTCCGGGTCGATCCCGGCCTTCTTCAGGGCCCGTACCAGCGTGCCGTCGGCGGCCGATCCGACGCTGGTGGACACCTTCTTGCCACGCAGGTCGCCCAGTGACCGCAGTGGTGAACCAGGCGCGGTGACAATGGTGTTGAGGCCACCGCGCAGGTTGTATCCGGTGACCGAGACCAGCTGCGTCGGCTGCCCCAGCTGCTTGCCCCGGGCCGCGTTGATCAGGAGCGGGAAGTCACCCATCGACCCGATGTCGATCTTCCCGGCGGTCATCTGGGCGGTGATCGGGGCGCCGGTCGCGTAGTCCTGCCATTTCACTTTGTAGGTCTTGCCGTCCTTCCTCCCCCGGGCCGCGAGTTCCTCCTCGAAGTAGCCGAGCGAGCGCAGCAGCGTTCCGGCGGTGACGGTGTTGATGGTCTTCGACTGGTATCCGACGGTCACCGTGACGGTGTGGGAGTCCTCGGCCCCGGCCGCGCCACCGCACGCCGTGGCAAGGGGTAGCAGGAGGGCGAGCGGCAGCAGCCGGGCGAGTGGGGCAACGGTCTGATGTGGCACGGCAGTTGGGCCTTTCATCGGAGCAGGTAGGGCATGTTGACGGTGACCGCTCCGGTGGGGCACCGGGCCGCACACGGGCCGCAGTACCAGCACTCGTCGACATGCATGTACGCCTTGCCGTTGTCCTCGCGGATCGCGAGCGAGTCGAGCGGACACATGTCTACGCAGAGCGTGCAGCCGTCGATACACCGCGACTCGTCGATGGTCACGGGTACGTCGGCGCGCTGCGGGACAACAGGCATGACCGTCTCCAGGGAGGGCGGTGGCAGGAAGGGGGGTGGGTCAGGCTGAGTGGCGGCGCAGGACGCCGCTCATGGTGATGCGGTCGCCGCGGAAGCGGATGAACTCCAGGTCCACGGGCCGCCCGTCGGGCAGATGAGTGAGTCGCTCCAGCATCAGAACGGCACTCCCGCGCGGGGCCTCGAGGACCGCGGCGGAGTGCGCGTCGGCGTTCACGGCTTCGAGAGTGATCTCGGCATGCCCCAGCGGGCCGCCGGTCAGCGTCTCCAGGAGCCGGAACACGTCGGTGTTCTCCAGATCGCAGCGGAGCAGCTCGCCGCCCAGATCCATGGGCAGATACGACAGGTCCAGGGACAGCGGCAGCCCGTTGAGACGCCGCAGCCGCTCGATACAGAGCACGTCGGTGTGGTCGGGCAGACCGAGCCGGCGCGCCACCGGGCCGGGAGCGCTGACCGGTCCGACGGTACGCACCTCGTTGGTGACCCGGCCGTGCTCGTGCAGGGTCTCGGCCAGGCCTTGCAGCCGGTCGAGGCCGTGCGGGTACTTCTCGCAGACCACGACGGTGCCGACGCCGACCTTGCGGTCCACGAGCTGCTCGCCGCGCAGCAGGTCGAGGGCCTGCCGGACGGTGTTGCGGCTGGCCCGGTAGTCGGCGGCGATGACGTCCTCTAGGGGGAGGACGCCGCGTGGAAACCCGCCCGACAGGATCTGGTGGCGCAGCAGATCCGCGAGCTGCCGGGCCTGGTCCGCACGCAGCCGCCGACGGCGCGCGGCGGCGACCGGAAGCGAGGCGGGGATACGTTCGGCTGGCATGGCAGGGAACGTACCGGCGCCGCGGCTCCGGTGGTGTTGCGGCAGCATTGCGCCACCTGACGGCTCCAGTCGCACCGCTCTGACCTGCTGAGTCGCCGGCCGACGACCAAGATCTGCCACTTGACCGCCCAGCACGTGGACAGCGGTCCGTCGCGCAGGGCAGGGAGGAGCGGGCGCCGGGATCGCCCCCGGCGCGGCGGCGGACGACGATGGAGCGCGGGGCCGGTTCCTGGGGCCAGGTGCTGGGAGGTACCCGTGGAGCACGCCCGAACAACCGACGTACTGCAGGACGGGCTGGGCCTGTCCCGGAATCCGTACGACCGGTTCGGACATCTGATGCAGGGCTTCGTGCCGGCCGTCCTGGTAAGGGAGTTGTTGGTCCGGACGTCTCCGCTGCGCGGCAGCCGATGGCTGGCGCCGCTCACGGTCTGCGCGTGCCTGGCGTTCAGCGCGCTCTTCGAGATGTTCGAGTGGGTGGCGGTGGTCATCGGCGGGCACGGGGCGGACGCCTTCCTGGCCATGCAGGGCGATGTGTGGGACACCCAGTGGGACATGTTCTGCGCGCTGATCGGCGCCACGGTCTCGCTGCTGCTGCTCAGCAGGTGGCACGACCGGCAGTTGAACCGCCTGGCCGCCTGATGCCGGAGCGCCTCTTCAGCGGCGTCTAATGGATCGGAGATCAAATGCACCGGAGGATGGGTACACCGGGCCGGCCCGGATCGAAGGATCCCGGGCCGGCTCCCTGACGCACCTGGTGATCAGTTCGCGATCGAGGCGAGGTTGCCGGGCTCGTAGGAGCCGCCCTGATTGTTCAGGATCACGCCGAGCCGGTTGGTCGCGTTCATCATGGCGATCAGGGAGACCAGCGCGACGGCCTGGTCGTCGTCGTAGTGCTTGCGCACCTGGGCCCACGTCTCGTCGGACACGCCCCGGCCGTTGTCGGCGATGCGCGTGCCCTCCTCGGTGAGCGCCAGCGCGGCCCGCTCGGCCTCGGTGAACACGGTGGAGTGGCGCCAGGCGGCAACGAGGTTCAGGCGGGCCTGGGTCTCGCCGCCGGCTGCGGCGTCCTTGCCGTGGATGTCGACGCAGAAGCCGCAGCCGTTGATCTGGCTGGCGCGCAGCTGCACCAGCTCCTGGGTGGTCTTCGGCAGCGGCGACTCCTGGATCACCTGGCTGACGGCATAGATCCGCTTGCCGATCTTGGTGCCGATCTCGGTGCCGAACAGGTTCATACGGAGTTCCATGACGATGTCTCCTCATACGTGCATCGCGTGCCGTGCGCATCGTTTCGCGCCGCGGCCTGACGAACACGAGATGCCGCCCGCGCCGATCCTGTGACAGCACGGCAATGTGACGTAGACCACTGAGCCTGGGTGTCACAGGACGGCGAGGGGCGGCGTCTTGTGCGTGACACGGTCGCGAGAGAACAGGCAGGAGCCGGCCATGAGCGAGCCCACCGAGCGAACCACCGACGCGGCGGCGGACGACGTCCGTGACGGCCGCACGGACACCGCCACCGAGGCGTTCGTCGCCCATCGCAATCTGCTGTTCACCGTCGCCTACGAGATGCTCGGCTCGGCGGCCGACGCGGAGGACGTCCTTCAGGAGACCTGGTTGCGCTGGGTGGCTGTCGACCTCGAAACGGTGCGGGATCAGCGCGCCTACCTGGTCCGGATCACCACGCGCCAGGCTCTGAGCCGACTGCGTACCCTCCGCCGCCGCAAGGAGTCCTATGTCGGGCCCTGGCTGCCCGAACCGCTGCTGACCGCGCCGGACGTGGCGGAGGACGTCGAGCTGGCCGACAGCGTCTCGATGGCCATGCTGTTGGTCCTGGAGACACTCGCGCCGACCGAACGGGCGGTGTTCGTGCTCCGTGAGGTGTTCGATCTGGGGTACGACGAGATCGCGGAAGCCGTGGACAAGAGCCCCGCCGCGGTCCGCCAGATCGCGCACCGGGCCAGGGCCCATGTGGCGGCGCGCCGCCCGCGCGAGGTCATCTCCCCGGCCGAGACCCGCGGTGCGCTGGCCGCGTTCCAGCAGGCGATCGAAACGGGCGATCTGCAGAGCCTGCTCGACATGATCGCGCCGGACGTCGTCCTGCTGACCGACGGCGGCGGAGTTGTGCGGGCCGCGCTCGCGCCCGTCGTGGGCGCCGACAAGGTGGCCCAGGTGCTGGGCAGGATCGACGCCGCGATGTCTCTCCGCCCGGCCCAGGTCAACGGCTACCCGGCGCTCGTTCTCCGGCAGGGCGGCGACGTCGACACCGTCATGGTGGTGCACATCGACAACGGCCTCATCGCTGGGCTCTACGCCGTACGCAACCCCGAGAAGCTGTCGCGCATCGGCCGGGAGACCGCGGTGAGCCGCTGACCCCGTGGGGAAACTGTCATCTCCTTTTCGCATCACCCGTGCGGGGTTGGTTACCCATTTGAGGGATGGCGTGTCGCACAGAGGGCCGTTCCGGCCGGATTCGAGTGTGTCGCCGGATCAGGCTCCCGAAGGTGCCGGCGGGGCGAGCACGATGTCCCGCTTGAGGATCTTGCCGGTCGCCCCCTTGGGCAGCGCGTCGACGAATCTCACGATCCGCGGGTACTTGTAGGCCGCCACCCGCTGCCTTACGTAGTCGCGCAGCTCGTCCGTCGTGGTGCCCGCGCCGGGCCGGAGCACCACCACGGCCGCCACCTCCTCGCCGCGCGCCGGATCGGGCACACCGATCACCGCCGCCTCCGAGACGTCCGGGTGCCGGTACAGGACCTCCTCGATCTCGCGCGGATAGACGTTGTACCCGCCGCGAATGACGAGGTCCTTCTTGCGGTCGACGATGAAGTAGTAGCCGTCCTCGTCGACGCGGGCGAGATCACCGCTGTGGAACCAGCCCTCCTGGAACGCCCCTGCGGTGGCGTCCGGCCGGTTCCAGTACCCCTTCATCACGTTCTCGCCCCGGATCGCCAGCTCGCCGACCGCGCCGGGGCCGACCACCCGGCCGTCATCCCCGACGAGCCGCAACTCGACCCCTCGCACGGGAAGCCCGATGGAACCCGGCTTGCGGGGCCGGTCCGGCGGGTTGAAGCAGGCCACCGGTGATGTCTCCGACAGGCCGTAGCCCTCCAGCACCGTGACCCCCAGGTCTCGCTCGGCGGCGTGCAGCAGTTCGACGGGCAGCGACGCGCCGCCCGAGACCGCAAGGCGCAGCCGCGGCAGGGCCGGCCCGATGCCGGTCTGGAGCAGCGCGGTGAACATCGTGGGCACGCCCAGGAAGACGGTCACCTCGTCGCGGCGGAGTATCTCCAGTGCCGCCGCCGCGTCGAAGCGAGGCAGGAGGGTCAGGCAGGCGCCCACCGCGACCGCGGTGTTCATGGCGCAGGTCTGCCCGAAGGCGTGGAACAGCGGGAGTCCGCCGAACAGGACGTCGTCCGGCCCCACGCACAGCAGCGTCCGGGCCGCCGTCAGCGCGTTGGTCACCAGATTGCGGTGCGTCAGCTCGGCACCCTTGGGCGTCCCGGTCGTGCCGGAGGTGTAGAGGATCACCGCGGTGTCGTCGTCGGCGTTCACGGCCGCTTCGGTCATCGGCACGGCCAGGCGCAGCTGCGCGTCGAGGGCCGCCGGGTCCGCGACCAGGCACTCCGCGCCGGCCATCGCCGCCGCCGGAACGGCCTCGCCGGAGGCGGAAGGTGCGGCCACCACGAACCGGGCGGCACAGTCCTGCAGCACGAACGCCATCTCGTCCGACTTCAGCAGCGGATTCATCGGGACCACGACGGCGCCCGCGCGGAGGATGCCGTGGTACACGACGGGAAAGTGCACGACGTTGGGCAGGACCATCGCCACCCGGTCGCCCGCGCGCACGCCCCTGGTCCGCAACAGGGCCGCGAACCGGGCGGTCAGGTCGTCGAGTTCCCCGTACGTGAGGACGCTGCTGCCCTGACGGACGGCGGTCCGGTCAGCGTGGGACCGGGCCGAACGCGCCAGGAGTGCGCAGAGGTCGGACATGTGGCTGCTTACCTTTCATCGGGGTGTGGGGATGTGCGGGGTGATCACATCGCGAGGCGTGACCCCACCGCGCCCGCCGGTGCCGGAGTGCTCATCGCCCCAGAACTCCGGCGGCAGGACGCGTGATTGATGAGGCGTCAGCCACAACTGCACCAAGTGCCCCGGCTGTTCGCGCCGCGGCCCGTCCTCGTCGTGCGGTGCGCAGGTGTGCAGTACCGCGTGATTGTTGAGCAGCAGCAGGTCGCCGGGGGCGAGGTCGATGTCGAGGCGCAGCTCCGGCGATGAGGCCGCCTCGTCCATCAGGTCGAAAAGCTCCCGATCGGCCGAACTCAGGCGCGGTACCTCGGGAAACCGCTGCGCCGACTCCAGGCGGCCGCGGTCGTAGCGCAGGCTGAGCCTCTCCCCGTCCCGGTGGGCGAGCGGCAGGGCCTGCCAGGGGAGTTGGCCCGGGAGCTGTTCTCCGCGGCGGTCCAGGAAGTGTGTACGGCTCAGGCCGTCCAGGAGCTCGGGCCGACGAGCCAGCACGGCATTGTGCACCGCCGCCGAGCCGGCGAGTGTCGTACGCCCGCTGGAGCCGTCCGCCCGCAGGCACAGCAGCGCGAGCGCGTCGGCCGCTTCGGTGCGCGGCGACAGCGCGGCCCGTGCGTCGGGCGCGTCCCGCAGATGTCTGAGCATGTGACCGGTCGCGTCCTGCGACACCGGGATGCCGAGGTGCTGTCCCACACCCCACAGGAGGACGCCGGCCGCCTCCTCGCTGTACCGCTCCACCGGGATGCCTCGTACCAGCACGAAGCCCCGGCCGTTCTCCAGCTCGTCGGCCGCGCTCCGCAGCTCGCCCGCCAGGGTCGGCAGCGGGAAGTCGCCGGCCGTCACCTTCAACAGAGGCGTGCCCCGGGCGCGCACCGTCCGCAGGGCCGCGTCCAGCTCGTCGAGACGGGCCGGTGACAGGTGCAGCGCCCAGGCGCGGGAGGCTGCGAGATCCCGGCCCCGCCACACGGCCGGACCGGTGCAGGGGCGGCGGGGAAGTTCTGAGGATCGACCACGCACCACATTCATCCTTTCTCCGCCGGGGAATTCCGTGAGAAGCAGGTGCCGAGACCTGTATTCACCGGCTCTTTCGCGGCCTCTATCGCCGCTGTATCGACCCCTTTTCAAGGGGTCGATACTTTGCCAAGGTGTCTTCCATCAGAATTCCGTGCGACCTTCGCGGTGGTGCCACGCTAAGTCACGACCCCGGGCATCGCTTGACGTCACGGGACGAATGACTTATCAATCTGGGACACAGCTCTGGAGCGCGCCGATGAAACCGCTGGTCCGCAACGCGGCACTGAGCCGCTACATCGAGGTCAGCCAGTCCCTCGGCATCGACCCACGTGCCCTCATGAAGCGCGTGGGCCTCGACCCCGTCGGACTCACGATTCAGGACCGCTGGATCCCCGGCGCGGCCGTCGCCGAGCTGCTCGAACTGTCGGCGGCAGCGGCGCGGCGCGAGGACTTCGGCCTGCTCCTGGCGGAGCGGCGCCGTTTCTCCAACCTCGGCCCGATCAGCCTCGTCCTGCGCGAGGAGCCCGACGCGCGCAGCGCCCTCCGGCTCCTGGTGCGCCACGAGCGTATGTACAACGAGATGCTGCGCAGCAGGCTCACGGAGACGAACGGGCTCGCCACGGTGAAGGTGAGCCTCGACGGCGAGGCGCGTGAGGCCCGGCAGTCCGTCGAGCTGGCCGTCGGCGTGCTCCACGGATTTCTCCGGGTGTTCCTCGGCGCCCGCTGGCAGCCGCTGTCCGTGTGCTTCTCCCACGGCGCACCCCTCGACCTCTCCGCACACCGGCGATTCTTCGGGCCCGTCGTGGAATTCGACCGGGAATTCAACGGCATCGTTTTCTGCGCGACCGAACTCGACACCCCCAATGCGATGTCGGACCCCCTGCTGCGCGGCTACGCCCGACAGTACTTCGACTCCATCGCGGTCTCCGAGGACACCACTGAGCTCGATCGGGTGCGCGAGCTGATCGAGGTCCTGCTGCCGACGGGGCGCTGCTCCGTCGAACAGGTCGCCGGCAGCCTCGGCGTCGACCGCAGGACCGTCCACCGGCATCTCGCCGCGTCGGACGAGACCTTCTCCTCGCTCGTCAACGCCACGCGCACGCATCTTGCCGAGCAGCTCGTGGCGAACCCGAGCCGTTCCCTCACTGAGATCGCCGGGCTCCTCGGCTTCTCCGCGCCCAGCGCCTTCTCGCGTTGGTTCCGTGACCAATTCGGCAGCAGCGCACGTGAATGGCGCGCTCAGCGGGCCGCCACCGGTCCTGTCCAGGACTGACCACCGGCCCTGTCCCCACCCGGCCACCGGCCGTGTCCCCAACTGGCAAGTCTCCTGTCACCTGTGGTGAAGCGCCGCGCGTAACCCGCTCTTAACGTGGCCGTACCGCAAGGGTCACCGCGGCTCGACTCGGCAACGCCCTTGCATCAGCCATCAGTTGGGTCGGTGTGCCGTGTGCCCACGACGGCCTGCCGCCCGGCGCGTCCACGTACCAGGAGATGACCATGCACTTCCTCGACGACTCCCTGCTGCCCGAGAACCAGCAGAAGCTGGTGATCCAGGCGGCCCCCTACGGCCCCGAGTGGCTCCCCGGCGACGCCGATGACCTGCCCCTCACCATGGACGAGCACGTCCAGGCCGCCGTGGACTGCTACAACGCCGGTGCCACCGTGCTCCACATTCACGTACGTGAGCTCGACGGCCACGGCTCCAAGCGCATGTCGATGTTCAACGAGCTCATCGGCCGGCTGCGCGAGGCGGTCCCGGACATGGTCCTGCAGATCGGTGGTTCCATCTCGTTCGCCCCCGAGGACGAGGGCTCCGAGGCGAAGTGGCTCAGCTACGACACCCGCCACCTGCTGGCCGAACTCGACCCGCGGCCCGACCAGGTGACGATCGCCATCAACACCAGCCAGATGAACATCGTCGAGATCATGTCCGACGACGACCTCGCCGGGACCTCCATCGCCAAGCCCGACTACTACGCGGCGTACCGGGACATGGTCGTCGAGGCGGGCCCCGACTTCTACCTCGAACACCTCAAGCGTCTGCACGCGAACGACATCCAGCCGCACTTCCAGCTCGCCACCCTGGCCCAGCTGGAGACCGTCGAGCGTCTCATCCGCAGCGGCGTGTACACCGGCCCCCTGGTCCTCAACTACGTGGCAATCGGTGGCGGGTTCTCCGGGCGCCACCCGGCCGACCTCATCGAGTTCGTCCGCCGTGTTCCCGACGGCGCCGTCCTCACCATCGAGTCCTCGATGCGCGCCGTCGCCCCCATGAACGCCATCGCTATCGCCCTCGGCGTCCACGTCCGCGTGGGCAACGAGGACAACCTGTGGGCCCGCAAGGGCGAACCCATGAGCTCCGTGCAGCAGGTCGAGCAGATGGTCGGCATCGCCGACACGCTCGGCCGCGACATCGCGAACGGCGCGGAGGCCAAGGAGATCTACCACATCGGCGAGTACTACACCGGAGCCGACGAGACCCTGGCCGCGCTCGGCATGGTGCCCAACCGGCGTCCGGGCCAGCGCGGCTTCATGCTCGGCGGATCCGCCCGCTGACGGCAGCCGGACAAGCCGAACAAGCAGCACACACCGCACACGCTGAACAAGCCGAACGAAGAGAGCATCCCGTGGCATACGCCATCCGCTTCCACGAGACCGGCGCCCCCGAGGTCCTGCGCCGCGAACAGGTCACCGTCGGCACCCCCGGGCCCGGCGAGGTCCGGGTCCGGCACGAGGCCGTCGGCCTCAACTTCGCCGACACCTACTTCCGCACCGGCCTGTACCCGGCACCGCTGCCCACGGGAATCGGTGTCGAGGCCGCCGGTGTCGTCGAGGCCGTCGGCCAGGGCGTCACTCACGTCGGCGAGGGCGACCGCGTCACGTACACCGGCAGCCCGCTCGGCGCGTACAGCTCCGAGCGGGTCATGCCCGCCGATTCCCTGATCCGGCTCCCCGACGGCATCGACTGCGAGACCGCGGCCGCCATGACCATGCGCGGCCTCACCGCCTCGTACCTGCTGCGCCGTATCCACCCGTTGAAGCCCGGGGACACGATCCTGCTGCACGCCGCCGCGGGCGGCGTGGGGCTGATCGTCTGCCAGTGGGCGAAGCTCCTCGGCCTCACCGTCATCGGCACCGTGTCCACGGAGGAGAAGGCCGAACTCGCCCGCGCCCACGGCTGCGACCACACCATCCTGTACCGGCAGGAGAACGTCGCGGAGCGCGTGCGGGAGCTGACCGACGGGGTCGGTGTCCCGCTCGTCCTCGACAGTGTCGGCAAGGACACGGTCGCCGGGTCCATGGCCTCGCTGCGCCGCCGCGGCCTGCTGGTCTGCTTCGGCACCTCGTCCGGAGTGCCGCCGCTGGACGCGATGAAACTCGTCCAGCACGGATCGCTGTTCGTGACCCGTCCGGCGCTGGCCGACTACATCGCCGACCCCGCCGAGCGGGACGACCTCGCCGGGGAACTGTTCGGCCACGTCGCCGCCGGCCGCATCGGGATCCGCGTCGACCAGCGCTTCGCCCTCGACGACGCCGTGACCGCGCACCGCACGCTGGAAGCGGGCCGCACCACTGGCTCGTCCATCCTCGTCCCGTGAGCCACCATTCCCCCGTACCCCTGGAGAGCACCCATGCCCCGGACCGCTGCCCGCACCCGGATCCAGGTCGAACCGCTGACCTGCACCATCGGCGCCGAACTGCACGGCGTCCAGCTCGGCGACGCCGTCCATGACGACGCGCTCTACGCCAAGATCAAGGAACTCCTGCTCCGCCACAAGGTGTTGTTCCTGCGCGACCAGGACATGAGCCGCGCCGAGCACGTCGCGTTCGCCTCCCGGCTCGGCCCGCTGGAGGACCACCCGGTCCTCGGCAGCGACCCCGACCACCCGGGCCTCGTCCGCATCTACAAGGACCTGGACAGCAAGCCCGAGCACTACGAGAACGCCCTGCACTGCGACGCGACCTGGCGCGACCGCCCGCCCATGGGCGCCCTGCTCCGCTGCGTCGAGACGCCCGAGGTCGGCGGCGACACGATCTGGGTCAACATGGCCGAGGCCTACCGCAGGCTCCCCGAGCACATCCGCACCCAGATCGACGGGCTGCGGGCCCGGCACAGCATCGAGGCGAGCTTCGGCGCGGTCATGCCCACGGAACAGCGCCACCAGCTCAACGCCCGCTACCCGGACGCCGAGCACCCGGTCGTGCGCACCCACCCCGAGACCGGCGAGAAGATTCTCTTCGTCAACTCGTTCACCACCCACTTCGTCAACTACCACACCCCCGAGAACGTGCGGTTCGGCCAGGACCACGCGCCCGGCGCGAGTCACCTGCTCAACTACCTCACGAGCCAGGCGGCCGTCCCCGAGTACCAGGTCCGCTGGCGCTGGACCCCGAACAGCGTCGCTCTCTGGGACAACCGCTCCACCCAGCACTACGCGGTCCAGGACTACGGGCCCGCCGTCCGCAAGATGGAGCGCGCCGGCATCGCCGGTGACAGGCCCTGCTGAGCCGATGACCCGTCGCTACGCGTGGCTGGTGTTCGCCCTCAGTTTTGGGCTGTTGCTGTCCGACTACATGTCGCGGCAGGTACTGAACGCGGTGTTCCCGCTGCTGAAGGCCGAATGGCTGCTCTCCGACGCCCAGTTGGGGTCGCTGAGTGGCATCGTCGCCCTGATGGTGGGCGTGCTGACCTTTCCGCTGTCGTTGCTCGCGGACCGCTGGGGCCGGGTCAGGAGCCTGGTCCTCGCGGCGGTGGTGTGGAGCGTGGCGACCCTGGGCTGCGCCGTCGCCGCCGGCTACGGACAGATGTTCCTGGGCCGCTTCATGGTGGGAGTGGGCGAGGCGGCGTACGGGAGCGTCGGCATCGCGGTGGTGCTGAGTGTGTTCCCGGCGGGCCTGCGGGCCACTCTGTCCGGCGCGTTCATCGCGGGCGGCGCCTTCGGATCCGTACTCGGAGTGTCGATCGGCGGTGTGGTGGCCCAACACCTCGGCTGGCGCTGGACGTTCGGCATCATGGGCCTGCTCGGACTGGTCTTGGCCGCGGTCTACGGCGTCGTCGTGACGGAGCGGAGACTGGCGCCGGCCGGCTACGGCACCGGCCCCGCACCGGGTACGGGAGGCCCGGTACGGGCGCCGGGTACGGGAGGCCCGGTACGGGCGCTGCTGCCCCGGCTGTTCTCGTCGGTGTCCGTGCTGTGCGCCTACGTCGGAAGCGGCCTCCAGATGTTCATCGCGATGGCACTGCTGGCCTGGATGCCCAGCTTCCTCGACCGCTACTACGGCCTGCCGCCCGGCAAGGCCGGACTTGCCGCCGGAGGCTTCGCGCTGATCACCGGGATCGGCATGATCGGCGGCGGCATCGTCAGCGACCGGCTCGGCCGCAACAACCCCCACCTCAAGTGGACCGTCGCCATCGTGTGCAGCTTCGGCTCGCTGGTCCTGCTCACCGGCGGGTTCCAAGTCCCGCCCGGCGTACCGCAACTCCTCCTCGTGGGCGCCGGGACGCTGCTTTCCAACGCCACGGCGGGACCCGCCGCCGCCATGGTGGCGAGCCTGACACCGGCTGCCGTCGCGGCGACGGCCATGGCGACGCTCACCCTCGCCAACAGTCTGCTGGGCCTGGCGCCCGGTCCCGCGGTGACCGGCATGCTCGCCGACCGCATGGGCCTGGACGGCGCACTCCGCCTGGTCCCGCTCGTCGCCGTCGTGGCGGGCCTGGCCTTCGCCCTCGGCAGACGCCACTACGACAAGGGCCTCGTCTCGGCGTCGGCCCCGGCCCCGGCCCTCGAAATGACGGAGATCTCCATATGAACCCCGTTCCCGCGCCCACGGTCGTGCTCGTGCCCGGCCTGCGCGACCACGTCCCCGACCACTGGCAGACGGCCCTCGCCGCCCGCCTCCCCGGTTGTGTAACCGTGCCGCCCCTGACGGACCTCAGGCTGAGCTGTGACGCTCAGGTCACCGCTCTGAACGACGTGGTGTCCGGCATCGTGGGACCGGTCGTGCTCGTCGCGCACAGCGCCGGCGTGCTCACCACCGTCCACTGGGCGGCCCGGCACACCCGCCCGGTGCATGGCGCCCTCCTCGCGACGCCGCCCGACTTCGAATCCCCGTTGCCGGACGGCTACCCCGGACCGCAGGTCCTGCGTGAGAACGGCTGGCTGCCGACGCCGAGTGCCACACTGCCGTTCCCCAGCGTCGTCGCGGCGAGCACGAACGACCCCCTGGCCCGCTTCGAGAGGGTCGCCGCACTGGCCGACGCGTGGGGCAGCCGTCTGGTGGACCTCGGCCCGGTGGGACACCTCAACCCCGCCTCCGGGTACGGCGAGTGGCCCCGCGCCGTGGAATTCCTCCAGGCCTTCGGCTGCCGTACGACGCCGGACCCGAAGGTGTCGGCATGAGCGCGCGGAACTCCAACATCACGGAGTTCCTGGCCTGGTTGGCACAGGAGCGGGGACTTTCGTTCACCGACTACGCCGAGCTGTGGCGGTGGAGCACCGACGACCTGCCAGGCTTCTGGTCGGCCGTGTGGGAGTTCTACGGCCTGGATGCGGTCAGCGGCTACGACGAGGTCCTGGCCGACGCGAGGATGCCCGGCGCGACCTGGTTCACCGGAGCACGCCTCAACTTCGCGCAGCAGTGCCTCGCCCACGCCACCGACGAACGCCCCGCGCTCATCGCCGTGTCCGAGACCGGCGACGCCGTGGAGATCTCCTGGGACAGGCTCACCCAGGAAGTGGCGGGCACGGCCGCGGCCCTGCGCGAGATGGGCGTCGGCCCCGGTGACTGCGTCGCCGGGTACCTGCCGAACATTCCGCAGACCGTGGTCGCCCTCCTGGCCACCGCCGCCGTCGGCGCGACCTGGACGGTCTGCGCACCCGAATTCGGCACGCCCAGCGTCCTCGCCAGGCTGCGCCAGGCCCGGCCGACGGTCCTGGTCGCCGCGGACGGCTACGCCCACGGCGGCAAGGAGTACGACCGGCGCCCGCACATCGCCGAGATCCTCGACGGCCTGCCCACGGTCCACCACCTCGTCGTCGTCGACCGCCTGCACGCGTCCGCCGGTGGACCGGCATGGTCACGGCGGCCGGACGTGACGCAGCACAACTGGTCCGACCTGGCCGACCGCGAAGCCCAACTCGCTTACGCCGACATGGCGTTCGACCATCCACTGTGGATCCTCTGGTCTTCGGGCACCACCGGCGTCCCGAAGGGAATCGTTCACGGCCACGGCGGCATCGTCGTCGAACTGCTCAAGGCACTCGGGCTCGGCGTGGACCTGCGCGCCGACGACCGCTACCTCTTCCACACCTCCACCAGCTGGATGGTGTGGAACTTCATGGTCGCGGGCCTCCTTCACGGCAGCACGCTCGTCCTCTACGACGGCAGCCCCACCCACCCCGACATCAACGGTCTCTGGCGGATCGCCGAACGCACCCGCGCCACGAAGGTCGGCGTCGGTGCCGCCTACCTGATCGCGGCGGAGAAGGCGGGTGCCCACCCGGCCGCCGATACGGACCTCGGCGCGCTGCGGACGATCCTGCAGACGGGATCGGCGATGCCTGACAGCACCTGGGGCTGGGTCCACGACCGGCTCGCCCCCGACGCGCGGCTCCAGTCGATCTGCGGCGGCACCGACATCTGCTCGGTGCTCGCCGGAGGCTCCCCGCTGCTGCCGGTGCGCACGGGCCGGCTTTCCGGCCCCTCCCTGGGCGTCGCCCTCGCCTCCTGGGACGCCACCGGGCAGCCGCTCGTGGGGGAGCAGGGCGAACTCGTGGTCACGGCGCCCCTGCCGTCGATGCCGCTCCACTTCGTCGACGACCCCGACCACGAGCGCTACAGGAGCAGCTACTTCGATGTCTATCCCGGCGTGTGGCGGCATGGCGACTGGGTCACCCTGGACTCCGACCTGTCCGTCGTCGTGGCCGGACGCTCCGACTCCACGCTCAACCGCATGGGCGTGCGCATGGGATCCGCCGACCTCTACGCCGTCGTCGAACGGCTCCCGCGGATCGCGGACAGCCTTGTCATCGGCGCCGAACTGGCGGACGGCCGCTACTACATGCCGCTGTTCGTGGTGCCTGCGGACGGCGAGCGGTTCGACGACGCGCTGTGCGACGAGATCGTCGGCGCGATCCGGCACAGCCTGTCTCCCCGGCACGTCCCCGACGCCGTGGTCCCCATCGAGGCCGTGCCCCGCACCCTGACGGGCAAGAAGCTGGAGGTCCCCGTCAAGCGCATCCTCCAGGGCGCCCGCGTCACGGATGTCAGCGCGGAAGGCGCGGTGACCCGCCCCGAGATGCTGGCTTGGTTCGCGGAGTTCGCGGCCGGGCTGGGGCAGAGCTGAGAGCGCTGATGAGGCGCATGACGGGAAGGGCCCGAACGTCTCGGCACCGGGCGCGGAGCCCATAGGGACGCGGTTCGGGAGCCAGGAGTGGGCAGTGCGCGTGGTGCAAGAGTGGGCGCCCGCCACGGGTGAAAGCTGCGAATATGCGGGCCGCTCGTTCCGAACTTTCGACCGGATCCTCGACGGCCCCGCCAGCGAGCGCTTCATCGACCCATGGGTGCGCCATCTGACCTCGCTCGGCGTCCGGTCCGTGACCGGACATCTCGTCGAGTCCCTCGAACTCGGCCCCGACGGGCGCATCGCCGCAGCCCGCGCCCGTACGGCGGCCGGGCCCGCACACATCGACGCCGACTGGTTCGTGGCGGCTCTCCGGGTCGACCGGGTACGGCGGTTGTGGTCCGACGAGATCCGCGCGGCGGATCCGCGGCTCGCCGCGATGGGCAAGCTGCGTACCGCTTGGTGCCAGGGCATCGTGTTCTGGCTCAAGGAGCGCTTCCGCGGGCCCCTCGCCCATCTCAGCCTCATGGACTCGCTGTGGGCGCTGTGTCCGGTGGCGCAGTCCCGCTTCTGGCCGCAGCCGTTCGCGAAGACCTGGGGCGACGGGGCGGCCGCCGAGTCCCTGTCCGTCGTCGTCTCCGACCGGGAGACACCGGGCCGGCTGTACGGGAAGCCCGCGCGGCAGTGTGCGGGGTCGCGCAGGTCCGGCTCGGTGTCTGTGAAAGTTCCCGAACCCTCCGGCACACCGTCGTCAGCGCACAGCCTCACGCGAGGGGCTGGGACACGGCCCGGTCCTCAGTAGCCGCGCCAGATGTTGTCGAACGCCGCGTCCTCGATCGCCTTGCGCTGTCGTACGGCCTGCAGCTCCTGGACAGCGCTCCCGACGGCGGCCAGTACCGCCGTGACCGCGTCCCCGGCGAGCTCCGGCGCCTCCTCGGCGAGCTCCGGCGCGTCCTCGGCCGGTTCCTCCTCGGTCGGCTCGTCCCGGATTCCGGCGGCGGCCGCCAGGGCGACGAGCACGGGTTCGTCCTCCGCCCAGCGCTCTTCCGCCCGGCGCCGGGCGGCGGACTCGACCGGCTCCGTCCGCCCGCCCCGTAGCGGACTCCGAAGCCCTCGCGGCCGCTTCGTCAGCCCCTCCCGCTCCAGCTCGTCGACGTACGCCGAGGAGAGCCCGCGGCCCCGGCGCCACAGCCAGTCCTCGACCGACTCGTACGGCTCCTGTCGGACGAGAGCCGCGGTGGCTTCGTCCAGCAGGCGGTCCCCGGTGGGTGCTTGGGCGCTGGGCAGGATGCGGTCGCCGTCCACGACCAGGGCCTTGGCCTCGATGAGGTCGAACACCTCGGCCCCCGCAAGCGCCAGCGACAGGTCGCCCTGCTCCAGAGGGCGGTCGGGCGTCACGCCCAGGGCAACGATCGCGAGGTCCCGTGCGGTGGTCATGAGCGGCTCCACGTCAGTCGGCCGAGTGCGGGGGCGAGAGCGTCGGGGCCGGCCGGGGTGGGCCGGGCTCTTGGGTCGATTGTCGCCATGCTTCGGGCGTTGTGGCTACGCGAGGAACGCGGTGTCCCGGTGAGGCGCCCCGGGATCACGCGGCGACACGACACCTTTGACCGTTTACCGGGGCAACCTTCCCCAGCCAAGGGCGCCGCTACGAAGAGGGCCGGTCAGTCAGCCCCACCAGCGAACCGGCCTGCGCCGCACCGGACTCCGCGACCACCTCGGCCACCGTCTGCGCCGGCCTGACCGGAGCGAACGTCACCACTCCCGCATCGGACACGGCGTATCCGTACACGGCAGGACGCGGCAGGCTGTTGTAGTGGAAATGGGTCGAGAAGTAGTAGGCCCCGGTGTCGTACAGCGCGACCAGATCACCGGGCGCCAGCTCGGGCAGCTCCCGCTCCCGCGCCACCAGGTCCCCGGCGAAGCAGCACGGCCCGGCGACGTCCTGTACCAGCGGCTCGGTCGCCCTGGGCCGGCCGTCGGCGTCGTACGCACCCACGCGCAGCGGCCACGACTCGGGCACGAACACGGTGCGGGTGGCCACCTGCGCGCCGGCGTGTGTGACGGCGATCCGCCGGCCGCCGGAGGTCTTGGTGTACTCGACGAGTGCCAAGATCAGCCCCTGCTTGGCCAGCAGCGAACGGCCGAACTCGGTGACGAGCGTGTAGCGCCCGTCGAACAGGCCGGGCACGGTCTCCCGCAGCAGCCGCGCGTACTGCGCGTAGGCAGGGCTCACCTCGTACGAGGTGAAGTTCACCGGCAGGCCGCCGCCGATGTCCAGGGTGTCGATCTGCTGCCGGCCGACGTGCGCGTTGATCTTCTCCGCCAGCTCGTACGCGGCCCGCACCCCTTCGGCCATCAGGTCCAGGGCGACACCCTGGGAGCCGGTGTGGGTGTGCAGCCGGGTCATCCACGGACGCAGCCGGTAGGCGTCGAGCACCCACTGTTCCGCGCCCTCGTCGCGCAGCGCCACGCCGAACTTGGACGTGGCCGTCGCCGTGCTCATCGCCCCGATCGAACCGCTTCCGACCTGCGGGTTGACCCGCAGCCCCACGGGCGCGCAGCCGATGCCGAGATCGGCGACGACGGCGTCGACACGGTCCAGCTCCTGCGGGTTGTCCGCGTTGACCGCGATGCCGTGGGCGAGCGCGTCGCGCAGCTCGGCCATCGTCTTGGCCGGGGAGTCGAAGACGATGCGCTCAGCGGGGACGCCCGCGGCGCGGGCCAGCTCCAGCTCACCCGCGCTGGCCACTTCCGCGCCCACGCCCGCCGAGTTCAGCAGCGCGAGGACCGGCACCAGCGAGGCGGCCTTCACCGCGAACGTGTGCTGCACCGGGACCCCGTCGAAGGTGAAGGCCTCGCGCAGCTCGCGCGCGGCGTCACGGATCCCGTCCACGTCGAGCAGCCCGACGACCGGTGCCTGCGCGCCGACCAGGCCCTGCTCTGCGGCCGCGCGCACGGCCGCCTCCCTGCGGAGGACGGAATCCGGGACCATGGTCATGGTGTTCCTGCCTTCTCACTGCACACTGCCGGCTACGTGCCCGGCGGATCGCCCGCCGGGCGGGCCGCCGACTGCGGCGGCCGCGGGCGGTGTCTACGCCACCGGTTCGTGACCCGTGCGCCCCGCCCCGGTTCACTGTGCGCCCCCGAGTCCCGCACTGTCTGCGTGCTGCGGCACGAAGTCCGCACCGTTCCCGTTGTGGCCGCGCACCAGCACCCGGCCCCGTCCACATCTCCATGGTGCGCCCGCACGAAGGAGAGGCGCTCGACGTGGTGCGCCCGCACCGCACCGGTTCAGGGCAGCGGGATCAGCCCCGCCCGCCGTAGCCCCAGCTCCACCAGCAGCCGTACGTCGGGATCCGTGAGGTCGATGCCGCACAGCTCCGCGGCGCGGCGCAGCCGGTACCGCAGCGTGTTGGTGTGGACCCCCACATAGCGGGCGGTGGCCGCCGCGTCGCCGAAGAACACCAGGTGCGCGGCGACGGTGCGCGGCAGGTCCGTGCCGTGCCGCTCGTCGTGCGCGAGCAGCGCCGCCACCGCGTCGGCGGCCGAAGGCACGTGCTCGGCGACCGCATCGGTCACCCGGAGCGCGTCCATGGCGAACCGGACGTCCTCGGCCCCGGCCGTCTCGGGCCCACCACGCTCGCGCAGCACCCGCAACACCTGGGCGGCCCCCGCCCGGGAGGCGGGCGCGTCGCCGAGCCCCCCGACGGCGGGCCCGACCGCGACGAGCGGCCGCACCCCGGCGCCGCGAAGGACGGCGGCCAGGTCGCGTGCCAGCCGGTCCGCGCCGGCCCCGGCCCCCGTACTGGCCAGCAGGACGTCGAGCCGGTCGCCGTCGCGGTGGGCGAAAGCCGGAGTGTGGTGCGCGGCGAGGCGCAGGGAGGCCAGATGGAAGGCCCGCTCCAGTACGTCCGCTGCGACCGGCTCCGCGGCCGCGGCGGTGAGTACGGTGCACGGTTGTCCGGCCTCGACCCCGAGTACGGCCGCCGCCGCGGGCACGTCCGGCGGGCGCTCCTCGAACAGGGCCCGCACCGCGTACCGGCGGCGGCCGGCGGCGGACCGCGACCGCAGCCGGTGGTGCAGCAGATGAGGTACGGCGACGGCGGCCGCGTGCCGCAGCGCGTCCCGGGCCGTGGGCGGCAGCGGTTCACCGTCGGCGGCAGCCCACAGAGACCCGAGGATCTCGTCGCCGGCCCGCACGGCGACGGCGAGGCGTTCGGGGAACCGCCCGTCCGCGGGCCGGTGCACCACGTCGCCGCTCGCCCACAGCATGGTGAGGAACCCGCTCTCGGCGAGTTCGGCCACTCGCCAGCTCGGTACCCGCCGGCCCAGGATCGTCAGTCTGCGCAGCGGGTCGGCGGTGTCGGCGGTCGGCGAGTACGCCAGCACGTTCGACTCGGGGTCCTCGACGGTGATCGCGCCGCCCACCAGCGCGGCCAGTGTCAGGGCGAGCCCCGGCAGATCACCGAGCGGAACATCGGCCGACGCCTCGGGCGCCGCCGTACCGGTACGGACGATGGCCGCCCGCAGCAGCCCCATCAGCTCGCCCCACTCGATCCACGGGGCCCGCGCGAGCAGGGCGGTCGACACCTCGTCGGCCGCCTCGGCGAGCGACGGCGCGGTCCCCTGGGCGCCGCGCCGCAGCACCACTGCCGCCGCCCCGGCGCGGTCCGCCGCGCGCAGCACGCCCGCGGCGCCCGGCGCGGACGTGTCGACGCCGGGCGCGATGAGAATCCGCCCCCGTGCCTGCAGCGTCTCGCCCTCGTCGAACACCCCGGCCCCGCTCACCGGCACGTCCGTGCCGCACGGCGCCCGAAGCACCTCGACCACGTCCGGCCCGACGACACCGACGGCCTGCCCCAGCGTGGGCGTACCACCTCCGTGCGCGGCGGCGGCATCGGGCGATGGCGGAGGGCCGGGCGGGGACAGCTGCATGCCCCAAGTGTCACCGATGCCGCCGGTCGGCAAATGCCACCGGTGCCGCCGGTCAGCGGCTGCCCGGCTGCTTTCCCTCGGCGCCCTGGCTGTCCCCCCCGGCCTCGTTCGGCCCTCTGGTGAGCCCGCACCTGAACGAGCGGGTCGAGGACGAGACCCTCATGCGGCCCGGCAAGATCGTCTGCAGCGTGGAGTTCTTGCGGGGTAGTGGTGACCGTCATGGCCCCGAAACCGGCCTGACTCGGTCGGCGGCGCACGGTGCCCGCCATCGCGGCGGGCCTGGCCTTCGCCCTCGGTAGACGCCACTACGACAAGGGCCTCGCCCCGGTCACGGCCGGGCCCCTCAGGAAGACGGTGTCCCGACACGACCCCACCCCGGCGCCCACCGCCGCGGAATTCGCGCACCGTGCCGGTCGCGGCCCCACGGAGGGGGTCATGCACCTGCGTCTCTCGGGTCTGCCGAAGGAGCCGTCCGGCGGGCGTAAGGGGTGAAGTGGGCCGGTGGGTGATCGATGGGCAGGTCGGGGCGCCAGGCGGCGAGAATCTGAGCGCTGCACTCGAACAGCTCGTCGGGCAGGGCGTCGAGCGGCCACCAGTTCCAGTCACCGACGCTCTCGTCCGGCTGAGTGGTGGGTGAGCCCTGCCAGGCAGTGACGACGGCGCCCACAGTGACGCGGACGACGTCGCCGACGTGATCGACGAGCGTGCCAAGGAGGGTGACGTCTTCGGGTCGGGCGGTCAGCCCGGTCTCCTCGGAGAGTTCGCGTACCACGGTCTCCTCCAGGGATTCGCCGGCCTCGACGGTTCCGCCGGGCAGCTCGACGGTGCCGCGGCGGTGGCGCCCCAGGAGCAGACCCTCGTCGCCGAGGACGATGGCGCCCACACCGATCGCCGCGTGCGGGACCGGAGGTTGTCGGCTGCGCGGCCGGCTGGAGATCCGGGTACGCCGCTCCGGCAGGCGTCGCGCACGGACGAGTTGTTGGACGGCCGGGGTGTCCGCCGCGGGCGCGGTCAGCAGGTTCACCGCTTCGACCTGGAAGCCGTATTCGGTGAGCAGGTCTTCCCACAGGCGCGGGGTGAGGACCCACATGTCCACGGGGATCGGCGGTTCCTTGCGCAGCAGGACCTGTTGCTCGCGCGGCACGACGCCGGTGGACGGGCCGCGGCCGTGCAGGTCGGTGTGGAGGACGGAGAAGACCAGCGGCGCGCCCCTCGTCAGACCGTCGCGGAGGGCGGGAAGCGAAACGTGCGGATCGAGGTACGCGAGACTGCCGATCGCGTACGCGGCCTCATACGGCTCGGCCGCGCGCAGGTGCTCGATGACGTCCCCGTGTACCCAGTCGACGCCGGGCTCGGTGCCGAAGTGGCCGGTGGCGCGGGCGTGCTGGGTGGCGGACAGCTCGATCGCGGTGACGCGCGCACCGTGGTCGCGCGCCAGGTGCACGGCATAGTGGCCGGGCCCGGAACCGATGTCCAGCACTCGCCTGCCGGTGAGGTCGCCGAGGATGTCGGTGCCGGGACCGACATCCTTCCACGGGCCCCACATGATCGTCTCGGGCATGGTCGGCATGAAGCCGTGGTCGAGCTGGCGCTGACCGTAGACGGTCCAGGCTTCCTTGTTGCGTGACTCCTCAACGGACATGAGAACTCCTGGGGTTGTCGGCGGCATTCATGCAGGACCGGTGACGAGATGCTGCGGGTCGTTCAGCTTGATTCGGCGGTGGCCGGCCGGGTGGGCCGGGGCACGGTGCGAGCGGGTTCGTGTTCGTACTGTTCGGCTTGGAGCCGGTACATCCGCGCGTACCGGCTGGGGGGCTCGGCGGCGAACAGCTCGGCGTGGCTGCCCTGTTCGACCAGTCGGCCCTCGTCCATGACGAAGATGCGGTCGACGTGCCGGACCGCGGCCATGCGGTGCGTGACGAGGACGATGATGCGGTCGGGCCCGGCGAGGCCGAGGATCTGGTCGAAGGCCCGCTGCTCGGCGTCCGGGTCGAGGGCGGACGTCGGTTCGTCCACGATGACCACGCAGGCGTCGCGGAAATGTGCGCGAGCCAGTCCGATCTTCTGCCACTGGCCACCACTGAGATCGCTGCCGCCTCTGAATTGCTTGCCCAGCAGCGTGTTCATGCCGCGGGGCAGCGCCGTGATGTCGTGGTCCGCGCCGGCGTACACGGCGGAGGCCTGCAACTCCTCGTCGGTAGCCTCGCGTTCGGGCTGACCGATTCGAATGTTCGCCGCCGCGGTGAAGGGCCAGCGCTCGAAGGTCTGCGTGAGAAGGCTGACGTGGCCGAAGAGCTCCTGACGGTCGGCCTGGGCGACATCGACGTCATCCCAGTGGATGTGACCGTCGCCGGGCAGATGCAGCCCGGACAGCAGTCGGACCAGCGTCGACTTGCCGGAGCCGTTGGGCCCCACCAAGGCGATCACGCTGCCGAGGCCGATGCTGAACGAGACGTCCTTCACTGCCGGTTCATCGCGCCCGGGGTAGCGGAAGCCGACCTTCTCCAGGCGGATGGACCGAGGCCGTTCGGGTAAGGGAAGGCCGTTTTCCGGGATGGCCCACTTCTTGGCCTTCGCGAGGAAGTCGGTGAGGTCGTGCACGTACAGGGATTGCTCGTGGAGCTGGCTCATCGTGCTCACGAGGGCGCCGATGCCGGCGGAGCCGGAGTTGATGGCCATGGTGGCGGTGCCGAAGACGGCGACGCTCATGTGCCCGGTGAGGCACAGACCGATCATCAACGTGAACGTCAGCAGATAGCCGACTCCCTGCAGAGCGGACGCGGCCAGTTCGGTGCGGGCCTTGTCCTTCGCCAGACGCTCCTGCTCGCTCTCGGAGGTATGCGACATGATCTTGAAGTGGTGCAGCAGGAACGTGCCCACGCCGTGGACCCGTACCTCCAGCGCTGCGGTGACCGAGGTGAGAAGGCTGGACAGCACCCGGCTGCCGCGCAGGTGCTCGATCCAGGTCATGGTCGAGAGATATCGCTGTTGGGCCACGCGCAGCACGCCCCAGCCGCGAGGTGCCACGATCAGGAGCAGCATCGGCAGCAGCACCGGATTCAGGACGAACAGCACACCACCGGAGGCGATCAGCGACAGCACGCTGTTGATCGCGGAGACCGTGGAGCCGATCATGTGCCGTGCCTCGGTGGCTCCGTACTGTGCCCGGTCGATCAGCTCACGGAACGCACCGTCCTCGATCGCCGCCATCTCGACGCGCTGGCAGGCGGCCAGATACTGCTCGGACGCGGCCCGTTCCACCTTCGGCTCCAGGCTGCCGGCTGCCGCGGTGGACAGGGACGCGAGGACTGCGTTGACGCACAGCACCACGGCCATCAGGAGCACTGCCGGCAGCGCATCACGCAGGCCGCGCACATCCGTGCCGGCGGCGACGACGGCATGTAGGGCGGCGTTGACCGCGAGCAGCTTCACGGCGGCGGCCACGCCCTGACCGACTTCCGTGACGCCGACCGTGATCAATGAACGCCGGTCGGTACGCCACGCCAGGGCCAGGGTCTGCCGGACCAGGCCGGGCAGGGACTTCACACCCTCCCAAAGCGTGAGCTCCAGTCGGGCATACTCGTGCTTGCTCCAGCCGGAGTCGTACCGTAAGGGCCCGCCGAACAGCTCCAGTTCGGAGACCGAGACCTTGGGCTCCGCAAGCCGCGGGCGGCGCAGCACCCTCATACGACATCACCCGCCGCTGTGGAGTTGCCGAGTTGGCCGTGATGACTCCGTACATCGTTTCTTCGACGAAGTGCCGCAGCACGCCCTGGGTGTACGGGCACAGGGCGTTCGAGCGCGGTGTGCGCGCCAGGTGCGATCTTGTGGCGGGGCATACGGCCTCCTCGGTGTGCGTGCTTCTCGGACGGGTGCTCGGAACAACGGACTGTGGGGCCAGCCGTTCGGGGCACGGAGGGGGTATTTCCTGGAACTTATGTCCTGTTCCGGTGATTTGACCAGGTGGCACCGAATCCGCCGGCACCGCTGGTTTCCCGTCCGCGCTCCTGGCGCACCGTGACGCGGCGCGCCTGATCGCGGGACTCTCGACGACAGAGGCCAACACCGACCGGTTCGCCGACGCGATGATCCAGGCGCTCCTCGACGCGGGCTTCCCGCCACGCACCGCGGCCTGGGCCAACTGGACCGTGTTCCATCTGATCCTGGGCATCACGCAGGAGCAGCAGGCGGAGTCGACGGAGACGGTCGGCCTCGCGGCGGCGTTCGACGACGCGGAGTTCCCGGCGTTGCGCGCAGCCTCCGCGTACATCACCGCCGGGACGTTCGATGAACGCTTCGAGTTCGCGCTGGGCATGCAAATGACGGTGTCGAAGGCGGAGTTGGTCCGAACTGTTCACGCCTCGGGCGACGGCGGCTGCGTGCTGGACGAGCTCAGGGTGAACGGCACGAACAGCTACGAATGGCTGTGAACGGCGCAGAGGCCCCGCACCTCTGCCGCGTACGGGGTCCCTCGTCGGCGCCGACACCGACTACGGAGCGCGCTGTAATCGGCGTCGGCGTCGGCGTCGGCGTCGGCGTCGAGCCGGTCCGTGCCCTTACCGCGTGCCCCTACCGCGTGGCGAGTTCGCGTACGGTCGCCATGTCGCTGAACGGGAGCAGTTCTTCGTTGACGATCTGGTAGGGCTCGCTGCCCTTGCCCGCGATCAGGACGATGTCGCCGCGCCCGGCGGAGGACAGGGCGAAGGAGATCGCGCGGCGGCGGTCGGCGAACCGCTCGAAGGTGGTGCCGCTCGCCATCAGGCCCGGGACGATCTGGTCCATGATCTTTCGGGGGTCTTCGTTCCTGGGGTTGTCCGAGGTCAGGACGCACAGATCGGAGTAGGTGCCGGCGATCTCGCCCATCGGGGCGCGCTTGGTGACGTCCCGGTCCCCGCCGCAGCCGAAGACGGTGATGACCCGGCCCGATGCGAAGCCGCGGATGGTGGTCAGCACCTTCTCCAGCGAGTCCGGGGAGTGCGCGTAGTCCACGATGACGGAGGTGCCGTCCGGGGTCTCGAAACGTTCGAACCTTCCCGGGATCGGGGGCATCTGCTCGAGTGCGTCGACCAGTCCGGCCAGATTGTGTCCGATGAGGTGGCAGGCGGCGACAGTGGCCAGCGCGTTGGAGACGGAGAACCGTCCGGGAACGGGGATCGCGGCCGGATACTTGTGGCCGGCGTGGTGCAGGGTGAAGCGGGTGCCGACGGCGTCCATGGTGAGGTCGGTCGCCCAGTAGTCCGCCTCCGTGTCGATGCCGTACGTGACGACCGCGCCGGGCATCATCGCCGCGATGTCCGCTCCGAGCGGATCGTCGGCGTTGACCACCGCACGCCGGCAAAGCCCCTGGAACAGACGCAGCTTGGCGTCCCGGTAGTTCTCCATGGTGCCGTGGTCGTCCAGGTGATCCTGCGTCAGGTTGGTGAACACCCCCACGTCGAGGAACGAGTGGTCCAGGCGGTGCGTCAGCAGACCCATCGACGTGGCTTCCAGCACGACGGTGGCGACACCGCGGTCGCGCATGCACCCGAGCAGATACTGGAAGTCCGGCGACTCCGGCGTGGTCAGTACCGACCTCGGCATCGGAATCAGCTCGTCGCCGATCCGGCTGCCCGCCGTCCCGATGACCCCCACCCTGGCGCGCTCGGCGATCCTCAGCACCGACTCGACCATGTACGAAACCGACGTCTTCCCGTTGGTTCCGGTGACGGCCACCATGTCCATCTGCCGTCCGGGCTCGCCGTGGTACCGGGAGGCGACGACCGCAGCCGCCTTGCGCGTATCCGGCACCGCCACGACGCACACGGCCGCGTCCGAGGCCCAGGCCGCGGCGGGAAGTCGCGGTGCTGCGGCGTCGACGAGGATCGCCACCGCGCCGCGTGCGACAGCCGGTCCGACGGACTCGAGGCCGCCCTCGCGGTGACCGGGCACCGCGATGAAGAGGGATCCCGGAGCGGCGCGGTGAGCGTCGAAGCACGCGCCCGCGGTGATCCTCGTCTCCGGATCGCCCGCAAGGACTTCATGGTCGTGCCCGGCGAGCAGCTCGCTCAACTTCACAGGGGTCCTCTCGGAGATGCACCGGCTGCCGGTCGTCCGGCGGTCGGCGCGCAGGTGGCGCCCAAGGCGCCAAGGAATGACAGAGCTGGAGATTGTGGCGAGGACAGCCACAGCGCGGTTGCGGAGGAGAACACGGCAACGGCACGAAAAGGGCCCCGCCGACAGAAAGGTCGGAAGATCAGGGCCGGGAACTGCCCGGAATCGCTAACCGTGACCGTGCAGCGCGCGGCAGCAGGCCGCCGGCATGTTCACCAGGTTGACGGCTGTCGCACGTGCGGCGGACGGACACAGGGCATGAGCGGCCTGGAACCGGCACTCCCTCACTGCACATGTGCGACCCATGTGTGGAGTGTACGTCCGGCCGCGGAAGCGATCTCCCGAAGTTCCGCCATGACCTTGGATGGTGAGTGTTCCGTCTCGGCGGAACCAGGAGTCGCGACCGGTGGCCGGTCGCGCGCATGACCTGCAAGCCTTCCGAGCCCGAGGGGGCACCGGCCCGCCCGAAGGGACACCGGCCCCGTATGCCGGACGGTGCGGGACTCCGGCTCGTAGCACTCAGGAAGCCCTGTCCTGGCCGTGCTGCGCGAGGGGCTCGTGGAGCGCATCGTCAAGCGCGCACGCACTCCTCGATGATCGTGGTCACCTGCTGCACGGCGGGTGAGTGGCCGTGGGTGCGGCGGCCCAGGACGAGATCGATGGTCTCCGGCTCGCTGAGCGGCACGTAGGTGACACCGTCGAGCCGCAGGCTCTGAACCGACTCCGGCACGAGGGCGACGCCGTGTCCGGCTGCCACGAGCACGACGAGGGTGGCGGTCTCACCGACTTCGACGAGGGACGTGGGCCGGAAACCCGCTCGGTCGCAGGCGGACAGGACGCGGTCGTACATGGCGGACCGTGACTGTGCGGGGTGGACGACGAAGGCTTCGCCCGCCAGCGAACCAAGCGAGATCCGCGGGTCGGCTGCCAGGGGATGGTGAGCCGGCAGCACGGCCACCAGGGGCTCTGTGCGCAGCGGTGAGCTGATCACTCCCTCGGTCTCGGGGCCGGAACGGAAGACGGCGAGGTCGTACGTGCCGTCGAGCAGGCCTTCCATGAGCTGCGGGGTGAGCAGCTCGCCGCGCAGCTCCAAGGTGATGTGGGGCAGCCGGGCGCGCACGGTGCGGGCGACGCGCGGCAGGACGTCGTAGGTGGCGGTGCCGATGAAGCCGACGGAGACCCGCCCCGCGTGGCCGGTGGCGAGCTCCGTCATGTGGGCGCGTGCGCGTTCGGCCTCGGCGAGCAGTGTGCGGGCGTATCCGATCAACTGCCGTCCCGCCTCGGTGGGTTCCACGTGCCGGGTGGAGCGGTGGAAGAGGGGAACCCCCAGTTCGCGTTCCAGTTGCTTGATCTGCTGTGACAGGGCGGGCTGGGCGATGTGCAGGCGGGCTGCCGCGCGCCCGAAGTGGCACTCTTCCGCGAGCGTGAGGAAATAGCGGACCTGGCGGAGCTCCATACCCGCCATTCTATAAAGATGGCTTATCAATGGAGAAGAACTGAGTCTTGGACGTGATGAAGCCCTCGCTCCTAGCGTGAATACGTGACCGAAAGCTATGTGTACGCAGCAGTCAGGACTCCCTTCGGGCGATTCTCCGGCGCCCTCGCCGGTATCCGGCCGGACGACCTCGCGGCGCTCGCCGTGCGGGGCGTCCTGGCCAAGGCGCCGGCGCTCGATCCGGGCGGCATCGGGGATGTCGTGTGGGGGAACGCCAACGGCGCCGGCGAGGACAACCGCAACGTCGGCCGCATGGCCGTGCTGCTGGCCGGACTGCCGACTTCCGTTCCGGCCACGACCGTGAACCGGCTGTGCGGGTCCTCCCTGGACGCGGCGATCATCGGCTCGCGAGCCATTGAGACCGGGGACGCGGACATCGTGCTGACCGGTGGTGTGGAGTCGATGAGCCGGGCTCCCTGGGTGCTGCCCAAGCCTGATCGCGCCTATCCCGCCCAGGACTTGACCGCCGTCTCCACCACGTTGGGGTGGCGGCTGGTCAACGCGCGGATGCCCCAGGAGTGGACGGTCGCTCTGGGCGAGGCCAATGAGCAGCTCGCCGAGCGGTTCTCCGTCCCGCGCGAGCGTCAGGACGAGTTCGCCGTCCGGTCCCACACCCTGGCGGACGCGGCCTGGACGGCCGGCTTCTACGACGGCCTGGTCGTGCCGGTCGAGGTGGACGGCACGGGGAACGCGCTCACGCGGGACGAGGGCATCAGGCCGGGGTCCACGGTGGACAAGCTCGCCGCGCTGAAGCCGTCGTTCCGCCCCGACGGTGTGATCACGGCAGGCAATGCCTCGCCGCTGAGCGATGGAGCCTCGGCCGTGCTGCTCGGCTCACAGGCCGCCGCCGCACGCATCGGCGCGGACCCGCTGGCCCGTGTCGCCGGGCGCGGGGTGTTCGCGCTGGATCCGCAGATGTTCGGCTTCGCGCCCGTGGAGGCGGCGAACCGGGCCCTGAAGAGCGCGGGCATCAGCTGGTCGGACGTCTCCGCGGTCGAACTGAACGAAGCCTTCGCCGTGCAGGCGCTGGCCTGTGTGGACGCCTGGAAGGCCGACCCTTCGATCGTCAACGCCAAGGGCGGCGCCATCGCTCTCGGCCACCCGCTCGGCGCCTCCGGCGGCAGGCTGCTCGGCACGCTGGCCCACCGCCTGAAGGAGTCCGGCGAACGCTGGGGCCTCGCCGCGATCTGTATCGGGGTCGGCCAGGCGCTCGCCGTGGTCCTGGAGAACGTGACGGGGAACGTCACGGAGACGGGGCGATGACCATGAAGGTGTGCTCCCATGCCGACGAGGCCGTCGCCGGAGTCCAGGACGGTTCCACCGTGCTCGTCGGCGGGTTCGGGATGGCCGGTATGCCCGTGGCCCTGATCGACGCGCTCATCCGCCAGGGCGCCACGGACCTGACCGTCGTGTCCAACAACGCCGGTAACGGCGACACCGGCCTTGCGGCGCTGCTGGCGAAGGGACGGGTCCGCAAGGTCGTCTGTTCCTTCCCCCGGCAGGCCGACTCCTACGTCTTCGACGAGCTGTACCGCGCCGGCAGGATCGAGCTGGAAGTCGTACCGCAGGGCAACCTCGCCGAACGGATGCGGGCGGCCGGGGCCGGAATCGGAGCGTTCTACTGCCCCACGGGAGCCGGGACCCTGCTGGCCGAGGGCAAGGAGACCCGCGTCATCGACGGCCGTACCTACGTCCTCGAGTACCCCATCAAGGGCGATGTCGCGCTGATCGGAGCCCACCGGGCCGACCGCATGGGCAACCTCGTCTACCGCAGGACCGCGCGCAACTTCGGACCGGTCATGGCCACCGCTGCGACCCTCGTCGTCGCACAGGTCCGCGAAGTCGTCGGCACCGGGGAGATCGACCCGGAATCCGTGGTGACACCGAGCATCTATGTCGACCGCGTGGTGCAGGAGGCAGCCGAATGAATCCCGACAGCCCTTCCGTGGACGCCGAGCGCAGCCCCCTGGGCCCCCTGGGCAAGCACGACATCGCCGCCCTCATAGCCCGGGACATCCCTCAGGGCGCCTTCGTCAACCTCGGCATCGGCCAGCCGACGCTGGTCGCCGACCATCTGCCGGCCGACTCCGGTGTGGTGCTCCACACCGAGAACGGCATGCTCAACATGGGACCCGCCGCCCAGGGCGACGCGATCGACCCCGATCTCACCAACGCCGGCAAGATCCCCGTGACCGAGCTGCCCGGAGCGGCGTACTTCCATCACGCCGACTCCTTCGCCATGATGCGCGGCGGGCACCTGGACGTCTGCGTCCTCGGAGCCTTCCAGGTGTCCGCGGCAGGTGACCTCGCCAACTGGCACACCGGCGCACCGGAGGCCATCCCCGCTGTCGGCGGAGCCATGGACCTGGCGATCGGTGCCAAGAAGGTCTTCGTCATGATGACGCTGTTCACCAGGACCGGCGTGCCCAAGCTCGTACCGCGGTGCAGCTGTCCGCTGACGGGAGCGGGCTGCGTCGACCGTGTCTACACCGACCACGCCGTTTTCGACATCACCCCGCGAGGAGTGGCGGTTCGAGAGACTTTCGGTTGCACTGCCGACGAGTTGGCGGGCCGTCTGGACCTGCCGCTCCTGCCCGCCCGGTCCTGACGTCAGAAGGCGCTCCATGACTCCAAGCAACAGCAACAACGCCAGCAACAGCAACGCCAGCAACGGCAACGCCACCAACGCCGCCGTTGCCGACGTCGAGTCGACGATCCGCGCCCTGGAAGACACCCGCTACGAAGCGGTGATCGCGGGTGACGTCGAGGCATTCGCCGCGCTCGCCCATCCCGAACTCGCCTACACCCATTCGAACGCGGCCGTGGACACCCTGGACTCGTACCTGGAGAAACTCCGGTCGGGCTTCTACGTGTACCACCGCATCGAACACCCGGTGGACCGGATCCTCGTGTCCGGGAACACCGCCGTGGTCGTCGGCGAGATGCATGCCGACCTCACCGCGCGAGGGGTGCGCAAGACGCTGGCGAACCGGTCCTTGGCCGTGTGGGTGCGAGAGGGTGACCATTGGCTGCTGCTGGCCTACCAGCCCACCGTCCTGCCCAAGGAGGCCTGATGCGTACGTTCACCTATGACGCGCTGCCCGTGCGCGTGGTGTTCGGGTCCGGCGCCGCGCGCCGCCAACTGCGGGACGAGGTCGACGCGTTCGGCGCGCGGCGGATCCTGCTCATCGCGCACGGTTCCGGGGCCGGTCCGGCACGTGACCTGTGCGCCCCGTTCGCGGACCGGGTCGCGGCCACGTTCACCGACGTCCGCCCGCACGTCCCGGTCGGGGTCGCCGAGCGCGCCCGTGAAGCAGCGGCCGGTGCCGACCTGGTGCTGTGCGTGGGCGGCGGGTCGACGACGGGCACCGCCAAAGCGGTCGCGCTGACCACCGGGCTGCCCATCGTGGCCGTGCCCACCACCTACGCGGGCTCGGAGGTCACCCCCGTGTGGGGCCTGACGGAGGGCACTCGCAAGACCACCGGCACGGATCCCCGGGTGCTCCCGCGAACCGTCGTCTACGACCCCGACCTGACCCTGACGCTTCCTGCCGCACTGTCGGTGGCCAGCGGCCTCAACGCCATGGCCCACTGCGTCGAGGCGTTCTGGGCGCCCCGGCGCAACCCGGTCTCCAGCGCCGTCGCCGAGGACGGTGTCCGGCGCCTCGCGGCCGGCCTGCCCGCCGTCGTCGCCGACCCCGCCGACGCCGAAGCCCGGACGGATCTGCTCCTCGGCGCCTATCTCGCGGGCTCGGCGTTCGCCGTCGCCGGATCCGGGCTCCATCACAAGATCTGCCACGTACTGGGCGGGGCGTTCGACCTGCCCCACGCCGAGACCCACGCGATCGTGCTGCCCCACGTGCTGGCCTTCAACGCACCGGACGCGCCCGAGGCCGCCGCCCGCATCGCGGCCGCGCTCGGCCGGCCCGACCCGGCCCGGGGGCTCCATGAAATCGGCACGAAGCTCGGCGTGCCGACCGGGCTGCGCGAACTCGGCCTGCGGGAAAGCGACATCGACACCGTCCTCGACGACATCCTCGCGCTCGCGCCCGCCGACAATCCGCGCGCCGTCACGCGTGACGGCCTGAGACAGCTGGTGCACGCGGCATGGGCAGGCGGCGAACCTGCAAGGGGGAACGCATGAATCCCGAGCATTCCGATGCCGCCGACCGCGAGCGGGCGGTCACCGACGAGGTACTCGCCAGCTTCGACCGAACCGCCGACCCGCGCCTTCGCGAGGTGATGCGGAGCCTGGTCGGGCACCTGCACGCCTTCGCCCGAGAGGTCCGGCTCACCGAGCGGGAGTGGGAGACGGCGATCGCGTTCCTCACCCGCGCCGGGCACATCACTGACGACCGCCGCCAGGAGTTCGTACTGCTGTCCGACGTCCTCGGACTGTCCATGCTCGCCGTCGCCATCAACGAGCCGAAGACGCCCGGGGCGACCCAGGCGACGGTGTTCGGACCGTTCTTCGTCGACGGCGCCCCTGAGATCGCGCTCGGCGGTGACATCGCGGACGGGGCGGCCGGCACGCCGTGCTACGTGTCAGGGCAGGTGAGATCCGCGGACGGACTCCCGATCGGCGGCGTGCGACTCGACATCTGGGGCGCGGACGAGGACGGCTTCTACGACGTCCAGTACCCGGACGACCGCACCGCCGGACGCGGCTGGCTGCGTACTGCTCCCGACGGCACCTACCGGTTCTGGACGGTCCTGCCGACGCCGTACCCGATCCCGCACGACGGCCCGGTGGGGGATCTGCTCACGGCCGCAGCCCGCGGCCCGATGCGGCCTGCGCACCTGCACTTCAAGGCCACCACGCCAGGCCACCGCACCCTGATCACCCACATCTTCGTGGCAGGCGACCCCTACCTCGGCTGCGACGCCGTGTTCGGCGTCAAGGACAGCCTTGTCGTCGAAGCCGACCACCACAGCGCCGGCCCGGCACCTGACGGATCACAGCCGCAGGGTGCCTGGACGAGCATGACCTTCGACCTCGTACTCGTTCCCGACAACGACAGCTGACGCCTCCGGCGTTTCCGTGAGCCCAAGCCGTGACGCGTGTAGCGGGCTTGGCAGATGAAGCAGTAGTACATTTCCCGTTCGCGCAGAAGCCGGGACTTCCGGGACTTGAGCAGGACCTCGGCTGCGGCCTGGAGATGCAGGACGGCGTACTTGCGCACGCGATATTCCCGGTGACGTGGACGGTCATCGGGGATATTGGTCGCCATGGATGAGGTCAAAGTCGTCGTCGCCCATTCCGAGCGGGCGACTCTTCGCGTCGGCGACGTGTTCCTGAAGGTGGACCCCGATCAGGCGCGCATGGACGTCGAGGTCGAGGCGATGGCCCTGGCACCCGTCCCGACCCCGGAGGTCCTGTGGCGCAAGCCGCCCGTGCTCGCGATCGCCGCGGTTTCGGGGACGGCGCTCGGCCGCCTCGGCGAGCCGTCGACCGCGTCACCGGCGGCGTGGGCCGCGGCGGGTGCCGCCCTCAGGAAGTTGCACGACGCACCGTTGCCGCCCCGGTCCGGACGGGCCGGCCGGAGCCTCGACGAGTTGGTGGCGGAACTCGACGGAGAGTGCGAATCGCTCGTGACGAACGGCCTTCTGCCCGCCGATCTGGTCACCCGCAACCGCCAGGTCGCGGAGGCCGCGCTGCGGCCGTGGACTCCGGCGTTCACGCACGGCGACCTGCAGATCGCTCACGTATTCGTCGACGGTGACGAGATCACGGGCATCATCGACTGGTCCGAGGCGGGCCAGGGCGATGCTCTGTACGACCTCGCCACCTTGACGCTCGGACACGAGGTGCACCTCGACGACGTCGTCGCCGGCTACGGCACCGACGTCGACCTCGACGTGATCCGCGCGTGGTGGTCGCTGCGCAGCCTGCTGGCGGTTCGCTGGCTGATCGAGCACGGCTTCGACCCGTCCGCGCCAGGCTGTGAGGTCGACGTGCTGAAGGCCCGGATGTGAGGAGCGGGGCCCAACTGCTATGAGCGCGCTGACCAGTTCAGTAGCGCGATGCCTCCCTCCACGGCCCAGCGGTACGAGACCGAGCGCGGGCTGTTCGCCCAGCATCACCCCTGAGGCCTCAGGGGCGATGTCCGTGGAAACCGACGATCTTTCTGAGGGAGCCGCGCCGGCAACGAATTAAGTTCGCCCAAAGACAACTTTGATCCCGAACTGGCGAACTAAGTTCGACGCTTCACTGAAAGTTCTGTTCGTCCCCTAGCATGACGCGCAAGCAGTCCGGCCATTTGGCCATTTTTGGCCAGCCAGCAATGCCTCGAACCACGTGAATCACTGGGGGGTGACACGTACTTGGCCAACCGGGATCCCAAGTTCGTTGCGGCCGTCGGTCGCTGATGAATTCTTCCCATCTCCTGAAAGGCGAGCGAAGTGAAGAAGGTCCTGCTCGTTGAGCTGTCCGTTTTTGAGCGCATGACACCGCTGGCCTCCGGTTACCTTCAGGCGTACGCCGTGACGGATTCGGTGGTAAGCAGCGAGTATCAGTTCGAGCGGTATACGACCGTCGCCAAAACACCTCGGGACGATATCGCCCGAGACCTGCTCAGGTCAGACGCTGATGTGTTCGGATTCAGCTGCTACGTATGGAACATGGGCCTGGTGCGGTCCCTGGTGGAAACCATCAGGCAAGCAAAACCGCGTGCACACATCATCCTTGGCGGCCCTCAGGTGATGTCGCAGGCCCTGCGATACCTGAACAGCGCCGATGAGCGGACCGTCATCTGTAACGGTGAAGGCGAAATAACCTTCACCCAGTACCTCCGTGCGCTGACCGAATCCAGTCCGCGGTTCGATGAAGTCGATGGGCTCAGCTTCTACCGTGAACGAGAATTGGTGACGACCGCGAAACAATCCAGGATCAGCAACCTGGATGACGTTCCCTCACCCTTTCTGACGGGAGTCTTCGACTCCGCCTACAGCATCGCTATCCTGGAGACGAATCGCGGTTGTCCCTATCACTGCGGGTTCTGCTTCTGGGGTGCAGCGACAAATGACAGGGTGCACCGCTTCGATGAGGATCGGGTCCGCGAAGAAATAAAGTGGATAGCCAAGAACGAGATACTTTTCCTCTTCATCGCCGACGCGAACTGGGGGATGCTGAGTCGGGATGTCGACTTCTCTCGCCACATCACGGACTGCGCACTCGAACACGGGGCGCCGAACGTCGTCTACTTCTCTGCGGCGAAGAACAAACCGCACGCGGTCACAAACATCACCAGCATCTTCCAGAACGCCAACCTCATCGCGTCACAGCCCGTTTCGCTGCAGACCCTTGAGCCGAAGAGCCTTGATCTGATCGCACGCTCCAACATCAAGCTGAGCGCCTTCGCCGAGATCCAGGAAGATCTGCGCAAAAAGCAGATCAGCTCCTACATCGAACTCATCTGGCCGTTGCCGGGTGAAACCCTCGAATCTTTCAAGCGCGGTATCGGAACACTGTGCGAGAACGAGGCGCAGACCGTGATCGCGTATCCTCACCTACTTCTCAACAACACCCCCATTTTTCACAGTGCAGAGAAAATGGGGATCGTGAGTCGGGCAGCCGGAGGGGGTGCCGCAGAGGCCGAGGTCGTCATCGGCACGAAAGAAGTTTCCGCACCGGAATTCGTCGAAGGTATGTATTACTTCTACGCCTTCCATGCTTTGCATAATACGCGCAGCCTCCGGGCGGTGAGCCGCTACCTGGTGAAGCAGTTGGGGATGCAGTATCAGGATATATTCGCCGCCTTCGCAGAATACCTGCGCAGGCAAGGAGAAGACGACCCCATCTTCGCGTACGCGGAACACTCGATTCGTGATGCGGATTACTATGACGTGAACAACTACGGCTTCTACATCCATTCCGTGCTGCACGATCACCGGGAGGTTTTCACCGAACACGTGCGGCGCTTCGCGCAGAGTCAGGAATGGTGGGCCGACCGCAAGGTGCGCGCCCTGTTTGAGATCGACATGCTGAACCGTCCGTACATGTACAGCAATACGCCCATGGACGTGCGCGCCGAAGACTTCCAGGAGCTCCGTTTTCTGGAGAGCGGCCCCCGTAGCCATACCGTGCAGGTCCCAACGGAGCACTTGGCGGATCTGGCCGATTCAGTCCAGATTCAGGGGATGCCGGAACATGGAATATTCAAGGTCGAGCACAAGCGGCTGCAGTATCCCTTCATGCCGACGCAGAGCCGTGACCACAGCGGATCCTACTGCCACGGGATGATCGAGAAGGTCGGGAACGTCATGCCGTTCTGGCTTCCGGCCGACGGTGACCAGTTGAGTGATGCATCATCTGGCGAGAAAGGAATCCACGCCCATGCCGAAATCTGACATAGGGACAGAGGAGATCGACGCGGCGCCTCTCGATCCGTCGCGGCACACCGATGTGCCCCGGAACAGTTCGCTGGGCGATCTCTTCGCAGAGTACGTCGTACGCAGCCCCGACGCGCCCGCCGTGACATACGGTCCTGTCACCCTGACCTACCAGCAGCTTGACCGGGTGACCAATTCTCTGGCCGCCCGACTTCGGGAACTCGGCGTGCAGACCGACCGACTGGTCGCTGTCCAAGCCGACCGGAGCGTGAGCGCCGTCGTAGGCATGCTGGCCACCGTCAAGGCAGGTGGCGCCTATCTGGCACTGGATCCGGATCATCCGGCCGCCCGGTTGCGTACGGTCCTTGAGGAGTCCAAGCCGGTGGCGCTGCTGGCAGAGGTCGGCGGGGACGATCCCAGCGGTCTCGGAATCCCGCTGATCACGGTGGCCGAGCACCTCGGTGAAGCGGTGCGGGACAGCGCCGCTCACGATGGCCGAGTAGACGGCGGCGCCGCGCCGGAAGACCTGGCCTACGTGGTGTACACGTCGGGATCGTCCGGTACGCCGAAGGGCATTTGTGTAACTCACCGCAACGTCGCCCAGCGCACGCGGGACGTCGATTACCTCAAGTTCAAGCCGGGCGACCGCGTAGCGCAGATCTCGAACGCAGCCTTTGACGCCGCCACGATCGAGGTGTGGGGGGCGTTGCTGAACGGGGGCGAACTCATCGGATTCGACCGCGACACCATTCTCTCGCCCGGTCGTCTGGCAACCGCTCTGCGTGATCGGCGCATCGACACCATGGTGGTGGCAACACCGCTCTTCAACCAGCTCGCGGCGGATGACCCTTCGACGTTTGCCACGGTCTCTCAAGTCCTCGTCGGCGGTGACGTCATGGCAGTCAGCCAGGCGAACTCCGTCGCGGCGCTGCCGGGTTGCACCCTGCTCAATGGTTACGGCCCCGCCGAATGCACAACGCTAGCCACCGCGCATCACGTCACGCCCATGCCCGCGGGGCAATTGCGCGTGCCGATCGGTCGCCCCATCTCGAACGCGACCTGTTACGTGCTCGACGACGCGCTGCAACCTCAGCCGGCCGGGGTGCCGGGCCAGCTCTACATCGGCGGTGACGGCGTCGCGCGCGGTTACCTCGGCCGGTCGGACCTGACGGCCGAGCGGTTTCTTCCCGACCCCTTCGCGGCAGAGCCAGGCATGCGGATGTACGCGACAGGAGATCAAGTCTGCCAACTGCCGGACGGCTCACTGGATTTCCTTGGCCGGAGCGACTTCCAAGTGAAGATCCGGGGCTTCCGGGTCGAAACGAATGAAGTCGATGCCACGCTGCTGCAGCATCCTGAGGTCGGGGAAGCGGTGACGGTCGCCGATGCTGACGCCCGAACCGGAGACAAAACACTTGTCAGTTACTACGTGGCGGCAGCCGGGGTGTCGCCGCAAACAGATGACCTGCTGGACTTCCTGCGGGGCCGGCTACCCGGCTACATGGTCCCGGCAAGGCTGATCTGCCTCCCCGAACTGCCGAAGAACGCCAACATGAAGATCGACCGAGCGCAGCTGCCGGCGCTGGAGAAGTCGTCGCCTTCGGTAGATGACGGCGTACGCCAGCTCGGTGCCGTCGAGGTCGTCGAGGTCGACGACGAGATCACCGCGCTCATCGGACGGCTCCTGAACGTGCCGAGCTTCGGCCGTGAGGAGAACTTCTTCGACGCCGGCGGACAGTCGATGCTTGCGATCCGGCTGCTCACCCAGGTGGGAAGGCGCTTCGACGTGAACATGACGCTGGCGGAGTTCTTCGAGGACCCGACGGCGCGCGGCATCGCCAACTACATACGGGAGCGGACGGGTTGAGCCGCCCAGATCAAGGAGGGGAGTCCATGACGGGGGTGACCGAGGAGGCGTGGTTTCCTCCGTGCAGGCCGGCATCCGCTCCTGCGCCGACACTTGACGCGAACCCGATCCAGTTGTTCTGCCTGCCTCACGCGGGTGCAGGTGCGTCGGCCTACCGGGACTGGCCGGAATCGCTGGCTCCGGGTATCGAGGCGATACCCGTGCAGTTGCCAGGACGGGAGAGTCGCCACAGGGAACCGGCACGCCTTTCGGCCGCAGAGCTCGTCACCGAGCTGACCGGTCCCTTGGCGAGGCGCGCGGGGCGAGACTTCGCGTTGTTCGGGCACAGCATGGGAGCCCTGCTCTGCTATGAACTGGCCCATGTGCTGTCCGAGCTCGGCAAGCCTCCGCGCCACGTGTTCGTCTCGGGCCTCGGTGGGCCACATCTGCCCTTTGCGGGGCCGTTGCTGCACGAAAAGACGGACGTCGACCTGCTCGCGGCTGTCGCGGAACTGGAAGGGACCTCCCCGGAGGTTCTCGCCCAGCCGGAGCTGGTGGAGCTGCTGCTTCCCTTGCTCCGCGCGGACCTGACGGTCTGGGAAACCTATGTCCCGCGCCAGAGTTCGTCACTGCGGGTGCCGGTCCCGGTCACAGCACTGGGCGGTCGCCGTGACCCCGGCGTCAGTCTGGAAAGGCTCAGTGCGTGGGAGAGCCTGACGTCGGCCGACTTCCAACTCGAGGTTTTCGACGGCGGGCACTTCTACCATCACGTCGCACCTGACGGTGTGGCCGCGGTCATCAGGAAGACGCTGCTGGAGTCCAGCCGGGTGCAGTAGTCGCGGAGAAACAGGATCACGGAGCGTTTTCAGCGTTGCCTCTCCAGAGTGAGGACGGCTTTGGTGATGACGGTCATGCGGTTGGGGCTGATGCGGGATCTGCAGAAGATCTGCCAGGACTTCAGCCGTGCCATGCCGCGTTCGACCGGTGCCCTCGCCGCGGCCAGGGCCCGGTTGACGGTGCGTTGGGTGGGGGTGAGTGCACCACCCGGTGGGCGTTTGAGTCCGGTGGTGACGCAGAGGCCGGCGCCCTGGTAGGCGCGGTCGGCGAGGATCGGGACGCCCTGGCGTTCGCAGATCCGGATGATGCGGTGGGTGCGGGCTGCGGTGAGGTCGTGGGTGCGGCCCGGCAGCGCGGGCGAGATCCACAGGACCTCACCGGTGGGGTCGGTGACGACCTGGACGTTCACGCCGTGTCGGCGGTGCTTGGCCGAGTAGTCGGCCAGACTGTCGCCGACGCGGTCGCACTCGGCGAGTGTCCCGTCCAGGAGGACGAACTCCGGGTCACTCTCGCGCAGAGTCTTGAGCAGGCCCGGGGCCCGTTCGGCGAGCAGGCTGGTCACGGCGGTGATGTACGGCGTGGGCGGTGCCGACGGATATCCCGAAACCGGACGCGATCCGGGTGAGGGTGTCGTGGCGGCGTAAGTACACGAGAGCGACGAGTGCCCGCTGGTGCGGCGGGAGCTTGCACCTGCGGTCACCCTCACGGTTGACGATGAGCATCGTGACCCACTCGACGAGGGCATGAGGGAGGTCGAGTGCGGCAGGATAGGGAACCAACTGGGCTCCTGTGCCGACGGATTGAGACTTCGAACACCTCTCCCAACGGCACGGGAGCCTTGTGCGTTGCGGCCCTCAACTCGGCCTCTCCGGCGTCACCCGATCGGTGGCCTCGTTGACAAAGCTCAGTTATTCATGTGATGACGGCGCCGGCAGGATGCGTCCGCGCTACCCTCGCGACAGGTGTGACGACAGCCGTCGGTGAGGGCCGACGGTGTGTGGGGGGACGGGGCAGAAGTCGATGACATGGGTGGCGCGAGCCGGGCGGGATACGTCCGGCGCAGATGAGTTGGCCCGTAGCGTGGTCCTGCGCATCGCCAAAGACGAGATACCGCAATTTTCTTCTGTGGCACGGTCGTTCCACGCCGCGTCAGGGCGCCAAGTGCGCCGGGCTGCACGACGGAACGAGCCGCTCGGCATCGGCACTGATGGTGTGACCACCATGCTCAGCTTGGCGGTGCTGTACGTCGTCTCCAAGCTGGCCGACTCCGTCCTCCAGCGCTGCGCCGACGCAGCTGCCACTACTCTGACCGGCCGCGTACGGGGATGGCTAGGCCGGCTATTCCGGCGAGGTCGCCCGTCCCCGGCAGAAGTAGCGGCGTGGGTGCCAAGTCCTGAAGAGTTGGCCACGGTCCGGACGATCGCGGGCCGTAGGGCCCGCCGGCTGGGGCTTACGGAGGAACAGTCGGACTTGATCGCCGACGGCATCGTCGCCGAACTCGTTACCCGCGCTGCCACGACACAGGCACCAGAGGCTGCGGACCGTACCGCTGGCGGAGCCGACGAGCGTGGCGTTGGGTAAAACTGACCAGCCGGTGGAATCACGGCGACGTTTCACTCTAGCGATGACCTCGGGCACGGGCCTTCGGTTCATCCTCCTCTGTGCCGCTGCCTCGATGATCGTGATGATCATCGCCAATAACGTGGGGCTAGCACTGGAACGCGTAGACCGAACGGCTATCGGGGCCTACATGGACTGCACAAGTCGGCGGATGCACGACCTGGTTGAGACGCGACGCGTAACCGGACAGTGGCCAGCTCACAGAAGACAGTGCGCGAGCCCGTACGGCTCCAAGAGTCTCGAGGCGTGGCCGCCCTGGATCGGGCTCTTGGTGTTCTGGAGCGCGGTGGTCACCATCACCTGGTGCCTACCCACCTGGCGTATCCGGCGTCGCCGATACGAGGAAATCGGGCTGGTTGCCCCCAGAAGCACACCAACAACAGATAGGGACCACCCGGAAAGTTCAGTATCTCTCTCACACGGAGCAGAATTACTTACGGCGCTGACAGAATGCCAGCACAGTACAGACCTCGACGCTCACGTGACCTATCTACTCGATCCGCTGGATGCACGCTGCTCGGCCCTCGCCTTCGGGCGGCCGGGGCGCCGGTACGTCGCGCTCTCCCAAGGCCTTGTGTTGCTGGCGAATCGCAATCCTGGAGACTTCCGTTCGGTGGTCACGCACGAACTGGCGCACATCCGCAATCGGGATCTTGACATCGGTTTTCTCACCATCGTTGCGTGGCGAATCACCTTGCCTCTGCTGGCGGTGATGGTCCCGAGCGCCGCCCTCCAACCGCTGAATTGGAGCGCGACAAGCCCCGCCGTCTATGCCCTCGGGCTTGTCTCTGCCGCTATGCTGCTTACCCTTGCTGTCAGCGTGCCACTACTTCGTAATTCTGTACTACGAAGCCGCGAACTGTTCGCGGACGCACGAGCCAAGCAATGGGCTGGGAATGCATCATCCATCGACGCCATGCTTGCCGCGTATTTTCCGAAAAGGCGCAGACGGTACCCGGAGGCACTACGCATCCATCCGTCACCGATCCGACGCCAAGCCGTACTGCTCAATGACCGACTGCTGGCAGTGACGAGCGCATGGGAGTGGATTGCAGTTGGCCTGATGGCCATGATGGTGCGCTACGAACTGCGCCAATTCGTCGGCAGTTCACCATTCATATCCGACCTAGTCGGGATCGCCGTGGCGGCGGTCCTTGTCACCCTTGCCCTAGGGTTGGCGGCATGGGCGAATATCGACGGCAGTGAAGATCCTTTGTCACGGGAGAGAGTCAGCAGGACGGCTGGCCTCTGCCTGGGGATGGGCCTGGCCCTGAGCGCAAGTTTGCTGCAACCCGACGTTGCCACAGCGGTCTTTTTTGTCGGCGTCTCGGCTTTGGGCTCATTCCTCCTCTGGATTCCTTTCATGTGCCTGGCGGCATGGGTGGCACGGCGCTGGCTCAGCACGGTCACCTCCTCATGGGCCGAGGTGATGGCCACGCAGGCCGGACGCTCGGCGAAGACAGTGTTCTGGGCAGTGCTGAGCGTAGCGACCATCCCGGTTTCCCTTGGCCTGTATACCCTCCTGAAGGCACTGCAGTTCTCGCTGTATGCGCCGGTTTCCAATAAGGGTGGATTACTGGGCGGCACGGAACTCTTCTTCAACCTACTGGCCTTTTTCCTGACCCCTTCTCCCGCGACCATTTCGCTGCTGTTGATCGCTGTCGCCCTGCCTCTCACAGGGCAGGTAATTAGACAGAAAAGGAGGGGTTGGAAGCAGGTCCCCCGCAGTCAAGTCGAGTTGTTCAGGCCGGTATCTTTCGGTATATTTTTCGGAATAGGGCTGGGGTGGCTTGCTGGCTTCCTGGTGATGCCCCTTGTTTTTATTGCCGCAGACGTCAATCCCATCGATGCCCCAGTGGGCTTCGGCATCCTGGTACTGGCCCAGATGGTCGCGGCAGTTGCTATGACGAACGAGACGCGCGACCCCTATAGTGACTACACTTGTTCGCGCTGGCATCAATCTCTGGCTGTTGCCACCTCAAGTTCCTTGAGCCTCGGCATCACCCCCCCTCATGGAGTTCAAGATTTGCGAATGGGGTTTTGGGTGGCCCGTCCAGGACGAGGCGAGGGCGGCTGTCTTCTATGGTGCCGTCATGCCCCTCGGAGTCGTACTTGGCGGCCTAGCCTCGGCCGTCACGCTCACCCTCCGCCACTTTCGGTCACGGTGACCAACAGGCGCGTGCTCGGATCTTGAGGGACACCGGCGTACGCCCCCGGCAGTGCCAGCGGCGCCCCGGGCCTGTCGTCTTTGCCGCCCGAACTGCCGTAGGCCGACCGAGAGACGGGCGGCCGACCTAGAGGCTTGTTGGTGGTTGTGAAGGCTCCTCGGACCAGGGCGCCGGCCTCTGCGTCACCACCGGACTCAAACGCCACCGGGTGGTGCACTCACCCCCACCCAACGCGCCGTCAACCGGGCCCTGGCCGCGGCGAGGGCACCGGTCGAACGCGGCATGGCACGGCTGAAGTCCTGGTAGATCTTCTGCAGATCCCGCATCAGCCCCAACCGCATGACCGTCATCACCAAAGCCGTCCTCACCCTGGAGAGGCAACGCTGAAAACGCTCACGGAACAAAGGCGCTTCGACGGCTGATACGCCGGATATCGGGAGCATCAGCCGTAGAAGCGCGGCACAAGATGCGGGGGCCGGCCTAACTCAGCCGGATGCGGAGGCCCTCCAGCCCATGGATGAGGCTGGAGGGCCTCCACCGCAGTGAGGTCTCGGGGGTCGCCAGCTTCAGCTCGGGGAATCGGGACAGCAGCGACCCGAACGCGATCTCGCCCTCCAGCCGCGCCAGTGGCGCACCGAGGCAGTAGTGGATCCCATGCCCGAACCCCATGTGACCCGATATGTCCCGCCCCAAGTCCAGCCGGTCGGCGTCGGGGAACCGGGACGGATCCCAGTTCGCCGACGCCGATGCGAGCATGACCCATTCTTTGGCGGGGATGGTGACGTCGCCGATGGTCACCGGCTCGAGCGTGAACCGCTCGGTCGCGTGGTTCAGCGGGTTCGCGTACCGCAGCAGTTCCTCTACTGCTGAAGGCAGCAGCGAGGGATCGTCGCGCAGCCGTTTCAGTTCGGCCGGATGGGTCAGCAGCGCCAGCACTCCGTTGGTGATCAGGTTCAGCATCGTCTCGTGCCCGGCGACGAGCAGCAGGAACATCATCGAGAGCAACTCGTGCTCCGACAGCGAGTCGCCCGAGTCGCGGGCCGCGATGAGAGCCGAGAGCAGGTCGTCCGCCGGTTCCCGGCGGCGCTCCGCGACCAGGCGCGTGAAGTATTCGTACATGGCGACGGCGGCCGCGCGAGATTCCTTGCGCGTCCCCTGGGAGGAAAGCAGCGTCTCCGACCATGTGCGGAACGACTCCCGGTCGCCGACCGGGATGCCGATCAGCTCGCAGATCACGGTCACCGAGAGCGGGAACGCGAACGCCTCGATCAGTTCCGTCTCGGTGGGGCCATCAGTCATCGCGTCCAGCAACTCGTCGGTGACGGCCGAGATCCGCGGCCGTAGGGCGGCCACCCGGCGCGGAGTGAACGCCTTCACCACCAGGCGGCGCAGCCGGGTGTGGTCCGGCGGATCGAGGTTGAGCATGTGCTGGTCGAGATATGCCTGAACGGGGTCCACGTTGATGTCGAAGTCTTCGGGAGTCATGTGTGTCACCCAGTCCTTGGCCACCCGTGGGTCGGCCAAGGCGGCGCGCACGTCCTCGTACCGGGTGACGAGCCATACCCGGACGCCCTCGGACGTGATGACCGGGGTCACCGGCGCGGAGGAGCGCAGCCGCGCAAACAAGCCCTGAGGATCCTGGAAAAAGGAATCGTCCAGCCGCTCGGTCGCGGTTGTCGTTTCCCCTCTTGCATTCATCATTGCGACGACCTCACTAGTAGCACCTCGGTCACAGTTGCCGACCCGTGTCCGGTTGATAACCGCCCTTGCCTCAATGGCAGTTCGGCGCTCGACCGATCCAAGCGGCGCCACACCGGTGATGATGGACACGCCGACGAAGACCTGCGGGAGCGATGATGGCGACCGCGACGCTCGACGTAATTCCACTCCTTGACTCCGCTCGGAGTACGCGGCAGGGGAAGCGAATCACCAGCGGATCAGCGGGTTTGCTGCGGTCAGGCTAGCAATATCGTCAGAGCTGGGGCGCTATTACCGAATATAATTTGGCAGTTGTGAGGTTTGAAGGAATATAGGCGAACATGATTCGGCGTTGCTGCGGCTTCTGCGGCAGGACGGTCGGTGTACGAATCGGTATCTGGCCCAGAAGTTGGGGATCGCACCCAGTGGTGCCGCCCGATCGGGCCCGTGGACCGCGGCATCTGGGACATACGCGAGCGCACTGACCGGCACAAGGCGTGCGGTTATGGTCCGGCGGACGGTCGGCGGTTCCGTAACCGGGCCTGATCTGAGTGGGTCGAGTAAAAGGCGCCTGACGGGTAAGAACCCAGTTCAGGCGCCTCTTCTCGGGCCTCTAGAAGAAGCCGAGCTTCTGCGCCGAGTAGCTCACCAGCAGGTTCTTCGTCTCCTTGCGGTACAGGGCCTCTTTGGCGCCTGACCTGCGGTAACGGGCGATATCGCTTGATGGGAAGTCTAGTTGGTCCACGCCCGGTCCGGATCTTGGCTGGATTGCCTGTCCGCCGAGGACCAGATGGGCTGACGGCTCCATGGGGAGCAGGCCGGCCCGGCAGGCCCGGCCGAGGACATCGCCCGGGATGACGAGAATGTCGCGGGAGGCGCAGGCGGTCATCTCCTCTAAGGTCCAGCTCATAGGGGACAGTGGCAGCGACTGGACCGCTCACCAGGGTTCGTCGGCCGATACGCTCCTGCGATGCGTCTGATACCCGACGACCCGTTCCCCGAGATCGGCCACCCTTTCACGACCGACGTGAGTGCGGACGGCCGCTGGATCGCCGTCAGTTGTTACGCGAGCGGACGCGGCGACGGTGGCCGGATCGCGGTCTACCGGACGAGCGATCTCGCTTTGTGGGACCAGATTGTGCTGGAGCAGGGCATCGAAGGGCTCGCCTTCCATCCGGCCTTGCCCGTGCTCGCCGTGGGGACGGAGGAGGGCGACGAGTTCGAACTGCGGGGCGGGTTGCTCCTGTACGAGCCGGAGACGCGGCGCCGCACTGACGTGGCCGTCGCCGGGGCAGGTGTCAGCGCCCTGCGCTGGCGGGATGCGTGCCGCCTGGAGGTGACGTTCGCTCGGCCGGTTGTCGACTACGAAGACCTGGGCCGGGTGACGTACACGCGATCTGTCGTCGAGCGCCCCGATTGGCAGGACGTTACCGCCGACGTGCTCGCCGCGCTGGTCTCCTCGCCGCAGGTGCCGGTGGAGGTCGACTGGAGCGGCATCAAAGGACCGGACATCGACCAACCTCAGCGGTACCTTGCCGGCATCGCCGCCGAGCGTGGCCGCGCCTGGGCCCGGCGGCCGGGGGTGGCCGTCGTGGAGGTGCTGCGGGACGGCCGGATTCTTGCTGCGGCGCAGAGCGGGGTCCTACTGGAGTGCTGGTCGCCGGACGGTACTCCGCAGTGGTCGGTGCCGGTGCCTGACAGCCAGCGGCAACGCAACGGCTGTCGGGTGTACGTCACCCCGGACGAGGAGAGCGCGTGGATCACCGTCCTGGTGGGCGACAGCAGCGACCGGCGCACACTGCTGTGCCGGTTCGCCCTCACCGACGGTGCCCAACTCGCCGAGAGCCGCCTCGACTTTCCGGTTGCCATCGCTGCGCGCACGGATGGTGCCTGGGTGGCCAGGGACTCACGGGAGCTGTTCCCCGGGCCGCGCTGGCCGCCGTACGACAGCGTCGTGCTCACGCCGTCCGGGCGACAGCTGGCCACCCTGGCATTGGGGGAGAGCGACAGTTCCTACGACTTCACCGTGCGACGTTCGCCCCATCTGCTTTTCCTCTACGGCGTCGGCGGCGGGGAGGTAAGGACGGAACTGTTGGAGAAGTGGGTCGTGCGGGCCGACCCCAACGGGGTCGAGAAGTTGTTCCCGCTCGCCTGGCACGAGGCACTCGGCCCTCACCTGCGCGGCGGTCCCGCCGCATACGTCGACGACGACGCCGGACAGGGGCTTGTCCACACGTGCACGGCGCGCGACGGCACCTACCTCGTACGTCGCGCTTACCCGGACGGTGCTGTGGCCTGGGTCCACCGTTTCGACGCGCGGGTGACCGGGGTCGACGTGCACGGCGGTCTCGTCCACGCCGTGACCGGAGCCGGGGCCTGCGAGCTGCTCACGCTGCGAGCAGAGGAAGGCACGGTGGTACGGCGGAGGGCGCTCACCCTCAGCGGGCACCTCTACACACCGACTTGCCTGAGCGCAGGTCCGGACGGGGACCTGGTGATCGGCACGGTGGAGGGGCGGCTGATCAGGACGCGTGCAGACGGGGGAGCTCTCCCTGCACCCGAAGTTCCGGTCGCGTGGGACGCCAGAACCTGTCCGTGAACTCTTGATCAGGAAGCCTTGGGGGTGGGCGGGCTGTTTCCCGGCTGCCCACGGTCCGGGAACCCGTCCTGTCCAGGGCAGAAGGCTCCGTGTGCGCTCACGCGGATGGCGGAGTTCTCCGCCGAGCGAGCTGCTCAAGCAGCGCAGAGCGGCAGGTGTCGTGGAGGCACGGCATCCGAGCCGGGAGGACCGCGAGGAGCGGTGGGACGTCGAGCGTCGGCAGGACGACCTCGGCGACGACGGGAAAGAGCCGTTCGTCGACGGCTGCGTGAGCGCGCCGGAGGGCATCACGCCGTAGTGACTGGGCCGAGCCCTAGGCGGTGACGCCGGCGATCACGAAGCTGAACAGCAGGGCTAGGGGCAAGAAGATCAAGCCCGCCGAGAACAGCCAGCCCATTCTGGCGGACACCTTCACCCCGATCAGAATGCAGAACGGCGTCATGAGTGCCAGGTACAACATGTACGCCGCCAAGACGACGTAGCCAGCGCCCGAGGCCACAGCTTCCCCCAACTGTCCCTGCCTCGACGCATGCAAGAGCTTCGAGGTCATCCGTGCGCAGATATTTGAACACCTTCAAATCACCTTGGCGAGAGATGTCGGTTCAAGCCCATGCTCTTGATCTGCGGCGCGGGGGCCCGTCCGCCCCCGGAGGCTGCTGGTGCGCATCCGCGACGTGCTGATCGACGCCTGGTCGTGGCTCAACTACTGGACGGAGAGGCGAATCCGCATCACCCAGGTGGCCCGCTCTCCGGGCTCGCCCAGTCGTGGGCGCCGGACGAGGATCTGCGCCGGCCGGCCGCGTACAAGACGGCCACGGCCTACTACAGGAATCATGCCGGGCACCTCGGTGCGGCAGCCACGGGCAACGAAGATGCCTGGGGGTGCCGCGAGTTGGGCGATCCCGTGAAGCTGATCGACGCGATGGTATCGGCTGCCTTCTCGGCGCCGAGCAGACCGTCATCGTGCCCGGTACCGAGCACGCCCAGGACGACGACGCCGCGTCGGAGGCGAAGGTCGCGGCCGAGGCGCGGCAGCGGCTGGAGGAGTGGGCGGACAAGGAACTGCTGGCGCTGCGCATGCAGCAGGCCGAGCGTGGCGCCGTCCGCTCCGGTGACGGGGTGTACACGCTGGCGTGGGAGCCGTCGAACCGCTGGGCCCTGCTGCGCACCCACGACCCGGGGTTCCACTTCCCGTTGTGGCCCGAGGACTGCGAGCTCGACGACGTCGGGTTGCCGACGTGCGTCCACTTCGCGTGGGAGCTGCCCGAGGACTGGAGAAGGACCTGAAGGCCCGCGTCCGGCGCATCACGTACGAGCTAGGCCCCGGATCGGCGCCGCCACGAAATCGGGCGTCGCCAAGGACGGGCCTCGGATTTGGTTGTTGATCGTCCGGGTCCGTCGTCACGAGTGGTGTGAGGCGCACTACCTTGTTCTCCCACGTGGGTCGGTAGGCGACATCGACCGTGAAGTCGTGGGCGCCTCGCCCGCTGGTCCGAACCCAAACGCACGGCCTTTTCAGGCTGGTGTGCGCGCTCACCGACAGGTTCGGTCCGCGGCTGGTCCGGGAGCGAGTCATTTCGAGGCCGGATGGTGACGTGAGGCACCTTGTTGATCGCGGAAGGTGGTTCCCCGTGTCGGGTTGCCTGGAGCGCAACGGGGCTCCAGGCAACCGACTTGAGGTTCTGGAAAAACCCGAGTTTCTGTGCCGAGTAGCTCACCAGAACTCCGAACATAACCATCCGGAGCCGCGACGAGGAAGAGGCTCATGAAGGCGATCATGGGTCGTGTGCGACACGCGCAACCGGCGCTTCCCGTCGCCGTACGGCGCGCACTGACGCGAACGGCTCTCGCCAGGCAGGCCGGCGAGAGCGCGAGGCGTGGCACGTGCCGGGGTCAGACCTGCGGCAAGGAGAAGGGGACGTGCCCGACGGCGCGGCCGGTGGTGTCGAGGAGGCGGCCCATGCGTTTGCGGGAGTGGAGGAAAACGGTGCGGTCGCTGACCTTCAGGTGCGGGAAGCGATCCGCGAGGTGCGCCTCGAAGGGGTCGATGGCGTGCAGGCCGCGCAGCCAGACCATGACGAGGAGGTTGTCGGAGCCGCTGACGGACACGGCCAGGCGGACCTCTTCCCGTCGGCCCAGCGCGTTGCCCGTGGCTTCGAGGTGGGTGTGCGGGACCGCGGTGCGGTAGAGCACGACGGTCGACAGCCCGGCGAGGGGGTGGGCGAGGTCGCAGCGGAAGGTGATGTCCCGGTCCCGGATCATCCGCTGGAGCCGGCGGCGGGCGGTGTGTTCGCTCATGCCGGTCGCGGTGCCCAGGTCGGTGTAGCCGAGGCGTCCGTCACGGCCGAGGGCTTCCAGGAGGGCCTGGTCCTCGGGCGGCGGCCGGTGGTGCATGTGGGCGCTGTACGCGACCGGGTGCGAGGTGCGCGGAGCGGAGAGTTCCGCGTCACCGGACGGTTCCATGGCCCGCATGCGCCAGTCGCCGCCTTCGCTGTACAGGGTGATGCCGAGGCGTGTGCGGGTGGACCGTACGCCTCTCAGGCCGCCGATCAGGCTGTGCACCGAGCGGCCGAGGGAGGGCAGGTCGGCGGCGACGACCGACGCGAGGAGATCGAATTCGCCGGCCGTCTCGTCGACGCTGAAGACCCAGGGCATGTCGGCCAGGGCGGCGCCGGCGGATTCCACGGCCCGGGGCCGGCACCTGACCTCGACGTAGGCGACGGTCGTCGCCTTCGCGGAGTCGTACGCGCTGACCCAGGCCAGACCGCCCGCGCGCAGCCGTTCCCAGCGGCGGGCCGCCGTGGTCGCGTCCACGCCGAGGGCCCGGCCGATTCGGGACCACGGTGCCCGGGGAGCGGCCTGGAGCGCGTCGACGAGGGCCAGGTCCAACTCGGAGAACGGAGCAGCCCCGCCGGTCCCGCGGGAATCAGGGACTGTGGCTCCTCCCGAGATGTTTTCCTGCAATTCTCCAGGGATTCCTGTCACGGACCGGATCGTAGGGGCACTTCCGGCCAATGCCCAACCCCGGCTTCGGCCGCCCGGAGTCGAAGGAGTGCCGCGTGTCTGCTCCGCCCCCTCAGCCCGTCCGCAGAACCGTCCGGATCACGATCGTGCTGCTGTTCACCGCCTGGCTGGTCGACTACGCCGACCGGCTCGTCATCAACCTGGCCCTGCCCTCCATCGGCGACGAGTTCGACGTGGGCCGCGGGGAACAGGGCCTGATCGTCTCGGCGTTCTTCCTCGCCTACGCCCTGTGCCAAATCCCCGGCGGCCTGCTCGCCGACCGGTACGGTGCCCAGCGGATCATGCTCTGGGCCCTGCTGTCCTGGTCGGTGTTCACCGCGCTGACCGGCTTCGCCTGGTCGTTCGCCGTCCTGCTGCTCATGCGGTTCGCGTTCGGCGCGGCCGAGGGCGTCTTCCCGCCCGCCTCGATGAAGGTCCTCGTCGAGCGGACCACACCGGCCCAGCGCATGGGCGCCAACGGCGTGATCATGAGCTCGAACGCCCTCGCCGGGGTCCTCACCCCGCTCCTCGTCGCGCCTCTGATCGCCGCTTTCGGGTGGCGCTCGGCGTTCTACTCGACGGCGGCCCTCGGCGTGTTCGTCCTGGTGGCGATACGGGTATGGCTCCCCGCGCCGCTGCCGCCGACGGAGCCGGAGACCCGCGTCGCCCGGCGGCGCGCGGGCGGCGTCCTGCGTCAAGGCGTGATCTGGCGGTTCAGCGCCATGATGTTCGGCTACAGCGTGATCGTCTGGGGTCTCAGCACCTGGATCCCGTCCTACGTCAGCGAGGAGTACGGCGTCTCGCTCGCCTCGACCGGCGCCCTCGTGGCGATTCCCGGTCTCGCCGCGACCGGCGCGATCGTCGTCGGCGGGCGGCTCGCGGACCGTCTCGGCGGCCACCACCGCAGGGTGATCGTGCCCAGCATGACGGTGGCCGCCGTCACGCTGCTGTTCATGGTCTTCTCGCCGTCGCTCATCGGTTTCATCGTCTTCGGCACGCTCGCCACGACCGCCGTCTCCCTCTGCTACATGCCGATCCTTGCCGTGCCGCTGGGCGGCCTCGCGCCCGAGGACGTCGGCGTGGGCAGTGGCGCGATCGTCTTCGGCGGCCAGGTGGCCGGGATGGTCGCCCCGCCCGTCATCGGCGTGCTCGCCGACGCCTTCTCCTTCAAGGTGGCCTTCGCCTCCCTGGTGCTCGGCGCGGCCATCGCCGCCGTGATGACACTCCTCACCCCGCAGGACGCCGCCACCTTCCGGACCGTCACCGGCGCGCCGGAACTCCCCACGCCCGCAAAGGAGCACTCATGACCGCCGCCCCCATCGCGCGCCTGCTGTCCGGCTTCCCGGAGCGGCTGCCCGGCCTGATGGCCCTCTACGAAGACCTGCACGCCCACCCGGAGTTGTCCTTCCAGGAGTTCCGTACGGCCGGAGTCGTCGCGGAACGGCTGCGCGAGCAGGGCTGGGAGGTCACCGAGGGCGTCGGCGGCACCGGTGTCGTCGGGGTCCTGGCAAACGGAGAGGGTCCGGTGGTCCTGCTCCGCGCCGACATGGACGGGCTCCCGGTGCGGGAGCGGACGCAACTGCCGTACGCCTCCCAGGAGATGGGCGTCGACAGTGAGGGCAACAAGGTTCCCGTCATGCACGCTTGCGGCCATGACATGCACGTCACCTGCCTGCTCGGCGTGACCGCCCAACTCGCCGCCGCCCGTGGGGAATGGCATGGCACGGTCGTCGCGGTGTTCCAGCCGGCGGAGGAGGTCGGCGGGGCACCGGCCATGATCGAGGACGGCTTCCTGGATCGCTTTCCACGCGCGGATGTCTGCCTCGGCCAGCATGTGTCCCCGGCCCCCGTCGGTCTCGTCGGCACCCGCCCGGGCACGGTGATGGCCGCCTCCGACAGCCTGCGGGTCCGCCTTCACGGCCGCGGCGGACACGGCTCCACGCCTGAGACGACCGTCGATCCGATCGTCATGGCCGCCGCGGTCGTCATGCGGCTGCAGACGGTCGTCTCCCGGGAGGTGGGGGCGGCGCAGACCGCCGTGGTGACCGTCGGTTCGCTGCACGCGGGCACCAAGGAGAACATCATTCCCGACACGGCGGACCTGCGGATCAACATTCGCTCCACGACGCCCGTCGTACGGGAGCGGGTCCTGGCGGCTGTCGAACGGATCGTCCGTGCCGAGGCGGCCGCGTCCGGCGCGCCCAAGGAGCCCGAAATCACCGCTCTCAACGCCTTCTCCGTCACGGTCAACGACACCGCGGCCACCGGCACCGTACTGACCGCGATCGCCGAAGTCCTGGGCGGTGAGCGGGTGTTCACCCTTCCCGAACCCCTCACCGGCAGCGAGGACTTCGGCACCTTCGGCACGGCGCTCGGTGTTCCCTCGGTCTTCTGGCACTTCGGGGGCGGCGACCCGGCCCACTTCGAGCACATCGACCCCGACACCTTGCTGACGGACGGCCTGCCAGACACGGTCCCGGCCAACCACTCTCCGTACTTCGCCCCCGTACCCGAACCCACGATCCACACCGGCGTGACGGCGCTGCTCGCGGCGGCCGCCCACTGGCTGTGTGCCGGCGACCGACAGGAGAAGTGACGTGCCTCTGGACCCGGACATTGCCGCGTTCTTGCGAAGGCTCCAGCAACTCGGCGCCCCAGAACCAGGGGAGAACGCTGTTGCACGGGCCAGAGCCCGGCTGCGGGCGCTGACCGCCGACCACCTCGACCAGGCCGCAAAGCCCGAGGTCGCGACGGTGACCTCGACGGTGCTGGCGGATTCCGCCCCGGCCCGTGTCTACCGGCCGCATGCCACGACGCCCGTGCCAACGGTGGTGTACCTGCACGGCGGCGGCTGGGTGGCCGGCGACCTCGACACACACGACGTGCACGCCCGGAACCTGTGCCGCGACCTCGACGCCGTCGTGGTGAGCGTCGACTACCGGCTCGCGCCCGAGCATCGTTTCCCCGCCGCGGTCGAGGACGCTTACGCCGCCCTGACCTGGGTCGCGCGGCACGCGGACGCGTTCGGCGGCGACCCTGCCCGGCTGGTCGTCGGCGGCGACAGCGCCGGAGCGACGCTTTCCGCCGTGTGCGCACAGCAGGCCCACGCCGACGGACTGTCGCTCGCCGCCCAACTCCTGGTCTACCCCAGCACGGACATGTCCGGCGCTTACCCGTCGCGGGCCGAGAACGGCGAAGGCTACTTCCTCACCACCACAGAACTGCACTGGTTCTTCGAGCAGTACCTCGGCGTCAGCCCCTCCGATCCTGCCTCCGCCGCGTTCGGCGCCGACCCGCGGGTCGCACCCCTGCGGGCGAAGGACCTGTCCGGGCTCGCTCCGGCCGTCGTGGCCACCGCGGAGTACGACCCGCTGCGTGATGAGGGAGACGCGTACGCCGAAGCGCTGCGGGGCGCCGGCGTAGGCGTCGCGCACCGGCGGTTCGACGGCCTCGTCCACGGCTTCTACGGCATGGACCACCTCAGCCCTGCCGCAGGGGAGGCGACGGCCTGGATCAACGCCGCGCTCAAACGACTGCTCGGCTGACAGCCCCTACCCACCCTCGTCCGTGAAGTCCCTTTAGCCGTAAGGAAGTCCGTATGAACCCGAACGACGCCGGTGCCGATCTCGCCTACCTCAGCGCCACCGAGGCGCGACGGCTCTTCGACGCCGGCCAGCTCTCCCCGGTGGAGCTGATGCACGCGGTCATCGCCCGCGCGGAACAGACCGAACCGGTCGTCAACGCCTTCACCGAGCAGCTCTTCGACGAGGCACTCCAACAGGCCCGGCACGCCGAGGACCGCTTCCTCGGCAAGGGCGGCCTGACGCCGCGCCCGCTGGAAGGCATCCCGGTCGCCACCAAGGAGAAGCACGCCATCGCCGGGCGTTCCCTCACCGAGGGCTCCCTCGTCAACGTCGGCAACACCGCGACCGAGAACGCCCCGGTCATCGACCGGATCCTCGACGCGGGCGGCATCGTCCACGCCCGCACCGCCACCCCCGAGTTCTCCATCGCCACCTTCACCCACGGCCGCCTGTGGGGCGTCACCCGCAATCCGTGGAACCTCGACTTCACCCCCGGCGGCTCGTCCGGCGGCGCGGGCGCCTGCCTCGCCGCCGGTACCGCGCTGCTCGCCTCCGCCTCCGACATCGGCGGCTCGACCCGCATCCCCGCCGCCTTCACCGGCACCGTCGGGTACAAGGCCCCGTACGGCCGGATCCCCGGCGTCGCACCGCTGTCCGCCGACCACTACCGCGGCGACGGCCCCATGGCACGCACCGTCGACGACTGCATCACCTTCGCCAACGTCCTGGCAGGCCCCGACCCGCGCGACCACGTGTCGCTGCGCCCGAAACTCGTCCTGCCGACCGAGTACGACGCGGTCGCCGGGATGCGCATCGCCCTGTGCCTGCGCCTGGGTGCCTACGACGTCCACCCGGAGATCGAGGCCAACACCCGCGCCGTCGCCAGCGCCCTCACCGACGCGGGCGCGATCGTCGAGGAGATCGAACTCCCGTGGACCAAGGACGACCTCCTCATCAGTGCCGCCGCACACTTCTCCACGATCTTCGGCGCCCTCGTCCGCGAGATCGAAGCCGAGCACCGCGACCGGATGTCGCCGTACGCGGCAGCCTTCGCCGATACCATGGCCGTCGCCCGTGAGCAGGTCACCTACCTCGACGGCCTGCGCGTCGAGACCCGGCTGCAGCGCGAACTGGCTGAGGCGATTGCCCCCTTCGACGCCCTGATCTGCCCGACCACGGCCGTTCCGGGACTGCCCGCCGGAGACGATCTCCTGGGGCGTCTGGTGGTGAACGGCGAGGACCACGGCGAGCCGCTGTGGGCGGCCATGACGCTGCCCTTCAACATCAGCAACCGCTGCCCCGTCCTCAACGTGCCAAGCGGCCACTCCAGTTGGGGCCTTCCGACCGGCGTCCAGATCGTCGGCCACACCTATGACGACCCGACCGTCTTCCGCATCGGCAAGGCCGTAGAGCAACTCCGCACCTGGGCATACACCCCGAACCACCGACCGAGCGTCCAGCCGACGCCTCTCGTACTGTCGGCCACTGATTGATCGTGGGTCCGTCCTGACCAGGCACTGAGCCTTTCCAGCCTGCTTTCCGAGCTTGCTCGTTGGGCTGACAATGTGGAGAAGCCAGTCCTCGCGGTGCTCAACGACCTCGAGACCACCCGAGAGCCCACTGCCGTGTGATCACGCCCGTCACCCGACGTCGTCTCGCACTTCTTCGCATGCCTCGCCTCACCGAGGGCGACGCAACCTAGCGGCCCAGCTGGTCCGTGGCTGGTCCGGGACGCGCGCAGATTTGCGGCGAATGAGTCCGGAAGGTTGCTGAATGGTCACGGATAGTGGCTGCGGGGCTGTGGGTGCCTGGAAGGGTAAAGCTCCCTCCAGGCACCCAGCTTGAGGCTCTAGAAGAATCCAAGTTTCTTAGGGCTGTATGAAACCAAAACGTTCTTCGTCTGCTGGTAGTGCTCCAGCATCATCTTGTGGTTCTCGCGGCCGATGCCCGACTGCTTGTATCCGCCGAACGCCGCATGCGCCGGGTACGCGTGGTAGCAGTTCGTCCAGACGCGGCCCGCCTGGATCGAACGGCCCGCGCGGTACGCCGTGTTGATGTCCCGGGTCCACACGCCCGCCCCGAGGCCGTACAGCGTGTCGTTGGCGATCTTGATGGCGTCGTCGTAGTCGGCGAACGAGGCGACCGAGACGACCGGGCCGAAGATCTCCTCCTGGAAGATCCGCATGCGGTTGTTGCCCTCGAAGATCGTGGGCTGGACGTAGTAGCCGCCCGCCAACTCGCCGTCGTACTCGATGCGCTGACCACCCGTCAGGACTTTCGCGCCCTCCTGCTGGCCGATGTCCAGGTAGGAGAGGATCTTCTGGAGCTGGTCGTTGGACGCCTGGGCGCCGATCATCGTGTCGGTGTCGAGCGGGTTGCCCGGCTTGATGGCCTCCGTGCGCGCGATCGCCGCGTCGAGGAACTCGCTGTAGTGGCCCTGCTGGATCAGCGCCCGCGAAGGGCACGTGCAGACCTCGCCCTGGTTGAGGGCGAACATCGTGAAGCCCTCCAGGGCCTTGTCGCGGAAGTCGTCGTCCTTCGCCCACACGTCGTCGAAGAAGATGTTCGGCGACTTGCCACCGAGTTCGAGGGTCACCGGCTTGATGTTCTCGGACGCGTACTGCATGATCAGCCGGCCCGTCGTCGTCTCGCCGGTGAACGCGACCTTCGCCACGCGCGCGCTGGACGCGAGGGGCTTGCCCGCCTCCACGCCGAAGCCGTTGACGACGTTCACGACGCCCGGCGGCAGCAGGTCGGCGACCAGGCTCAGCCAGTAGTGGATGGACGCCGGGGTCTGCTCGGCGGGCTTGAGGACCACCGCGTTGCCCGCCGCGAGGGCCGGTGCCAGCTTCCAAGTGGCCATCAGGATCGGGAAGTTCCACGGAATGATCTGCGCCACGACACCGAGCGGCTCGTGGAAGTGGTACGCGATCGTGTCGTCGTCGATCTCGCTGAGCGAGCCCTCCTGGGCGCGCAGGGCGCCCGCGAAGTAGCGGAAGTGGTCGATGGCGAGCGGGATGTCGGCGGCGAGGGTCTCGCGGACCGGCTTGCCGTTCTCCCAGGTCTCGGCGACCGCCAGCTTCTCGAGGTTCGCCTCCATCCTGTCGGCGATCTTGAGGAGGATGTCGGCGCGCGCGGTGGGTGAGGTGCGGCCCCAGGCGGGCGCGGCGGCGTGCGCCGCGTCGAGGGCGCGCTCCACGTCCGCCTCGGTGCCCCGGGCGATCTCGGTGAACGGCTTCCCGTTGACCGGGCTCGGGTTCTCGAAATACTGGCCAAGGGCCGGCGGCACGTACTCGCCGCCGATGAAGTGGTCGTAGCGGGCCTGGTAGGAGACGACTGAGCCGTTGGTACCGGGCGCTGCGTAAAGGGTCATCTTGGCTGGCCTCCCGTGCGAGCCGCCCGCCGTTGGGCAGCTTTCGCACGGAGGCTAGGCGCGCGGACGTTGCAGATACGTTGCGTACGTCGCCGGGGTCCCGGGCGCGGCCTGCTCCGCGTCGAGTTCCCTGAGGCGGGCCAGCACGGGCGGCGCGGGGCGCACCGAGGCCAGCGCCAGCCACACGTCGAGGTCCTCCTCGCCCCACGGAGCGTGCGCCCAGTCCGCCAGCAGATCGGGGTCGCCCCGCGCGATGAGCGCGGCACGCATCTCGTCGGTGAGCCTGCGCCGTATGCGCACGACGGCCGGGGCCTGCGATCCGGGCAGCAGTGGTCCGCCGAACACGGCGGCCGCCGCCGTCACCGCGCCCGTCCCCAGGCGCCGCTCGACCGTCCCGAAGTCCGAGTCGACGGGGGAGGCCAGGCGGTAGGGGCGGGAGCGGAGGATGTCGGGGCCGAGTGTCCGGCGCAGGCGCGCCAGTTCGGCCCGCAGGGTCACGGGTGTCACCGACTCGTCCTCGTAGAGCGCGCAGAGCAGTTCGTCGCCGGTCAGGCCCTCCGGGTGGCGGGCCAGCAGGACGAGGATCTCGCTGTGCCGGCGGCTGAGGCGGATCTTGCGTCCGGCGCCCGTGATGAGGAGCGCCTCGTCGCGGCCGAGCGCGCTGAGCCGGAGGCCGGCCTCGTCCGAAGACGGTGGCGTGAGCAGCGCCAGCTGGGACTCCGCCGCACGCGCCACCGCCTGCACGAACGCCAGGCTGTGCGGATGGGCGAGCCCGTCCCCGCCCGTGATGTCGACGGCGCCGAGCAGTCGCCCCGAACGCGGATCGTGCACGGGGGCCGCCGCGCAGGTCCACGGTTGGACGCGCCGGATGAAGTGCTCGGCGGCGAACACCTGGACGGGCCGGTCGACCGCAACCGCCGTGCCCGGCGCGTTCGTCCCCATCGCCGTCTCCGACCAGCGCGCGCCCGGCACGAAGTTCATCTTCCCCGCGCGCTGCCGCGTCGTCCTGTCGCCCTCGACCCACAGCAGCCTGCCGTGCGCGTCGCAGACGGCGAGCAGATGCTCGCCGTCCCGGGCGAACGTGCCCATGAGTTCACGGAACAGCGGCATGACCCGCGCCAGCGGATGCTCGGCGCGGAACGCCCCGAGGTCGCCGTCGCTCAGCTCCACGCAAGCCGACGCGTCCGGGCTGACGTGCGCCCCGGCGGAGCGCCGCCAGGAGTCGGCCACCACGGAGCGCACCGGCCGGGCCACGGTCCCCGCGGCGGTGAACGTCTCGTGCGCGCGGCGCAGGACCCGTACCCGCTCGGACGGGTCGGTGCCCGGCTCCAGAGCCACCCATGGATCGGTCAAGTCGGCCTCCCCGGCGAGCGATGCGGCGGTGCATCGCTGTGAGGACATCGTCGCGCCGGGGACGCATACGGACAAGCGTCCCGACACGGATCCGCACGGATGCGTCACAGTGCGTGCGCGCCTTGGGAGAGACCGGCTCTGCTGCGCTCCTGGTGGCGCCTCCCTTCTCCTGCTTGCCTTCTCCTCCCGGCTTCTCAGGCGAAGTTGACCATTCTGATGTAGCGGGACCAGTCCCAGTACGGGCCCGGGTCGGTGTGATCCGTGCCGGGGACCTCGTAGTGTCCGAGGATGTGCTGGCGGTCTCTAGGGATGCTGTACTTGGCGCAGATCGCGGCGGTGAGATTGGCGGACGACTGGTAGAGGGCGTCGGTGAAGAACTCCGGCTGGTCGACCCAGCCCTCGTGCTCGATGCCGATACTGCGGGTGTTGTAGTCCCAATTCCCGGCGTGCCAGGCGATGTTGCGCTCGCGGACGCACTGCGCGACGTGGCCGTCGGACGAGCGGACCACGTAGTGCGCGGAGACCTGCTTGGACGGGTTCTGGAAGATGGCCAGGGCGTCGGCGTACGTCTCCTGGGTGACGTGGATGATCACGTAGTTCAGGGGATAGCTGGTGGGGCGGCTGGACGCCGTGTAGTTGGAGGTACTGGCCGGGACGGACTCGGCGCCCGGATAGTCGACGGCCTCGGCCCGGGCGGAGGCGCGGGCGGCGGGGAGCAGCGTTGCGGGCACGGCGGCGAGGGCGCCGGCCTGGAGTAACCGGCGCCGGCTCGGAAGTGGCCTTCGGTCCATGACTGGTCTGCCTCTCTGGTGGGGGCGGTGGGGCAGGGCTTTGTCTGCGAACAGAGAACGGGTGGGGGGCGTCAGAAGGTGCGGTGGTTCGGGCGGGGGAGCGTCGCGGCGACCTCCCTCAAGTGCGCGTGCAGCCCGCGATGCGTCTCCCGTACCGGCAGCCACTCCTTGCGGAGCTTCGCCACGCAGGTGTAGTTCGTGTCGCAGACGTTGGCGAGCGGCGACTCGACGGTCTGCGAGGCGAACTGGTACGCGTCGAGCTCACTGAAGCCGTAGTCGCGCTCCAGCCAGCGCACCAGGTCGAGTTGGGATATCCGGAACGCGTCCTCCAGGGGCCGCGCCGACCCTGTCGAGATGATGTGCGTGTCGGACTCGATGCGCGGCCACGCAGTGGCGACGCCCTTGAGGAGCTCGACGATCACGACGGTCCGCATGGCGCACTCGACGGCGACTCCGCACGTCTCGCCCTCGCCCTGCCGCGCGTGCCCGTCGCCGAGGCTGAGCAGTGCGCCCTCGACATTCACCCCGAGATAGCAGGTGACGCCCGCGCGCATCTCCGGTGAGTCCATGTTGCCGCCGTGCGCGTCCGGGACGAGGGCCGAGCGGACCTCGAGGTTCGCCGGCGCCACGCCGACCGTTCCGTGCATGGGGTCCATCGGCAGCTCGACCTGGAGGTCGCTGTCGTGCGCCGTGAACCGGGCGGTGCGCCGCTCCCGGTCCAGGTGCCACATCCACACGACCTCGGGCAGTGGTGGCTGGAGCGTGGCCGTGGTGTGGGTGGACGTGAGCGCGCCGAAGAGCGGGACCGTCGTGGACGCCGCCCAGTCGCGGGCAGGCTCGACGGACACGAAGTGCACCGCGACCGTGTCACCCGGCTCGGCGCCCTCGATGTGGAAGGGCCCGGTCTGCGGGTTGAGGAACGGGAACTCGCACACCTGCGACACCAGGTCCTTCTCGGACCGTACCCGCCCGCCGAAACAGTCCTCCGTGTACAGGTCGAGGACGGTGCCCGGGGCGATTCTGGCTACGGGCGGCGCGCCGCCGAACGTGTAGGCGTACTCGCCCGGTTCGGGCCGCACGGTCAGGATCCGGGGGTCGTTCATCGCTGTGCTGCTCCGCTCTGCGAGGTGGGCGCGTCAGGGTCCGAACCGGGCTCAGGGTCCGAACCGGGGTCTGGGTCTGATCCCGGGTCCGCTTCGAGATCCGTTGCGTCGTCGTCGAGATGGACGCGTCCGGTCTCCGCCATACGCTCCGGATGGCGCCGCAGGAGCACCGCGAGCACCACGACCCCCGCGAGCATCCACACGGCGACGACCGGGCCCGCGTAGGACACCGGTGCGGTCAGCTTCGACACGAAGTCGAAGACCGGCAGGCCCGCGGCCGTCAGCAGTGCGGGTATGAACGCGACGATCCCGAGGAACGGGAGGACGAGGTGGCGCACAGGGCGCAGCTCGGGGCGGCCGCGGCGCAGGAAGTACCCGGCGCAGGCGAGGTTCGCCACGATGTACACGCCGATGATGACCGTGACGATGACCGTCGCCAGGAGCAGGAACGCCGTCACCGGGTCGTAGGCGAAACCGAGTCCGAGCATCGCCGCGACCGCGACGACGAACTGGACGGCGACGCCGGTGACGGGGGAGCGGCGCACCGGGTGCAGCCGCGCGAAGCCGCTCGGGAAGACGCCGATGCGGCCGAGAGCGAAGGCCGTGCGCGTGGAGACGGTGGCGCACGCGTTGGCGTTCGCGATCGTCGAGTTCACCACCGCCAGGAACACCAGGACCCAGAACAGGCCGAACGAGGCACGGGCCACGCCCTCCCACGAGGCGGCGCCCTCCGCCCCGAACGTGGCGAACTTGCCGGGCCCGAAGTACACCGACATCGCGTACGTCGTCAGCACGTAGAAGAGCCCGATCGCCAGGGCCGCCCCGAGGACCGCCCGGTGCATGGTGCGCCGCGGGTCGCGGGTCTCCTCGGCGAGGGGTGCCGCCGCCTCGAACCCGGCGAACGCCAGCACCGTGTACACGGAACCCGCAAAGACGCCGTTCCAGCCCTCGTGCCCCGGTGCCGTGTGCGAAGTGCCGAACACCGAAAGGGTGTTGTCGCTGCCCGCCTTCGAGATCAGCAGGATGGCGAAGGCGAGGAAGACGACGACTTCGAAGGCGCCGAGCACCGTCCCGAAGCGGGCCGACGCGCGCACTCCGAAGTAGCCCGCCACGGCGATGATCACGGCTCCGGCGAGCGACCACGGCCACCACAGGTCCGCGGGGTACGACGACCACTCCTGGTGCAGCGTCCCGGCGGTGGTGAAGCCCAGTTGCAGAAGGAGCAGAGGAGGCACAAGGGCCTCCACGAACACATAGCCCCAGCCGACGAGGAAACCCACGCTCGGATGGAGGCCGCGCGCGGCGTACGTCGATACGGAGCCGGCCGCGGGCAGTTCGCGGGCCAGCTCCGCCACGCACGACGCCGTGAACAGGCAGGCCACCAGCGCGATCAGCACGGACAGCGGCAGACTGCCGCCCGCGAACGCCGTACCCGCCGGGATCGACGCGGCGACCGCGGCCGCCGGCGCCATGGCCGTAATGCTCTGGAACAGGACCTCACGCAGCCCGATCGCCCCGCGCCGCAGCCCCGGACCGCTGTGATCGCTCACCCCCGACACCTGAATCCCCCGATCCACGTGAGTGCGCCACCGCGCCGAGGCGGTGGCGTCCCGCGTGAATTACGTTAAGGGCCTTGGCGGTTGGGGCGGAAGAGGGCGCGGCGCGCCTGTGGATAACTCGCCGGTTGTGAACAACCGCACGTCAGAGGTCCGAACCTCTGGCGCTTCCCGCGCCCGAGCCGGGGTTCCCACGGCCACCGGCGTCCTACGCGGCGGCCGCCACCGGATCGTCGAGCACCGCCCGCACCACCGAGTGCGCCGCACCCAGCAAGGGGCCGTCCGACCCCAGGCGCGACACCGTCACCCCGTCGGCCGGGGTCGCCATCCGGCGGGTCAACTCCCGCTCCAGTGTGGGCAGTAGCCACGGCGCCAGCCGCGAGAGCGCCCCGCCGAGCACGACGGCCCGAGGATCGAGGAGGTTCACCGCTCCGGTCAGTGCGATGCCCAGTGCGGTCCCGGCTCCGCGCAGGGCCCGCCGCGCATCCGTGTCCCCTGCCGCGGCGCGCTCGGCGAGCAGGCCCACCCGGTCCTCGCCGGGACCCAGGCCCGCCGCGCGCAGCACGGCCTCCTCGCCCGCGTACTGCTCCAGGCAGCCGCGCCCTCCGCAGGGACACGCCGGGCCCTCCGGGCGAACCGGAACGTGGCCCAACTCGCCGGCGAATCCACGGGTTCCGCGCAGCAGTTTGCCGTCGACGACAAGCGCCGCGCCGATGCCGATCTCGGCCGAGACGTGCAGGAAGTCGGCGGGGGTGTCCTCGCCGAGCCAGAACTCGGCGAGGGCCCCGAAGTTCGCCTCGTTGTCGACGCTCAGCGGCAGAACCGTCCGCGGCCCGGCCGGCGTCGGCAGCAGCGCGGACACCTCCGTGTCGTGCCAGTCCAGATTGGGCGCCCGGACCACCGTGTGAGTGCCGCGCGCGACCAGACCGGGCACGGCGACCGCGAGGCCCGCCGGGCGCAGCCCCTCCCGCTCGGCACGATCCGTCACCTCCCGGACCAGCACGGACAGTTCCTTCAGGACGGGCCCCGGCGCGCGCCCGCGGTTGGCGACGCGGCGCACGGCACGCGCGCGTACCTCGCCGCTCAGGTCGACCGCGCACGCCGCGAGATGGTCGACACCGACCTCGGCTCCGATTCCGGCCGGACCGCGACGGCTGACCACGAGCGCCGATCCGGGCCGCCCGACCCGGCCGGGCCGCTGCGGGCCGAGCTCCTCGATCAGACCCGACCGGATCAGCTCGTCGACGAGCGTCGAGACCGCGGCCCTGGTCAGCCCGATGCGCTGCGCGACCGTCGCCCGCGACAGCGGGCCGTCGGTGGCGACGGCGTGCATGACCCGCGAGAGGTTGCGCCGGCGCATGCCCTGCTGGGTGTCGGGCGTACCGGGCCGGGTCTCGTGCAGTGGTGCGGTCATGCCTCCGGACGCTCCCATGGGGTCGGGCCGGCGCACGGGGCCGCCGGCCTTCCTGGATCCTCGGCCGGCCGGGTGGTCAGCGCGGGCCCCTGTCCAGGAGCGGGGCCGCGTCGGAGAGTACCCCGGAGATCCGCGCCAGAGCCGCCGCGTCCTGTTCCACGGGATCGAGAACCGGGCCCTGCGCCGTGCCCCAGCGCCGCGCCACCGCCGCCGGATCCTCCCCGGTCAGCAGCGCTGCGGCCTGTGCCGCGGCGCCGAGCGCGACCAGCTCGCGCGCCTCGGGCACCTGCACGGCGCGGCCCGAGAGCCGTCGTACGGTCTGCTGCCAGGCCGTTCCCCGGGCGCCGCCCCCGATGAGCACCAGCGGCACCGACAGGTCGGCGTCGGCGTCGAGGACGAGGTCGAGCGCGCCCAGGAGCGCGTGGACCGCACCGTCGTATGCGGCCTGCAGGAGCTGGCCTCCCGTGGTGTCGTGCCGCAGTCCGTGCAACAGGCCTGAGGCGTTCGGCAGATCGGGTGTGCGCTCGCCGTCTAGATAGGGCAGCAGCGTGATGTCGCCGCCGGGTTCCACGGCCTCGCGGTCCAGGCCGAGCAGCGCGGCGACCCGGTCGACGGCCAGCGTGCAGTTCAGGGTGCACGCGAGCGGCAGCCAGTCGCCGCGTGCGTCGGCGAAGCCGGCGACGGTGCCGGTCGGGTCCGTGGGGCGGCGCCGCGACACCGCGTACACCGTGCCGGACGTGCCGAGGCTGAGGACCGGCGTGCCGGGCCGGAGCCCGAGGCCGAGCGCGGCCGCCGCGTTGTCGCCCGTGCCCGCGGCCACCAACGTTCCCTTGGAGAAGGGGAGTTCACCCGAGCCGTGGACCGTACCGGCCACCTCTCCGGGGCGCACGACCCGGGGGAGCAGCGCCGGATCGAGGCCCACGCGCGCGAGGATGTCGTCGTCGTACGACTCCGTGGCCGATGCCCACCAGCCGGTGCCCGAGGCGTCGCCCCGGTCCGTCGTGCCGTCGCCGGTCAGCCGCTGTGTGAGGTAGTCGTGCGGCAGCCGCACCGCGGCCGTGGCGCGTACGGCGTCCGGCTCGTGCTCGGCCAGCCATGCCCACTTGGTGACGGTGAACGAGGCTCCCGGCACGCTGCCCACCCGCTCGGCCCAGGCCTTGGGGCCGCCCGTCTCGTCGACGAGACGGCGGGCCTGGGGCGCGGAGCGCACGTCGTTCCAGAGCAGCGCGGGACGTACCGGCCGGCCCGCGGCGTCCAGCGTGACCAGGCCGTGCTGCTGGCCGCCGACCGACACCGCGGAGGCCCGGCGAGCCGCGTCACCGCACTGGCGCAGCGCCTCGCACAAGGCGGTCCACCACTGCTCGGGATCGCTCTCGCGGCCCGGCCCCGAGCTGACCGTGTGGGGCGCCTGGCCGCTCGCCACGACCGCGCCCGTGGCGGCGTCGACGACCAGGACCTTCGTGGACTGCGTGGAGCTGTCCACCCCGACGACGAGTGGTCCATCGGCTGATGACATCCGGCTCTCCCGTTCCCGACAAGACGATTCCGTGGCTGTCCGAGGTACATGTGCGAGAGAGCGTTCACGCAATGCTCTCCCGATATGCCTCTTCCCAGCGACGTGTCCGCATACTAATTTGTAAAGCGCCATGACGAAATAGGCGTGACTGACGAGGAGCCGCGACATGACGTACCGACCCACCCCCGACGACAAGTTCAGCTTCGGCCTGTGGACGGTCGGCTGGCAGGGGCGCGACCCCTTCGGCGACGCCACCCGCGCCGCCCTCGACCCGGCCGAGTCCGTGCGGCGCCTGGCCGACCTCGGCGCCTACGGAGTGACGTTCCACGACGACGACCTGATCCCCTTCGGGGCCTCGGACACCGAGCGCGAGTCACACGTCAAGCGCTTCCGGCAGGCCCTCGACGCCACCGGCCTGATCGTCCCGATGGCCACCACGAACCTCTTCACGCACCCCGTTTTCAAGGACGGCGCGTTCACCGCGAACGACCGCGACGTACGCCGGTACGCCCTGCGCAAGACCATCCGCAACATCGATCTCGCCGTCGAGCTCGGCGCGAAGACGTACGTCGCCTGGGGCGGCCGCGAGGGCGCCGAGTCGGGCGCCGCCAAGGACGTACGGGCCGCCCTCGACCGGATGAAGGAGGCCTTCGACCTGCTCGGCGAGTACGTCGTTCAGCAGGGCTACGACCTGAAGTTCGCGATCGAGCCGAAGCCGAACGAGCCGCGCGGCGACATCCTCCTGCCCACCGTCGGCCACGCCCTCGCGTTCATCGAGCGCCTGGAGCGGCCCGAGATGTACGGCGTGAACCCGGAGGTCGGCCACGAGCAGATGGCCGGGCTCAACTTCCCGCACGGCATCGCCCAGGCACTGTGGGCGGGCAAGCTCTTCCACATCGACCTCAACGGCCAGACCGGCATCAAGTACGACCAGGACCTCCGCTTCGGCGCGGGTGACCTACGGTCGGCGTTCTGGCTGGTGGACCTGCTGGAGACCGCCGGGTACGAGGGACCGCGTCACTTCGACTTCAAGCCGCCGCGCACCGAGGACTACGACGGGGTGTGGGCGTCGGCCGAGGGCTGCATGCGCAACTACCTGATCCTGCGCGAGCGTGCCGCCGCGTTCCGGGCCGACCCGGAGGTCCAGGAGGCACTGCGGGCCTCGCGGCTCGACGAGCTGGTGCAGCCCACGGCCGCCGACGGCCTGTCGGGGCTGCTCGCCGACGAGGCCGCCTTCGAGGGCTTCGACGTGGAGGCGGCCGCCGCGCGCGGGATGGCCTTCGAGCGCCTCGACCAGCTGGCGATGGACCACCTGCTGGCCGCACGCGGCTGAGTCGTCACGCGCGCGTGGAGCCCGATCGGCCACCCACGCGCGCGTGGTTCGCCCCGATCCCCGTGGCACCTATCCGCTCACGCCCCCACCCACACCGTGGTGACATTGCAGAACTCGCGGATTCCGTGGGCGGAGAGCTCTCGGCCGTACCCGGAGCGCTTGACGCCGCCGAAGGGGAAGGCCGGGTGTGAGGCTGTCATTCCGTTCACGTAGACGCCGCCCGCCTCGATGTCGCGGGCGAAGCGGTCGATCTCCGCTGCGTCGTGTGTCCACAGGTTGGAACTCAGCCCGAACGGTGTGTCGTTGGCCAGGGCCACGGCCTCGTCCAGGTCGACGACGCGGTACAGCGTGGCGACCGGCCCGAAGGTCTCCTCGCGGTGGATGCGCATCTCGTGCGTGATGTCGGTGATGACCGTCGGCTCGTAGTACCAGCCGCTCTTGGCGTACGCCTCGGGGCGCTGCCCGCCGCACAGCACCGTCGCGCCGCACTCCACGGCGTCGTCCACGAGCTCCTCCAGGTCGGCGCGGCCCTGCTCGCTGGCGAGCGGCCCGACGTCGGTGTTCTCGTCCATCGGGTCGCCGACCCGCAGGGCCCGCATCCCGGAGACGAACAGCTCGGCGAACTCGTCGTAGACGTCCGTATGCACGATGAACCGCTTCGCGGCGATGCAGGACTGCCCGTTGTTCTGTGCCCGCGCCGTCACCGCGACCTTCGCCGCCTTCACCACGTCGGCCGACGGCAGCACGACGAACGGGTCGCTGCCGCCGAGCTCAAGGACCGTCTTCTTGACCTCGTCGCCCGCGATCGAGGCGACGGAACGCCCCGCCGGCTCGCTTCCCGTCAGTGTCGCCGCCACGACCCGCTCGTCGCGGAGCACGCCCTCGACCGCGCGGGAGCCGATGAGCAGCGTCTGGAAGCACCCCTCCGGGAACCCGGCCCTGCGGAACAGGTCCTGGAGATACAGCGCCGTCTGAGGCACGTTCGACGCGTGTTTGAGCAGTCCTACGTTGCCTGCCATCAGGGCGGGCGCCGCGAACCGTACGACCTGCCACAGCGGGAAGTTCCACGGCATCACGGCGAGGACGACGCCCAGCGGCCGGTAGCGCACATGGGCGCTGACCGCGCCGGAGTCCTCCACGTCCTGGGCCGAGGGATGCTCGTCGGCGAGGAGCTCCTGGGCGTGCTCCGCGTACCAGCGCATCGCCTTCGCGCACTTCGCGGCCTCGGCGCGGGCCGCCACGACGGGCTTGCCCATCTCGGTGGTCATGACGCGCGCGATGTCGTCGCGGTCCGCGTCGAGCAGGTCCGCGGCGGCCAGGAGCAGCCGGGCCCGTTCGAAGAACGTGGTGGTGCGATAGGTGCGGAAGGTGCCGGCCGCGAGGAGGAGCCTGTGCTCGATCTCCTCGTCGGTCAGGGCGTCGTACGTCTTGAGCGTCTCGCCGTTCGCGGGGTTGACCGTCGCGATGGGCATGGGGGTGACCTCCTCTGCGCGGTGACTCGACCTTCCCGCGCCACGTCGTGCCGCGCAACGCGGACGGGCCGTGTACCCGGTGGCGCGGGCGTCAGACGTGCTCGGCGAGCCGGTCGAGGAAGACGGTCTGCGCCTGCACCACGAGGGCGCGCGCCGCGTCGAGACCGACCCAGGCCGCGCGGTCCAGCTCGGGGAACTCCGCCAGGCGCCCCGAGCCCTTCGGCCACTCCATCGTGAACGTGCCGGGAACGAAGCCGTCCAGATCGAGGTCACCCTCCACGGCCCACACGATGACGTGCTTGCCGCCGGACTGCACGGTGTCGCCGAGCGGCACCGGCGTGCCGTCCGGCGGCGCAAGACCCAGTTCCTCCTGGAACTCCCTGAGCGCCGCCGCCCACGGCTCCTCTTCGGAATCGTCGTATTCGCCCTTCGGCACGGTCCACGCCCCGGCGTCGCGCCGCGCCCAGAACGGGCCGCCCATGTGTCCGAGCAGCACCTCGACACCGGCGGCCGTGCGCCGGAACAGGAGCAGCCCCGCACTCTGCCTCTTGTACGCCATGGGACCAGTGTCGGCGCGCTACGGGTGATCGGCGCCCTGCGATGAGGGGGCGGGGTACCTCGCCCCCGACCGGGCGGCGACCGGGATGGCCGACGCCCGGGCGGGTGAGCGGATCAGGACGAGGAGTCGGGGGCCCGCCCGGACGTGCCGAGCGGGGATCAGGACGAGGAGTTCGAGGCCCGCCCGGACGTGCCCTGCGCCTCTGCCTCGGGGCCGGCCGGATCCCGCGCGTCCCGCGGTGCGGGCACGATCCCCGAGCCCGTGGTGACCGCCGCGGCCGGCGCGTCACCGCGATGCCGCCACTGCGAGACGCGCAGCGCGACCGGCTCGGTGAAGCGCGCCGTCAGCGGACCGACGATGACGAGGATCAGGACGTACGCGGTCGCCAGCGGGCCGAGCCGGGGTTCGATACCGGCCGTGACCGCCAGGCCCGCGATGACGATGGAGAACTCGCCCCGGGCCACGAGCGCGCCGCCCGCGCGCCAGCGGCCCTTGACGGAGATCTTCGCCCGCCGCGCCGCCCAGTAGCCCGTCGCTATCTTCGTGCAGGCCGTGACGACCGCGAGAGCGAGCGCGGGAAGCAGGACCGGCGGAATGCTCGCCGGGTCGGTGTGTAGGCCGAAGAAGACGAAGAACACGGCGGCGAACAGGTCGCGCAGCGGCAGCAGCAGCGAGTGGGCGCCCTCGGCGACCTCACCGGACAGGGCGATGCCGACGAGGAACGCGCCGACCGCCGCCGACACCTGGAGCTGCTGCGCGATCCCGGCGACCAGGATCGTCAGGCCGAGCACCACGAGGAGCAGCTTCTCCGGGTCGTCGCTGGAGACGAACCGGGAGATGAGCCGGCCGTAGCGCACGGCGAGGAACAGGACGAGGCCCGCCGCCCCGAGCGCGATGGCCAGGGTGACACCGCCCGCCGCCCAGCCGACACCGGCGAGCAGTGCCGTGATGATCGGCAGATAGACCGCCATCGCCAGGTCCTCGAGGACCAGGATGCTGAGGATCACCGGGGTCTCCCGGTTGCCGACCCGGCCGAGGTCGCCGAGCACCTTGGCGATCACGCCCGACGACGAGATCCAGGTGACACCGGCGAGGACGACGGCCGCCACCGGGCCCCAGCCCATGAGCAGCGCGGCCGCGGCGCCGGGCAGCGCGTTGAACGCGCAGTCGACGAGGCCCGCCGGGTACTGCGTCTTGAGGTTGCTGACGAGATCGCTGGCCGTGTACTCCAGGCCCAGCATCAGCAGGAGCAGGATGACGCCGATCTCGGCGCCGATCGCCACGAACTCCTCGCTCGCACCCAGCGGGAGCAGCCCGCCTTCGCCGAACGCGAGCCCCGCGAGGAGGTAGAGGGGGATGGGTGAGAACCGGAACCGCCCGGCGAATCTGCCCAGGAGGCCGAGCGCGAGGATGATCGCCCCGAACTCGATGAGGAACACCGCGGAATGCATCCGATCACTCCCTTCCGAGTATCGTCGCCGCCGCTTCCACGCCCTCGCGGGTGCCGATGACGATCACGGTGTCCCCGCCGGCGAGCCGGAAGTCGGGGGTGGGCGACGGGATCGCCTCGGCGCGCCGCAGCACGGCCACGATCGAGGCGCCGGTCTCGGTGCGCAGCTGCGTCTCGCCGAGCAGGCGCCCGTTCCAGTGCGAGGTCGTGCCGATCTCGATGCGCTCCGCGACCAGGCCGAGATCGGTGGTGTGCAGCAGGTTCGGGCTGTGGTGGGACGGCATCAGCGCGTCGATCAGCGCGGCCGCCTCACCGGACGTCAGCTTCAGCGACAGGTCGCAGGCGTCCGGGTCGTCGGTCCGGTAGGCGCTCAGGGTGCGCCCGCCGTCCCGGTGCGCGACCACCGACACCTGGCGTTGGTCGCGGGTGGTCAGGTCGTACCGGAAGCCGATCCCCGGCAGTGGTGTGCGGCTCAGACGTGAAGCGGGCACAGCTCTCCCCTTGTCCGTGCGTGTCCTGGGTGATGCATGGCGCCTGCATCTTCCGGGCGCCGGGTGTCACCCTATCGGCCCCAACATTTGGCAAAGAATCGGTCTTGATCACGGCGCCGGCCGCGTGGAGAGCACTGTTTCGACCGTGTCCGCCTCCGCCGCCGTCTTGTCCTCGCGGTACCGCACCACGCGCGCGAAGCGCAGTGTGACGCCGGCCGGGTAGCGGGTGGACTTCTGAAGGCCGTCGTAGGCGATCTCCACGACCAACTCGGGACGCACGGTGACGACATGGCCGTCGTCGCTCAGGGCCAGCTCCCGCAGTCGCTCCGTCTGCCAGGCGAGCAGCGCGTCGGTGAGCCCCTTGAACGTCTTGCCCAGCATCGCGAAGGAGCCGTCCGGCCTGCGGGCGCCGAGGTGGAGGTTCGACAGTTTGCCCGTGCGCCGGCCGTGCCCCCACTCGGCCGCGAGCACCACCAGGTCCAGGGTGTGTACGGGCTTCACCTTCAGCCAGGACGCGCCGCGCCGCCCCGCGCTGTACGGAGCGTCGAGCGCTTTGACGACGACGCCCTCGTGACCGCGGCGCAGGGTGTCGGCGAAGAACGCGTCGGCGGCCTCGCGGGCCGCTGCGTCCTCCCCGTCCGGTACGACGACACGGCGCACCCGCATCGTCTGAGGCACCAACCGCACGAGGCGCGCGTGGCGCTCGGCGAACGGCAGATCGAGCAGCTCGTCCCCGCCCGCGTACAAGACGTCGAAGAACACCGGCACCACGGGAACGGAACCCGCGGCCGTCGCCACGTCGACCCGCGAACCCACACGGCTCGCGATCTCCTGGAACGGGCGCGGCCGGCCGTCCCCGTCCAGCGCGATGACCTCCCCGTCGAGGATGAATCGGTCCCCGTCGAGCCTGGCAGCCGCGGCGGTGACCTCGGGCAGCCGGTCGGTGATGTCGTCGAGCGTGCGCGTGCAGACGCGCACGACGTCGCCGTCGCGGTGCACCTGTACGCGAATGCCGTCCAGCTTCTCCTCCACCGCGCACGCCCCGAGCTTGTCGACGGCCTCCCCGACCGAGGACGCGCTGTGCGCCAGCATCGGGAACACCGGGCGCCCGACGGTCAATTGGAACCGGCTCAGCGCGTCCGGGCCCCCGGCCAGCAGCGCCTGCGCCACCACCTGGAGCGAACCGCTCAGCATCACCGCGCGCCGCACCTCCTCCGGCGGCGCGCCGGTCGCCTGCGCCAGCCCCTCCAGGGCCACCGCGTCGAGCGCCCCCTGCCGCACCTCACCGGTGAGCAGCCCGAACAGGAACCGCTGTTCGTCCTCGGTCGCGGCACCCATCAACTCCCTGACGAGGCGGGTCCGTTCGGCCTGCGACCCCGCGCCGGCGACATCGCCCAGCGCGGTCAGCGCGGCGTCGACATCCTGCACCGTCAGCCGGGGCTGCGTGGCCGGCGCGACGGGATCGCGCAGCACCCGCCACCCGACGCCGAGCCGCCCCTGGGGGAGGCGTCCCGCCAGGTAAGGAATCACGATCGGTACGTCGTCAGGCTCCGCCGCCCGGAAGAGCTCGGCGAGCAGCGCGGTCTTTCGCGACCGCGCCTTGGTGGCCGCGACCTCCTGGGACACCTGTGCGAGCCGGGAGAACAGCATGCAGCCATCGTGCACCGGGTCGCGGTGCGCCGCACGAGGATACGGATGCTCGCCTATATCCCGCACTCCTCGAGGGATTCCTTCAGAGAACTCACCCTTCACGGTCTATCTCTGCCCCTGGGGAAGTCTGTTCCGCGATGCGAGACCGGCGCGGAGAATTCTTGACTGGCCCGACTCGCCCCTGGTTGGATCGGTGGCATGAACACGAGACTGGACCTCACGCGGCGACGCCATGTCGACCTCGCGCGCGTCTCCAGCTCCTTCTGTTGCCGCGCCCTCTGACGAGCCACCCGCGCCCCGGCGGCCAGGCCGCCTCCGCGACGACCGCCGCCGTCGAACCTCCACCGTGCCGATCGACTTCCGCACGGCTTCACCACATCGCACTGAACCGCACCGCGTATTCGGCATGCGCGAATTCCTGAATTTCGGCACTCCTGCGTTTCCTGCGTTCGCGCCTTTCGCAGTGCCTGTATTCCGCGTGCCGAATTCCAGCCCGAAGGGTCCCGTCATGGCCACCGTCCTCTCCATTTCCGGCAGTCCCTCCGCCACCTCCCGCACGGCACGACTCCTGCGCCATCTCGACACGCGGCTCGAAGCGCAGGGCCACGAGGTCCTGGCCCTCGACGTCCGCACCCTGCCCGCCGAGGCGCTCCTCGGAGCGGACTTCGCCCACCCGGCCATCGTCGAGGCGACCGAGCTGCTCGCCCGCGCCGACGGCGTCGTCGTCGCGACGCCCGTCTACAAAGCCGCGTACTCCGGACTCCTCAAGGCGCTGCTCGACCTGCTGCCGCAGTACGGACTCGCCGGCAAGACCGTGCTGCCGCTCGCCACCGGCGGCACCACCGCCCATGTCCTCGCCCTCGACTACGCGCTGCGGCCCGTCCTCAACTCCATGGGCGCCGACCACATCGTCCAGGGGTGGTTCACCCTCGACAAGGACATCACCGTCGCCCCGGACGGCGCGGTCAGTGTCGCGCCGGGGTCGGCAGAAGCGCTCGGCCGAGTCGTCGACCAGTTCTCCGGCGCACTCACGCACACCGCGCGGCCCCTGCTCGCCGCGGCGAGCTGACCGGCCAACCCCCGGCCTGTCACGGCCTGTTGTCACCAGTCCCACCCCTGCGCGATCGGAGTCCGCCCGTGTCCCTCACCTTCCACTGGTTCCTGCCGACCAACGGCGACAGCCGCCACGTCGTCGGCGGTGGCCATGGCACACCCGTGACCGCGGCGGGCGGCGACCGGCCCCCGTCCATCGGCTATCTCACGCAGATCGCCCGCGCTGCCGAGGACCTCGGCTTCGTCGGCGCGCTGACCCCCACCGGCGCCTGGTGCGAGGACGCGTGGCTGACCACCGCCATGCTCAGCCAGCAGACCGAGCGTCTGAAGTTCCTCGTCGCGTTCCGGCCCGGCTTCGTCTCGCCCACGCTCGCCGCACAGATGGCGTCCACGTACCAGCGCCAGACCGGCGGCAGGCTTCTCCTGAACGTCGTGACGGGCGGCGAGAGCCGCGAGCAGCGGGCCTACGGCGACTTCCTCGACAAGGACGCCCGGTACGCGCGCACCGGTGAATTCCTGGAGATCGTCAGGGGGTTGTGGGCCGGCGACACCGTCGACCTGTCGGGCGAACACCTCCAGGTGCAGGACGCCCGGCTTGCCCGGCTGCCCGACCCGGTCCCCGAGGTCTACTTCGGCGGCTCCTCGCCCGTCGCGGGGGAGATCGCGGCGCGGCACAGCGACGTCTACCTCACGTGGGGCGAGCCGCCCGCCCAGGTCGCCGAGAAGATCGCCTGGATCCGCGGGCTCGCCGAGAAGGAAGGCCGCACCGTCCGGTTCGGGATCCGGCTGCACGTCATCACGCGCGACACCTCGGAGCAGGCCTGGGCGGAGGCCGACCGCCTCCTTCAGGGCTTCGACCCGGCCACCGTCAGGTCCGTTCAGGAGGGGCTGGCGCGCAGCGAGTCCGAGGGCCAGCGGCGCATGCTCGCCCTGCACGGCGGAAGCTCCGACAGGCTGGAGATCCACCCCAACGTGTGGGCCGGCATCGGCCTCGTGCGCGGCGGCGCAGGCACCGCGCTGGTCGGCAGCCATGATGAGGTCGCCGACCGCGTCGAGGAGTACCACCGCCTCGGCATCGACGAGTTCGTGCTCTCCGGATACCCGCATCTGGAGGAGGCGTACTGGTTCGGAGAGGGCGTCCTGCCGCGGCTGCAGGCCCGTGGCCTGTGGGCACATCCGCACAAGGAACCGGCAGCGCCGACGGCACCCCAGGTCCCGTTCGGGAGCTGAGCCGGAGCCGGGCCGCAAGCCCTGCCGCGCGGCCGGGAGCTACGGGACCTTCCCCTGGTCCTGCTCATGCGGACCGGGCTCCAACGCCGGTGCCGCCACACCCAGATGCGAGCGGCACTGAGGCTTGGGCGCCTCCTCCAGCCGCGGCCGGACCGCCGCCGGACGGATGAACACGACGGCCGTCGCCGACCCCAGCGCGAACAGCAGGGCGCACCCCATGGCCGCCCGGTGGAACGACGTGTTGACGGAGTCCGGCTGCGTGTACGCGTCCCCGGACAGCCCGACCGCCAGCGGCAGCGCCGCCACCACGAGGAGCTGCGCGACGCGGGCCGCCGTGTTGTTGACGCCGCTCGCGAGCCCGGCGTGGGCCGGCTCGACCGACGCCAGGACCGTCGCCGTCAGCGGCGCGACGAACACACTCATACCCAGGCCGAGGACGGCCACCGCGGGCAGCACATCGGCCACGTACGACGAACCGGGCTCGATCCGCAGCATCAGGAGCAGGCCCACCGCCGAGATCAGCGGCCCGGCGACCAGGGGCGGCGTCGGCCCGACACGGCGCGCGAGATCGCCCGCGCGCGCGGAGAGGAGCAGCATCAGCACGGTGATCGGCAGAGTCGCGATACCCGCCTCCAGCGCGCTGTAGCCGAGCGCGATCTGGAGCTGTACGGGCAGCAGGAAAAGGATGCCGCCGATTGCCGCGTACAGGCACAGCGTCATCGCGTTGGCCGCGCTGAACAGCCGGGAACGGAACAGTGAGGGCGGCAGCATCGGCTCCGCGCGCCGGTGCTCCACGACAACGAATGCGATGCCGGCGGCGACACCGAGCACGGCGGGCAGCGCCGTCGACACGGCGGACGCGCCGCCGGACGACCCGATGAGCGCGTAACTGATGCCCACCAGGCACAGGGCGGCGAGCGAGGCCCCCGCCACGTCGAAGCGGCTCCCGGCGACGTCGGTCTCACGGCTCTCCGGCACGTGCCGCACCGCGATCAACAGCACGATCACGGCCAGCGGCACATTGATCAGGAAGATCCACCGCCAGCCGGGGCCGTCGATCAGATACCCGCCGAGGAACGGTCCGAGCGCGCCCGCCACACCGGTGAGCCCCGACCAGGCGCCCACGGCCCGCGACTGGTCGTCGGGGTGGAACGAGGACCGTACGAGGGCCAGCGACCCGGGCGTCAGGAGCGCACCGCCGACACCCTGGAGCGCGCGGGCGGCGATGAGTACCCCTTGGTCGGGGGCGAGCCCGCACAGCGCCGACGCGACCGCGAACCAGGCCACGCCGAGTATGAGTGTGCGCCGCCGCCCGATCCGGTCGCCGAGCGCCCCGCCCCACAGGAGCAGGGCGGACAGCGTCAGCATGTACGCGTTCACGACCCACTGGAGGCTCGACAGGGAGGCTCCGAGGTCGCGCCCGATCGTCGGCAGGGCGACGTTCACCACCGTGCCGTCGAGCATCGCCATTCCGGAAGCCAGGACGACACAGGCCAGGATCCAGCGGCCCCTCGCGGAGGAGAGCCGGATTCCGGGAGTGGACTCGACGGGTTCGGGCGTCATCGCAGCCATTGTCGTGGATGCGGGGGAGCGGCGCGAGACCGCGCCGTCCTCGCCCCCGCACCCCCGACGCTCCCGAGGCGAGCGCCGCGTAACCCCTACCGCGGAAGGCTGGCCTCGATCGCGGCGATCACCTCGGGGGCGTCCGGCACCACCTGCGGCGAGAAGCGGGCGACGACCTCACCCTTGGGAGAAAGCACGAACTTCTCGAAGTTCCAGCGGATGTCCCCGTCGTGTCCCTCCGCGTCAGCGGTGGTGACCAGGCGCTCGTACAGCGGGTGGCGCGCCTCGCCGTTCACCTCGACCTTCTCGGTCATCGGGAACGTCACGCCGTACGTCGCCGAGCAGAACTCGGCGATCTCCTCGGCGCTGCCGGGCTCCTGGCCCATGAACTGGTTGCAGGGGACCCCGAGCACGCTGAAGCCGCGGCTCGCGTACTCGGCGTGGAGCTGCTCCAGGGCCGCGTACTGCGGGGTGAGGCCGCACTTCGAGGCCACATTGACGATGAGGACGGCCTTGCCCTCGTACTGGGGGAGGTCGGCGGGGCCGCCCTGGAGGGCGGCGATCTCGACATTCTCGTAGACAGACATGCTTCGGATGCTAGCGACCCGTGAGGGCACGCTCCTCGTCACCCTGGTCCGGAACGTCACCCCCGGCCCGGAACGGGGGCCCGTCTGTGAAGATGGCGAAGAACGATGCGACGAGCGAGTGGAGGGCTGATCGTCATGGCGCAGCAGGTACGAGGCGTGATCGCGCGGGCCAAGGGTGAGCCGGTGCGGATCGAGACGATCGTCGTGCCGGACCCCGGGCCCGGGGAGGCCGTGGTCAAGGTCCAGGCGTGCGGGGTCTGTCATACCGACCTGCACTACCGGGAGGGCGGCATCAATGACGAGTTCCCGTTCCTCCTCGGGCATGAGGCGGCCGGTGTCGTCGAGGCGGTCGGTGACGGCGTCACCGAGGTCGCGCCGGGCGACTTCGTGATCCTCAACTGGCGTGCCGTGTGCGGACAGTGCCGTGCCTGTCTGCGCGGGCGCCCCCAATACTGCTTCGACACGCACAACGCGAAGCAGAAGATGACGCTCCTCGACGGCACGGAGCTCTCGCCCGCGCTCGGGATCGGCGCGTTCGCCGAGAAGACGCTCGTCGCCGCCGGGCAGTGCACCAAGGTCGACCCGGAGGCGTCGCCCGCCGCCGCGGGTCTCCTCGGCTGCGGTGTCATGGCCGGCCTCGGCGCCGCCATCAACACCGGCAACGTGGGCCGCGGCGACTCCGTGGCCGTCATCGGCTGCGGAGGTGTCGGCGCGGCGGCAGTGACCGGCGCCCACCTCGCCGGCGCCGCGAAGATCATCGCCATCGACATCGACGACAAGAAGCTGGCGACGGCCCAGAAGCTCGGCGCCACACACACCGTCAACTCCCGCTCCACCGACCCGGTCGAGGCCGTCCGTGAGCTGACCGGAGGGTTCGGGGCCGACGTCGTCATCGAGGCGGTAGGCCGCCCGGAGACCTACAAGCAGGCCTTCTACGCCCGCGACCTCGCCGGAACCGTCGTCCTCGTCGGCGTCCCCACGCCCGAGATGCAGCTCGAACTGCCCCTGCTCGACGTGTTCGGACGCGGCGGCGCGCTCAAGTCGTCCTGGTACGGCGACTGTCTGCCCTCGCGCGACTTCCCGATGCTGATCGACCTCTACCGGCAGGGGCGGCTCGACCTCGACGCGTTCGTGACCGAGACGGTCGCCCTGGAGGACGTGGAGAAGGCGTTCGAGAGGATGCACCACGGGGACGTGCTGCGCTCGGTGGTGATCTTCTGATGGCGGGCGCGCGCATCGAACACCTCGTCACGTCCGGCACGTTCTCCCTCGACGGGGGCACCTGGGACGTCGACAACAACGTGTGGATCGTCGGGGACGACAGCGAGGCCGTCGTGATCGACGCGGCGCACGACGCCGACGCGATCGCCGAGGCCGTGGGGGACAGGCGGCTCGTCGCCATCGTGTGCACCCACGCGCACGACGACCACATCGACGCGGCACCCGCGCTCGCCGAGCGCACCGGGGCGCCGATCCTGCTGCACCCCGCGGACACGGAGCTGTGGAAGCAGAAGCACCCGGACCGCACGCCTGACGGAGACCTCACTGACGGGCAGCAACTGGCCGTGGCGGGCGTGGAGTTGACCGTGCTGCACACGCCGGGCCACTGCCACGGCGCGGTCAGCCTGTACGCGCCGGACCTCGGCACCGTCTTCACCGGGGACACCCTGTTCGCGGGTGGCCCGGGTGCGACGGGGCGGTCGTTCAGCGACTTCCCGACCATCGTCGCGTCGATCAGGGAGCGGCTCCTCACACTGCCGCCGGAGACCGTCGTACGAACAGGGCACGGCGACAGCACGACGATCGGGGCGGAGGCGCCCCACCTGGAGGAGTGGATCTCCCGGGGGCACTGAGCCGGGTGAGGATCACGCCGGGCGGCGGACGGAGCGCCGCCGCCCGGGTTCCAAACAGTGCGCGTCAAGGTCCCAGTGGACGTCAGGGGTGAGCGAGTACGGCGCGTACCGTCTTTCCGCCGTAGGGGTCGCTCACCACACTCATGCGGCGCGACAGCGCGTCGACGAGCGAGATGCCGCGGCCCGACTCCGCGGATACCGAATCCGGCTTGAGGCGCGGGTGGTGGGGGCTGTCGTCGTGGACGGAGACGGTCAGCTCGTCCGCGTCCAGGCACAGACTCATACGACAGTGACTGCCCTTGATCCGGGCGGCGTTGGCGACCAGCTCGGAGACGACGAGCACCGCGTCGTGCGCGCCGCCCGCGCTCCGTCCCGCAAGAAATTCCTGGGTGAGGCGCCGGGCCCAGCGGGCGGAGCCCGAGCCCTGCGGCAACAGGTACTCCACGCGTGCGGGCCGCCGTACGGCGCGCTTGAGCGCACGCATGACGATCACTTCCTTCCGTCGCCTGTGGCGCGGGGGGTTCCCCGGTTACGAGCCCCATTCCCCGGCAGCCTGATCCCCAAGCGGTTACGGCCCGACGGCCGTGCGAGGGCGTGGTAGCTGTGCCCGATGCGGCGCCCGAGCAGGAAGTAGGCGACCAGGGCGCCCGTCGTGTTCAGGATCACGTCGTCCACGTCGAAGGCCCGCCCCTCGACGATCGCGCCCTGCGCCAGCTCCACCAGCGCCATCACGAGGACCGTCACAGCAAGCACCCGCATCATGCGGCCCTTGCGCGCCACAAGCACCGGAAGCAACAGACCGAAGGGCGCGCCCAGCAGCAGATTTCCGCCGATCTGCTTGCACGCGCCGAGGAACGTGTACGACTCGGCGTACTGGCGCAGCGAGTGTCCGGGCCGCATGTTGGACCCCGCGACGTCCGCCGACGCAGGGGACGGCGTGAGGGTCAGCCGGGCGAGGACCGCGGAGAACGCCACGAGTGCCACGAACGCGAAGCCGACGATGAGCGCGCGGGCAAGGATCCGGCCCCACGGCAGGGGCCGCTCGGTCACTCGCCGCCGTGACACAGGCTTCCGTGCCACCCGCTTCCGTGCCACCCGCTTCCGTGCCACCTGCTTCTGTGTCTCGCCTCTGCGTTCCTGGCTTTTACGTTCCCTGCCCTTACGTTCCTGGCCCTTTCGCCGGCGTGCCGCAGTCTGTGGGGTCATGGAGGCCGGTTGCCCCCGCACGCCCCGGCCAATCAGGCCACGGACCTTTCGCGTCAGCTCTTCGACTCAGGGGGATGCGTCAGGGAGTCCAGGAACCGTTGCAGCGCGGGCGGTCCCTCGCCGCAGCGGCCGCGCTCGACGTGCGGTATCGACAGCTTTCCCAGGCGCAGGTCCTGCGCTTCCATGGCCTGCGCCAAGTGCTGTCGTTCCAGGGCACGTTCGGCTGCTGTCTGACGTACGTACTCGACCACCGTCACGCCCAGGTGGTCCGCGTGCGAGCGGACCGCGTCGTATTCGTCCGGCGTGAAGAGGTCCCGCAGAAGGGCAGTACCGTCCATGGCGGCATGATGCCGCTCCCGGCCGACGCGCGTGGGCGTACGGCATATTCACCGCCCGATCGCGTGGCGTTCGCCGCCATCGCGCGTACTGGCCTCCTCTGCGAATCTCCGATAAGTTAGGCAAGGCTTACCTAAGGAGGTTCGGATGGGTGTCCGACAGATCAGTACCGCCGCCCCCACCGCGGCGGCACGCGCGCGATCCGTGCTGGCTACCGCCTGGTCGTGCGAAGTGACGACGGACATCGGGCGGGAGGACCTCGTCGGATCCCATCGCGTCACCGACGACGGCGAGGTACGGCTCCAGCCCCCGGCCGACAGCCTGCTGTCCGCCGCCGTGCTCTGCTCGCCCCGGGGCGAGCCGACCGCACTCATCGAGTTCGCGGACGCCGCGCCGGTACCCGTCAGGGACCGGATCCGCGCGCGCCTTTGGCTGTCCGGGTCGCTCGAACCCGACGGCGAGGAGTTCGTACTCAGGCCCATCCGCGCCGTACTCCAGACACGTACCGGCCGCACCGGCATCGAACTCGACGAACTCGCCGAGACCGCGCCTGATCCCCTCACCGCGGCCGAACCCCGCCTGCTCACCCACCTCGCCGACTGCCACCCCGAAGCCGTGGAACAGCTCACCCGGCTCGTCGACGTGGACAGCCTGCACGGTGTCGTACGGGTCCAGCCCCTGGCCGTCGACCGGCACGGGCTCACCCTCCGGCTCGAACGCATCCGTGGCCAGGCCGACGTACGCCTCCCGTTCCACGCGCCGGCCGACGACCTGGGGCAGCTGAACGAGCGCATGCACGCCCTGCTGTCCTCCGCGCAGGCGGTCAGCCGCCGTCGCAGGTGAGGTCCGCGGCGCGCATGAATCCGAGGGGCGCGTCGTTGTCCGTACGCGAGACCTGCCACAGCTCGTCCGCGCCCTGCCGCGTGCCGTTGACCGGGATGCCAGGGTCCAGATAGCCGACGATGTCCGTCCACGGATTGCTGCCCGCATAGATCGGGGCGTCCTGGTGCGTGGCGAAACACGTGCCGCCCGCGTGCGCCGTCCCGCCGAGGACGGGCACGGAGGCGAGGAGCAGTGCGGCGGGCAGCAGCAGTCGGGAGCGGAGGGGACGGAGGGAGCGGGTGCGGATCACGGGGGTGTCCTTCTCTAGGTCCGGTGAACGGGCACAGGCTAGGGGCGCAGGACCCGCTCCCCGGGGACGCCGGACACCGGCGGTTCGGCCTCCCGTACCGGATCCGTACGCCGGAACGCCCAAGGGACGCCGGGCTCCACGGCGAACCGGAAGACCCGCCGCACAGGAGAGGTGCACAGAAGGGTGATGACGCCGGCCGCCGCGGCCGTCACCGCCAGTTCACCCGTCGGCGTGTGCAGCCACGGGTGGTCGTACCAGCCCCAGAAGCGCGACGACTTGATGAGGAAGCCGTGCAGCAGGTACGCGTACAGCGTGCCCGTGCCCAGCGTCGTGAACAGGGTCCTCCGTCCCGGCACCCAGGCCAGGAAGCAGGCGCTGAGGACGACGGCGAGGGCGAACAGGGCCGGCGTCGTGACCAGTCCGGCCCAGGCGGGTGCGCCGAGGCCGGTGACGCTGCCCCGGCGGTAGAACCAGCCCGCGTCGAACCAGGGCGCCACCGCGTACGCGGCGGCCAGCGCCACGGCCGCCACGGGCAGCGCCCACAGCCGGGCCCGCCGCGTGCGCAGCCGCTCGAAGTGCTCGGGCCGCAGCGTCAGTCCGAGGACGAAGAACGGCAGGAAACCCACCACCCGTTGAAGCGCCAGGTCACTGCCCGCGTCCGGCGCCATCGACACGAGCACGGCCAGAGCCAGAGCGACCGGCACCGGCTGACGCAGTTGCAGCCACAGGGGAGTGGTGAGCCGCCAGATGAATAGCGCGACCAGGAACCACATCAGATACCAGGGGTCGAGCAGGCTGATCGGATACCCCGGATCGTCCTGCGCCCACCGGTAGAAGAGCGTGTACGCCACCTCGAACAGCACGTACGGCACCACGACCCCGCCGACGAGACGGCGCAGCCGGCCGGGCGCCATGTCGAAACTCCGGGAGAAATAGCCGGAGATGAGCGCGAACGCCGGCATGTGGAAGGCGTACACACCGAGGTACACGGCCGTCACCGTGCGGCTCCCGTAGGTCAGTGGTTCCCACGCGTGCCCGCATGCCACGAGCACGATCGTCAGGTATTTCGCATTGTCGAAGTACGGGTCCCGTGCTCGCTTCGTGCCCGGTCCGTGCCGCCTGTCCATCGATCCCCTTGAGCCCCTCGCGGTGCATGACCCTCGGTGCCCTGCCCGATAGGGCCCGTTTCATGACACACTCCCGGGTGCCCTTTTTCCGACCCATCGGAAGGTCAGGATGAGCAGCAGGAAGCTGATCACGGCGGCGCGGGTGGTGACCGGTCCCGGCGGTCGCTGTGTCGAGGACGGCGCGGTCCTCACGGACGGGGACTCCGTGGTCGCGGCCGGGAGACGCTCCGACGTCGAGCGCTTGGCCCAGGAGCGGGACGAGCGCATCGCGCTGCCGGGTGCCACCGTGCTGCCGGGCCTCGTCGACGCGCACGTCCACCTCGTCTTCGACGCGGGGACGGACCCGGTCAAGACGCTCGAAGGGCAGGACGACGAGGCGCTGCTCGCCGTCATGAGGGAGCGTGCGGCGCAGCTCGTGGCGAGCGGTGTCACCACGGTGCGGGACCTGGGGGACCGCGGACGCCTCACGCTGCGGCTGCGCGAGGAGATCGAGTCGGGAGCGGTGCCGGGCCCCCGGATCGTCGCCGCGACGACCCCCGTCACCCCCAAGGGCGGTCACTGCTGGTTCCTGGGCGGCGAGGTCGGCAGCGAGCGTGAACTACGGGACCTGGTACGGCGTAACGCCGAACTGGGGGCCGACGTCATCAAGGTGATGGCGACCGGCGGCGCCCTGACGCGTGGCGGACCGGCCACCTGGCAGGCCCAGTTCGGCGCCGGTGAGCTGGCTGTCGTCGTCGAGGAGGCGCGGGGGGCGAGGCTGCCGGTCGCCGCCCACGCGCACGGCACGGAAGGGATCACGGCAGCGGTGACCGCGGGCGTCGACACGCTCGAACACTGCACCTGGATGACCGAGGACGGCAACGATCTGCGGGACGACGTGCTCGACGCGATCGTGGAGCGCGGGATCCGCGTCTGCCCGACCGTCAGTCCGCACTGGCGGATGCTGCCGACCGTCTTCGGGGCCGAGCGTGCCGACAGGCTCTTCGGCCAGGTGCGGACGATGGCGGAACGCGGCGTGCGGTTCATCGCCGGTACCGACGCGGGAGTTCAGCGCGCCGGGTTCGACGGCCTGCGGCAGAGCCTGACGTTCTTCGAGCACATCGGGATGCCGGCGCCGCAGGTCCTCGACATGGCCACCACGGAGGCCGCCGACGCACTCGGCGCCGACGGCCGCGCAGGTCTCCTGTCCCCGGGGCGTCCGGCCGACCTGATCGCCGTGGGCGGCGACCCGCGCGACGGCATCGAGGCGCTCGGGGACCTGCGGTTCGTCATGAGCCGGGGAGAACGGGTCCCGCCTCGGCGAACGACATGACGGGAGGAGCGGTGGGTCAGGCGTGCCAGTGGCCGTGGAGGGCGGCGGTGCTGAAGCCGGGCCCGTAGGCGACGGCGACGCCTTTGGTTCCGGCGGCCGGAGGCGCGGTGTGGGTGCGCTCCAGGACCCGGAGAATGCTGACACCGCCGAGGTTGCCCTCCTCTGCGAGGGTGTCCGTGGAGTGGCGGGCGGCCTGGGGAGTGAGGCCCAGGGCGGTGGCCGTGTCGGTGATGATGCGTGGACTGCCGGGGTGGATGACGACGAAGCCCGGAGGGCGCGTACCGACCCAGTCCAGGAGTGCGGGCTGTACGTCGTCCGTGGCCGCCAGGGCCCTCTTGGTGGATTCGAAGTGCAGCCCGTCGGTGTCGATCCGGCCGCTGTACCGGTCGAGACTGTCCGGCAGGACGTACTCGAAACTGTCGTCGATCGCGAGACCGGGCGCGAGCGGCTCCCCGCTGACGATCGTCGCGGCGGCCGAGTCACCGAACAGCCCCTTGTAGATCATCGATTCGATGCTGGTGTCATTGTGGTTGTACACGCTGGAGATCGTCTCCGCGGCCACCACCAGGACCTTGCTTCGAGGACGTGCGGCGACGAGGTCGGCCGCCCGGATGAGGGCTTGGGTGCCACCCGCGCAGGCCAGTGTCGTGAGTGCTACGCGCCGTACGGTCGGCCGCAGCCCGAGCCGGGCGACGAGATGGGCGTCGAGGTTGGGGACGGACCAGCCCGTGGAGTGGGTGGTGACGATCGCGTCGATGTCTCCGAGCGGCACACCCGTGCTGTCGAGCGCGGTCAACGCGGCCTGTTCCGCCATGGCGAGAGCATCACCGAACGCGGCCTCGGCGCGCTCGCGTACTCCGGCCGCACCCGAGACCGTGGGGGAGTCCAGGGGGCGGGTGAAGTACCGCGTGCGCACTCCGCAGTTGGCGAGGACGCGCAGGACCACCGCGAGACGCGGGTGATCCGGGTGACGGCTGCGTATGTCGTCGGTTATGTCCTCAGTGGTGACCTTGTGGGGTCCGAGGACGGTTCGTGGCATCGAGACGAAGGCGGGCACGGTGTCTCCCACAGGGCTGGGTCGGGATGTGGGGGGTGCCGCTCAAAGTACTTCACCGAGATGCGCCCGTCCCGGGTGGACGGAGCTTGATCATGGCCATCCGACCCGGAGCATCGGCGTACGCGTGTGGGAGCGATGTGCGCCGGGATGGAAGACGAGGATGATCAGGCGCGCGCCGGGAGCGGTCATGGGCTGCGCGGCGCACATCGTCACCCAGCCGGGACCGTGTACCGCGTGCATCAGGGGGCGTTCGTCCCCGTCGGGGTGGATGGAGGCGCCGCCCGACTCGTAGATGGGTGCGGCCTCGGGGTCCGCGAGGACTTCCTTCTCGATCTGGCGCAACGTGTCGTCGCGCGGTCTGGAGGCGAGGGCCGCCCGAAGCTGCGGCATCACCAACGGGGCCCAGGCCGTTCGCCAGTTCGTCAAAGACTTGCGGCCGTCGGGATCCAGGAGCATCCAGCGCATCGTGTTCCCCGGTATGCGACGGCTGGGGAAGAGGGCGCCGAAGGGCTGGTTCCAGGCGAGGAGATCCCAGGACGCGTCGGTCACGTACGCCATGTGTCCGATGCTGTCGACCGCCTCCTGCCACACTCCGGGCACCTCCTTCCCGGACGAGGGGTGGAGTGGGCCCGGTGGGTCCGTGCGCAGTGCGTACCGACAGAGAAGCACCCACTCCTGCTCGTTGAGGCCGAAGAGCTGTGCGACGTCGTGCAGCAGCTCTGTGGGCGGGTTGGGGTAACTGCCCGACTCCAGCCGGTGATACGTCCCCAGGGTCCGGTGGAGCAGCTGGTCCACCTGGTGCTGGGAGAGTCCGGGGGCCCGGCGGCCCTGGCCGGTAGGGCGGGTGAAGCCGTGAGATTCGGGGGCTATCAGGGCGCGCCGTTCACGGAGCAGGGCGCGGAGCGCCGTCTTGTTCATGGTGGGTAATCCCTTGAGGTCCACGCCGAGTTGAGCGTGTGCAGTCTAATTACTCCCATCGTCTTTGGTAATAAACATTGCCCGAAGAAAACGATCAGCCGGTACGTCATGATGGAGCCCGTGGGGTCGACGACCTGCTGGTTTGAACGCCAGGGGCCGCGCGGCCACGCCGATGGGACACCTGGACCGGGACGCTCGAAAATGGCTGAATTTCCCGGTGTTGGGTATCCGTCGAACCCTCGGATCAGTTTCGGGAACAGTGCAAGGCCAGTTGTCATATTCCGATCCATGTGACCGGAAAGTGCATCGCTTGGCCCAGTTCGGCCACTTCTCCCGGGCAGATCAAGGGCTCACTGGCTGCGGCCGGTGCCGTCACTCGCCATTACGTAGCGGCCACGGTACCGGCCGCCCGCGCATGCCCAGCCGGGCAACAGCCGCCGCGCTCGCGGGCCGGCCGCAGAGCGGGGCCGGCGAACCAGCCCCGCCGCACCCCGCACTCACCAATCGCCGTCCTCCACCGGCTTGCCCGCGTCCCCGAGGGGCTTGACCTGGTGCGCGCCGGGCGCCTGCCACGGCTCGTGATCGTCGCCGAGCCAGTCCCCCGCGGGCTTCACCGCCCCGAGCGTGTCCGTCGGCGCGAGATCCTCGGCGCCCTCGTCGTAATAGTCGAACCAGGGCAGACCCGCCCTCGTGTACGCGGCCCGGTCCACCGGCGACGGCGGCGGCTCCTCGCCCGTGATGCGGCGCCAGTCCGGCGGCGTCACCAGATGCACGAACACGCGGCCCGCGGCCGTTTCGGCCCAGTCGGACGCGGGCCTGTCGTCCCGGAACACCTGCTGGCGCATCGTGCCGCCCGCACCGAGTCCCATCGAACGCGCCGCCTGAGCCTGGGGCGCCGCACCCGGCGCGGCCGGCATCGGTGCCGCCCCGTAACCGCCGGACGACCCCATCCACTGCATGCCGCCGGGAGCCGGTGGCACCGCCCGCGCGGCCGCCTCCCGCTTGCGGGCCTCCTCCGCGCGCCAGGCCCCCAGCGCCGGCTCGGTCAGGGCGAAGGCCTGGAGCTGGATCCCGCCCCAGGTCTCCTCGCCGGTGACCTGGCCCTCGACCGTGGCACCGAGCCCCAGGGGCAGCGCCACGAACTGCCGGACCGTGCCCTGCCCGGACTTGATGCCGTCGAGCCACCGCTGGCGCGGCAGCACCACGTAGTTCTGCGGATCCCGGGACAGCCGGCTGCTCCACGGCAGCCCCGAGATGGCGCACACCTTGCCCACGCCCACCTGGAGCGCGGCCGGTTCGGCCGTTCCCGCGAAGCTCAGCCACATCGCCTCACGCAGGTACATCGGCAGCATCACGCCGCCGCGGGCCCGCCACTGCGGCGGCACCGAGTCCGCGTAGTCCTCGACCCGGCGCACCGGGAACTCGCCGAGCCCTGGCGGCAGCGGATGCGTTCCGGTCTCCGGCAGGCGCAGCGTGCGCACGAACCGCACCCGCGCGCCGCCCGGCAGCACCAGACTGTTCCCGTCGACCCGCACACTCCCGGCCATGATCGTCTCCCCTCGTCGCCCGACTTCCTCGGTGGTACCACGACGGGGCCGCGCCACCGGTTCCGCCCCGACGATCTTCGTAGCGGGCGGTTCCGGTCAGGTGGAAGGCCGCAGCCCCTTCGCCGACGGCGAGTCGGAGGGGCGCGAGCGGTCGGCGACGTTCTTGACGTAGTCCTCGACCGCCGCGTCGAGACCGATGTCGTGCTGCGCCCGCTCGGACAGGTACCAGCGGTGCTCAAGCAGCTCGTGGTAGAGCTCGGCCGCGTCCATCCGCTCCGGCGCGTGGTCGCGCGCCGCGCGCACGGTCGGCCGGAACACGTCGCGCACCCAGCGGTGGGCGAGGACTTCGGAGCGCGCCGCATGGGGGTTCCCCCTGTTCGAGCGCAGCCGAGAACTTGGGGGAGGATCGCCCGCAGCGTAGTCGTCCTGCGTGGCCATCCAGCTCTCCAGGTCGTTCAGGAGACGACGGGCCTGGTTCTCCTCGGCGTCCATGCCCGTGAGGCGCAGGAGTTGGCGCTGGTGGTGGCCCGCGTCCACGACCTTCGGCACGAACGTGACCGTGTCCCCCTGGTCCGCGTGCGAGATCTGCATCTCCGCGACGTCGAAGCCCAAGTCGTTGAGACGGCGGATGCGGCGCTCCATGTAGTGGTGCTTGCCCGCCGGGTACACGGAGGTGCGCGTCAGCTCGGTCCAGAGTGCGTCGTACCGCTCCCCGATCTCCGTGCCGAACGAGATCGGGTCGATGGACGGATGCAGCGCGCCGGACGCCTCCAGGTCCAGCATCTCGCCGCTGATGTTGACCCGGGCGAGGTCGATGTCGTACGCGCGCTGTCCGTCGCTGAGCCGAGGGTGCAGCTCCCCGGTCTCGGCGTCGACGAGGTAGGCGGCGTATGCGCCGGCGTCCCGCCGGAACAGGGTGTTGGACAGCGAGCAGTCCCCCCACGCGAACCCCGCCAAATGCAGCCGTACGAGGAGGACGGCGAGGGCGTCCATGAGGCGGTGCACGGTGCCGGGGCGCATCGTCGTCTCGAACATGGAGCGGTAGGGGAGCGAACCGCCCAAGTGGCGGGTGATGAGGACGGGTTCGAGGGGTGCGCCGGCGGTGTCCGTGCGGCCGGTGACCACGGCGAGGGGGTCGACCGCGGGTATCGCGAGCCGGTCGAGGGTGCGCAGGAGCTCGTACTCGCGCAGCGCGGGCCGCTCGGCGAGTTCCTTCACGGCGACGACCTCGCTGCCCGCGCGGGCGTAGCGGACGACGTGACGTGAGATGCCGCGGGGGAGAGGCACCAGGTACTCGTCCGGCCACCGCTCCAGGGGGACGTGCCAGGGGAGTTCGAGGAGGAGGGCCGGGTGTTCGGGGTTGGTGGCGCTGATCTGCAGTGTCATGCGGTCACAGTCCCTGGGTCGCGCGGCGGGTCCACGGGTGATCGGAACCCGAAGGGGCGGCGTGGGTCAAGACCGGGGGCGGACCGGCCCCAGGGCTTCGCGGGGGACCTGCGCCGCGCCGCCCCGGAGTCGGTCTCAGTCCTTGAGGTGTTCCAGGATCCGGTGCATGCCGCTGTTCCAGTTCTCCTTGAGCGCCACGACCGCCGCGTCGAGGTCGCCGCGCTGGAGGCACTCGGCGATCCGCTCGTGCTCCACGGCGGAACGCTCCAGGATGTCCTGGTCGCCCAGGGCCACCCGCTCGTAGCGGTGCATCGTCACCTTCAGGGAGGTGATCAGCTTCATCAGGCGGTCGTTCGTGCAGCCCGACAGAAGCAGGTCGTGCCACGCGTCGTCGTACCGCTCTATGACGTCGTGCGGCGCCTGCGGAGCCGAGAACGCGCGCGCCTCCGCCAGCAGTCGGGGTGCCGTCGCCGCCAGATGCTCGGGGTCGCTGGACTCGAGAGCCAGCGCCTCCAGCGTCGCGACGATCGCGGACAGGTCACGGAACTCCTGCGCGCTGAGCGCGGTGAAGCGGAAGCCCTTGCCGCGCTCACTGGTGATGACGCCCTCGCGCTCCAGCGTGATCAGGGCCTCGCGCAGCGGAGTCCGGCTGACGCCGAGCTCGGTCGCGAGCTGCCCCTCGTTGATCGGCTCGTTGGTCGCGATCGTGCCGCGCCCGAGGCGCTTGATCAGTTCCTCCTTGACCTGTTCGCGCAGCGGGCGGTTTTCGATTGGCATGTGAGGCTGCCCTCCCCTTCGGTCCGGTCGATTATCCGCTACCGGCGGGTTACGCGGTACCGGCGCCGTCGACCGGGATGATCGCCCCGCTCAGGAAAGCCGAGGCGTCCGAGACGAGGAACGCCACGGTCTGCGCGATGTCTCGGGGCTGCCCGATGCGGCCGAGCGGACGGTCGGCCGCATCGGCGTAGAACGCGTCGGAGCTCTCGCCGAGCTGGCGGGCCTCCTCCGCGAGCATGCCGGTCGCGGTGTCGCCGGGGCAGACGCAGTTCACGCGGATGTTGTCGGGGCCGTGGTCGATGGCCATGGCGCGGGTCATGTTGACGACGGCGCCCTTCGAGGCGCAGTACGACACGGCCCGGCCGCCGCCCCGGATGCCCCAGCCCGAGCCGGTGTTGACGATCGAGCCGCCGCCCCGCGCCGCCATCCCCGGGATCACCAGGCGGCTCATCAGCAGCACCGAGCGGATGTTCACGGCCATCACCAGGTCCCAGTCGTCCTCGGTGATCTCGCAGACCGTGGAACGGCGGATGATGCCGGCGTTGTTGAAGAGCACGTCCACGCCGCCGAAGTGCTCCTGCGCCGTGTTCACCACGGACTCGCAGTCCTCACGCCGGGACACGTCGCAGCGCACGAACGTCCCCCCGGTGTCCTTCGCCGTCCGCTCGCCGCCCTCCGTGTCGATGTCGGCGATCACCACGCGGGCGCCGAGCTCGGCGAGGACCTGAGCGGTGGCGCGGCCGATACCGGCTCCGCCGCCGGTGACGATGGCGCGCTTGCCGTCAAGGGAGATCATCTTGGGCTCCTTGTGTCCGCTGTCGGGGAGGGGAGGGGACGGGTGGTTGGGAGGTCATGTGGCGAGCCGGCACAGCGACGTGCGCCGCCTGCCGGTGATCACGGGGAGGTGGCCGCAGAGCTCCGCGTCCAGCGCGTCGTCGCCGGTGTCGAGAAGGAGGGGGCGGCCGCCGAGCGCGGCCAGTTTCTGTTCGGCGCACACCACGAGCAGGCGGCCGCGTCCGCCCGCCGCGCGCAGGACCCGGGGCGAGATCTGCTGGTTGCCGCGGCCGAGGAGGAAGCCCTGGCCGCCGATGGGGGAGAGCGCGATCCAGGCGGGGCCGAACGCGAGGAGGGTGTCCTCGGTGGCGTCGCGGGCCACGACGCGCGGCGGCCGGACGGGATGGAGGCGCAACACGTCGACGCCGGTGAGGGAGACGTCCGCGCCGAGCGCGGCCGCGACGGCGCGCGTGGTGCTGCCGGGGCCGAGGACGAGCAGACCGTCGCCGACGCGCTCGGCGACGTCGACCGCGATGCCGCCGACCGCTTCCGGCGCGGTGGCGGTGCTGCCGGTCTTGCGCTGCTGCACGCGGACGGGCAGGTCGGGGACGGGGAGCCAGCCGAAGAGCCGGGACGTGACACGGCCCTCGTTCAGGGCGTCCTCGTCGCGGTCCATCACCTCCGCGTCCCGCAGGCGTACGGCTCCCCTGCGCGTCAGCCACGCGGCGGCGACCTCGCCCGCGGCGCGCGGGCTGACGGCGAAGACGGCCGAGTGCATCTTCACGCCGGTCGGGACCCCGAGTACGGGGCAGGGCGCGCCCCCGAGTGCGGCGAGCACGTCCCGCGCGGTGCCGTCGCCTCCGGCGAAGAGCAGCAGGTCCACGCCCTCGGTGACGACGGCGCGCACCGCGGCGGCCGTGTCCGCGGCAGAGGTGTCCCGTCCGTGCCCGGCCGCGTACACGACCCGCGTGGGAAGCCCGGTGGACGCGGCGGCATCGGCGCCCAGAGAACCGCCGGCCGTCACGACGACAACGCGTGAGCCCGACCCCGCCGCCGACCCCGGCCCTGCCCCCGAGCCCGGCGCCACCCCCGGTCGCGGTCGCCCCGCACCCGCCAACTCGCCCAGTCTCAAAGCGAGTTCACCCAGCGCTGTGGCCGCACGTGTTCCGGCCTGAGGGTGTGCCCCGAGCGAGAGCGCCAAGCGGGGCCGGTCCGGGCCGTCCGTGCCGCCGAGCCCCACCCGGCCGCCGAGCCCGGCAACCGGGTTGACCACCAGGCCGATCCTGGGCGGCCGGGTCCCCTGCCTCGGGGTCGCCCGGCGAGCCGGAGCCGCGTTCAACGGTTCGCCTCGCCGAGCACCTTGCGGCGGTAAGCCCGCCACGAGACCGCCCACGTCGCCGGGTCGTCCAGGGCCTCGGGGCGTACCCGGTGGATGGTCGACCGGTGCGGGGCCGTGCGCACGGTCTCCGGGTCCTCGTAGGCCTCGCGCGCGATCTCCGCGAGGATCGCCGCGTACTCGTCGAGGTCGGCGCGCGTGTAGGACTCGGTCGGCTCGAGCGTCATGGGTTCCGGCACGACGTACGGGTGGTGGCTGGTCCAATAGTGCGTGCCGAAGTCCGCCGCGCGCAGCCCGATGTCCTCGGAAGTCAGGCCGGTGTCCTCGTGTAGCTTCTCCCAGCTGTAGCGGACCTGCTCGACACGCGGGCGCCCGGCCGCGTAGGGGACCGAGACGCCCGGGATCTGCCGCACCTTGTGGAGCAGGTAGTTGTTGTTGAGGACGGCGGTCTCGGCGGCGGCACGCAGGCCCTCCGCGCCGAGCGACATGATCCAGGCGTAGGCGCGGACCAGGTTCGGAACGACTCCGTAGAAGGGCCGCATCTTGCCGACCGATTCGGGCCGGTCGTCGTCCAGGCTGTACGCGCCCGTCGCCGGGTCGAACTCGACCGTCGGGCGCGGCAGATAGGGCGCGAGGTCCCCGGTGACCGCGCACGCGCCGGCCGCCGGACCACCGCACGCGTGCGGGGTCGAGAACGTCTTGTGCAGGTTGAAGTGGCACAGGTCGAAGCCAGCGTCCCGGGCACGCGTGATGCCGAGGATGCCGTTCGCGTTGGCCTGGTCGTACGAGCACAGGCCGCCCGCCTCGTGCACGATCCGTACGAACTCCTCGATGCGCGGGTTGTAGATGCCCGTGTCCTCGGGGTTCGTGATGAGGAGAGCGGCCGTGCGCGGGCCGACCGCCGCCTTGAGGGCCTCGAGGTCCGGATAGCCGTCGGCGTCCGGGTGGAGGGTGATGACCTTGAAGCCGGCGGTCTTCGCGCAGGCGGCGTTCGACGGGTGGGAGAAGATCGTCGTGATCACCTCGTCACGCTGCTCCAGCTCGCCGCGTGCGGCGAAGTAGGCGCGGATCATGGCCACGTTCGTGTAGATCGCGGCGGAGCCCGCGCCCGGCTGGAGCGAGACCCGGTCCATGCCGGAGATCTCCTTGAGGAGCTGTTCCAGGCTGTGGATGATGCCGAGAACGCCCTGCACGGTGTCCTCGTCCTGGAGCGGGTGCAGCGCGGCGATCCGCGGGTCGCGCACGAACTGGTCGTTGACCTTGGGGCTGTACTTCATGGTGCAGGTGCCCTGGCCGACGTCGATGTTGAGGTCGGCGCCGAGGTTCTCCTGGGACAGGCGCAAGTAGTGGCGCAGGACCTGTTGCTGGGACATCTCGGGCAGGGCGGGCGGTGCGGCGCGCCGCAGGGCGGCGGGTATCTCGACCTGGCCGGCGGACGGATCGGCGGCGGGCACGAGGACGCCCCGCTCGCCCGGCGAACCGAGCTCGAAGATCAGCTTCTCGTCCCAGGACGCCTGGTGGAAGCGGCGCAGGCGCGGCTTGTCGGCGACGCGCGCCTCCTCGGGCGAGACGGACACGGGCGTGTGCGCGGCGGTCACTTGACGATCTCCTCGAGGGTCGCGGCGAGCCGGTCGATGTCGGCCGTGGTGTGGACTTCGGTGACGCAGTACGCGGCTTCGTGCGGGCCGGTCGGGGTGCCGCCGAAGATGCCCCGCTCCTTGAGGTCGGCGCGGATCTCGGCGGCGGTCCTGCCGCTCGTGTAGCGGACGGTGAAGTCGGCGAAGTGCAGGGCGTCGCCGTACGGGACCTCGACGCCGGGCACCTCGGCGAGGCGCCGGCGGGCGTAGGCGGTGAGGGAGAGGATCGTGTCGCCGATCTCCCGCATGCCCTGCGGTCCCATCAGCGCGAGATAGACCCCGGCACCGATCCCGTGGAGCGCGGCGGCCGTGCCGACCCACTCCTTGCCCTCCTCGCGCAACGCGAACGAGGTCCGCTCGTAGGCGACATCACCGAAGCCGTACTCGCCCTCGACGGTCGTCGGTACGAGACCGAACAGGCGTGACGGGTATTCGGCGACCAGTGGCTCCTCGTCCCGCGTGGCGATGAAGCCCGCGTTGCCGCCGCCGAAGCTCTGGTGGAGGCCGAGCGGCTGGATGTCGCCGCACGCGATGTCGGCGCCGTACGCGGACGGCGGCGCGAGCACGCCGAGCATGAGCGGGTTGCAGCCCACGACGTACAACGCCCCTGCGCTGTGGGCGAGTTCGGCGAGACTCGGCAGTGCCTCGTCGACGATGCCGAGCGCCGAGGGCGCGTCCGCGTACACGGCGGCCACATCGCCGGCGCGGAGCGCCGCGCGTACGGCGTCGAGGTCGGCGCAGCCGCTGTCCGGGTCGACGGGGACGACCGTCACGTCGTGGTCGGGGCGCACATAGTCGCGTATCCGGGAGAGCTTGTCGGCGTCGACGGCCGTGGCGACGACCACGCGGCGCCGGCCCGTGATCCGGCCGGCCATGCGCAGCGCCGTTCCCGAGGCCTGGAACCCGTCGTACACCGGGACGTTGACGACCTCGACGTCGAGCAACTCGGCCATCATCGACTGGTACTCCCACAGTGCCTGGAACCGGCCGTGGTCCTCGTAGGGCTCGCCCGCGTAGGCCGTGAGGAACTCACTGCGGTTGACCACCTCGTCCACGACCGCGGGGACGTGGTGCTGGTAGCAGCCGGCGCCGAGGAAGCTGAGCGCCTGCCGCGTCGAGGTGTTGCGGCTGAGCAACTCCTCCATGTGGCGGGTGAGTTCGGCCTCCGAACGCAGCGGGTCCGGCAGGTCGAGTGGCCGGTGCAGCCGGATGGCGTCCGGGATGTCGGCGTAGAAGTCCTCGACGCTCGCCGCGCCGATCTCCTCGAGCATCGCCTGCCGCACGGCGGGGACCGCGTTCGGGATGTAGGGGTGGACGTACGTGGGGGCGGAGTCCTGGGGTGACGTCATGCCGCGCCTTTCGCGTGAGCCGACTCAGTTGTGGCAGTCGTGGCAGTCGTGGCAGTCATGGCAGTTGTGAACCACAGCAGCAAAAGTCTTTGGGTGTACACCTCTTGACGGCGAGCTCCGTCATTCAGTGTTCTGAATACAGCATTAGGCATTCAGGCTCCAGGAGGCAAGAGTGTCAACGAGACCCACCCGACGGGCAGTTCTGGTCGCAGGCCTGGCGACCGCGGCCACGTCCCTGGTCACCGGATGCGCCATGGGCGGCGCGGGCGGCGGAGGAACCCGCGACATCAGCGGCAAGGAGGGGGACGCGAAGGCCGAGGTCAGCGGAGAGATCACCGTCTGGTCGTGGGACGTCGCCGCCAAGGCCATGAAGCGCCTGGCCCGCACCTTCGAAAAGCGCCACCCCGGCACCACCGTCGACGTCGTCGACATCGGTTACGACAACGCCTACGACAAGATCACCGTCGGCCTGCGCGGCGGCTCGGGCCTCGCCGACGTCCTCACGGTCGAGGGCAGCTACATGCCGCGCTACACGGCCAACTTCCCGAGCGGGTTCTACGACCTGACGAGCCTCGGCGGCCGCTACGGCGGCGACTTCGACCGCGCCGCATGGCGCACCGTCACCGGCAAGGCGGGCGCCGTCCTCGCCCTGCCCTGGGACATCGGCCCGTGCGCGCTCTACTACCGTACGGACCACTTCCGGGCCGCCGGGATCGACCCCAAGACCCTGCTGACCTGGGACGACTACGTGGCGGCGGGTGTCCGGACCAAGAACGCCACCGGCCGCAAGCTGCTCATCCTGGACTCCACCGACGCGGGCATCCTGCCGATGCTGCTCCAGCAGCAGGGGCAGTCGTACTTCAAGGGGGGCCGGGTCGCCGTCGACACACCCGAGGCCGTGCGGGCCATGACGCTGATGAAGACCCTGCATGACAAGGACCTCGTCGACTACGAGAAAGGCTGGGACGGGCTCGTCACCGGCACCAAGGAGGGCAAGGTCACCACCACGCCCACCGCGGCCTGGTGGACGGGCACGCTCACCGAGGAGATGCCCGAACTAAAGGGGAAGTTCGGCGTGGTGCCCCTGCCCGGATTCACCGCCGACGGCATCCGCACGTCGAACATCGGCGGCTCGACGCTCAGCGTCCCGGCACAGAGCAAGAACCCGCGCCTGGCCTGGGCGTTCATCGAGTTCCTGCTCACCGGCAAGGCGAACCAGGTCTCGATGCTGAAGCGGGAGGGCCTGTTCCCGGCGTATCTGCCGGCGCTCGACGACCCGTATCTGAGCGCGAAACAGGACTACTTCGGCGGGCAGCCGGCCCTCGACGTGTTCGCCCGGCTCGCCCGCAGCATCCCGCCCGTCGAGTACAACAAGGACGACGCGAAGGCCTCCGACATCATGATCTCGGCCGTCAACGGCGTGATGCTGCGCGGCAAGGACCCGCACGCCACGCTCAGTTCGGCTGCGGCCCAGATCGCCGCAGCCACCGGACGCGAGAGGGTGAAGTAGCCCGATGGCCGTCCAGACCACCTACGACCGGCCGGTCGCACCCGCCCGCGCCCCTGCCGCCCCCCGCCGCAGGCGTCCGCGCCGCGTCGCCTGGATCTTCGCCGGGCCGGCCGCCGCCCTGTTCGCGCTCTTCTTCGCCTATCCGCTCGGCGCGAGCCTCCTGCAGAGCTTCACCACCGAGGACGCGGGCGCCACCCGCTGGGTCGGCCTCGACCAGTACCGGCGCATGATCCACGACCCCGCCTTCGTCGAGTCCCTGGCCAACACCGGGGTCATCCTCGTCGTCCAGGTCCCGGTGATGATCGGCCTCGCCCTCGTCCTCGCCGTCCTCCTCAACCAGTCCTGGCTGCGCTTCCGGGGAACCTGGCGCGCCGTCCACTTCCTGCCCGCCGTCACCACACTCGTCGCGTACGCCGTCGTCTTCCAGGTCCTCCTCAAGACCGACGGAGGCCTCGCCAACCAGGTGCTCGGCGCGGTGGGCATCGGCCCGGTCGACTGGCTCAACAGCCCCACCTGGGCACGCATTTCGCTGATCGTGTCTCTGACGTGGCGCTGGACCGGATACAACGCCGTCATCCTCCTCGCCGGACTCCAGGCCATCGGCAAGGAGCAGTACGAGGCCGCCGCCATCGACGGCTCGGGCACCCTGTCCACGTACGCGCGGGTGATCCTGCCGCAGCTGCGCCCCGTCGTCCTGTTCTGCGTGGTCACCTCCACCATCGGCACGCTCCAGCTCTTCGACGAGAACTACGTCCTCACCCGCGGCGGCCCCGACGACGCGACGCTCACCCCGGTCGTCTACCTCTACAAAGTCGGCTTCCAGCAGCTCGACTTCGGCTACGCGGCCGCCATCGCCTGGGTCGTCGTGGTCCTCATCGCCGCGATCTCCGCCCTCCAGTACGTCGCCTTCGGAAGGGAGCGCCGCCGGTGACCGCCCTCCAGCAGGCCCCCGCACGTGTCCACCCGGCCCGGCGCCTCGGCCGCCTCGCCGTGCGGCTGTTCCTCTCGGCCGGCGCCGTCGTCAGCCTCTTGCCGTTCCTCTGGATGGCGATCGCCGCGACGCACTCCACCTCCGATCTGTTCCACTCGCCGCCGCCGTTCCTGCCCGGCGGACGCCTGCTCGACAACCTCGCGCGGCTCCAGGACACCATCGGCTTCGGCCGTGTCCTGTTGAACAGCCTCGGCATCGCCGTCGTCCACACGGCCCTCAGCTCCCTGATCTCCGCCATGTGCGGTTACGGACTCGCCAAGTACCGCTTCCGCGGCCGGGGCCTGCTGCTGGGCGCCGTGCTCGCCACCATGATGATCCCGTTCCAGGTGCTGCTCGTCCCGCTGTTCCAGATGATGGCGAGCATCGGCTGGATCGACTCCTACCAGGCCGTGATCCTGCCGTTCCTGGCGAACTCCTTCGGCATCCTTCTCATGCGCCAGGGCTTCGTCGACTTCCCCGACGAGCTCCTCGAATCGGCCCGCATCGACGGCTCCGGCGAGCTGCGCACCTTCTACCAGGTCGTCCTGCCGTGCGTGCGCCCACAGCTCGGAGCCCTGGTCATCTTCACGTTCATGGCCCAGTGGAACAGCTTCATCTGGCCCCTGCTCATGCTCAACTCGGAGGACAAGTACACCGTGCCCGTCGCGCTCAACACCCTCACGGGGCTCTCCCACGTCGACTACTCGGGCCTGATGCTCGGCTCGCTGCTCGCGACGCTGCCCCTCATGGCCCTCTTCCTGCTCTTCCAGCGGCAGTTCGTCGCCGGGCTGCTCGGCGGGGCGGTGAAGGGATGAGCCGCCTGACCCGGGTCCCGGGCGTCCTCTACGGCGGTGACTACAACCCCGAGCAGTGGCCCGAGGAGGTCTGGGCCGAGGACGCGAAGCTGATGCGCGAGGCCGGCGTCACCATGGTGACCGTCGGCGTCTTCTCCTGGGCGAGGCTCCAACCCGGCCCGGACACCTGGGACTTCGCGTGGTTCGACCGGCTCCTCGACCTGCTGCACGCCCACGGCGTCGCCGTCGACCTGGCCACCGCCACCGCGTCACCACCGGCCTGGCTCGTGCGTGCCCACCCCGGGATCCTGCCGGTCACCGCGGACGGCGTGCGTCTCGAATTCGGCTCGCGCCAGCACTACTGCCCGTCCTCGCCCGAATACCGCGCCGCCGCCCTCAGCCTGACCCGCGCCCTCGCCGCACGCTACGCACAGCACCCGGCGCTCGCCCTGTGGCACATCCACAACGAGTACGGCGACCACGTCACCGAATGCTTCTGCGCCCGCTCCGCCGACCACTTCCGCACCTGGCTCACCGACCGCTACGGCACGATCGACGCCCTCAACCACGCCTGGGGCACCGCCTTCTGGTCCCAGCGCTACGGCACGTACGACGAGATCGAACCGCCGCGCACCGCGCCCGGACCGGTGAACCCCACACAGCTCCTCGACTGGCGCCGCTTCTGCTCCGACGCCCTCCTGGACTGCCACCGGGCCGAGCGCGAGGCGCTGCGCGAGCTGAGCCCCCACATCCCGGCGACCACCAACTTCATGTCGATGTTCAAGGCCCTCGACCACTGGAAGTGGGCCGAGCACGAGGACCTCGTCTCGGACGACGCCTACCCGGACCCCGCAGACCCGCGCGCCCATGTGGGCGCCGCCCTCAACTACGACCTGATGCGCTCCCTCAAGGGCGGCAAGCCCTGGCTGCTCCTGGAACAAGCACCGTCCGCCGTCAGCTGGCGCCCCGTCAACGTCCCCAAGAAGCCCGGCCTGCAACGCCTGTGGTCCCTCCAGGCGCTGGCCCGCGGCGCCGACGGCATCATGTACTTCCAGTGGCGCGCCTCTCGCGCCGGCGCCGAGAAGTACCACAGCGCCCTGCTCCCGCACCGCGGCACAGCGTCGCGTGGCTGGCACGAGACCGTCCGCTTCGGCGCCGAACTCGCCCGGCTCGGCGAGGTCACGGGCGCCACCACCCCGGCGGACGTGGCGATCGTCCTCGACTGGGACTCCTGGTGGGCCCTCGAAGCAGACGACCACCCCTCGGCCCGCATGCGCTGGCCCGACCTCCTGCGCCCCTGGTACGCGGCGCTCCACAACCGCGCCGTCACCGCCGAGTTCGTCCCCCCGCACGCGGACCTCACCGGCCACCGGGCGGTCCTCGCCCCCAACCTCCACCTCCTGCGGTCTTCGAGCGCCGAGCGCATCGCCGCATACGTCCGCGGCGGCGGCCACCTGGTGTGCGGCCCCTTCAGCGGCGTCGTCGACGGCCACGACCACATCCACGACGGGGGCGCGCCGGGCCCGCTGAGGGACGTACTCGGCGTGTCCGTCGACGAGTTCTGGCCCGTCCCCGACGGTGAGACCGTGCGCTTGGCCTCCGGCGCCGAGGCCACCCTCTGGAGCGAGTGGCTCGAGACGGAAGGCCCCGATACAGAGGTCGTCGACTCGTACGCGACCGGAGAGCTCACCGGCCGCCCCGCCGTCACCCGCCACCCCTACGGAAGCGGAACCGCGTGGTACGTGAGTGCGCACCTCGGCGACGGCATCGGTGCGGTCCTCGACAACGCCCTGCGGGCCGCCGGCGTACGACCCGTGCTCGACGTCGCCGAAGGGGTCGAGGCAACCGTCCGCACCGGCGAGCACGCCACGTACCTCTTCGTCCTCAACCACACCGACCACGCCACACGGACGCCGCTGACCGGCGCCTTCCACACGGGCGGCACCGATCTGCTCACCGGCGCCGCCGTCCACGGCCACCTCACACTCGGCCCGCTCGACGCAGCCGTTGTGCGCATCGCCACCCACATCCCGGGAGAGAACCAGAAGTGATCAGACACCGGCATCTGAGCGCGCTGACCGCACTCCTCCTCGCGGGCGGCGCCCTCGCCGCACCGCAAGCGGCCTCCGCCCCTCATCATCCGGCGCCGCCGTCCCCGTACGCCGACGTCCTCGACCTGCACGGCACCCCGGCCGCCGCCCTGCCCGGCGACGACGAGGACAACAACCCCGTCACCGTCTTCGCCGACCGCGGCGCCTGGCACGCCTACGCCCTGCCGAAGGCCGGTGACGAGGACGGGTACGGCGGCTTCCCCGGGCCCCTCTACATCGCCCAGGAATACCCCTGGTGGCTCAGCAAGTCATTCAGCCGCATCCGCCTCACGGAACACGGCCGCACCCTGGACCTGGCCGGCGGCGGCACACCGCGGTTCACCTCACTGCCCGGCCGGCTCCTCCAGACGTACGACCTCGGCCGCGGACTCACCCTCAGCCTCGAACTCCGCTTCGCCACCGACCGCAGCGCGCTGGTGCGCGCCGAGGTTCGCAACACCGGCACGGTGCCCCGCACACTGGGTGCCGACTGGACGGGCAGCCTGCTGCGCCCCGCCGACAAGCCGATGCGGGACGCCCCCTCGCTCACCGCGACCCGCTCCGGCGTCGGCGTCGACTTCGCCAAGGTCCGCGAGACGTGGGACTACCTCACCGACGGCACGGAACGCTTCGAGGTCACCCACAAGGACCCCGTCCGCACCACGGTCAACGGCGACACGTACCGCACCGAGGCCACCGAGCCGGTGACCCTCGCGCCGGGCCGCTCGCACAGCTTCGACTGGACGGAGTCCTACACCTTCACCGCCGCCGAACGGACCCGCGAGCAGGCGAGGACGCGGGGCGTCCTGGCCCGCCCGGCATCGGCCGTCGCGGCGGCGGACTCCCGCTGGCGCGGCTACGTGGCCGGGGTGACCCAAGGTGTTCCCGCGGACCGGCGACGCACCGCCGTCAAGTCCCTGGAGACCCTCGTCACCAACTGGCGCAGTGCGGCGGGGCAGATCAAGCACGACGGGATCACGCCCTCGATCTCCTACAAGTGGTTCACCGGCGGCCTCTGGGCCTGGGACACCTGGAAGCAGGCCGTCGGCACCGCCCGCTTCGCACCCGACCTCGCCGAGTCGCAGATCCGCTCCATGTTCGACCGGCAGATCCGCCCCGACTCCACGGTCCGCCCGCAGGACGCCGGGATGATCCCCGACGCCATCTTCTACAACGACCCCGCGCGCGGCGGCGGCAACTGGAACGAGCGCAACTCCAAGCCCCCGCTGGCCGCCTGGGCCGTGTGGGAGGTGTACGCGAAGACCGGCGACAAGGCGTTCCTGCGGGAGATGTACCCGAAACTCGCCGCCTACCAGGCCTGGTGGTACCGCAACCGCGACCACGACCACAACGGCCTCGCCGAGTACGGCGCCACGGTCGACGCCGCCAACGACTCGCCCGAGGAGCGGCGCCTCGCCGCGGCCTGGGAGAGCGGCATGGACAACGCGCCGCGCTTCGACGCGGGCCTCGGCACGGGCGTGGTCGCCAACCGTGCGGACGACGGAACCCTCCTCGGCTACTCCCTCGACCAGGAGTCCGTCGACCTGAACTCCTATCTCGCAGCCGATCAGGGCTACTTGGCGCGCATCGCGGGTGCGCTCGGGCGCCGGGCCGAGGCCGACCGGTGGCAGCACCGGTCCGCGGCGACCGCCACCGCCGTCCGCACGACGATGTACGACCCCGCCGACGGCTGGTTCCACGACACCGCGCTCGGCACCGGAGTGCCCCTCACGGCGCGTGGCCGCGGCATCGAGGGCGCGGTCCCGCTGTGGACCGGCACCGCCTCCACAGCGCAGGCCCGCGCCGTGCGCGACAAGCTCACGGACCCGGCGGAGTTCGCGACGGCCGTCCCGTTCCCGACCGTGTCGAAGAGCTCCCCCTACTTCTCGCCGACCGCGTACTGGCGCGGCCCGGTCTGGTTCGACCAGGCCTACTTCGCCCTCGGCGGCCTGCGCCGGTACGGCTACGACAAGGACGCGAAGGCCCTCACCGACCGACTCCTCACCCATGCCTCCGGCCTCACCGGCAACGGTCCGATCATGGAGAACTACGACCCGACGACAGGAGCCCCGCTCAACTCACCCAACTTCAGCTGGTCCGCGGCCCTGCTGCTGCCGATGCTGAGCGGCGACAAGTAGCTGGTACCTGCGGGAACCGTCCGCGTCTGCGGAGGCGACGTTCGACTCAGTGGCGGGGGCCTGGTGTGCCGTCGGGTGACGCGAGGCCGGTCTCCGCCGCCGCGAGGATCTCCGTGACGCGCAGCGCGAACACGGCGTCGCAGGCGTGCGGCCTGCCCGTGCGTACGGACTCCAGGAGCGCGTCGATCGCTGCCCCGAACGCGTCGACCGACTCACCGTCCGTCGGCATCGACGCGATGCCGGACTCCCCGCGCAGCTCCACGGAGATGCCCGCCGCCTTCGCCGGAGTGGTCAGGCTCAGCGCCGCCGTGGCTGATGCGCCCGAAGCGTGCGCGAGGACCAGGTGCACGGTGTCCGCCGGGCCTCGCGCGGCGGTCACGGACGTGACGTCCCCGAGCACCGGAAGCAGTACGGACAGGGCGTGCGGGCCCACGTCCCACAGAGCACCGCGCCCGACCCGCCACGGGGACGCGGTCAGCTCCGAGGTGTCGCCGGGCGTGTAGAGGGACCCGTACCAGTCGGCCCTGCCTGTGAACCAGCCTCCCTCGGCGGCCTGTTGGGCCAGCCAGTCTGAGGTGACGGTCGCGAAGCGCAGCGTGAAGAACACGACGGACGCCACCCCGGCGGCCCGTGCGGCGTCCACGACCTCCCTGGCCGCGGGCACCGACGTGGCAAGCGGCTTGTCGAGGAGGAGATGACAGCCCGCCGCGGCCGCCCGCGCGGCGAGGGGCGCCTGCACGTCCGGCGGCACCGCGAACGCCACCGCGTCGCACGCTGCGAACAGTGCGTCGACGTCCTCGAAAACCCGCGTGCCATGGGCGGCGGCGACCTCGGCTGCGGCCTCGGGCCTGCGCCCCCAGATACCCACCAGCTCTGTCCTGGGGTGAGCGCGCAGGGCGGCGGCGTGCGTCTTCGAGGCCCAGGTGCCGGTGCCGACGAGCCCGACGCGAAGGGTGGTGGCAGCTGAAGTCATGGTCGGCAGTATGGCGGTCCGGCCGCGACCGGAACAGGAACGGCCGGTGCCGCCGCGGACTCTCCGCGCGTCACCCCGCCGGCGGTGGGGACGCGGGGCTGCGATCGTGCGCACTGGCCAGACGAGCGGGCGGTGGTGAATACTGATTCACCACGTAGGTGAATAGAAATTCACCTCACCTCCCGGACCCGCCCTCGAGGCGTCCACCGGACCTCCCATGGAGCCCGCGATCAACCCCGACATACGCCCCGACACGCGCCCCGAAATATCCCCTCTGCCCGGTCTGCGCGGCCGGCTGACGATCCCGGTCCTCGCCTTCGGCGGCATCCTCATGGCCGTCATGCAGACCGTCGTGGTCCCGCTGCTCCCCGACCTGCCCCGGCTGACCGGAGCCTCACCCGGCGCGGTCTCCTGGACGGTCACCGCGACCCTCCTCGCCGGCGCCGTGCTCACCCCCGTGCTCGGCAGGGCGGGCGACATGTACGGCAAGCGGCGCGTGCTCCTGCTCGCGCTGGGGCTGATGACCGGCGGATCGGTTCTGTGCGCGCTCACGTCCGACATCCGCGTCCTGATCGCGGCCCGCGCGCTCCAGGGCGCGGCCGCCGCGGTCGTCCCACTCTCCATCAGCATCCTGCGCGACGAACTCCCGCCCCACCGCACGGGATCCGCGGTCGCCCTCATGAGCTCCACCGTCGGGATCGGCGCCGCGCTCGGCCTGCCGCTCGCGGCCCTGATCGTCCAGTACGCGAACTGGCACGTCATGTTCTGGGCGACCAGCGCCCTCGGCGCGCTCGGCCTCGCGCTCGCCTGCTGGGCCGTGCGCGAGTCGCCCGTACGCGAACCGGGCCGGTTCGACGCACTCGGCGCGGCCGGACTCGCCGGCGGCCTCGTCTGTCTGCTGCTCGCGGTTTCGCAGGGCGGCCAGTGGGGCTGGGGCAGCGACCGCGTGGTGGGCCTGTTCGCCGGCACCGTCGTGATCTTCGCTCTGTGGTCGTGGCAGCAGCTGCGAGCCGACCGTCCGCTGGTGGACCTCCGGCTCGCCGTGGGCCGCCGCGTCGGCCTGCCGCACCTCGCCGCCCTGGTCGCCGGATTCGCCTTCTACGCCAACTCGCTCGTCACGGCGCAGCTCGTCCAGGCGCCCAGGTCCAGCGGCTACGGGCTCGGCCTCTCCATCGTGCAGACCGGCCTGTGCCTGCTGCCCAACGGCGTGATCATGCTGCTCCTCTCGCCGGTCTCGGCCCGCGTCTCCGCCGCGCGGGGCCCTCGCGTCAGCCTCGCCATCGGCGGCGCCGTGATGGCGCTCGGCTATGTCGTCCGCATCGCCGACAGCCGCGATCTGTGGGTGATCGTCCTGGGCGGCGCCATCGTGTCGACCGGCACCACGTTCGCGTACTCGGCGCTGCCCACGCTCATCCTGCGGGCCGTGCCCGCCGGCCAGACCGCGTCGGCGAACGGGGTGAACGTCCTGATGCGCACCATCGGCCAGGCCGTCTCCAGCGCCGCGGTCGCCGCGATCCTCGTCCATCACGCGAGCGGCGTCGGCTTCCCCTCGCTGCGCGGCTATCAGATGGCCTTCGCCATGGCGGGTACGGTCGCGCTCGTGGTGATAGCGGCGGCGTTCACCGTCCCGGCCGACGCGGCGGACAATGGAGGGCGCAAGTCCGTCAGCGGCACGACCGGGCGGACGGACAAGGCCTTCGAAGGAGCGTGACCCCGTGACGAGCCCGGCCCTGACGGCATCCGCCGAGTCGGAATCCATCTCCGGTGTGACGGATGACCAGCGGTCGGGGCCGGCGCGCCGCGACGCCGAGGCGACCAAGGCCGCCATCATCCGTGCCTGCCGCCACCTCCTCGCCCGGCACGCGCACGCCGACATCACCCTCAAGGCCGTCGCCGAGCGCGCCGGAGTCAGCGCCCCCCTGATCCTCAAGTACTTCGGCAACAAGGACGCCCTTTTCTCCCAGGTCATGAACTTCGAGGCGGACGTGGAGACCCTCCTCGACGCACCCTTGGAGGACCTCGGCCGGCACATGGTGCGCCACCTCCTCACCGGCCAGTCCGAGCACGGCGCAGACCCCGTCCTGCGCATCGTGTTCGCCCCGCTCCACGGCGAACAGGGCGACATCCTGCGCGCCAACTTCCGCGCGCAGGTCAGCGACCGCCTCGCCGGGCGCCTGCACGGACCGGACGCGGGCCTGCGCGCCGAACTCGCCGTCTCCCTGCTCCTCGGCCTCGGCGTCATGTACGGAATCGCGCGCGGCCCGCATGTGCGCTCCGCTCCGATCGAAGAGGTCACCGAACGCTACGGACCAGCCGTACAAGCCCAGTTGACTCCTGGCACACTGACCGGATGACTGCAGCGGAGGCACACCCGGCGGCGACGACCGACCTTCTCGGCCGCTTTCTGACCGAGCTGCGCGAGGCGCTGCCGGCCCCGTTCTCGCTGTGGGCGCACGGGTCTCTCGCCGGAGGGGACTACCAGGAAGGGCGCAGCGACCTCGACATCGTCGCCGTCGTCCCGCACCCGCTCAAGCCGGACGAGGAGACTCGGCTCACCACGCTGCACGAGGGAATCGACGCCGAACTGTCCCTCGCGGCGCACCTCCACTGCTCCTACATGCCGCACGGCGACCTCGACGACCCCGACCGTACGCACTTCACCTGGGCCCACCGGGAGGCCTACGCCCGCACGGTCACCCCCATCACCCGGCGGGAACTCCACGCATTCGGCCTCGTGCTCCATGGGGACCCGATCGCGGGCACCCTGCCCCCGGTGGACGACCGCACGCTCAGGGAGTACATCCTCGCCGACCTGGCCGGCTACTGGCGACCCCTGACCGGACGCCCCGAGCTGTGGCGGGAGACCATCTGGGTCGACCTCGGGCTGATGGTCCTGGCCCGGGCCACGGTCACCCTGCGCGACGGCACCCTCATCAGCAAGGCCGAAGCGCTCGCCGTCCTCGCCGAACTGGGCGCGCCCGCCGACGTCGTGGCGGACATCGAACGCCGACGGTACGACAGCGGCCCGGCCGACCCCGACCCCGAGTGGCCCGCGCGCCGGGCGGAGCTGACCCTGGACTGGCTCGTCCCCGCGCTCGACCGCACCATCGCCGAGCACACAGACGGCTGAGAACCGAAAGAGCCGGAGCGCCGAAAGAGCCGGAGGGCCGCTGAAGGGTCGTAGGGCCGAAGGAGCATAGGGCGGCCAGGTTTAGGCGGTCGGGTCCGTCGGCACCCGGTCGAGCTCGATGCCGAACGAGTCGCGGTACGTGTCCAGCACCTCCCGATCGGTCGCGAGCTCCGAGCGGTGGCGCTCACCGCCGACTGTCGTGGTGAGCGTGCGGCCGCTCAGGGTCAGCCGGCCCTCGTCCGTGATCAGCGAGCAGACCAGGGACCGGGTGAACGTGGACTGGGGCGACGTGGAGTTGTACCAGCGGCCGGCCTCGAAGTCCCTCAGCTCGCGCGGGCGTTGTTCAAGCACGTATTCGGGTGCCCCGTCCTTGGTCACGCGCAGGTCGCCGTCCTTCGTCTCGGCGATCCGGAAGACGCCACCCGGATCCTGCTGCTCGCCCCGCCCGCCGACGTCGAGCGGGAAGTGGCTGTGGGCCCCGAAGCCCACGTCCGCGAGCAGATCGGCCCCGTCGACGGTACGGACCCGGAGGGCGAGGTGGTCGTACGGGATGCCGAGGTGCCCCTCCTTGCCGTACACCCGCCCCTGGAGCAGCGACACCTCGAAGCCCAGCGCGGTGAGCAGCGCCGCGAACCCGCCGTTGAGCTCGTAACAGAAGCCGCCGCGGTGGCGGTCCACGAGCTTGGCGACGATCGCGTCCTCTTCGATCGAGATGTCCTCGCCCAGGTGGATCGAGAGGTTCTCGAACGGGACCGTCCGCTGGTGCGCGAGGTGCAGGGTGCGCAGTGCCTGCGCGGTCGGGGCCGCGGGGCGCGACGTCGCGATGCGGCGGAGGTAGGCGTCGGTGCGTGAGGTGTCCATAGGGCCAGTCTGGAGGGCCGGGCGGACCTGGGCCACGGCCGGAAGGACCGTATCGACCCAGGTCGCGAGGCCTAGGACCAGCAGATCAGAAACCTCAGGAACCTCAGGAGCGCCCCTCAGGATCCGCCCCTCAGGCCGGGAGCGGCCACCGGCCGCAGGCGCACCGGGAGTTGGCTGACGCTGTTGCTCACGAAGCCTTCCTTCCGTGCGAGCTGCGCGTCGGGCGCGGCCGGATCGAGATCGGGGAAACGGGTGAACAGGCGCTCCAGTGCGACGGTGGCCTCCAGACGGGCGAGCGGTGCCCCCAGGCAGTAGTGCGGGCCGTGGCCCAGCGAGAGATGGCGGGCGGCCGAGGGGCGCGTGATGTCGAAGCGGTCGGCGTCCGGGCCATGCGCGCTGCGGTCCCGCCCCGCCGCGGAGTAGCCCGCGAGCACCGGAGTACCCCGGGGGATCACCGTGCCGTCCACCGTCAGGTCACGCTTCGGGTAGCGGAACGGGAAGTAGCTGACGGGGCTGTCCCAGCGCAGCGTCTCCTCCACCACGTCGGACCAGGACGCGCCGCCCGACAGGACGAGGTCGAGCTGGTCGCGGTGGGCGCACAGGGCACGCACGGCGTTAGTGATCAGGTTCAGCGTCGTCTTGTGCCCGGCGACGATCATCAGGAGCAGGGTGCCGATCAACTCCTGCTCGCTCAGCCGGTCGCCGTCCTCCTCGCGTGCCGCGATCAGCGCGCTCGTCAGGTCTTCACCCGGGCGGCGCGCGCGTGACGTGGCGACCGCCGCGAGGACGGACAGCAGCTCGCGGTTGGCGGCCACCGACTCGCGCGGGCCGATGTCGGTGGCCACGGCCTGGACCGACAGATGGTGCAGTCGCCCCCTGAACTCCTCGTCCACGCCCAGCAGTTCACAGATCACGCTCATCGGGAGCGGCAGCGCGAACCGCCCCCGCAGGTCCACGACGTCCTCGCCCGCCTCGACGGCCGCCTCCAGCCCGTCGAGGAGTTCGCCGGTGAGTGCCTCGACGCGCGGCCGGAGCTCCTCGACGCGGCGCGCGGTGAACGCCCGGCTCACCAGCGACCGCAGACGCCGGTGGTCCTCGTCGTCAGCGGTCGTCATGCCCTGCACCGTCGTGTACGTCATCAGCGGCCAGCCGTCGGGTATGCGGCCGTCGCCGAGTGCAGTGAAGTGCCGGGCGCCCTTGGCGACATCGGGGTGCGCGAGGAAGTCCTTGAGCGCGTCGTGGCCGAGGACCACCATGCCCTCGATGTTCCCGGGCAGCACGACCGTGGCGACGGCGCCCTGATCGAGCAGTCGAGCGTTCGTCGCGTGCGGGCAGCCACCGACCGGGTCGATACGGTGCGGGACCATGGGTGGGATCGTCAACGGAACTCTCCTGACCGGTCGCGTGAACGCGGGAAGCGGACGTACGCACGTCTCCAGCGGACGAACATACGTTCTTCACCTACGGACGACCACACCTACGTCACGTGTGAACGCGCGTCTCCGTTCCCAAGTCGTACAGCTTCTCGAGCAACCAGGCCTCGTTCCCCGCGAGTCCCGCCCTGTCCAGTGCCTCGTCGGCCTCCGCGATCGGCAGGGCGAGCAGCGAGGCGGCGGTCGTCGGCTCGCATCCGGTCAGTGCGGCGCGCGCGGTGTGCAGCAGGCGCAGGCAGGCCTGGGCCGCGGCGAGTTCGGTATTCCTGGTCGCATTCATGTCGATGGGCCCCTCAGCTCGGCGAAGACGTAGACGTTGGCGTAGACGTAGAGACATCTGCCTCCACTCTTGCGCACGGGTCTGACAATTCGCCTTCGACGCGAGGGTTGGGGGGCTCCGTCCGGTGAGCTCGGCCCGTCGGACTCAGTCCGTCGCCGTAAGGGCCTTCGGGCGGCGTCCCAGATTGAGGCGCAGGCCCTCGGGCATCAGCGTCAGGCGTTCGGCGATGCGCAGCCGGTAGTCCGGCTCGGGGTGCAGGTCGTAGCGGCGCAGCAGCAGGCCGAGTACCAACGTCGCCTCGTGCAGGGCGAATTGGCGTCCGATGCAGGCTCGCGCCCCGGTGCCGAACGGCTTGAAGACGTGCGGGGCGCGCGAGCGCACGGCCGCCGGAGCGAAGCGGTCCGGGTCGAAGGCTTCCGGGTCGTCACCCCAGGCGTCCGGGTCGCGGTGCAGGAGCGATGTCAGAACCAGCGCCCAAGCGCCCCGGCGCATCGGGTGGATCCCGCCGAGCGTCGTGTCGACGGTGGCCTCGCGGGCGAACGCCGGGGCCGTCGGCCACAGCCGCAGGGACTCGTCGAGAACGCGGCGCAGATAGCGGAGCTTGGCCACCTGCTCGTACGCGGGCTCGTCCGCGTCGCCCCACACCCGCTCCACCTCCTCGCGCGCTTTCGCGAGGGCATCGGGGTGGTGCGCCAGATAGTGCAGCGCGAACGACAGCGCGCCCGACGTCGTCTCGTGCCCGGCGACGAGGAACGTGATGACCTGGCGCCGGATGTTCTCGGGGGAGAGCCGCTCCCCGGTGTCGGGGTGGGCGACCTCCAGCATGCGGTCGAGCAGGTCGCCCTGCCCGCCGGAGGGCGATCCGGACGCGGCCCGCCGCGCGGCGACGACGTCGTCCACGGTCCGGTTGAGGTACGCCATGTCCGCGGCGTTGCGCCGCTCCGCGCCCCGCAGGAGCAGGGGAGCGAGCGCCGGTGGCACCACGTTGCGGCGCTGCGCGAACGACAGTGTGCCGACCATGGCGGTCACGAACGGGTGCGGCCGCTCCCGCTCGAACGACCCGAAGTCATGGCCGAAACCGGTCCTGGCGATCGTCTCCAGGGTCAGCTTCGTCATGTCGCCGGGCACGTCCACCGCCTCGCCCGCCGCCTCCCGGACGTCCCATGCCGCCATCAGGCGCCCCGCGACGTCCAGCATCAGCGGGTGGTAGCCCTCCATGGCGTCGCGGCCGAAGCCGGGAGCGAGCACGTCGTGCGCCAGCTGCCAGTTGGGCTCGTGGTTGTACGCGGTGAACAGGCCGTCACCGGCCACGGGCCGCAGATTGGCGACGCCGAGGCCGACATGTTTGGCGAAGCGCGACTCGTCCGCCATGTCGGCGGCGAACCGTGCGCCCCAGACGAACACGATCTCGTTACCGAAGGCCTTGCGGCGGAAGACGGGCCCGAGCTGCTTACCGATCCGCATCGAGTCCTGCACCGGGGTGCGGACGTTCGCGCCGAGGATGTCGCCGATGAGGGGAACGCGGCGCGGCGGGTGCGGAATCCGGTCGAGTCCGGGCCAGCCGAGCTCGGCGCTGCGAAAGCCCCTCGGCGGTGTCGAGTCCGTCGCCGGCCGCGTCAACTGAGCCATGATCCCCACCTGTTGGACGTAGAGAGTGCCTGTACCCGAGCCGCTGTTATACGTGGGTTCAATACGCTCTCCAGTGTGGTCCCGCTATTGAATTCACGTCAAGTAATGCGAGTAAGGTGCTGCCATGGCCGCCAGGGAGCAGGAGCGCACGCGCCGCCGGCTGAGCACCGAGGAGCGTCGAGAACAGCTGCTCAGCGTGGGCGCGCGGCTCTTCGCGCAGAGCACGTACGACGACGTCTGGATCGAGCAGGTCGCCGAGATCGCGGGCGTCTCACGCGGGCTGCTCTACCACTACTTCCCGACGAAACGGGACTTCTTCGCCGCTGTCGTCCAGCGCGAGAGCGAGCGGATGCTGCGTCTGACCGCGGCCGTTCCCGGGATCCCGGTGCGCGACCAGATCGCCGCGGGCCTGGACACGTTCCTCGGCTACGTGGAGGCCCACGGCGAGGGCTTCCGCGCCTTCCACCGGGCCGAGGCCGCGGGCGACCCGGTCGTGCGCGACGTATACCGGCAGGGCCTGGCCGCGCAGGAGCGCCAGATCGTCGAGGCGCTCGCCGCCGACCCCGACAGGTCCCACGTCGACGGCGAATCCCCCGCGCTCCGGCTCGCCGTCCGCGGCTGGCTGGCCTTCATGGTGGCCGTGTGCCTGGAATGGCTCGACGAGCCGGAGCTGTCACGGGATCAGGTGCGCGACCTGTGTGCGCGGGCCCTGCTCGGTGCGATCACGCCGTAGCGCGCTCGCACGGGCGGACCTCAGTCGCCCGGATGGAGCTTGACGGGCTCGATGCCCGCGCCGCTGTGCCGGGCCGCCCAGTTCCGCAGCGCCGTCTCGCAGGCGTGGTCGAGGTGATGCAGGCCGGACAGGTTGAGTTCGACGGGCCGGTCCTGCGGCAGCGCCTCCAGCTCGTCGAGTATCTTCGGCAGCTGTAGAAACGTCGCGTTGCCGGACAGGTACGCCTGGATCGGCCCGGCCCCCTTGTCTATGACGTCGAGCCGCACATGCGAGGCCTCCCACGCGGTCTTCGCCACCGCGAGCGCGAGGCCGATGAGCACGCCCTCGAACATGCTGACGGCGACGATCGACACCGCCGTGACGACCAGGACCAGGGCCTCTCCCCGGTACTCACGCCACAGCCCCGCGATCTGCCGTACGGGGATGAGCTTGCCGCCCGCGTGGATCAGGACGGCCGCGAGCGCGGCGACCGGGATCACGCCGAGCGCGGCGGGCAGCAGCGCCGCGAACAGCAGGAGCCACACGCCGTGCAGGATGCGGGAGGCCTTGGTGTGGGCGCCCGCCTGGACGTTCGCGGCGCTGCGCACGATCACCGCGGTCATCGGCAGCGCGCCGAGCAGCCCGCACACCGTGTTGCCCGCGCCCTGGGCGATGAGTTCCTTGTCGTACGACGTGCGCGGCCCGTCGTGCATCCGGTCGACGGCGGCCGCGCTGAACAGGGACTCGGCGGACGCGATGAGGGTGAACGCGAGGACGGTGCCGACGACCCCGACGCTCGCGAGTTGCCCGAACGCGTCGGCGCCGGGCGGCTGTACGGACTCGATGAGACCCTGTACCTCGACCCGCGCGACCGGCAGCCCGAATCCGGCGGCCGCGAGCGTCGCGAGCCCCACCGCGGCGAGTGGCGCGGGCACCATCTGGGCCGCCTTGGGCAGCCGCTTCCAGCCGAGCAGGACGACGATCGTGCCCACGCCGAGGGTGAGCGCGGTGAGGGCCTTCGGCGAGGAGGCCGAGTCGATCAACAGGCCGGGCAGCCCGGCGAGTTTGTCCGGCCCCGACGCGGGCGCCGGCGTGTCGGCCATCGCGTAGAGCTGCCCGGCGATCAGGACGAGACCGATCCCGGCGAGCATGCCCTCGACGACCGCCACGGAGATCGCCCGGAACCAGCGGCCCAGGCGCAGGCCGCCCATGAGGAGCTGGAGCAGCCCCGCCGCGAGCACGATGACGCCGAGCACCGGCAGGCCGTACGCCTGCACGGCTTCGTAGACGAGCACGGTGAGCCCGGCCGCGGGCCCGCTCACCTGAAGACTGCTGCCGGGCATGGCCCCGGCCACCAGACCGCCCACGATGCCGGTGACGAGGCCGAGTTCGGCAGGGACGCCGGACGCCACGGCCACGCCCACGCACAGCGGCAGGGCGACCAGGAACACGACGAGAGACGCGGCGAAGTCCTGCCGCGGTACCAAACGCTTCACGAGCGCATACCTCCAGCGCGCCCCGTGCGGGGCGCGTAGTCCTACACGTGCGGAGTGTCACGGGAGGCGGGCAGGAGGATGCGCGGAAGACCCGCGGGAACTGCTCCTGCCCCCGGGCGCTCTCAGCAGCGGAAGACCTGGAGTATGACGGGGAGAGAGTCGGCCGCCCGTCTCGGCTGGCGGTGCGGGGACCCGTCGGCCGGCCCCGACGCGATACCGGGGTCCCCGGCCTGGACCTGCCACGGGCACGCGGCCCCGCGCACGGTGCCGTCGGGCACGTACTCCTCGGCGCGGTGCCGGTCGCGGGGCAGGTAGTGATGGGTCGAACTCCGGGGCAGCTCGGTGTCGTCGCAGGCGGCGACCGGGCCCCCGGTGTGTGCCACCGAGTCGTGGGCGGACACGGACGGGGCGCTCCTGACCAGGAGTTGGAGGACGAGCATGCCGACGGTGAGGGCCATCAGGCAGGCCCTCGCTGTCGTCGTGCCGCGTGCCATCCGGTCGGCTCCCAGGTCGCGTCGCCTCGTAATCCTCTTGGGCAGTTAGCAGATTAGCCTGGCGAACTGCCCATGTGGTTACCGTAAGGTTGCGCGGCGGTAAGGGCGCGCGGGACGGCGCGTGGTGGCCGGTTTCCGGCGGTCGGATGTCAGCCGAGAGCGTCGTACACGGCGCTGATCAGGGCCATCTTGCGCGGGTCGTCGGCGATGTGAGGGCCCATCCGGTTCATCACATAGCCCATCGCGACACCGGACTCGGGGTCGGCCGATCCGAACGAGCCGCCGAAGCCGTCGTGTCCGACCGCGCGCGGGTTGGGCCCGTACGAGCCGTTCGGCCCGCTCAGCCACAGGCCGAGGCCCAGTTCCGTCTCGTGCGTGAACCCGGCACCGAGGACCAGGTCGCGGCAGCTGCCCTGTCCTTCGCGGATCCGCTCGGCGCCCTCCGGGGAAAGGATCTGCTGATCGCCGGACCGGCCCCTGCCCGCGACGATTCCGTACAGCGCGGCGACGGCGCGCGCCGTGCCGTGACCGTTGGCGGCCGGGATCTCGGCGGCGCGCCAGGCCGTGGTGTTGGCCTCGGACGCGCCCGCGATCGGATTGGTCAGCGCGGCGAGGGCGGCCGGCGCCAACTGGGCGAAGATCGCGGCCTGTTCGCTGGTGGCCTGCGCGCGCGGGTGCACCATCTCCGCCGCGCGGCCCGCCTCCTTGTCCGGCAGTCCGATCGTGAAGTCGATGCCGAGCGGGCCCGTCACCTCGCGCTCCAGGAACGCGCCCGGCAGCAGACCGCTGACGCGCCGGACGACCTCGCCGACCAGGAACCCGTACGTCAGCGCGTGGTAGCCGGAGACCGAGCCGGGCTCCCACCACGGCTCCTGCGCCGCGAGCCGGGACGTGGTGAGCTCCCAGTCGAAGAGCTGCTCCAGGGAGTGCGGCTCGCGCAGCCCGGCGAGTCCGGCCCGGTGCGACAGCAGATGCCGTACGAGTACGCCTTCCTTGCCTGCCGCGGCGAACTCCGGCCAGTACGAGGCGACCGGCGCGTCCGGGTCGAGCAGGCCGCGGTCGATGAGGATGTGCGCGCACAGAGCGGTCGGCCCCTTCGTCGTCGACCACACGTTGACGACGGTGTCGCGCTCCCACGCGCGCGTGCGGGCCGCGTCGGCCCAGCCGCCCCACAGGTCGACGACGGGCGCGCCGTCGATCAGGACCGTGACGGCCGCGCCCAGTTCCCCGCGCTCCTCGAAGTTCTCCTCGAAGGCCGCCCGGACGGCGTCGAAGCGCGCGTCGCAGTGTCCTTGGATGCCGGGCGCGTGCTGGGTCATGGGGTCTCCGTGGGCCGAAGCGGTGAGGCGGGGCGAGCGGGACGGGCCCGCTGGGGTGAAGATGCTGAGGCGAACATACCGACTGGTCGGACCGGCGTGAAGAGGGTCGACACCCGATGGTTTCCGCGTGCCGATCCGTCGGGCGAAACGGTGCGAAATTGCAAGGCTGCCTGTCGACCTTCTACGGTGAGGACATGCAGCGAGAACCCGCGGTCGAGCCGCTCGCAGAACAGGTGGCCGCCGATCTGTCGGCCGTCGTCGGACGGCTGCTCAGGCGACTGCGCACCGCGTCGCCCGACAGTCTCCTCACCCCCACGCAGCGGACCGTACTGGCCCGCCTCGACGGAGAGGGCCCCGCCACCACGGCCGCCCTCGCGCGCGCCGAGTACGTGCGGCCCCAGTCGATGCGGCTCACCCTCGCCGCCCTGGAGGAACGGGACTTCGTGGCGCGCACGCCCGACCCGGACGACGGCCGCCAGTCCGTCGTCGCCATCACGGAAAGCGGCCGGCTCACCCTCGCCTCGGTCCGCGCCGCCAAGCACGGCTGGCTCGTCCAGGCCCTGGCAGGCGAGCTCGACGAGGCCGAACTGCGCACGCTGGCCGAGGCCACCGCCCTCATGGAGCGGCTGGTGGAGAAGTGAGCGGTCCGCGGATCGGGCCTTCGGCCTCCCGAAGTTGATCTACGTATGACATTCTCCTCCCCGAACGTCGGCGGGCATCGGCCCACCGGCAAGGGGAGGGAACATCATGAAGACCCGAAACACCGTGATCAGAGCACTCGCCACCGGCGCCTGCGCGATCGGTCTGGTCGCCGGCCTCCAGGGCGAGGCCTGGGCCGGCACGGTCACCATCTACGCGCCCAGCGGCGCCGGCAACGCCACCTGGAACGCCGATCCGGACGGCTCGATCCCCGGCGACGCGATCCGCGCCTGCGACACCAAGTCGGACGGCTGGGGCATCGAGACCGCCCTCGACTACAACTACGACGGGAAAATGGACCGGAGCATCGACACCCGCGGCCACACCGCCGGTTACTGCAGCCCGTGGAAGGGCGGAGACCTCAAGGAGGGCAGGACCGTCCGTATGTACGTCACCCCGGTCAGCGGATCGAGCTACGGCCCCTCGACGTACATCGACGTCGTGGCCTGACGCCCGCGGGACCCGCGCCCTGAGCCCGCCCCGGCGCCTGCTGGGGAAGGCTCAGGGCAAACGTCCCATTCAGAACCCGATCGCCTCGCGGAGCAGCAGGACGATTCCCTGGCCGGTGAGGGGTTGCGCGTTGAGGACCAGGAGTTGGTTGACGGAGCTGGGCTGTCCGTACACCTCCAGGGCGCGGGCGGTTTCGAGCGGGAGGGCGTGTTCCTCGAGGCGGCGCAGCGCGGTGTCCAGGTCGGGCACCACCTTCTGCGCCCCGACGACCCAGATCGCGCGCCCGGCGCCACCGGCGTACGCGGGCAACTGGCTTCCGCTCGCCGAGGCCACCACGAGGGAGCCCGTCTCGGTGAGCGCGGCGACGCTGCCCACCACGACGTCCGGGACGGCGATGAGGCGCCGGATGTCGTCCGCCTCGGCGGCCCGGTCCATGGTCACCGCGCGGGGCTTGACGGCCGCCCGGTACCGGCCGCTGGTGTTGATGTCGTCGTCGATGCCGGACAGCCGCAACGTCTCGCTGGCCGCGGTGAACACACTGGCGTCCTCCGGGATCAGCTCCTGGACCCGGGTCCGCGCGGCGGCGGCGTCATCGAGGATCTCGACGGTGAAGCGGTGCGCCGCCAGCGCGGCGGCCGCCCGCTCCAAGCGGTCCGCGGGCGCCGGGCCGGTGAACGGCGTGGTCGGGGTCGAGACGGTCATCGTGCCTCCTGAGCAGCGTGGATGTCCCCGGCCGGAGCCGAGCCCGTCAGCGGGGTGGTGTCGAAGTACCGGATCTCGTAGACCCGCTCCGTGAACCTCCAGCCTTCGTCGGTGCGGCGGTAACGGTCGTGGTAGATGGCGTAGTTGAGGCCCTGGAAACCGCTCTGCATGCGCGCGATCTCCTGCATATAGGCGCGGCCGGTCGCGGTGTCGCCGTCGATCCGGATCACGCCCGGATGCGTGTTCTGCACGAAGAAGTCCCACTGGGCCTGGAGCCGCTCGCCCCCGGTGCGGATCTCCTCCCGGCCGTTCATCTCGATGGGGACGTCGGGCATCCGCAGCACGCCGTCCTCCGTGAACAGGGACGCGAGGCGGGCGCGGTCGCGCATCATCGCCGCGTCGGTGAACTCACCGCGCAGCGCCTCGATCTCGACGCGGTCGGCAATCGCTTGAAAGTCGGTCATCAGCTTCCTCCGTTCCGTATGCCTCGTACGACAACGCAGCCCTCCGGAATGTGAGGCGACGCGAACGACGTCACATTCCGGAGGGCTGTCTCGTCAAAGAGATGGAGGGCAGTGACGAGGCCGAGGCAAGGGAGTGCGCGACACCATGGCCAACCGAACCGACACGGCACAAGGCCAGGCCGATCCGGGCCTGAGCGCGATCATGAGCGAGCGGCGCCAGCTGATCAATCTGGCGTACCGGCTCCTCGGCTCGCTGGCCGATGCCGAGGACGTCGTGCAGGAGACGTTCGTCCGCTGGTACGCCATGGACCGGCCGCAACGCGACGCCATCGAAGCCCCCGGCGCCTGGCTGACCACGGTCGCCGGCCGCATCTGCCTCAATCTGCTCGGCTCCGCCCGTGCGCGCAGGGAGCGCTACGTGGGCGAGTGGATCCCGGAGCCGCTTCCCGAACGCCGGGAGTGGACCGACGGCGTCACGGCGGACCCGGCGGACCGGATCACCCTCGACGAGTCGGTCGACATGGCGTTCCTCGTCGTCCTGGAATCCATGACGCCGGCGGAACGCGTCGCCTTCATCCTTCACGACGTCTTCCGCTACGCGTTCGCCGAGGTGGCCGAGATCGTCGGCCGTACGCCGGCGGCCTGCCGCCAACTGGCCTCCTCGGCCCGCCGCCGCATCCGCGCTTCCCAGGCTCCGGCCGGGCCGACGGCCGCGCAGGCCGGCATCGTCCGGGAGTTCAAGCAGGCCTGGGCGGCGAAGGACGTGAGCGCCCTCGTGGGCCTGCTCGATCCCGACGCCACCGTGATCGCCGACGGCGGGGGCCTGGTCGGCGCGCTGCGGCGGCCGGTCACGGGTCGCGAGCGGCTTGCCGACGCCTGTCTCAACGTCGCCCGCCTCGCGCCCGACCAGACGCTGCTGGAGCGTACGGTCAACGGCCGGCCCGGACTGGTCGCCCAGCAGGACGGCGTCACCGTCACCGTGTTCGCGTTCCGTATCGCCGGCGACCGGATCACCCACATCTGGGCCATACGCAATCCGGAGAAGCTCCGCCCCTGGACAGGGGGCTGACCGGGCACTGCGGGGCCGGTGCGTCAGCGGGACGCCGCGGGGACCTGCCCGTTGGACGGTGACGTCGCCGTCCCCGGCGCCGCCTCGGCGAGGTGGTCGACGGTGCCGTCCGGGTCGGTGAGGCGGTTCAGGCGGCCCGGTACGTCGAAGCCGACCAGCAGGACGACGATCACCGTGCCCGCGAAGGTCAGCACGGCCAGGGCGCGCCCCAGGTCCATGCCCGCCGCGAGATGCGCGCCGAGCACCGGCGCGACTGCCCCGCCGAGCGCACCCACGTTGTAGGTGAACCCCAGCGCGGCGGCCCGGTTCTCGGTGGGGAAGTGGCCGCCGATGTACCGGGGCAGCAGCCCGGAGATGCCGAAGCTGGTCGCCTGGAGCACGAAGAGCAGGACGCCGAGCAGGAAGAGGTTGTCGCGCACCGCGAACACCGGGAAGACGAAGACCAGCGAGGCGAGCAGTGTCAGCGCGTACGCCTTCTTCGTGCCCATCCAGTCACCTGCGAAGCCCGCGAGCCAGCAGCCCGCCATCGTGCCGAAGCCCGCGAAGTACAGCGCGTCCGTGACCTGTTGCGGCGAGTAGCCCAGCTCCGTCTTGAGGTACGTCGGCAGCAGCGCCTGGATCGGCCACGAGTACAGGAACGCGAAGAAGATCGTCACGATCATCGACACGTAGAGCAGCCAGCTCTTGCGCCCGCCCAGCTGCACGGCGAACGCGATGAGTGCCACCGCGGCCACCGCCGACAGCGCGGGCACGAGCCCGTCGCCGACGGGCGTGAAGATCGCGAACAGCGACACCGTGGCGGCCACGGCGAGGACGACGTTCACCGTCGCCTTGGCGGGCGTGGCGAACAGCGGCCGGAACGGGTTCGGCCGCTCCTTCTCCTCCTGCTTGCCGACCGACTCGCTCCAGTCCGCCGCCTCCGGCAGCGCCCGCCGCATCCACAGCGCGACGACGATCGGGACGAGGCCCACGTAGAACATCCAGCGCCAGCCCAGCGTGGGCACGACCCAGTTGTAGACCTGCGCGGCGAGCACCGAGCCCATCGAGAAGCCCGAGATCAGGAACCCGCTGGCCCGGTTGCGCACGCGAGTGGGCCAGCTCTCCATGACATACGTGGCGCTGGCGCTGTACTCGCCGGCCATGCCCATGCCGATCGCGAGGCGCGCCACGAACAGGCTCGTGTAGTCCCAGGCGAAGCCGCACGCGAACGTGCCCAGGGAGTACAGCAGGATGCTGAGGACCATCGAGAGCTTGCGGCCGTACCGGTCGCCGAGCGCGCCCAGTACCGCTCCGCCGAGCCAGCGCGTGATGAACGCGCCGGAGATCAGACTCGCGGCCTGCACAGTGCTCAGGCCGAACTCCGAGCTGATCTCGGTCAGCACGAGGGTGATCAGGACGAAGTCGAACCCGTCGAGGACGTAGCCGATCCAGGCGGCGAAGAACGCCTTCCACTGGGGGCGGCTCACCTCGCGGTACCAGGGGAGCGGTGGCTTGGCTGTGGTGTGCACGATTACTCCAGGATGCCGGAAGAACTCGCCGTCGAGTCCCGTCTGCGGTGTGGGGGTGCGATACGGCCTGAGTGGGGGCTGAGCGGGAACTACGTACGGGGGAGAGCCGTCACGAAACGCGAGGTCAGCGCGGTGGGCGCGGTGATGGCGGTGCCGACGACGACGCTGTGCGCGCCCCGCGCGAGCGCCAGCGCGGCCTCTTCGGGGGTGCTGATGCGGCCTTCGGCGACCACGGGGACATCCAGCTCGGCGGAGAGCGCGGCCACCAGATCGAGGTCGGGTCCGTCCTGGCCGGGGGAGCCGGGGACGTAGCCGGACAGCGTCGTCGACACGAAGTCCGCGCCGGCGGCGGCCGCCGCGACGCCTTCGTCGAGGGTCGCCACATCAGCCATCACCAGGGCCCCGGCGCCGTGCACCGCGGCCACGATGTCGGCGAACGTGCCGCCGTCGGGCCGGGGGCGCGCGGTCGCGTCGGCGGCGACGACGTGGGCGCCCGCCTCGGCGACGGCGAGGGCGTGCCGGACGGTCGGCGTGATGTAGATGCCGGTGTCGCCGTCCTTCCACAGTCCGATGAGCGGCAGGTCGACGGCCGCGGAGATCGCGGCCACGACCTCGGGTTCATTGGCGCGGATCCCGGCCGCCCCGCCGGCGGCGGCGGACCGGGCCAGACGTACGAGGGTGTCGGTGTCGCGCATGGGATCGCCCGGCGGCGCCTGGCAGGAGACGATCAGCTTGCCCTCGAGCAGGGCAGGGACGGCGGACGAGGGCGACGCGGGGTCGTTCATCGAGATACTCCAGGGAGGGGTGTTCAGGACGGCGGCGGCACGTGCAGTGGCACCTGAGAGGGCAGGCGCGCGGCGCCGATGACGGCGGCATCGGCCCCGAAAAGAGGCTTGGAGGGCCGAAGCCGAGCCAGCGGCGGCATGAGCTCGGCGGTGAACGCCTCGGTCAGCGCATCCCAGTACAGCGGCCCGATGTGCGGCACTCCGCCGCCGACGACGACCCGGTCGGGTCCGAGCGTGTTGGCGAGACCGCCCAGGACGCGGCCGGCGGCGACCGCGCCGGTCACGATGGCGCGCACAGCCGGCTCCTCGCCCGACGCGGCCCGCTGGGCCACGGTCTCCAGGCGGTCCACGGACCGGCCCGTGAGCCGCCCGTACAGCGCGGCGATCCCCGGCCCGGAGGCAACGGCCTCGAGGTGCCCGGTGCCGCCGCAGCTGCAGGGCAGCCCCGCCGCCTCCGGGCTCGGCACATGGCCGAGGTGCCCCGCGATGCCCGCGGTTCCGTGGACCATGCGCCCGCCCACGGCCACCGCCCCGCCGACGCCGGTGCCGATCGCCGCGTAGACGAGGGACGCGCCCGCGCCGGCGGCGGCCAGTTCGGGGGCAGCCGTCGCGCGTACGTCGTTGTCGCACGCGACCGGGAGTCCCGTACGGGCCGCGAGACCGGCGGCGAGCGCCGTGCCGGCCCAGCCGCGGATGGAGTCCGTGGCGCTGGTGACGGTGCCCGTCACCGGGTCGATCACGCCGGCCGCGGCCACCCCGAGGACGCCGGGCCCCGTGCCGCCGCCGACCGAGCGGGCCGCGGCGGCGAGCGCGTCGAGCACGGCTTCGGGGCCGTCGCCCGCGGGCGTGGGTCGGGTGTGCCGGGCGAGGACCGTGCCGTCCGGGGCGACGAGCGCGGCGGCGATCTTCGTGCCTCCGAGGTCGAGGCCGATCGTGGAACCCGTGACCGTCATCGGACCGGCGCGAGCCCGGCAGCACGCAGATGCCGCGCGACCTCGGCGACGGACTCCGCGCCGAGCTGGATCTGCGGGAACGCCGTGTCGCCGCAGTCGATGACCCCGAGAAGCCGCAGCGCCGCCTTGAACGACCCGAGCGCGGACGAGCTGCGCCCCATGTCGGCCTCGGGGCCGACGTCCACCATCCCGAACAGCGCGACGAGACGCTCCTGCTCCTTGGCGGCGAGTGCCCAGTCACCGGCGAGCGCCGCGCCGTAGAGGCGCACGTATCCGGAGGGGTCGACGTTGCCGATGCCGGGAACGACGCCGTCCGCGCCTGCCAACAGGGCGCAGTCCACGGTGAGTTCGGAGCCGGTGAGTACCGAGAAGCGCGGGGCGGCCCCGTCCGAGCGGCCGTCGAGGCCGCCCAGCTCGACGATCAGCCGGCGCAGCCCGCCCTCGTCCCCGCTGCTGTCCTTGAGGCCGGCGAGCGTGCCGTCCTCGGCGAGCTCGCGCACCAGTGACGCGGGGAGCTTGCTGTGGACGGCGACCGGGATGTCGTAGGCGAACAGCGGCAGGTCCACGCTCGCGCGCAGGGTGCGGAAGTGACCCGCGATCTCCTTGGGGTGGGTGCGTGTGTAGAAGGGCGCGGTGGCGACCAGGGCGTCGGCGCCGAGCTCGGCGGCCACGCGCGCGTGGGCGATGACACGCGCGGTCGTGGTGTCGATGACGCCGGCGAGCACGGGGACCCGGCCCGCCGCCGTCTCCACGACGGTCCGCAGGGCGACGGCACGCTGCTCGTCGGTCAGATACGCGACCTCGCTGGTCGAGCCGAGCGCGAACAGTCCGTGCACGCCGCCCGTGACGAGGTGCTCGACGAGACGGGCGAGGGAGGCGGTGTCCACCTGGCCCGTCTCGTCGAGGGGGGTGCAGACGGGCGGGACGACCCCGCGCAGGGGTGTGGTCAGGGACATGGCGGCGCTCCGGGTTCTCTTCGGTTCAGAGGGGGCAGGGCATCAGACGTAAGACGTCCTACGTCCTGGGCGCCACTTTAAGTCGCACCCTGCGGGGGCGGTCAAGGGGTGGAGGTCACATTCCCGCGACGGTCACCGACGACCGGAGGAACGCGTGGGTGCGCCCGGCGTCACGGTCACCCGCACCGTCGCCCAGCCAGTTCAGGCCGAACGCCGCTGTACGTGCTCGCCGCGTAGTTCGCGCCGTCGATCCGGATCGCGTACTGCTGGAGGAGGCGCCCCTCGCGCGGGCCGTGGCGCAGCTGGGTGCCCTCGCCGGATGCGGCGAACAGGCGGCCCCACGCGGGGTTCTTGTCAATACGGGAGAGGTGACAGCAGGCGCCGGATGTCCCGTTCGATCAGGGATCCCAGGGGCGCCGAAGAGGGCCGTCAGGAGCGCGTGCGGGCCTCGGAGATGCGTCGCCGGACCGGCGCGTAGTGGTCGCCGACGGCCTGGACGAACGCCACCGGGTCGCCCGCGCGGGCCGCCGTCACGATGCTGTGGTGGGCCGCGACCGTCTCCGCCTGCTCGGTGTGCGTGAACCCGTCGATCTGCGGGGCCACGATGGCGTACACATCCCAGAAGGCCATCGAGAGCTGGCCCATCAGGTCGTTGCCGAGCGGCGCGACGAGCAGCGCGTGGAACGCGCGGTCGGCCTCGATGAGCCCCTTGCCGTCACCGCCCACACCGGCGTCACCCATCCGGGTCACCAGCCGTTCCAGGGCGTCGAGTTGCTCGCCGCTGAGCGACGCGACGATCTGCTCGGCCATGCCGCGCTCGAACAGCTCGCGCACGTCGACGAGGTCGGCGAGCACCTGCACGTCGTCGTCAGGGCTCAGCAGTCCGCGGAACGTCAGGCTCTCCACCAGCGCGGACAGACTCAGGTGTCCCACGTACGTGCCATGGCCGTGCCTGACCTCGACGATGTCGAGCGCGTGCAGGATCTTGACCGCCTCGCGGACGCTGGACCGGCTCGCGCCGAGCGCCTCGCACAGCTCCGTCTCCGTGGGCAGCGGATCGCCGGGGTGCAGCCGGTTCTCGAGGATGTACCGCTTGATGCCGTCGGCGACTTCCTGCCGCAGCAGTGGCCGGACCGGCCTGATACCGGGCATGAGCGGTCTCCCCACCTCTGAACGCGCCTGGACCCGCCGCCCGGGCCGCTTCTACGCTACCAAGGCGTCGGACATCAGATGTCCCGGGCCGGACGTGTGGGCCATGCGCCCCTCGCCCAAGGTGTCGGGCCGCCCTCGTCCCCGAGGAACAGGTCACCCTCGGGCTCCTGTCGACCGCCGGTCTGGTGCCAGTAGTCCCGTGTCTCGAAGGCGAGCCCGTCATCGCGGAACCGTACGAACACGCACCCAGCCAGCGTCGAGGTCTCGCCGCCCTCCTCTGCCACCACCCGGAACTCCGCCACGGCCAGTCCGTCAGGGCCGACCACCGGCGGTCCGAACCGCACGTCGAGCGGGCGCTCGTCCCGGAACGACCGGTGCAGATAGTCGGCGAGCTCCGCCCGGCCCCGGTGCGGCGCCCTGAACGGCATCGAGCGGTGTACGCAGTCCTGCGCGTAGAGCGCGAGGAGGGCCGGGACGTCGTGCCGCGCCCACCCCCGCTCCCAGGTGTCGACGAACCGCCGTGCCGCGTCAGTTGTGTCCATGCCGGTGCGAACGCACCCCCATGGCGCTGTCATTCCTCGGGGCTCGCCGGCTTCTTGTGTTCGCCCTCCTCGACTGCGGGCGGTGGGGGACCGGGCTGCTGTGCCCGTTCAAGGAAGCGCAGGAGTTCCACCGGGAAGGGGAGCACGAGGGTCGAGTTCTTCTCGGCGGCGACGGCCACCACGGTCTGCAGGAGTCTCAGTTGGAGTGCCGCGGGCTGTTCGGACATCTGGGCTGCGGCCTCGGCGAGCTTCTTGGACGCCTGGAGTTCGGCGTCCGCGTTGATGATGCGGGCGCGCCGCTCACGGTCGGCCTCGGCCTGCCGCGCCATGGACCTCTTCATCGTTTCGGGCAGTGACACGTCCTTTATCTCTACGCGGTCGATCTGTACGCCCCAGCCGATGGCCGGGCTGTCGATCATCAGCTCAAGGCCTTGATTGAGCTTCTCGCGGTTGGAGAGCAGGTCGTCGAGGTCGCTCTTGCCGATGATCGACCGCAGCGATGTCTGGGCCATCTGCGAGACGGCGAACCGGTAGTCCTCGACCTGCACGATCGCGTTGGCAGCGTCGACGACCTTGAAGTAGATGACGGCGTCGACCCGGACGGTGACGTTGTCGCGGGTGATGCCGTCCTGGGCGGGCACCGGCATGGTCACTATCTGCATGTTGACCTTGTGCAGCCGGTCGATGCCGGGGACGACGGTGGTGAACCCCGGCCCGCGGACCGCGCCGTGCAGCCGGCCGAGGCGGAAGACCACGCCTCGCTCGTACTGCTTGACCACGCGGGCCGCCGCAGCGGCGTATACAGCGCCGAACGAAGCGGCCGCGGCCACGGCCGTGAGCAGTTCCGCCAGCATGGCGACCCCCTGACTTTTGAGTCGTCCAGCTCGATGTGCGGCGGCCGGCTCGGGGTGTCTGAGCCGGCGCGAGGTGCGTAAGCAGCTGGTGTGCCTAATCAACGATATGCCTGAAATGTTCCATGGGGATGTTCCACGGAACGAGGAGTGCGGGACAGTCACGCGGAGTGACCGCAGCCGACTCTCCGAGGGCCGGCGAACCGGTGCTCGCGGCGCCCGGCCGGCCGTCCGCCGCGGTCCCAACTCCCGGCCGGGCCACGGCGACGGCTGGGGTAGTGTTACCGCTCCCAGCAGCGCTTCGGCCGAGGAGGTGAGCCCCATTACCGCTGTGTCAGGTCGGGTGCTCCCTCCACACACCCCCGCGGTCCACCGGACGTAGGTGGCCGCAGGTCATCGGGAGCCCCATCGGCATCCCGAAAGGTCACGCTTCATACATGTCGGTTCAACCGTCACCCCCGCCACACCGCCCCGCCGTCGTCGCCGGCCTGCGCGCCGCAGGCTGCGTCTTCGCCGAGGAAGAGGCGGACATCCTCCTGTCGACGGCCCGTACGCCGGGCGAACTCGCCGCGATGGTCGAGCGCCGCGTGGAGGGCCTGCCCCTCGAACACGTCGTCGGCTGGGCGGAGTTCTGCGGTCTGCGCATCACGCTCGAACCCGGTGTCTTCGTCCCGCGGCGCCGCACCGAGTTCCTCGCCCGCCAGGCGGCCGCCCTCGCGCCCGCCGGGGCCGTCGTCCTCGATCTGTGCTGCGGCAGCGGGGCCGTGGCCGCGGCACTCGCCACCCACGCGGAACCCGCCGAACTCCACGCCGCCGATCTGGACCCGGCAGCGGTGCGCTGCGCCCTGCGGAACGTGTCGCCGTTCGGCGGCGAGGTCCACGAGGGCGACCTGTACGGGCCCCTGCCCGCCGCACTCAGGGGCCGCGTCGACATCCTGGCCGCCAACGGACCGTACGTCCCCACGGGCGATGTCGCCCTGCTCCCGCCCGAGGCCCGCGACCACGAGCGGCGCATGGCGCTCGACGGGGGCGCCGACGGGCTCGACATCATGCGCCGCGTCGCGGCAGGTGCCCCTCGGTGGCTGGCCCCCGGCGGGCACCTCTTCGTCGAGACGAGCGAACAGCAGGCCCCCGAGGCCGTCGCGGCGGTCATCCGCAGCGGTCTGGCGGCGCGGGTGGTGACGGACGACGACCTGTACGCCACCGTGGTCATCGGCACGAAACGGCGTGTGATGGGGGAGGGGTAGCGCGCCTGCGCGGTGGGGAAGGGAGGTGGCACCCGATGTCCCTCTAGCCCGCCCGGCTCGGGACCCGGTGCGCTCGTGTCCAGGCGAGGAGTTGGTCCGCCGGCCAGGTGTTCACCACGCGGTCGGCCGGTACCTCGCACTCCTCGGCACGGGCGCAGCCGAGGGGCTGCCAGTCGAGCTGGCCCGGAGCGTGCGCGTCCGTGTCGACGGAGAACAGCGTGCCCGCCGCCACGGCCTCGCGCAGCAGCCTGCGAGGCGGATCGAGGCGCTCGGGGCGACTGTTGATCTCGACCGCGGTGCCCGACTCCGCGCACGCCGCGAATACGGCTTCCGCGTCGAACTGCGACTCCGGGCGGCCCCGTCCCACGCCGTTCCGTCCCGTCACGAGCCGCCCCGTGCAGTGCCCGAGCACATCGGCGAGAGGGTTCGTCACCGCGGCCACCATCCGGCGCGTCATCGCCGGCGCGTCCATGCGCAGCTTGGAGTGCGCCGACACCACGACGACATCGAGTTGGTCGAGGAGTTCGGGTTCCTGGTCGAGGGAACCGTCGGCGAGGATGTCGCACTCGATGCCGGTGAGCAGCCGGAAGGGCGCCCAGCGCTCGTTCAACTTCCTCACCACGGCCAGCTGTTCACGTAACCGCTCCGGCGACAGGCCGTGTGCCACGGTCAGGCGCGGCGAGTGGTCGGTCAGGACGGCCCATTCGTGACCGAGGGCGATCGCCGCTCGGCCCATCTCCTCGATGGTGCTGCCGCCGTCCGACCAGTCGGAGTGCAGATGGCAGTCGCCGCGCAGGAGCGCGCGCAGCCGCTCACCGCCCTCGGTGAGTGGCGCCGCGGCGCCCTCGCTCTCCAAGCGCTCCAAGTAGGCCGGGACCTGGCCCGCCAGCGCCTCCCGTACCACCTGCGCCGTCTTGGGCCCGACCCCCTTGAGCGATTCGAGCGTCCCGGCTGCGGCGCGCTCGGCCACCTCCCCGTCGGGCAGCGCGCCGAGCACCTGGGCGGCGGTGCGAAAGGCTCCGGCACGATACGGCGGGGCCAGAGTGCGCTCCAGGAGAAAGGCGACCCGTTCCAGCGCCTCGACGGGTTCCATCGCCATGGCCTTCGCCACCTCCCGCTCCCGCGTCGCGTACCGCTTCCTCCAGCGTGGCTCACCCCCGCGTGCGCCGCGACACGCGGGAGCCCGGGACGGGGGCGAGCCAATTGCCTACGCCGCATGCTCCGGCGTCCGGACGAGCCGGTCGCCGGACACCCGGGACCACCACACGCCCTCCCCGCGCGTCAGAGCCGGCAGAGCGAGCTCGGCCTTCCGCACTTCGCGGGCCGGGAGAGTGCCCGTGACGACCCAGGATGTGGTGCCGCCCGTCGTGTCGCCGAACTCGGCCTCCGCGGCGGAGAGCCGGGCGGTCACCGCGGCGAGCGTGTCCAGCGGGATCTCCGCCTCGAACGCGTGCACTGGTTCGTGCACCGTCGTCCCCGCCCGCTCCAGCGCGCGCCGCAGGACGAGCCGCGTCAGGCCCCGGAAGTCCCCGGCGACACTGACCGGCGACGAGAACCCGGAGCGCACGAGCGTCACCCGGCAGTCCGTCACGGGCCACCCGCGCGGCCCCTCGCCGAGCGTCGCGCGCACCGTGTCCTCGATGGCCTGGTGGAACGCGCGGGGCAGCGCGCCCAACTCCGTCTCGTACGAGAAGACCCGCCCGGAACCCCGCGGCCCCGGCTCCACGCGCAGCCCGACCGTCGCGCAGAATCCCGTCTCGCGGTGGTGCGTGATGTCCTCGTGCGCCTCGGCGGTGCCCTGCGGACGCTCGACGCAGCGGATACGGCTCGGCTCGAAGACGGCCTCGATGCTGTAGTCCTGGACGAGGGTCGCGGCCAGGACCTCCTTCTGCACCTCGCCGTAGAGCAGCAGGGCCGTGCCCCCGTCGGGCGCGGCCTCCGCGTGGATGAGCGGATCCTGCCCCGCGATGTCGAGGAGCGCGCTCCGCAGCGCCGCCGAGCGGCCGGGGCGAACGGCCCGTACGAGGGTCTCCAGCGTGGGTGGCGCGAAGCCCGGCGCATGGGCGCGGCCGTCGCGCGGGCCGAGCCGGTCGCCGACCCGGACGTCGGGCACGCCCCGCAGCTCACCGATGTTCCCGGCAGTGAGGGTGCCGGTCACGTGCCCCACCACGTCGAGACCGGTGACGCGCCCGGGAATCTCGGTGACAGAGCCGTCGGACGCGTCCCGCAGGAACGTCACGCGTTGACGTTCCGTCAATTCTCCTTCGTACAGGCGGAGATAGGCCACCCGCTCGCCTGCCGGGCCTCGGCGTACCGCGAAGACCGTGCCGCGCGGTGCGGCTCCCGGGGACGGTGTGACCGACGGGAGAGGGATCAACCGGGGGATTTCCTCGACGAGTTGGGCGACACCCTGGCCGCTGAGGGCCGAGCCGAACAGGACGGGGTGCACGGAGCCGTCCGCGGTGCGTGCCGCCAGGGCGCGGCGCAGGTCGGCGGCGGTCGGCTCGGGACCGTCGACCATACCTGCGAGCACCGAGTCGTCGACCTCGGCGAGCGCTTCCGCGACAGCGGCCCGTACGGCCGGGTCGGTGAGGCGTCGCGGGACCGTCCGGGCCGACGGGGTGCCGGCGTCGTGGACCTCCGTGAGCGGCACGACGTGCGGGGTCAGGCGGCGGCGGACCTCGTTGAGCAGCGCCTCGTCCCGCGCGCCCGGTCGGTCGATCTTGTTGACGAAGACGAGGGTCGGCAGCCGCAGTCGGCGCAGGGTCTTGAGGAGGACACGCGTCTGGGCCTGGACGCCCTCCACGGCGGACAGCAGCAGCACGGCGCCGTCGAGGACTGCCAAGGCGCGCTCGACCTCGGCGATGAAGTCGGAGTGCCCAGGGGTGTCGATGAGATTGATCTGGATGTCGCCGATGGTGAACGCGGCGACGGCCGAGCGGATCGTGATGCCGCGCTGCCGCTCGATGTCGCCGGTGTCGGTGCGGGTGTCGCCCGCGTCGACACTGCCGAGACGGGTGATCGCGCCGGTGTCGAAGAGGAGGCGCTCGGTGAGGCTGGTCTTACCGGCGTCGACGTGGGCGAGAATGCCGATGTTCAGGGTGTGCCGCGGGGGCTGGGAAGGCATGGAAGGTCGAGTCCTCGAAAGAGTTCGTCCGGTCAGGGCGCTGAACTGCTTCGAAGGAATGACGCATTCCGTGCTCCAGGGCTGTCGGGGGCGTGGCCCGACCATCATGCGGGGCTACCGGCGGGCCCGCGCAACTCATTTTCCGCGGCCCGGCCGGCGCCGCGCGGCGACCCGCCGGTTCCCGCGAGTGGGGTCAGCCGGCGAAGTGCCTCACGTACCGCTTCTGCCAGGGAGTTTCCACGGCGTGCGCGTCGTAGTTCCGGCGGACGAACTCCACGGCGCGGTCGGCCGGTACGCCGTCCAGGACGGCCAGGCAGGCGAGGGCCGTCCCGGTCCGCCCGCGGCCACCGCCGCACGCGAACTCGACCCGCTCCCCGGCGGCCCGCTCCCACGCTTCCGCGAACACCTCCCGGGCCTCCTCGCGGCTGCTCGGCAGCCGGAAGTCGGGCCACCGCAACCACCGCGACTCCCACGGGACGTCGGGCGGCCGCCGGCCGAGAAGGTGTACCGCGTACGAGGGAGAGGGGCCCGGCGGGAGCGGGCGGCGCAGACCGCGCCCGCGCACCGTCCGTCCGGAGGGCAGCAGCAGCACACCGGCGACGCCTGCCTCCCACGGACTACCGGCGCTCGCCCCGGACGGCGGCCCGGAATCGAACTCGTTCATCTGCGCTCCACCCCATCGGCGAACAGTCCGGTCTCCATCATGTCCAGGACGAGCCACCGTCTCCCGAAATCCAGCGACTTGATCGCCGGGCGGTGTCAGACTCGGCGGACGCATGACCACGACTCCGCGGACGCATGACCACGACTCAGCTACGGAGGCCGTACGCGTGACGGAGAAGCGGCGCCTCGCGCCGGCCGGGCGCGCGCTCGTGCCACTGCTCGCGACGGTGCTTGTGGTGCTGCTCGCGGGGACCTGGCTCATGTCGGGCGCCCTCGTCGAGCGGGCATCGCGCTCCTCGGGCGCGCCGCGTACGCCCCCGCCTATCTGGTGCAGCACCGGCTGATCCTGCTCAAGGGGCCCGTTTTCACCGCCGCCGTCCAGCTCGCCGTGCCGTTCACGGTGCGGATCGGCGACTGGGCCCTGGGCACGGCGGGTGCTCCGGGAGCCACCGAGGCCGCGCTGCCGGCCGCCGCGTGCGCGGGTATCGCCCTCGTCACGCTGGAGCGGCGACGGCCCGGGAGCGATGTGTGTGCTCCCGGGCCGTCAGTGACTCCCGATTCTGTTGGATGGGCCGACTCTTCCGGGGCCGCGTTGCCTACTTCGTTGCCCGGTTGCTCTTCATCGACAGGCTCGCGCACAGGAGGCCGAGCACGAAGATGAGACCACCGATGATCACGTTGTTGAGGATGACGCCGAGGTCGGGGCTGGAGCCCACGATCCACGGCGCGATGATCATCCAGGCGCCCATGGCGCACATGGCCCAGCTGAGGCCGTACATCCGGGTCGGGGTGACGGCGAACCCGATGGCCAGGACCGCGATCGCGATGCCCATGATCAGGTTATGGGTCGCGAGCTGGGGCTGGCTGGCACTGTAGTGGACCACCAAGGGAGAGATGGCGCAGTAGAGACCGATCAGGAAGACCGGTGCGTCCATGAGCGCCACATCGCGGCCACCGAGTACGCGCGCGTACCGGTCCCGCATTTCCGAGATGTCAGGGTGACTGGAGAGGTCAGGCCTGTGGTGAAGGTCGGCCATGAGAATCGACTCCTTAGGTATCGAAGTCTGACCGCGTCGCGCGGCGGACTGCCACGCACCCTCATTCTGCGCTTATTCATTCCTTATGTGTACTCGTGGTGGGAAAGAGGTGCCGATTGGGGCGAATCGCCGCCTCGGCGAGGTCCGGGATCTCCGCGACGGTCACGCCCGCGCCCTCCAGGATTCCGATGCCGTCGGCGCCCGTCACGAAGGTGTCGGGCTCGCGCCAGGCCGTCACCACGCGCCGCGCGCCCGCGTCGAGGATGAGCCGGGCACAGGGCTTGGGCCGTGACGCGCGGCGGGCACAGGGTTCGAGGCTGCTGTAGACGGTGGCGGTCCGCAGCCGGGGATCCGCCGGGTCGATCTTGGCGAGCGCGGCCTCCTCGGCGTGCACGACCGGGTCTCCGTCCTCGCGCGAGTGCCCGCGTGCCAGCTCCGTGCCGTCACTCGTGACGATCACCGCGCCGACGCTGAACGCCGTTTCGGAAGGCGGGCAGTCCGCGGCGAGGGCGCAGGCGAGGGCGAGCCAGTGCCGGTCGGCCGCGGTGGGGGAGTCGTCGGTGCCGGGCGCGCAGGGCGCGTACCGCATCAGCACCACGTCGCCGACCGGCCGGGTCTCCAGGAGTCGCATCCGGTGCCGGCTGCCGCCGGGGTACGCGCCGGGTCCGAAGAGCCGGGGCGCGTCCGGTTCGCCCACGACGAGCGGTGCCACCGCCAACTGCACCTCGTCGGCCATGCCCCGCTGGAGCAGCTGGGTGTGGACCCGGGCGCCCCCTTCCACCATCAGGCGCCGCACACCGTGCGCGGCGGACAGGTCGTCGAGCAGACCCGCCCAGTCGACGGTGTTCCCGAGGGCGACCACTTCGGCGAGCGGGCCGAGCCGCTCCCGCGCGAGTACCGCCCCGGCGTCGGTCGTGTAGACGACCTTGTCGCCGCCCGTCGTCCAGAACGGGTCCCCGGCGTCCAGGTCGCCCGACGAGGTCACCGCCACTTTCAAGGGGTAGGCGGAAAGCCCTGCGGCCACCCGGTCGGCGCGCCGCTGCGCGGACTTGACCAGGAGCCGCGGCCGGTCGGCCCGCAGAGTGCCCGCCCCCACGAGGATCGCGTCGCACGAGGCGCGCACCGCGTCGACCCGGTCGAAGTCCTCGGCGTTGGACAGGAGCAGGCGCTCGGGTCCCGCGTCGTCGAGGCAGCCGTCGAGCGAGACGGCCGCGGAGAGCAAGACGTAGGGGCGGGACGGGCGGGACGGCTGGGACATGGGGGCTCCGGGTCCGAGAAGCGAGGAGGGCGACGGGGCAAGAACTGGCTGTGCTGCTTCAACCTTTGAACACTATCCGGGAGCTGCCGCGGCCGAAGGAGTCGTCAAGTCGTCATCGCGGTCTCATCGACCGCAGTGCGGACGACGTGCGCGCAGACCCTGCATGCCTTGACCGGCATATAATCGATGCGGCATATTGAAGTCATGCCCGCATCCGCCGTCTGGACCGCACTCGCCGACCCGCACCGCCGCGCCATCGTCGCGCTGCTGCTCGAGCGTCCGCGGCCCGTCGGTGAGATCGTCGAGGCGTGCGGTCTGAGCCAGCCCAGCACCTCGAAGCACCTGCGGGTACTGCGCGAGGCGGGCCTGGTCGACGTCGAACAGGAAGCCCAGCGCCGCGTCTACCGCCTGCGACCCGGACCCGTCGCCGAGCTCGACGCCTGGCTCGAGCCCTACCGGCGCCTGTGGAACGACCGCCTCGACGCACTCGGGCGCCGCCTCGACGCCCACGCCCCCGAGGACGACGAACCAGCGAAGGACTGAAGGCCATGACCACCCCGCACCCCGCACCCACCGGCAGCTACGCCCCGCTCGACGACGGCCGCCCCGCCATCCGCTTCACCCGCACGTACGACCACACGATCGAGCGGGTCTGGCGGTACGTCACCGACCCCGCCGAGCTCGCGCACTGGTTCCCCTCCCAGGTCGAGATCGAGCTGCGCCCCGGCGGCGTGATCCGTTTCCACGGCGACCCGAACATGCCCGAATCGACCGGCCGCGTCCTCGCCGTGGACGCCCCGCGCCACCTCTCCTTCAGCTGGGGCGGCGACGAACTCCACTTCGACCTGGAGGAGCTCGACGAGGGTCGCACCCGCTTCACGCTGACCAACGTCCTGGAGGCCGCCGACACCGCGGCCCGCAACGCCGCGGGCTGGGAGGTCTGCCTCGCCGCTCTGGACGCGGCCGACCGCGACGAGAGCTTCGACGGCCCGCATGCGGGAACGCTCGCCCCGTGGAAGGCCCACTACGACGCCTACGTCGAGGCCGGACTGCCCTCGGGTGCGCCGGTCCCGGGCATGGACGAGGCGTAGGCCCCGTCCTTCACGCGCGGTCGCCCGGCGCGGCGGCGCGCGGCGGCCATACCCCGGGCAGCAGCACGCCCGACGCGTAGGCGCGCGCGACCAGTGCCGTACGGTTCGTCGCGCCCCACCGCTGAGACAGGCGCCGCAGGTGGTAGTTGACGCCGTCCGTGGTCAGGCCTGTGTCGCGGGCCGCCTGCGCCGTGGTGGCACCGGCGGCCAGGAGCTCCAGGATGCGCGACTCGGCCGCGTCGGCCGTCGCCCGTGGCCGGTCGGGCGCGGTCGGGCGTTCGCCGACGAGCCGCAGCATGACGAGCAGATCCGGCGTCCGCTCGACGGTGTCGCTGACCGGATCCACGGTCAGCTCGCCCTCCCGCAGGGCCCCGTCCGGCGTCTCCCAGGTGACCGAGACCTGATAGCGGGAGCGCCGCCGCAGGCGCAGCGCCTCGGCGATCCGGTGGAGCTGCGACTCGTCCCGCGGGCGGAACAGGTGCAGGATGTCCCGGCCCTTCAGGCGGCCGGGGGTGGTGTCGCACTCGGCGGCCATGGCCGCGTTCGCCAGCATGATCGTCCCGCGTGGTCCACACACCGCAACGGGCATCGGGATCCGGTCGAAGAGCAGCATCGCGCGGTTGCGCCACAGCACCCCGTCCATCGCGCACCCCTTTCCATGTCGCGGTCGGACCCTGGGCACGGCCGGACCTACGTCACGGCTGGTCCTATGTCACGTCCGGCCGGTCGGCGCAAGCGCGGCGCGCCGCAGGTCACTACACAATCATGTAGTGCGGCGGCCCGGCCCGGCGGGGCCACGGGATCAAGCTGGACAGGCACCGAACTCCGTACCGCGAAAGGCAGTTGCCGCCCCCATGCCCGACTCCGCGCTGCTCCCGCCGGCCCCCACCGACGGCCTTCCGCTCATCGACATCACCGCCACGGGCCCGGGACCCGCGCCCCTCCAGCAGGCCATGGAGCTGTCCCGCCGCCACGGACCCGCACTCGTACGCAGGCTGCACGGCCGCGACGCCCTCTTCGTCAGCGACCTCGACCTCGTCACCGAACTCGCCGACGAGACCCGCTTCGCCAAGCACGTGGGCCCCGCGCTGGAGAACGTCCGCGCCTTCACCGCCGACGGCCTCTTCACCGCCTACAACGACGAACCGAACTGGGCCCGCGCCCACGACATCCTCATGCCGGCCTTCGCCCTGGGCTCCATGCGGACCTATCACCCCGTGATGTACCAGGTGTCCCGCCGCCTCATCGAGTCCTGGGACCGCGCCGCACACGCGGGCAGCCCCGTGGACGTACCGGGCGACATGACGCGGATGACCCTCGACACCATCGGACTCGCGGGCTTCGGCTACGACTTCGGGTCCTTCGAGGGCTCCGAGCCGCACCCCTTCGTGGAGGCCATGGTCCGCTGCCTCGAATGGTCGATGAAGCGCCTGGCCCGCACACCCGGCACCGACCACTCGGCCGCCGACGCCGCGTTCAAGGCCGACGCGGACTATCTGGCGCAGGTGGTCGACGAAGTCATCGCGGCGCGCACCGACGCACCCGAAGGGGACGACCTGCTCGGCCTGATGCTCACCGCCCGCCACCCCGACGGCAGCGCGCTCGACACGGCGAACATCCGCAACCAGGTCATCACCTTCCTCATCGCGGGCCACGAGACCACCTCCGGCGCGATGTCCTTCGCCCTGTACTACCTGGCCAAGCACCCGGCCGTACTCGACCTCGTACGCCGTGAGGCCGACGCCCTCTTCGGGGACGCGGCCGACCCCGAGCCCACCTTCGACGAGGTCGGCCGGCTCACCTACACGCGCCAGGTGCTGAACGAGGCGCTGCGCCTGTGGCCGACCGCCGCGGCGTTCAGCCGGCACGCGCGCGAGGACACGCTCCTCGGCGGGCGCATCCCGTTGCGTGCCGGGCAGGCGGTCACCGTCCTGACGCCGATGCTGCACCGGCAGCCCGTGTGGGGCGACAACCCGGAGCTGTTCGACCCCTCCCGGTTCACGCCCGAGGCGGAGGCCGCGCGCTCGCCGCACGCCTTCAAGCCGTTCGGCACCGGTGAACGCGCCTGCATCGGGCGGCAGTTCGCGCTCCACGAGGCGACGATGCTGCTGGCACTCCTGGTGCATCGCTACCGGCTCGTCGACCAAGGCGACTACGAGCTCACGGTCAAGGAGACCCTGACGCTCAAGCCCGAGGGCTTCACCCTCACGCTTGTTCCGCGCACCTCGGCCGACCGCCACCACCCGGCCCTGCCCGGCCACGCGCCCGTCGAGGAGCGGACGGCCGCACCGGACACGCTGCCCGCCCGGGTGCGGCCCGGCACCGGGGTCCTGTTCCTGCACGGCAGCAACTACGGGACCTGCCGCGGCCTCGCCGAGCAGCTCGCCGACGACGTCGCCGCGCTGGGCTGCGACACGGCCGTCGCACCGCTCGACACCCATGCGGGAGCACTGCCCACCGACCGCCCCGTCGTCGTGGTCGCGGCCTCCTACAACGGTCGGCCCACCGACGACGCGGCCGAGTTCGCCGCCTGGCTCGACGCTGCGCAGGACGGCGCCGCGCACGACGTCACGTACGCGGTCCTCGGCGTGGGCGACCGCAACTGGGCCGCCACCTACCAGCACGTCCCGACCCGCATCGACGAACGGCTCGACGCGCTCGGCGGCACCCGCCTGTGCGAGCGCGCCGCGGCCGACGCCTCCGGCGACCTCAACGCCACCGTCCGCACGTTCACGACCGGGCTGCGCGCCGCGCTCCTGACCCAGTACGGGGACCCCGACGCGGCTCCGGCCGAGGCCGCGGAGCCCGAGGACGCGTACGAGATCCGGGAGATCGGCGGCAGGCCCCTCGACGCCGCGGCCGCCCGGCACGGGCTCGTCCCGTTCACCGTCACCGAGGCGAGCTCCCTGACCGCGCCCGACCACCCGCGCACCAAGCGTTTCGTGCGACTCGCGCTGCCCGAGGGCGTCACGTACCGCACGGGGGACCATCTCACCGTTCTGCCCGCGCAGGATCCCGCGCTCGTCGAACGGGCGGCCGCCGCGTTCGGTGTCGATCTGGGCACCGTCCTCGACATCAGGGCCCGGCGCCCACGCCGCGACGGGCTCGCGCTCGACCGGCCACTGACGGTCAGTGAACTGCTCACGTTCCACGTCGAGTTGGGGCACGTCCCCACCCCGGCCCAGGTGGCACTGCTCGCCGAGGCCAACCCCTGCCCTCCCGAGAAGGCGGCGCTCGCGGCGCTCGCGGCGCTCGCCGACGATGCCCGCACGCTCGTCGAACTCGTGGAGGACCACCCCGCCCTGCGCGGCGCGCTGACCTGGCCGCAGCTCCTCGACCTGCTGCCGCCGCTGAAGCCCCGGCACTACTCGATCTCGTCGAGCGCCGAGCAGAGCCCCGCGCACGCCGACCTCATGGTGTCCGTCCTCGACGCCCCGGCCCGCTCGGGCCGCGGCCGGTTCCGGGGCACCGGATCGACGTACCTGGCCGGACTGCGGCCCGGTGACACGGTGCTCGCGCGCGTCCAGCCGTGCCGAGAGGTCTTCCGCGTCCCGAACGACTCGGAGACCCCCGTCGTCATGATCGCCGCGGGAACGGGCCTCGCCCCCTTCCGCGGCGCCATCGCCGACCGTGGCGCCCTGCTCGCCGCCGGCACCCCGCTCGCACCCGCCCTGTGCTACTTCGGCTGCGACCACCCCCGAGGTGACTTCCTGCACGCCGACGAACTGCGCGCCGCCGAGGCCGCGGGCGCCGTCTCCCTGCGCCCCGTCTTCAGCGAGGCGCCCGAGGCGGGCCACGCCTTCGTCCAGCACCGCGTGTCCGCCGAGGCCGACGAACTGTGGGCGCTGCTCGGATCCGGGGCGCGCGTCTACGTCTGCGGTGACGGGGCCCGGATGGCGCCCGGCGTGCGCGACGCGTTCCGCGCCCTGTTCCGGGACCGCACACCGGGAGCCGACGAAGAGGCCGCCGAACGCTGGCTCGCCGGTCTGGTCGCGGACGGACGCTACGTGGAGGACGTCTACGCGGGCTGAGTGCTCCGCGCAGGTGGCGCCGCGCCCCGGTGGCGGCGTACGGCTCGTGCCGCACGCCGCCACCGGGGCGGACCAGGCTCAGGAAAGGACCAGCTCCGGGCTGTACAGATCGAGCCAGAGCGCGAGGTCCAGCGTGCGTTCGAGCCCGCGCCGCGACGCCTGGCCGATCTGCGGCGCGTCACGGTGCGCGGCCTGCGCCACCCGCTTCCGGTCGACCAGGTCGAACACCCGGTGCGAGGGCCTGGAGAGCAGGTCCTTGGCGTGGTTCTGGAGAGCGACGGCGTACTTCGGGTCCTGCGTCGACGGATACGGGCTCTTCACCCGGTCGTACACCGACTTCGGCAGCAGGTCCGCGGTCGCCTCCCGCAGCAGGCTCTTCTCCCGGCCGTCGAACGACTTCAGTGACCAGGGCGTGTTGTACACGTACTCGACGAGGCGGTGGTCGCAGAACGGGACCCGCACCTCCAGGCCGACGGCCATGCTCGCGCGGTCCTTGCGGTCGAGCAGGACCCGCACGAACCGGGTCAGGTGCAGATGGCACATCTTGCGCATCCGGTACTCGAAGTCGCTCTCGTCGTCCAGGCGTTGGATACCGCGCACGGCGCCCGCGTAGCTGTCGCGGACGTATCCGTCGAGGTCGAGGGAGCCGGCCAGGTCGCCGCGCAGGACGTCGGCGTCGTCGCCCATGTGCTGGGCCATGCGCACCAGCCACGGGTACGTGTCGGCGTTGCGCGCCTCTTCGTCGAAGAACTGGAGGTAGCCGCCGAACACCTCGTCCGCGGACTCGCCCGACAGGGCGACCGTCGAGTGCTCCCTGATCGCCCGGAACAGCAGATAGAGCGACGCGTCCATGTCGCCGAAGCCCGCGGGGATGTCACGGGCCCGGATCACCCGGGCCCGGACCTCCGGGTCGGCCAGCGCATTCGAGTCGAGGACGATGTCGCGGTGGACGGTGCCGGCGGCCTTCGCCACGTCGTGCACGAACGGGGTGTCCGGTGTGCCGCGCATCTCGTCGGCGACGAAGTTCTCCGTCTGGCCCACGAAGTCCACGGCGAAACTGCGTACGGTCTCGCCCTGTTCACCGAGCTGCCGCGCCGCGATCGCCGTCATGGCGGAGGAGTCGAGACCGCCGGACAGCAGCGTGCAGCGCGGCACGTCGGAGACGAGCTGGCGGCGCACGATGTCGTCGAGGAGCGAGCGCACGGTCGCGATCGACGTGTCGCGGTCGTCGGTGTGCGGGCGGGTCTCCAGCGTCCAGTACGCCTGTTGCCGCAGTCCGCTGCGGTCGACGGTCACGATGGTGCCCGGCTCCACCTCGTGCATTCCGTCCCAGATCGCGTGGCCAGGCGTCTTCACCATGGTGAAGAGCTCCCGCAGGCCGTCGAGGGTCACCCGCGACTTCGCGAGCGGATTGGCGAGGATCGCCTTGGGCTCGGACCCGAACAGGACGCCGTCCGGAGTCTCGTAGAAATAGAAGGGCTTGATGCCCATGCGGTCCCTGATCATCACGAGCTTGTTCTCGCGGCCGTCCCAGACGGCGAACGCGTACATGCCGTTGAGGCGCTCGGCCAGCCCCTCGCCCCACTCCAGGTAGCCGCGCAGCACGACCTCGGTGTCGGAGTCGGTGGCGAAGCTGTGACCGCGTCCGGTCAGTTCGCTCCGGAGTTCCGTGTAGTTGTACGTCTCACCGGAGTACACGAGCGCCACGGTGCCGCGCGGTGTCTCGGCGGTCATCGGCTGACGCCCGCCCGGCAGGTCGATGATCGCGAGCCTGCGGTGGCCGAGCGCCGCGGGCCCATCGGTCCACGTGCCGCGGTCATCGGGGCCGCGGCACTCCATCGTCTGCGTCATCGCATCCAATGTGTCGGCAGAAGCGCGCAGGTCGCGGTCGAAGGAGATCCAGCCGGTGATGCCACACATACGTTCCTCCTGCATGCCGTTCTGGCGCCGTACCAGTTGTATTCAGCACCTATATGTCGAGCATGTGACATGGCACTGTGTACGGTCAACGCGCCGTTAACCCGACGGAGGGGTCTGACCCGATGGTTTCGGCCGCACTTTGCGTGACCGGGCGGAACGATCCCCATCGCAAATCCCGGCGGCTCGCGGGTCGTTGCGGGAACGTGGGCCGGCCCGACGGGCGCGATCCGGCCAAGGGCAAAAACTTGATCAACCCCGACCGGACCCCCGTGGTGCTCAGGCCGTCGCGGCCAGGGACTCGTCGAACGTCGCGGCGGCGAGGCCGAACGAGAGCGTCATGCCGATACCCGAGGTGACAGAGATGGCCCGTACTCCGGGTGCCATGTCGCGGACCAGGAGGGGGCCGCGGCCGCTGCTCGCGTAGACGCCCTGCCAGCGTTCCTTCACCCGCAGGTCGCCCGCGCCGAGGACCTTGGCCGCCGAGTCGAGCAGCAGCTGTGCCGTCGGCTCGTCCTCGAAGGGGATCGTGGTCCGGCCGTAGGCGTGGGAGTCCCCGACCAGGACCGTTCCGTCGGGCAGGCGGGTGAACATGACGTTCGCGACGATGTCGAGCAGCTCGGGGCTGTGGCCGATGACTTCCTCGCGCAGCCGGGGACCCGACGGCATGGCGGTGAAGGCGTCGTAGCGCAGCATGGACGTGGCGGTCAGGATCGCCGCGTCCGTGCGGAAGGCGTCCGGCGCCGCGACGCGCGCCATGGTGAGCCGGCAGCGCTCGATGCCGTGCTCCTCCGCCGCCGTGGGGTACAGGCGGTCCAGGTCGTGGCCCACGCAGACGAGGATCCGGTCGCCGTGGACCGGGCCGCGGCCGGTGTGGACGGTGCCTTCCTCGACGCCGTTCACGTTCGTGCCCCACACCACGGTGACGTTGGGCTGTATGGACAGCCACGCGGCCAGGTCCGGGGCGGCCTCTCGGGGGTTGACGCGCAGGTCGTCGGGGAGGAAGGCGCCGCCCACGATGTCGCCGGCGTCGGCGCCCCGGCCGAGCTCACCTGCGACCTCCTCGCGGCTGCGCATCCGCACGGTGTCCGCGCCGCGCTCCTCGCGCAGCTCCTCCAGGACCGCCAGCTCCGCCTCCGACCTCGCCACCACGAGGGCGCCGGCCTCCTTGGCCCACAGGCCCGAGCTCTTCGCGGCCTCGAGCCACCCCGCCCGCGAGCGGTAGGCGAGTTCCAGCAGGTCGCCTCGCTGTGCCGTGATGCAGCAGTGCCCGAAGTTGCGCACCGAAGCCCCTACGGGCTGCCAGTCCCGCTCGATGACCGTGACGGTCAGGCCGCGCCGGGCGGCCTCGAAGGCGTGGGCAAGGCCGACCACCCCGGCACCGACGATGACCAGGTCGCTGCGGCCGCGGGGCAGGTCGGCGGCGGGTGAAGGGGCGGAGGGGGACGCTGTCGTGAAGCTCATGGATTGCAGCGTGCGAGGTCCGGGTCCCCAGGGGCAAGACTTGTGTGTACAAGTTTTCCGTCTGTTTACCTTCCGTGCCCCGGAGCGGGCCGAACGACCCCGAAACGTCATCGCGCGGCCCCCTTCCAGCCACGTGCGGGCCTTGAGGAGTGGCGGGTCGAGCTGCGATAGTCATCTTGTGAAGACAAGTAAGGGTGTGCCACTCCACGAGCAGCTCGGCGCCGAGTTCCTGCGGCGTATCGAGTCCGGTGAGTGGCCGGAGGGCGAGCCGGTCCCGAGCGAATCCCAGCTCTGCGAAGAGTTCGGGACCTCCCGCGGGCCGGTCAGGCAGGCCTTGTCCATACTGCGGTCGGACGGGCATCTCGTCGGTGGCCGGGGCAAGCCGCCCGTGGCCCGGCGGGCGGCCCCGTCGCAGCCCTTCGCATCGCTCATGTCGTTCACGCAGTGGGCGAGATCGATCGGCCGTGAGCCGGGGCAGCTGACCGTCGAGGTCGCCCGCCGCCGGGCCTCCCCGGAGGCCGCCGCACGGCTCGGCCTCGACGAGGGCGAGCCCGTGGTCGACCTGGTCCGGCTGCGCCACCTGGACGGCGTGCCGGTCATGGTCGAGCGCTCCACGTTCGTCCTCCACGTCGGTCGGCACCTGTTCGACATGGACCCCGACGCGGGCTCGATCTACGAGGCCCTGTGCGGGCGCGATGTCGACCTGCACCACGCCCGCCACACCATCGACGCCATCGCCGCCGACACACAGGACGCCTCGCTCCTCGGCATCGAACCGGGCGAACCCCTGCTGCGCGTAAGGCGGTTGGCGTTCTCGCGGGACGGCGTGCCCCTGGAGTACGCGGACGACCGCTATCTGCCCACACTCGCCAACTTCACCATCGAGAACACCGCCGAGGGACACACCGTCGTCGGCCGGTACCGCACTGACGAGGAGAGCCCCAGTGATTGAACTCGCCGTCTTCGACATGGCAGGCACGACGATCGACGAGCACGGCGCGGTGTACGAGGCGCTGCGCCACGCCGTCGAGTCCACCGGCGTGACGGTCGACCCGCAGGACCTCCAGACGTGGATGGGCACCGACAAGCGCGAGGCCATCGACGCCCTGGTCCGCCTCGGCGGTGGTACCTGTGACGCGGAGCTGGTCGAGCGGCAGTACGGGGTCTTCCGCGCGTTCCTGAAGCAGCGCTACGCAGCGGTCCCGCCGCAGCCCATAGCCCAGGCGGACAAGGCCCTCGCCGAACTGCGCGCCCGGGGCATCAAGGTCGCCCTGACCACCGGGTTCAGCTCGGACGTCGCCCTGCCGCTGCTCGCCTCGCTCGGCTGGTCCACGGACGAGGGCGGCAACCTCGACGCGGTCGTCACCGCCGACGAGGTCGTCCGCGGCCGCCCCGCCCCGTACATGATCCACCGGGCGATGGAGAAGACCGGTGTCGTGGACGTCCGCAAGGTGCTCGTCGCGGGCGACACCGCGGTCGACCTCCAGGCCGGGCAGCACGCGGGCGCGGGCGTCGTCGTCGGCGTCCTCACCGGCCAGCTCTCGCGCACCGAGTTCGAAGCGCACCCGCACACCTACGTGCTGGACAGCGTCGCCGAGGTGCCGGGCCTCGCGGAGGCGACGGCCGCGGAGTAGTCGTACAGCGCACAGACGTGGGCGGCAGCGCTCGGGCAACGGACCCGCGCGCTCCCGCCCACGTCCCGTCAGTCCTCCGCCAGCGCCGCGTCCACGATCGACTGCGCCTCCGTCTGCACCTGGGCCAGGTGCTCGGGGCCGCGGAACGACTCGGCGTAGATCTTGTACACGTCCTCCGTGCCGCTCGGCCGGGCGGCGAACCAGGCGTTCTCCGTGGTGACCTTGACGCCGCCGATCGCGGCGCCGTTGCCCGGCGCGTGGCTGAGCCGTGCGGTGATGGGCTCGCCCGCGAGGGTGTCCGCGGTGATCGCGTCGCCACTGAGCTCGGCGAGTCGGGCCTTCTGCTGCTTGGTCGCCTTCGCGTCCACGCGCGCGTACGAGGACGAGCCGTGCTCCGCGGCGAGTTCGGCGTAATACTCCGAGGGGGTCTTCCCGGTCACCGCGGTGATCTCGGCCGCGAGCAGCGCGAGGAGGATGCCGTCCTTGTCGGTCGTCCAGACGCCGCCGTCCTTGCGGACGAAGCTCGCGCCCGCGCTCTCCTCACCGCCGAAGGCGACCGACCCGTCGACGAGTCCCGGCACGAACCACTTGAATCCGACGGGGACTTCGAGCAGCTCGCGGCCGAGCGACGCGACGATCCGGTCGATCACGGCGCTCGACACCAGCGTCTTGCCGATCGCGGCGTCGGCCCGCCAGCCGGTGCGGTGCGTGACCAAGTAGTGGATCGCGACGGCGAGATAGTGGTTCGGATTCATGAGCCCGGCGTCGGGCGTGACGATGCCGTGCCGGTCGGCGTCCGCGTCGTTGCCCGTCAGCAGGTCGTAGTCGTGCCGCTTCGCGAGGACGGACGCCATTGCGGGGGCCGACGAGGGATCCATCCGGATCTTGCCGTCCCAGTCGAGCGTCATGAACCGCCAGGCCGGATCCACCTCGGGGTTGACCACCGTCAGGTCGAGCCCGTACATCTCGCCGATCCGCGCCCAGTAGTGCACACTCGCCCCGCCGAGCGGGTCGGCGCCGATGCGCAGCCCGGAGGCCCGGATGGCGTCGGTGTCGATGACGGAGCTCAGCTCCTCGACGTAGCGCTCACGGAAGTCGTACGCCTCCGGAGCCACGTCCTTCGTGGTGCGCACGTCCCGGTTGCCGTCGGCGAGCAGTTCGTTGGCGCGGCGCGCGATCCAGGAGGTCGCCGTGGAGTCGGCGGGGCCGCCGTGCGGCGGGTTGTACTTGAAGCCGCCGTCGCGCGGCGGGTTGTGGCTCGGCGTGATGACGATGCCGTCCGCCTGCCCGAGCTCGTCGGGCGCGGTGCTGTTCCAGCGCAGGATGGCGTGGCTGAGCGCAGGGGTCGGCACGTAGCTGTCGTGGATGTCGGCGAAGACACGTACACCGTTCGCCGCGAGGACGCTGAGTGCCGTGTCGAGCGCGGGGCGCGAGAGGGCGTGGGTGTCGGGTCCGATGAACAGCGGGCCCGTGATGCCCTCGGCCGCGCGGTACTCGACGATGGCCTGCGTGATCGCCGCGATGTGCCGTTCGTTGAACGCGCCGTCCAGGCTGGAGCCGCGGTGCCCGCTCGTGCCGAAGACGACGCGCTGCTCGGGGCGGTCCATATCGGGGACCTTGGTGAAATACGCGTCGACGAGTTCGTCGATGTCGACGAGATCCTCCGGCCTGGCCTGGGTTCCTGCGCGCTCAGTCATGGGGGCATTCTCCCATCAGGGCCGCGCGCGACGCAGGACGGCGCAGGTGTCCCGAAGCGCCGTGAACGCCCGGGACCCCCGACCGGCGGACGGCCCGTCAGGACTGCCGCTTCGCCCGCTCCTTGACGATCTCAGCCAAGGTGTCCGTGATGTGCGCCTCGGAGGCGGCCTTGTCGATGCCGGACTCGGCGAGGGTGCCCGAGCCGTTCTCCTGCTCGAGGAGGGCCAGCAGGATGTGCTCCGTACCGATGTAGTTGTGGCCCAGGCGCAGCGCCTCGCGGAAAGTCAGCTCCAGGGCCTTCTTCGCGTTCGCGTCGAACTTGACGAGGCCGGGCACGTCGGAGACGGCCGGGGGCAGCGTGGCCGTGGCGTTCTGCCGGACGGTGTCCAGGAGTACGCCCTGAGCCCGGATGGCCTGCGCTCCGAGCCCCTCGGGCTCGGCGAGGAGGCCGAGCATGAGGTGTTCGGGCCGGATCTCGTCGTTGCCGGCGGCCTGGGCCTCGTTCTGCGCGGACATCACGACGTTGCGCGCCCACGGGGTGTAGCGGCCGAAGCCCGAGCTGGGGTCGAGCTCACCGCCCTCGCCGGAGGCCTTGGGCACGAACCTCTTCTGGGCGGCCTGGCGGGTGACCCCCATGCTCCTGCCGATATCGGTCCAGGACGCCCCGGAGCGGCGGGCCTGGTCCACGAAGTGGCCGATCAGATGGTCCGCGACATCGCCGAGGTGATCCGCGGCGATCACGGCGTCGGAGAGCTGGTCGAGTGCGTCGGTGTGGACTTTCTTGATGGCGTCGATCAGGTCGTCGAGGCGTACGGGCGTGGTGAGGCCTACTGGCTCCGCAGATTCCGTCATGTGACAACCGTAGGTTGACAGTGAGGGACTGTCAACCTACGGTTGACAGCGGCTGGAGGCGTACTCGCTCACGCCGTAGGCTGCGCAGTCCACGACGTACCAACCGCTGAATGAGGAGAGACATGCCGTCGGCCCGAGTCCACCTTGCGGACGTGCTGCGCACGGCGGACGCGTCCCGGACGGGCGCCCTCTGGAAGCTCGACGGCGCGGCGCGGCAGCTCGACGCCAACCTCGTCCGGTTGCGGCCCGGCGCCGTCGTCGCCGAGCACGTCGAGCCGGATCTCGACGTTCTCCTCGTCGTCCTCGAAGGCGACGGATCACTCCGGCACGCCGACGAGCAGGAACAACTCGCCCCCGGCGCCCTGGTGTTCGTCCCGCGCGGTGAACGGCGCTCCGTGACGGCCGGCCCCGACGGCCTCGCCTACCTCACCGCCCACCGCAGGCGCCCCGGCCTGACCATCGCGCGGATGCCGGCCCGCGAGGGCGGCGAACCCGCCTGCCTGCTCAGCCGGATCTGCCCCGCCTGCGACCGGGTCTCCGAGGACCCCGCGGCGGCGTACTGCGCCCGCTGCGGCGAACACCTGCCCACCCCCTGACGCGACCGAGCGGGCGTTCATCTCCGCCGGACGGTCCGGCCTGCGCCGCCCCACGCCCCCTCGCCCGTACGGTGCCGGGGACGAGCAGGACCGGGCGACCGCAGCGAGGGAGAACCACCCGACATGGCCGACTACCGCATCGAGACCGTCCGCAACGGCTTCCGCGACTGGACCGCACGCAACGACCGCGGCGCCGAGGTCCGCATCGGCGCCGCCGAAGACCCCGACGTGCAGCCGTCGTTCGCCCCGGTCGAACTCCTCCTCGCCGCGCTCGGCGGCTGCGGCGGCCTCGTCACCGACCGCACCGCCCGCACCGTCGAACACGACGGGCTGCGCATCGTCGTGGAGTCCGTGTCACGCCCCGAGGACGACGGCCGCGTCGGCGCGGTCCGCGTCAGCTACGAACTGGAGCTGCCCGAGGGTGACGAGCACACCGCCGACGCGTTCGCCCGCGGTGTGCGCCTGACCCACGAGAAATACTGCACCGTCAGCCGGACCGTGGAACACGGCGCCCGGATCGAGGCGCGGCTCCCGGACGGCACGCTCGTCTTCATGGCGGGCTGACTCGCCGTCAAGGCGCCTTGACCCGCCTTCGACGTGCGGTGGCCCGCCTCCGAAGTGCGGTAATCCGTCTTCGAATTGTGGTGAGCGGCGCGATGGCCGGATGTCGTCCCCGCACCCGAAGATCGTCGTAGTCTCCCTGAGTGTCCGCGTGGTCACTCTGCGCATGCGGACCTGGTGATCCGTCGAAGCATCGAGGAGACGACTGCGTGAAGTCCCTACGTCTGGTCCTGGCCGCCCTGGGAGCGGCGATGGCGCTCACCGTGCCGCCGTCCGCGGCAGCGGCGGAGACCGCGCCCGCGGCCGCCGCGCACGAGCCCTGCACGGGCGAGTTCCAGGGCGACGCCCGGCTCGGCCCGAAGTACCTGCCCAAGAAGTGGCAGGCCCCGGTCGGCCCGCTCCTGAAGGCCTATCACCGCACCGGCTCCCTCAGCCCGAAGGCGTTCCTGAAGAAATACTGGGAGGGGTCGGCGGACTCCGGCAGCTGGAAGTACCCGCCGAACGACGGATTCACCGAGACCAACGGCCAGGTCGACCGCCGCCCCACCGAGCTGCGGCCCGGGCAGACCCTCGACCGGTTCGGCTCGGAGTACGGCTCCTATCTGGCACCCGCCGGGGACGCGTACAAGAAGCGGGCGCTGCCGCCGCAGAACCTCAACACCCGTGAGCCCGCCTACGCGTGCGACTATCACGTCTACGAGGTCGCCAAGCCGTTCTTCGTGTGGCAGGGCCCGATCGCGCCCTGGTTCGAGCAGCCCGGCGGCGGCCGGCAGATCAAGCTCGACCAGGTGTTCCTCAACCCCGGTGAGGGACAGCGCCTCAACGTGAAGTGGCTCCTGGGGCACGACTACCTCGAGCCTGCGTAAGCACGATCGAGACGGGAGGACGGCTCGTGGACCGGCACGCACTGGAGCGCGCTCTGCGCCAGGCCGCCGTGCCCCCGACCCACTACTGGATCGAGGGCGTCCACGAACCGTCCCCCACCCCCACCGACTTCCTCTATCTGCGCGAGGAGCCCGGCGGGGGCTGGGAGACCGGGGCGTACGAGCGCGGCACCCACGAGACGATCGCGCGGCATCCCACGGAGGACGCCGCCTGCGCCCACCTGTGGCAGCTGCTGAACTGAGTGCCGCCCTGCGCGCCACCGCGTGCTTACGGCAGTGAATGCACCTTCGGGCCGACGGCGTTGGACCAGGCGTTGCCCGCCGTCGCGTCCCAGTTCGTGGACCAGGTCATCGCGCCGCGCAGTCCCGGGTAGGTCTTCGCGGGCTTGAAGGAGCCACAGCCGGTGCCGCGCGTCAGGCAGTCGAGCGCGTTGTTGACGACCGACGGGTCCACGTAGCCGCTGCCCGCGCCACGCGTCGACGCCGGTACGCCGAGCCCGACCTGGGACGGATCGAGACCGCCCTCCAGCTGGATGCAGGCGAGCGCGGTCAGGAAGTCGACCGAGCCCTGGCTGTAGACCTTGCCGTCGCAGCCCAGCATCGAACCACTGTTGTAGAACTGGGTGTTGACGACGGTGAGGATGTCCTTCACGTTCAGCGCCGTCTTGAAGTATTCGCCGGACGTCGACTGCATGTCGATGGTCTGCGGCGCCATCGTGAGGACCAGCTTCGCGCCCGCCTTCGCGGAGAGCTGGTGCAGGGCCTTCGACATGTAGGTGGAGTTGAGGCCGTTCTCGAGGTCGATGTCGACGCCGTCGAACCCGTACTGCTGCATCAGGGAATAGGCGCTGTCGGCGAACGCGGCGGCCGACGCGTCGCTGTTCACGGAGACGCTGCCCTTCTCGCCGCCGACCGAGAGGATCACGGACTTGCCCGCGGACTGCTTCGCTGCGATGTCGGCCTTGAAGTCGGCGGCCGACGTGTATCCGACGGCGGGGTCGAGCGTGAAGGAGATCTGCCCGGGGGTGCTCGTCGCGTCGGCGAAGGACACCGCGATGATGTCGTACTGCGAGGGGACGTCACGCAGCTTCTGCACGGTGGCGCCGTTGTTGAAGTTCTGCCAGTAGCCGGTCACCGCGTGCTTGGGCACGGTCCCGCCGCCGCCCCCGCCGGAGGTCGTGGTCCGCGTGGTGACGGCCGCCGACTTCGCTGACTCACCCGCCGAGTTGGTCGCGCTGACCTGGAAGCTGTACGAGGTGGCGGCGGCGAGCCCGGTGACGGTGGCGGACGCGCCGCTGACGGAGGCGACCTTGGAGCCGTCGCGGTACACGTTGTAGCCGGTGGCGCCGGAGACCGGGTTCCAGGAGAGGTCGACCGAGGAGGAGGTCGCGGTGCCGGCCGCGAGTCCGGCGGGGACTGCCGGAATGACCACGGGATCGCCGCCGCCACCGCCGCCGTCCGGACCGAGCACGCTCACGTCGTCGGCGTAATACGCGCCCTGCCCGTACCAGCCGTGCGTGTAGACCGTCACGGACGTCGTGTTCGCGCCGGTGGTGAAGGTGGTGGTCAGCTGCTGCCAGCTGGAGGACCCCGGCGTCCAGGTCGACACATCGGTGGTGCCGGTGCCGCTCGCGCCCAGGTACACGTAACTGCCCTGGACCCAAGAGCTCAGCGTGTACGTCGAGTTGGGCTTGACCGCGACGGCCTGGGAACACTGGGCGGTGTCCTGTGCGGTGGGTGTGCCCTGGAGCGCCCGGGCGCCGCCGTGCACGGGGGAGCCGACCACGGAACCGGTGCCGGCGGAGCACGTCCAGTTGTTCAGGTCCGATTCGAATCCGGCGTTCTTGGCGACGTTGATGTCCGCGGCGTGCGCCGTGGTCGCCAGAGCGGTGACGCCGAGCGCCGCGGCCGCGGTGACGGCCAGCGCGCCCTCGATCCATCTGCGTGCACGGTCCACTTGCTGCCTCCGGTGGGGAGTGAAGGGGGCGGGAGTGAACGGTGGCCACCGCTGCAGGACCCAAAGTTGGTCCAGACCAATCGAGTTGTCAAGACCTCAACCACGCCGGGGCGCGCCCCGGCGTGGTTCGGGCGGTCCGGCTCGAGGGGCGGCTTGTGGGCTGATGTCGGGGAGTGTGGGTACGGGGCCGCCGGCCTGGGCGTGGGTAGGGAGTGGCCGGTGGCCCCTCCGCGCAGGAGTCGTCAATCCTGTGCGGGGTTTCCCCTCGTAGTGGACTGCGTCGTTCCGATGGCTGGAAGCGTGCGAACACAGTGACTGGGTGTGCCTGATTCACACGGGGCGCGCGCCGGGTTCAGAGGCGCTCGAGAATCCCGCGCACGTAGGCGGCCTGCCCGGAATGCTGAAGATCGTCCGAGATGACGCTCACCAGCCGCACGCCCAGTGTGACCGGCGGCGACCAGGTGTCGTCGATCACCTGGTCCAGGTCCGCATCGGTCAGTTCTGCCAGGTGGGCGAGGGTGCGCGCGTGCACGGCGTCGAAGTAGCCGAGCAGCACGTCGGCCGACGGGACCTGCACCTTGGCCACCTGTTTCTCGCTGTGGCCGTACCCCGTGTCGGAGGGCGGCAGAGCGAGATCGAGGCGGTCGGCCCAGCCGTCGGCGAGCCAGACCTGATCGGTGTGGAAGGCGTCGGAGATGTGATCGTCCTGCACGCGTGAAAGGTGCCAGATCAGCCACGCGATCGAGTTCGAGTCGTCATTGAGACGGGTGTTGAGTTCTTCGGCGGAAAGATCTTCCACTGCCGAGTGAACCGTTTCGTGGATCCGTCCGAACGCGTCGGAGAGAACGTCCTTGGAGTGCATGACGTGCTGCTTCCTCGGTGGCGGGGATTTCACACCCACGCACCCGTTCCATTCCGGCCATTCAGGGCCCTGAATATGCCAGGAGACTGGCCAGAAAGGCATGGTGACAGCGCGTCGGAAGTGTCGATACTCGTCTTCTGAGGAAGTTGAATGATGCCCGACCAATAGATCATTCCGCCGGCCCGACCCGGCACACCCGCACAGATCACGCACACCGCACGGAATGAAAGTGAGGCCCACAGGGCAGCGAGCGAGGCGACGGGGGAGAGCGTGCACGAGGAATTCCTGTGCCATGTCACCGCATACGGAATCTGCGGAGGTCAGCGCGTCGGCGTACCGCTCGGAACGTATCGTGCGCCCACTCTGCCGCTGGCGATGTGGTGGCTGCGAGACCGCGCTTCCTGGATAGCCGAACGGCTCGATCCGCGCCCCGGCGATCCGCATTTCCCTGAACACGCCATTGCCCCGGTCGCCGACACCGTCCCCGATGTGCCCGGGGCGCTGCGCGACTGGTGCGGCGATATCGAACGGCAGGAACAAGTCGCCGAGGAACTCGCCGACGGAAAACTCGTGCGGCTGATCACCCGTGACGACACCACGGAATACGAGTTCCTCGCCGAGTCCGTCGACGCCTTGCGCATGCAGCGCACCCGCGCGTCCAGGCCCGCGCTCGTGCCTCACCCATGATCGACGCGGCACCTGTATGACTAGTAGCCGGTACGGGTGGCGCCGCGCTTACCTGCGCAAATGCCGGGGGACTGTGGTCATGTACAGCGTCGTCACCACACTTTCGGAGCCGCTCGAATGCACCGCAGCACCACCTTGCTCACCACCGCTCTCGTCGGCGTCGCCGCCGCGCTGACCCTCGCCGCCCCGACCGCCGTCGCCACCGCGCCGACCGGTTCCGTACACGCCGCAGGCCCCGGACAGGTCTGCTTCTGGACCGAGCCGGGACAGCACGGCCAGGCCTGGTGTTACGCGCCACCCGGCTACGCCGAGGCCGAGAACGGCACCCAGCGCCACGCCTACTCCTTCGACTCCCGCGTCGACGGGACGGTCTACGCGATCAGCTACGGACCGGGAAACAGCTGCCTTTACCGCGAGATCCGCAAGGACGACTACGACGAGAACTGGGAGGCGTGGGCCACCAAGTTCGACGGCGTCAGTGACAACAAGATGGGTTGCGAAGCGGGCTGATCCGCCGATGACCCGCCGACCGCGGCGACGGGCGCGCCCGCTCCTGGCGCTCACCGTGCTCTGCCCACTGTCCCTGGTCGGGCTGCTCGTCACCGGCTGCGCGGCCCCTGACCACGGGCCGGCGCTCTCCCCGGACGACACCGTCAAGGCCGCCACCCAGCTCCTGACCGACCGCTGCCTCACCGCGCAGGGACTCACCCCGCCGCGCCCCGGCAGACGGCCCGGCACCCAGGCCCAGGAGGAACACCTGGCCGACGCCCTCTTCGGCGCCGGACGCACGGAACTCTCCCTGAAACTGCCGACCGGATACTCGGTGCGCGCCCACACCGACGGCTGCCTGGCCTCGGCGCAGCGCGCCCTCTACGGCGATCAGCGCCGCTGGTTCCAGGTGTCGACCGTCGTCAACAACCTCAAGCCCGAAGCCGCCTACCGCAAGACCAGCCTCGCCTCGGTCCGGGCCGGACACCGCACCGAAGTCGCCGACTGGCAGCGCCTTCGGGAACACGCCCTGACCCGCGCGACCGACCTCCTCACCCGTCAGCAACGTCAGCAGCAAGAACAGCAGCAGAAACAGCAACAACAACATCAGCAGAAAGAAGCACAGTGATCATCAAGAACTCCGCCGCGCTCCTCGCGGCCGTCGCCCTCGCCTTCGGCGGCGCCGTCGCCACCTCGTCCTCCGCCTTCGGCGCCTCGTGCCCCAGCGGCCAGTTCTGCGCCTGGACGGACGCGGACTTCGGCGGCCAGCGCACCAACTGGTCCGGCGACGACCACGACTGGGAGGACCCCATCCAGGATCAGGACTCTTCCTGGGCGAACCATGGCATTTCGGGCCCCGGCATCAAGGACCACGTACAGGTCTACGAGAACCCGGGCCTCGTCGGTCTCGGCACCGTCTGCCTCGCCCCGGGCCAGGAGATCTCCTCCGACAGCTGGGGCAACGACAGCGGCGACTCGCACACGTGGAAAATGAGCTGTTGACCTCACACACCGCGTGACCGGACCGGAGGGGGCGGAGTCCCACGCCGCCCCTTCCGACCGGATATGACTGCCGCACGCGCCACTGGGTATCAGGAGGTCTGCAGGGAAGTTACTGTGCCGACCGATCCCATTGTGAGAACCGTATGACCGAGTACCTGGACGGAGTCTTGATGCCGACCGGTGCTGCCGACCCCGTCGAGCCGCTGCGCCGGGCGACGCAGTACACCGGAGAGCCGGGCTGCATCGCCGACGCACGCGCCTTCGCCGAGGTGTTCCTCGAGCAGCTGCGGTCCGAGTGGTGCGCCCTGATCGACGCCAGGTCCCGCGGTGATCTGCTGCTCCTGGTCAGCGAGCTCGTCACCAACGCGGACCGCCACAGCCACGGACCGTACGTCCTCGATCTCGAGGGTTCGCGGGACGAGGTGGCCGTCACCGTCTACGACAGCAGCGCCGCCGTGCCCCGTCTCTTCGTCAGGGATCCCGCGCGCATCGGCGGGCACGGGCTCGAGATAGTCCACGCCCTCGCCACCGAGGTCATCGTGGAGCGGGTACCGGTCGGGAAGTGGATCAAGGCCGTCTTTAGACTGCGACCGTAATCGAACGGTTCTCGCGCGAGGAGACGACGACATCGACACGGCACCCGACCGCGAGCTCCTGAACGACCTGGCCAAGGCACTGCCAGGCCTCGCGCTGATCGAGGACGGCGACGTGCTGTCCGGGCTCAGCCACGACGACGCGGAATGGGCGCCCGTCGGTCGAGCGCTCGCGGCGGTCCGGGTGACGGACGCCGACGAAGTCCAGCAGGTGGTGCGCGCCTGTGCCGCACTGTCCGTACCCGTCGTGACCCGCGGCGCCGGCACCGGGCTCTCGGGCGGCGCCAACGCCACCGACGGCTGCCTGGTCCTCGACCTCTCGCGGATGAACCGCATCCTGGAGATCGACCCCGAGAACCTCATCGCCGTCGTACAGCCCGGCGTCGTCAACAACGAACTGAAGGCGGCCGTCGCCGAGCACGGCCTCTGGTACCCGCCGGACCCCGCCAGCGCCCCCTGGTCGACCATCGGCGGCAATGTCTCCACCAACGCCGGCGGCCTGTGCTGCCTCAAGTACGGCGTCACCCGTGACTACGTGCTCGGGCTCGAAGCGGTGATGGGCGGGCCCGCGGGCGCGTACGGCACCCGTGTCCGGTTCGGCCGGCGCACCACGAAGGGTGTCAGCGGCTACGACCTGACCGGCCTGTTCGTCGGCTCGGAAGGCACGTTCGGAGTGATCACCGAGATCACGCTGCGCCTTCGACCCGCCCCCGCCGCGGAACCCCGCACCGTCGTCGGCGCCTTCGACGGCCTCGTCGCGGCGGGCGCCGCCGTCGCGCTCACCACCCGGCGGGGCCTCCAGCCCGCCGCCCTTGAACTCCTCGACCGTCACTGCATGCAGGCCGTCGAGGACTGGAAGCACCTCGGGATCGAACCCGGCGCCGCCGCGCTGCTCCTGGCGCGGATCGACGCGCCGGGCGACGCGGGCGCGGCGGAGGCGGCGGCGGTCGCCGAGGCGTTCGCGGAGGCGGGGGCGCTCTGGGCCGAACAGTCCACCGACGCCGTCGAGGCCGAGGCCCTGTTCGACGTCCGCAGGCTCGCCTACCCGGCGCTCGAACGCCTGGGACCCGTGCTGACCGAGGACATCTGCGTACCGCGCTCGGCCGTGCCCGCCATGCTCGCCACCGTCGAGGAGATCGGACAGCGGCACGGGGTGCGGATCGCGACCATCGCGCACGCCGGCGACGGCAACCTCCACCCGCTGCTGATCACCCCGCCCGGTGACGCCGAGGCCCGCCGCGCTGCGCAGGCCGCGTTCGAGGAGCTGCTCGGCGCCGCGGTCGCCGCGGGCGGCACCGTCACCGGGGAGCACGGCGTCGGCCTGCTCAAGCGAGGCGGCATGCGACAGGAACTCGGTCCCGAGGTCTGCGCGGTGCAGCGCGCGGTGAAGAACACCCTTGACCCGCTGGACCTGTTCAACCCGGGGAAGGTCGTCGGCGACCCCGACGCGGGCTGACCCGACGACCAGGGTCCCCGACGACCAGGTCCCCGACGGCCGGAATATCCCATCGCAGGCGGCGGTCCTGCGGGCGCTTTGAGCGGCGTTTTGCCCGGCGCGCCGACCTAAATGAACCATTTGTATGCTTATCCGACTTACGGTGCGTGTGTTGTCAGGGGGCTGCGCAACGCGTTCCTCGCGGACGCGGGTTGGGATGCCGATGAGTGAGATCAGCCGCCGAGGAGCCGTGGGTCTGGGAATCGGGATCGGCCTGGGTGCCGCTGCCGTCGGCCTTGCCGGATGCGGGTCGGACAAGAACACGGCCCGCCCGCCCGCGGGGCCCGGCCGCCAACCCGACCGGGGCGCCCGCCCGGACAAGAAGATCGCGCCCCAGTTGATCGGTGACGGTTCGACGGCGTACACCGGCGAGCAGCCGAAGCAGCCCGAGACGCCCGTCCCCCTTGAACCCGGCCAGACGCCACCGCAGTTCGTGATCTTCTCCTGGGACGGTGCGGGCGAGGTCGGCAAGGGTTTCTTCCCGCGCTTCCTCGAACTGGCCGAGAACCACGGTGCCCGCATGACGTTCTTCCTGTCGGGCCTGTACCTCCTGCCCGAGTCGAAGAAGCGGCTCTACGACCCGCCGAACAACCTCGTCGGCGCCTCCGACATCGGGTACCTCACCGACGCGCACCTCAAGGAGACGCTGAAGTACACGCGGCAGGCCTGGCTCGACGGCCACGAGATCGGCACGCACTTCAACGGCCACTTCTGCGCCGGCTCCGGGTCAGTGGCCAACTGGACGCCCGCGCAGTGGCGTATCGAGATCGAGCAGGCGAGCTCGTTCATCAAGACCTGGCGTACGAACACGGGTTGGCACGACGACGACCCCCTGCCGTTCGACTACGACAAGGAACTCATCGGCGGCCGCACGCCCTGCCTGCTCGGCCAGGACAACCTGCTGCCCACCGCCCGCGAGCTCGGCTGGCGCTACGACGCCTCGTCGCCCGGGGGCGTCCAGCGCTGGCCCGAAAAGCGGCTGGGCCTGTGGGACCTGCCGCTCCAAGGCATCCCGTTCCCCGGCCACACCTTCGAGGTCCTCTCGATGGACTACAACATCCTGGCCAACCAGTCGAAGAACTCCACGCGAGCGCCGTCCTACAACTACGCGGGCTGGCGCCAGCAGGCCACCGAGTCGTACCTCGCGGGCTTCAACAGGGCGTACGAGACGAACCGGGCGCCGTTCTTCATCGGCAACCACTTCGAGGACTGGAACGGCGGGATCTACATGGACGCCGTCGAGGCCGCCTTCAAGGAGATCGCCGACAAGAAGGACGTACGCCTCGTCTCCTTCCGGCAGTTCGTCGACTGGCTGGACGCCCAGGATCCGCAGGTGCTCGACCGGCTCCGTTCGCTGGAGGTCGGAGAGGCGCCCGCGGGTGGCTGGTCGCAGTTCCTCGGCGACGCGGTCGCGGCACCCACGCGCGCCGCACGCAGCCGCGCCTAGACACGCGCCGCACGCGGCCGTGCCTGGACACGCGTACGTGTCCGGCGTCCCGACGTGTCGTCCGTCCCGCTGACGCACACTGATCGGGACTCGATCAGTGACGGAGAGGCAGGCGCATGGACCGCTGGATCACCGCGGGAGTGGACGGATCGCCCCAGAGCTCGGCCGCGACGGCTTGGGCGGCGCGTGAAGCGGTCCGGCGTGGATACGCGCTGCGCCTGCTGCACGCCTGGTCCCCGGTGCCGGACGTGGCGGCATCCGCGCCCGATGTCGCGGCGCAGGCGGAGTGGGCCACAAGTGTGGCAGAGGAGGCCGTGCGTGCCGTGGCGAGCGGCCACCCCCAGCTGTCCGTGACGGCCGAGTCCCCGTCCGGCGACGCCGTCCCCGCGCTCCTCGGTGCCGCGGCCGACGCGGAGTTCCTCGTCCTCGGCTCCCGGGGACACGGCGCGCTCGTCGGCTTCCTGCTCGGCTCGGTCGGGCAGCAGGTCATCGCCGGGTCCGCGCGGCCCGTCGTCCTGGTCAGGGCCGATGACCGCGCCGAATCCGAGGCGGCGGGCCGCGAGATCGTCGTCGGCCAGGAGGGCGAGCCCGAGGACAGCCGCGCGGTCCTCGAGTTCGCCTTCGCCACCGCGTCCGCCCGCGGCGCGACCCTCAAGGCCGTACGCGCATGGACACTCCCGCCCGTGTACGCGTACAGCCCCGCCTCGCTGAAGCTGCTCGACGAGGCCGGCGGCATGGAGCCGTACGAGAAGAAGGCACTCGGCGAGGCGCTCGAACCGCTGCGCGCGCGGTATCCCGACGTGCCGGTGGTGGAGCACGTCGAGATCGGCAGCGCCGGCCAGGTACTTCTCGCGTCGGTCGCAAGGGCCCAGCTGGTGGTCGTGGGCCGCCGCGCCCGCCGCTCGGCCGTCGGGTCCCGGATCGGGTCCGTCGCGCATGCCGTGCTGCACCACGCGCCCTGCCCGGTGGCCGTGGTGCCGCCCGCCTGAGTGCCGGCCTCAGTCGTCGGCGACGGTGATGGCCCGCACCGGACAGGCGCGGGCCGCCTCCCGCGCCAGCGGGTCACCGGCGCCGTCGTCGCGACCCTCCAGCACCTCGCTGAAGCCGTCGTCGTCCTGCGTGAACACGTTCGGCGCCGTCAGTGCGCACATGCCCGCGCCCACACAGCTGTCCTTGTCGATCCGGATCCGCACGGTCTGCGCCTCTCTCACGGCTCGGGTTCGGTACTCGGGGTCGGTTCTCAGCCGGTTCTCAGGGGTCGGTTTTCAGGAGTCGGTTCTCACGGTTCGGGGGTCACCATGTGACCGGGAGTTCCAGCATGCCCTGGATCGTGTCGCCCGGCTTGAACGGGATCTCCTCTGCAGGCGCCGCGAGACGCAGCCCCGGCATCCGCGTGAACAGCGACCGCAGCGCGATCTCCATCTCGGCCCGCGCCAGGTTCTGCCCCAGGCACTGATGGACCCCGTAGCCGAACGCGAGGTGGTGGCGCGTGGGCCGGTGCCAGTCGAGGGAGTCGGGGGCCGTGAAGCTGTCGCCGTCGCGGTTGATGAGCGACGTGGAGAAGATGACCCCGTCGTCCGGCCGGATGGTCTCGCCCGCGACCTCGATGTCCTCGGTGGCGACGCGCAGGATGCCGTCGGCGATGGACAGGAAGCGCAGGAGTTCCTCGACCGCGGCGGGCAGCAAGGAGTCGGCGGAGCGCAGCTCCTCCAGCTGGTCCGGGTGCTGGAGCAGGGTGAACGTGCCGAGCGAGATCATGTTCGCCGTGGTCTCGTGCCCCGCGATCAGCAGGATCGTGGCGAGGCTGACCAGCTCCTCGCGGTCGATCTCCTTCTCGTCCGGCCCGCGGTGGATGAGCTCGTCGAGCAGCCCGTCACCCGGCTCACGCCGCTTGCGGTCGATCAACGAGCCCAAGTACGCGTCGAGTTGCTCGCGCGCGGCCTCCGTGTCCGACACGTCCGGCCCCCGCAGCAGCCGCCGCGACTGCTCCTCGAAGAAGTCGTGATCGGCATAGGGCACGCCCAGCAGCGAGCAGATCACCATGGACGGCACGGGCAGCGCGAAGGCGCTCACCAGGTCGGCCGGGGGTCCCTGCTCGACCATCGCGTCCAGCAGCCGGTCCACCGTCTCCTGGATGCGGGGCCGCAGCGCCGTGATCCGCTTGAGGGTGAAGCTCGGGATCAGCAAGCGGCGCTGGGCGTTGTGCTCGGGGTCGTCGACTCCGAGGAGGGCGACGCTCCGTTTGCGGGACAGGGCGAGGCGCTTCGTCGTCATCGGGAAGGCGCGGTTCTCCCTGTCGGTGGACAGGCGCGGGTCGATGAGCAGGTCGCGCGCGACCGACTGACCCGTGACCACCCACACGGTTCGCCCGTCGAAGAGCGAGACGCGGGACAGGGGCCGCGCCGAGCGCAGCGGATCGTAGGAGGCCGGCGGGTGGTAGGGACACGTGCGGTCCTGGGGGAAGGCGACGGTGTCCGGCGTGGGGGGTGTCACGGTCATGGCTGACCTCGCAGGCGGTGAGTCTTCCTTGGTGATCTTCATTAGATGCCTCAGGCATCCAGTCGTCCACTCGAAGACAGGCCAGTCCGCCCATGAGGGGCATCTGGCCCGAACCCGTTGTTCCGGTTCGGGTACGGGTGCGTTCCGTCTGGTCGGGGCATGTCTTCGGGCCGGCGACGAGGGCGGGGCATGTGCCGGACGGCCGGAGTCGATGGGGTGTCCTCGGGCGTGGCGCGGCTTGTTCGCGACCCGTCGTCCGCGCCCGTGCCGGTTGTGCCCGCAGGGAAATGCGGATGCCTGTGTGAGTGGCGGTAGGTATCGTCGCCGCACGTGGAACCACTGAACGAGAAACAGATCCGGGCGTCCTTCGTGAACTGCACGAAGGGTGAGGCGGCCCGTATGAAGCTCCCCCTCGACTTCGCCGAGCCCCCCTGGGAGGACCTGGACTTTCTCGGCTGGATCGACCCGGGGGCGCCCCTGCGGGCCCACCTCGTGCGGCCCGGCCCCGACGGGCCCCTCGGCATCACCCTGCGGGTCCCCTCGGTGAGCCGGACCAGCGCCGTGAAGTCCAGCATCTGTCAGGTGTGCCTGACCGGGCACGCCTCCTCCGGCGTCGCCCTCCTCGCGGCGCCCCTGGCCGGAGCGCGCGGGCGGGAGGGCAACACCGTTGGCATCTACGTCTGCGCGGACCTCGCCTGCTCGCTCTACCTGCGCGGCAAGCGGCAGCCCAAGCTGAGGGCGGGCCGTTACGAGGAGTCGCTCTCGCTCGACGAGCGGATCGCCCGCGCCACGGGCAACCTGGACGCTTTCACCGCGAAGATCACCGAGTCCGCTTGAGCCATTGGGGTCGGCGGCCCTTTCGTGACGGATCCCGGGCGGGAGTTTTTGCCGTGACCGGAGTCCTGGCGGGGAGCCTTACATCGCTGCCGCGTCCAGCAGCGGGATCAGCTGCTCCTCCTCGTGGAGCAGGTGCCGTTCCAGTTCGTCGGTGAGCCGCTCCACCTCGGGGAGCACCCGGCGGGGGTCCGTGTCGTCGGCGGAGACCGTCTCCTGCAGTCGTGCGAGGAGCGCGGCGATCCGCTCGTGCTCCTCGCGCATCAGCTCCAGGACCGCGCCGAGCTCGGGGTGGCGTGAGCCGATGAACGGGAACAGGGCGGCGTCCTCTCCGGCGTGATGGTTGTGCAGTCCCTTGCAGAGCGTGAGGCAGTTGACGCGGAGCTGGGCGCCGAGACCCGGACCCGACTCGGCGATCTCCTTGCGGATCAGGCCGAGTTCACGTCGGATCCCGTCGTGGACGGCCTTGAGCCCGTCACCCCATGACGTCGCGCCCGTCACGTTCGGCGGCCCGCTGGCGATGGCCCGCAGGGCGACCACGGGGATGACGCGGGAGGTCTTCGCCTGGTACTCCGCCCAGCCGGGATCGCGTTCGACCGCCCGGGCGAACACGGCGTCGCGCTCGGCTCCCGTCAGGACCTCGGCCTCCGCCTCGTAGGTGAACACGCCGTCCTCGACCGAGACGCGCGGGATGGCCACCAGATTGTGGAACCAGTCCGGATGGCGGGGAGATCCGCCGGCCGACGCGATCACCAGGACGCGTTCGCCGCCGTCGGGGAGGAATCCGACGGGCGTGGTGTGTGCGGCGCCCGAGCGGGCTCCCGTGGTGGTGAGCAGGAGGACCCGGCCACCTTCGAAGGGGCCCGAGAGCCGGCCGCGATGGGCTCGGAACTCGTCGATGACGTGCTGATTGAAATCGTTGGGCATTCTCTTCTTTCGTCTCCGGGACATACGAGAAATCTGGTTCGCGGAAGCAAAAGAAGATCGGCGGGCCTCGCGCCCGCCCCGGCCTCACTCGGAGGCCGGGTGCCCTACTCGTTGATGGCCCAAGGCCGACCCGGCAGTCACGGGGCGAGACCCTAGTTCATGCGCACGTGTGGCGGCAATGCGATTTAGGGGTGGGCTCGGGGGCGGTGGTCGGTGTGCTGCTGCGGTGCGTTCCCCGGTGCGCCGCCGTTTCGCCCGGTTGGTCTTTGGGTGCGGGGCCGTGGGGGCATGTACGTGCTCGCTGTTCTACGGGTTCCGGCTGCCCAGCCGAATCGCCTGTACGCGGTGCTGGTGGCTCCGCGCGCACATGCCCCCACGGCTCCTCCCGTCTCGTACGCGGCTGATCTTCCGGTGGGGGACTCCGTCTCCCTTCCGGGGCGCCGCGGTCGGCGCCCCGCGGCGTCCGTGCGCCCTACTGGACCTTGGCCTGGATTGCCGTGATGCAGGACGCGATCGCCTGCTGGAGGTCTTCCAGGCGCTTGAGCATGTCGTCCTCGAAGACGTCGTCCTCGGCGTCATCGAGGGTGAGCTCCTCGAAGACCTTCGTCGCCTTCTGGAGGCTGTTGTAGAACTTCGCCCTGCGCTCCTTCACCCGGAGGTCGGGGTCGCTCTCGACGGTCTTGGTCACGAGCTCGCGGACGCTGTCGTACGCCTCGCGCGCCCACTCGCCCGCCTCCTCGCCGTCGTCCAGTTCGTCGATCAGGGAGAGGTGGCGCTCGGCCTCCTCGCGCAGCTCGCGCGGCGCCTCGATCTTCTGCCCGGCCGGCGTCTTGATCTGCCCGTTCTCCGCGATCTGACGCACGTACTCGACCCGGTCACCGGCCTTCGCCTCGGCGGCCACGGCCTTCTTCAGGTCGTCGGCGCGCACGATGTCCCTGACCAGCTCCGTGCGCAGGGCGGGGTCCTCCTGCAGGCGGTCCATGAGGGCCTTCCTGGCCGCCTCGGCGGTGCCGGGGTCGGCGAGGATCGCGGCGCGCAGCGCGGTCGGGTTCTCGGCGACCTCCAGGGCCTTGGTCGGGCGGATGCCCTCGGCTTCGGCGGCCGCCGAGATCGCGTGGCCGCGCGGCGACACGGCGATGGAACGCGACGAGTAGTACGTCAACCAGACGTCGGAGTCCGGGAGTTCGACGTCCTGGCCCGGGGTGAGCGCCTCGAAGTGCGGCACGAGTCCGTCGTCGGCCGCCTTGTCCCAGGCCTTGTAGTAGCGCATGACGCGCTCCGCCGAGCAGCCCGCCAGTTCACTGAACCGGCGGGCCGAGATCTTCGGCGTCTCACCCACCGCCTGCCCGCCGGGACGCACACTGCGCGCCACCATCAGGGCGAACGCCCAGCCGCCGGTCCGGGCGTAGACACCGAAGGCGCGTGCGTCCTCGGCGACCGTCTCGGAGACCGGCTCGGCGACCGGTGCGGTGTCCTCCGGCATTTCTCCGGCGGCATCCTCCGGGGTCCCGCCCGGCACCCAGATGTTCTCCTCGGCGGGCCCGGCCTGCGCCGGGACGGCCTCTTCGGATGCGACGTCCGCTGCGGAGTCGGTCGCTTCGGTCGGGGCGGTCGCTGAGGTCACGTAGGTTCTCCTGAGGCGTCACGGGCGGACGAAGGTTGACGCGCTACTTTATCCCTCCTAATCGACCCTTTTGTGCGCGGGTTCCGTGAGGGGTTCTCAGGCGCGGTGCTCGATCTTGCCGCCCACCACGACGGTTTCGGCCACGGTGCCGGGGATGTCCTCCGGCGCGGCGCGCAGAATGTCCCGGGACAGGACCACGAAGTCCGCGGCCTTGCCCACGCTCAGTGAACCCCGCTCGTCCTCAAGGAAGTTGGCGTACGCCGAACCCATCGTGTACCCGTACACCGCGGTCTCCACGTCCACGGTCTCGCCGGGCATCCAGGGCTCGCCGCCGGCCAGCGGGCGCCGCGTGACAGCCGTGTAGATGCCGACCATGGGGTCCATCTCGGCCACGTTCCAGTCACTGGAGAAGGCAAGGACCGCGCCCGACTCGTGGAGGCTGCGCATCGGCCAGGCCTTGTGCCAGCGGTCAGTGCCGACGTTCTCCGCCCAGTCCTTGCCGGGCCCGGCGACCTCGGGGGCGCAGTGCCTGGGCTGCATGCACGCGACCACGCCGAGTGCGGCGAAGCGCGCGGTGTCGGCCGGGTCGAGGCATTCGACATGGACGACCTGGTGGCGGGCGTCCCGCTCACCGTTGACCGTACGGGCGTGCTCGACGGCGTCGAGGACCGTGCGGATGCCGCGGTCACCGGTCGCGTGGACGAAGCACTGGAAGCCGCGTGCGTCGAGCTTGGCGAGGAGGTCCGCGAACTCCTCCGGCGGGTAGAAGGTCTCTCCGCGGTGGTGGCCGCACCCCGCGTACGGCTCCAGGAGCGCGGCGGTGCGCGGCTCGACGACGTCGTCGATGTACAGCTTCAGCGGTCCGACGCGCAGCCGATCGTCGGCGTGACGCTCCGCGGCGGCGGCGAAGTCGTCGAGGTCGGCGTCGGTGGTGCCGCGCGGGTGGAAGAGCGCGGCCACGATCCGCGAGCGGAGACGGCCCTCGGCGCGGGCGCGCTCGAACAGATCGAGGTCGTCCAGCGAGTTCTGCGGTTCGACGACGGTCGTGATGCCGAAGCGGATCGCGTCGTCGAGGGACTTGGCGAGGCGCCCGTACTGGCGGTCGGCCGAGGCCCACGGCACACCGATCGCCTTGAGCGCGCGGTGCCCGTCGCGGGACAGGCCCTTCACGGCGAAGTCCTTGATGAATCCGGTGGGTTCACCCGTCTCGGGGTCGGTCGCGGCCTCGCCGAACGGCAGGCTCGTACGGTCCTTGTCGATGCCGAGGCGGCGCAGCGCGGCCGTGTTCAGCCAGGCGGTGTGCACGTCGTAGCTGAGGACGAACGCGGGGGTGTCGCCGGTCACCGGGTCGAGGTCGGCGGCGGTGGGCATGCGGCCGCCGGGGATCGCCGAGTAGTCGAACGCCTCCGCCTCGATCCAGGCGGCCTCGGGGTGCGCCGCCCGGAACGCGCGGATCCGGTCATGGATCTCGTCGAGGGTGTCGGCGCCGGCCAGCTGGACGCAGGCGTCGTCGGAGCCGAGCCGTACGTGGTTGTGCGCGTCGATGAAGCCGGGCAGGACCAGCTTCCCTCCGGCGTCGACGACCTCGGTGCCGGGCCCCGTCCAGGCCTCGGCGTCCGCGTCGGCCCCGAGCCAGACGATCTTTCCGTCGCGCACGGCGAGCGCCTGCGCCTCGGGCAGCGCCGGGTCGACGGTGTGGACGCGCGCGCCGCGCAGGACGAGGTCGGCGGGGGCGGGGGAGTGGGACATGAGGGGTATCTCCTGTGGTGATGCGGGTGGTTCGGGAGAAGGTCCAGGGACTTTCGTTTGGATCAGGCCGGGTCAGGGTGCGTGCCAGACCCCGCGGGCCCGGCGTGATCCAAACGAGAGGCCCTAGGCGGCGGGCGTGACGGTCCGCCGGGCGAGCGCCCAGTACACGATCGCGGAGACGACCGAGCCGAGCAGGGTCAGGTCGGCGCCGCCGAGCGGGGCGACGAGTGGGCCGGTCCAGAGCTCGGAGTCGCAGGTCAGCGAGGCGAAGACCATGCCGGCGAGCAGGGCGACGACGCCGGCCGGGTGGTAGCCGCCCCGGTACCAGTAGGCGCCGTCGCGTCCGGAGTGCAGGGACGGAGCGTCGTACCGGCAGCGGCGCATCACCATGTCGGCGAGGAAGACGCCGCCCCACGGTGCGAACACGATGATCAGCAGGGACAGGAACGACAGCAGCGAGTCGGTGAAGTCCGTGAGGAACAGGGCGTAGAGCGAGCCCGCCACGGTGACGCCCGCGCTGATGAGGATCGCCTTGGAGCGGCTCCACGGGATGCCGAGGACCTGGAGGTTCAGGCTCGACGAGTACAGCGTGATGATCGAGTTGGTGACCGAGCCGCCGAGCACCAGGGCCAGGAAGAGTGGCTGGAACCAGCCCGGCAGCAGCCCCTCGGTGCCGGCCACCGCGTCCGTCATGTCGGCCTGGGTCGCGGCGGCGACGCCCGCGACACCGAGCGCGACCGAGGAGACAAGACCGCCGAGCGCGCCGCTCCAGGTGATCGACCGCAGTGAGGTGGTGCGCGGCAGGTAGCGCGTGTAGTCGGCGGGCATCGGCACGTACGAGAAGGGTCCCGCCAGCATCACGACGAACGCGAGGCTCCAGCCCGAGGCGCCGGGGACGCCGCCGCTCGACGCGCCGGTGTCGGCGCCCGGGATCAGGAAGACGAGGAGCGCGGCGAAGCCCACGGCGAGGATGTACGCCATCCAGCGCTCGGCGAACTGCACGGTGGCGTGGCCCCACAGGGCGACGGCGAAGGTGAGCACCATCGTGACGGCCAGCGCGAAGGCGCGGGCGGTGGAGCCGTGCCAGCCGAGGTCGGCGCAGAACGCTTCGAGGGCGAGCGCGCCGACCACCGTGTTCACGATCGTGTAGCCGATGGAGACGATCCAGTTGAGCAGACCGGCGGGCCAGTTCCCGCGGATGCCGAAGGGCGCGCGGGAGATCACCAGGGTCGCGGTGCCGGTGCGGATCCCGCTCAGTCCGGCGGCGCTGATCGCGAAGAACGCCAGGCCGCCGATGACGACGGCCGCGGTCGCCTGCCAGAACGAGAGCCCGAAGGAGACGGCGAGCGCGCCGTTGATGACGTACGTGAAGGTGAGGTTCGAGCCGAACCAGAGCCAGAACAGGTCCTTCGCGCCGCCGTGCCGCTCGTCGTCGGGGATGGGGTCGATGCCGTGGGTCTCGACCTGGAAGACCTCGTCGCCGGCGGCGGCGACCGCCGGTCCGGCCTGCGCGGGCCCGGCCTCCTCGGTGTGCTGCTGTGTCATCCCGCCGTCCTTGAATGTTGTTCTTGAATATCGTTCTAACTCCTTGAACGGCATTCAAGATGCGCCTCCTCGTCCCGTACGTCAAGACCCCTCGCGGAAATCGCCGGATAGGGTCACGGTGTCGGGACCACGGATCAGGGAGGCGCGGCTGTGGCGGCTACGGCGCGACGGCGCGACGGGCAGTTCGCCCAGGAGCGGATGCTCGAGGAGGCGATGACGGCCATTGCCGAGGACGGGCTGGCATCGCTCACGATGTCGGCGCTCGGCAAGCGCCTGGGCACCAGCGGCGGCCACATCCTGTACTACTTCGGCAGCAAGGACCGCCTCCTCCTGGAAGCCCTGCGCTGGAGCGAGAGCAGCCTCGCCGACGAACGCCGGGCGCTCCTGTCCCGGCGCGTCACCGCCGAACGCAAGCTCGACCAGTTCGTCGAGCTCTACCTGCCGCGCGGCCCGCGCGACCCGCGCTGGACGCTGTGGATCGAGCTGTGGGCCCGCACCTCCACCGACGAGGCGCTGCGCGAGGCCCAGGACGAGCTGGACCGGGGCTGGCAGGAGGACCTGGAGACCCTGCTGGACCGGGGGGTCAGGCAGGGGCGGTTCGCACCCCTCGACACCGCCGAGCGCGCTTCCCAACTCCTCGCCCTGCTCGACGGGTTGAGTACCCGCATCGTGATCGGCCAGCGGGGCGCGGAGCGGTCGGCGGTACTCGCCACGGCGCGGTCCGCGGCCGAACGGCTGGTGGAGCGGGCCTGACGGTGCTGTGTGCGCGACCGCGTACGTGCCGGGGGCGGGCGACGGGGTGCGGCGTTCGCCGCTCACCGGCACTGGCATGATCGGTGTCATGGCAGATCGCGTAATCGCCGCGTGTGACGGGGCGTCGAAAGGAAATCCAGGGCCCGCCGGCTGGGCCTGGGTCATCGCCGACGGCGGGGAGACCCCGGTCCGCTGGGAGGCGGGCGCGCTGGGCACGGCGACGAACAACGTCGCGGAGCTCACCGCCCTGGAGCGCCTCCTCGCCGCCACGGACCCGGGCGAGCGGCTCGAGGTCCGGATGGACTCCCAGTACGCGATGAAGGCGGTCACGACGTGGCTGCCCGGCTGGAAGCGCAACGGCTGGAAGACCTCGGCGGGCAAGCCGGTCGCCAACCAGGAACTGGTCACCCGCATCGACGCGCTGCTCGAAGGGCGCGCCGTCGAGTTCCGCTACGTCCCCGCGCACCAGGTCGACGGTGACCGGCTGAACGACTTCGCCGACCGGGCCGCGAGCCAGGCCGCCGTCGTCCAGGAACCGGCGGGCACCGACTACGGGTCCCCGGAACCGCCGCCGTCACCCGATACGGTCACCGGCCCGTCGAAGAGGAAGCCCAAGCAGGCCTCGACCCGGTCGAAGACGGGCTCGACCCGCACGCTCAACGCCAAGTTCCCGGGCCGCTGCGTCTGCGGCCGGTCCTACGCGGCCGGCGAGCCCATCGCCAAGAACCCGAAGGGCTGGGGTCACCCGGAATGCCGCACGGGCGCGGGCGCCGCGGAGTGAACCGGTCGTGGCCGCGAGGGTCGGCGGGCGGCACGGTGATGGCGGGCGGTACAGCGGTGGCGGGGTCCGCGTGAGCCCGGAACAGGATCGCCCGCCCGAGCCGGATCTCGCCCGTGACCCTGCGGTCCCGGCGACCCTGATCCGCGTGAGCCCGGAACAGGATCGCCCGCCCGAGCCGGATCTCGCCCGTGACTCTGCGGTCCCGGCGACCCCCGGTCTCTGGGACGGTCGCCCGTCCCTGTGGCTGCTCAGGACGCCCGAGCGCGGGGAGCAGCAGCCCGCACTGGACGACACCGCTCTCGACGCCGACGAGCGCGTCCGGGCCGCCGCCTTCGTGCGGAGCTCGGACCGCGCCCTGTACCGGGCCGCGCACATCTCCCTGCGCCGGCTCCTCGGCGCCTGCCTGGGTGTCTCGCCGGGGAGCATCCGGTTCACCCGCGAGCCGTGTCCGCAGTGCGGCGGCCCGCACGGGCGCCCGGCGCTGCCCGGCACCCGCCCGCCGCTGCACTTCTCCCTCTCGCACTGCGAAGGACTCGTCCTGATCGGCGTGGCGGGAAGCCCCGTCGGCGTGGACGCCGAGCGGGTGCCGGACCCCGGGACCGTGGACGGCCTGGTGAAGGAGCTGCATCCGGCGGAACGCGCCGATCTGGCCGCGCTCCCGGCCGGGGCGCGCGCTGCGGCCTTCGGTCGGGTGTGGTCCCGCAAGGAGGCCTACCTCAAGGGCGTCGGCGTCGGCCTGGGACGCGCCCTGGACGCCGACTACGTGGGCGACCGTCCACGCCGCGGAGCCGTCCACCCCGCCGGCTGGTCCCTGCACTCCCTCGCCCTGGGCCCGCAGCGCGACACACACGCCGCCGCGGTCGCCCTGCGGGACGCCACACCGCCGGTCCTGCGCGCCCTGCCCGACTCGTATCCGCACGGCCCTCAACAGGTGCGGCGCACATAGCCGTTGCTGCCGGGAGCCGCCACGTCGTGGTCCCTGCGGACGATGTCCAACCGCTCTCCGAATGCGCGACAGGCCTTGCGCAGGCCGGTGTCGGTGTACTCGATCACCACGACCCGGTCGTCGAAGGCTTTCGCGTACACACCACACTCGTCGTAGGCGCCGCATTCCTCGGCGACGGCGAAGTCGACTCCCAACTGGTGGCTGCTGGAGGCCAGTTCGGCGGTGTTCTTCTGGCCGGCGGCGAGCCCGTTCCGGTGTGCGCGCTTCACCAGCAACGACATGTATGCCTTCGCGTCCTGTGCGCTCAGCAGGCCCTTCGAGCGCGTGTAGCTGTCGTAGTTGTCCGGTTCGACGGCGTCGAAGCCGTGGTCGGCGCAACCGTCGAGCCAGGGGCCGACGCGGGCGGCCACGCGCTCGCGCTGCTTCGCCGTGCCGATGTCGAGGAGCGGTTCGTCCCAGTCCCGGTCGATGACGATCCGGCCGTTCCGGTCGCGCAGCAGCAGGTCGTCGGGCCAGTCGTCCCGTTCGTCGGGCTGTGCCTGGAAGGCGTTGACATAGCAGATATTGTACAGGCCGGGGGCGGGCCGCGCCGCCCGGTCGCGGCTCACCACGCCGACGTCCTTCGCCGGCGGATAGGCGCCACCGATCTGGTAGTCGAAACCCGCGTGCCGGGGCGGTGGACTCCAGTTGTCCCCGCCGCGTCCGCCCGTCCCGCCATCGGGCGAGCACCCGGCCACGAGCGAGGACAGCAGGACGGTGATCAGGGCAGAGATGAGTACGTTCGTGTCGCGTGACGCCATGCCCCATTTGATCCCATGGAGGTACGTGGGTGCGGTGATCAAGGTCTCGAACTGGCTGAACGTCGACCCGGCAGGTGTGCTCGGCGGGGGTCGTCACCCGGCCCACCGCGGGGAGCCATTAGTGTTTCCCGTACCGGACCATACAGGGGAGTTGCGTTGACCAGACTGCGCTGCGCCGTGCTCGACGACTACCAAGGCGTGGCCTTGTCCATGGCGGACTGGACCAGAGTGGGGACGGACGTCGAAGTCCGTTCCCTGCAACGCCACTTGCCGACCGAGGACGCGGTCGTCGCGGCGGTCGGCGACTGCGAGATCGTGGTCGCGATGAGGGAACGCACACCCTTCACGGACACCCTCTTCGCCCGACTCCCTCAGCTGCGTCTCCTGATCACCTCGGGGATGCGCAACGCCTCCATCGACCTGGCCGCAGCGGCTCGGCACGGCGTCACGGTGTGTGGCACCGCCAGCAACTCCGAGCCGGCCGTCGAACTGACGTGGGCGATCATTCTCGGCCTCGCGCGGAACCTGGTGCGTGAGAGCAACGCCCTGCGCGACGTGGGCCCCTGGCAGAGCACCCTCGGCGCCGACCTGCACGGACGCCGCCTCGGCCTCCTCGGGCTCGGGAAGATCGGCACCAAGGTCGCCCGCGTCGGCCAGGCATTCGGCATGGAGGTGACCGCGTGGAGCGAGAACCTCACCGCAGAGCGCGCGGCGGCGGCCGGCGTCAGCCTCGCGCCCTCCAAGGAGGAGCTTCTGGAGAGCAGCGACTTCGTCTCCGTCCACCTCGTACTCGGCGACCGCACACGCGGGCTGATCGGCGCGGCAGAACTCACCCGCATGCGCACCACGGCCTACCTGGTCAACACCTCGCGCGCCGCGATCGTCGACCAGGAGGCGCTGGTGCGTGCCCTGCACGAAGGGTGGATCGCGGGGGCGGGCGCGGACGTCTTCGAGACGGAGCCGCTCCCGGCCGACCACCCCCTGCGCACCGCCCCGAACTTCCTCGGCCTGCCACACCTCGGCTATGTCACCCGCCGCAATTACGAAGGCTATTTCGAGGGCGCGGTCGAGGACATCGAGGCGTTCCTGGCGGGGAGCCCGGTCCGCACCCTTACGGCCTGAGAGGGACAGAGGTGGCCCCGGGCCGGGCGCGGGGCGAATGGCGCGGCAGGTAGGGTCCGGCGGTGCGTGTGAGGCCACGGGGGCAGCACCGTTTCGGTGGTGACGGGGGCAGGGGCGATGCGGCGCTGGATCAAGGGACGGTGGCGGCCGCGGCAGTCCTCGGCCTGGGTGGCTCCATGGCCGAGCCGTGCGCACAGGACTGGTGGCTGGTCGGACGCGCCTGCGACGGGGCCCTGCTCCGCGACTCCGTCGCACAACTCGCCCCTGACGACGGACAGTTCACGAAGGAGGAGTCGCGCCGGATTCCGGAACTCGGCTTCTACGGGTGCAGCCTCGCGTTCGACGGAGACCACACCGAGGGTGTGACGCTGGTGGCCATGTCGGCGTACACCGGTCGTGACGACCAGGACCGGGAGTTCATGGGGGCCTCCCCGGAGGGGGCTTCACGCAGCAGGCCGTGTTGTCGGGCGGGCTGCCCGGAATCGCCGACGGCTTCGGGGACATGCGGATCGTGACGCCGTGTCCGGCGCTGCGCAAGGATGCCGAGGGCAGGTAGCGCAAGATGCTGGTCCGTGTGGGGATATCACAGCCGACGACACCAGCGGGTGCGCACGCAACCGACCCGTCAGGCGCCGCACCGCAGTGGCACGAGCGCTCCTTCCCGGTGCGGCGTCGCCCTGCCCGAGAACGCGCTTGCGTCGTTCTCGTTCTCGTCGCTGCTGCCACTTCCCCCCATCGCGCATCCGGGCAGAGTAGCGACCGGCAGGTGTAGGGGGCGCCGGCGGGGGAGTGCGCCGAGGACAGGCCATGGACCGTATGCCTGGCGAAGAACCGATACGTGCGCGCCCGGCGCAACGCCGAAATCCGCCGTCAAAACCCCAGCTCAACGGTTTTCGCAGGTCATGATGGGTGGCGTAACTTCGGCGTAACACGGCAGATGTCGGCGGTGGGGTAGCTTCGGGTCCCGGAAGCAGGTGACGAACGGTGGCGAACCACCCCATGCACGACGAAGAATTTCCGCACCCCGGCGGCACGCCACCCCGGGCCGAGCGGGCGCGGCGGGTCGCCGACACGCTTCGGCAGCAGATCACCTCCGGTGTCTACGCAGAGGGGATGCTGCCCGACGAACGGCGGCTCGGCCATGCGCTCGGCGCCACCCGCAACGTCATCAGGGAAGCCCTCGCGCTGCTCGCCGACGAGGGGCTGATCATGCGCAGGCGCGGTGTCGGCACCCGCGTCGTGACGGCGAAGTACGGACACGGCCTCGAACGCCTCACCGGCCTCGCGGAGACGCTCGTCGACCATGGCACCGTGACCAACCAGGTGCGTGCGGCCCGGATCGTGCCGCACGCACCGACGGCGGTCACCGAACGGCTGCGGCTCCCCGAGGGATCCGAGGCCGTGTACTTGGAGCGCCTGCGGAGCCTGGACGGGCGGCCCCTCTCGGTCGACTCGACGTGGCTCGCCCCCGACATCGGCCGGCCCCTCCTCGACTGCGATCTGGCCCACCGGGACGTCTTCGACCTCATCGAGGAGACGTCGGGACACCGGCTCGGCAGCGCGGAGGTCACCGTGCATGCCGTCACCGCCGAACCGGACACCGCTCGGCTCCTCGAAATCCCCGCGGGCGCAGCCCTGTTCGCGATAGACCGCCTCACGTCTCTCGCCGACGGCCGCCCTGTGGACGCGGAGACGCTGCGCGTGCGTGCCGACCGGTTCGCCCTGCACGCCCTGGTCCACCGAGGTCCCGTACGGCCCCGCACCTGACCGCAAGACACCCCGCACCTGACCGCAAAGCACCCCCCCCGCTGCCCTCGGAGGCACCCCCATGCCCATGGACCTCGACGTCCTCACCCTGACGCTCCTCGCTCTCTTCGGGCTCGCGGGAGGCATCGGGATCACCGCGGTGGGGCCCGGTGGTGTGCTGCCGACGATCGGGATGTTCCTGCTGACCGGGCTGTCCCCGGCCGGGGTCGCGGGCACCGCCATCGCCACCCATGTGGCGACCGGCGCGCTCGGCACGGCCGCCTACACCCGGTCGGGACAGTTGCGGGACGCGGCCACGCGGCGCACGGCGACGGTCCTCGCCGTGGCAGCCCTCCTCGGCACACCTCTCGGTGTCCAGCTCAACACCCTCGTCTCGGGACGGGGGTTCGGGATCCTGCTCGCGTGCGCCGTCACCGTGACGGGTGTCCTGGTGTGGGTGCGCGAGCGGCGCGCCGGGGCTGCGGGGAGCGAGTCGGTGAGCGTGCCGCTCACGCGAATTGCCTTGGTGGGCTTCGGAGTTGCTGTCGCGGCCGGGCTCTTCGGCCTCGGTGGACCGATGCTGAGCGTGCCACTCCTGGTCGTCTGCGGACTCCCGGTGCTGTCCGCGCTGGCCGCGGCGCAGGCGCAGTCCGTGGTGATCGCGGCGATCGGCACGCTCGGGTACGTGCTGCACGGATCGGTCGACTGGAGGCTCGCCGCGCTGGTGGGTGTGCCCGAGCTGGTCGGCGTGATCGTGGGATGGAAGATCGCCCACGCCGTGCCGGCGCGCCGCCTCAAGTACGCCCTTGTAGGAACACTGCTGGCCCTGGCCCCTTACCTCGCCTTCCACTCCTGACACCCCGGACCCGCCCCCGTGACCGAAGGGCGGGCCCGGGACGAGGAGTTCAGCCTCGGTCGGGTCGCGGCTGGAACGTGCCGCCGTACATCGGCAGACGCACCGTGGAGCCGTAGCGCTCCAGCTGCGCCCAGGGCCGGTTGAGGCCCGAGGAGCCGTACTCGCGGACGCGGGTGACGGCGTCCAGGTCGAGGACGTCCGCCAGGAGTTCCTGGCCGGGGCCCGCCTGCTGGCGGACGGTGCCCTCGGGGTCGACGATGACGCTGGTGCCCACGGCGGCCGGGTCGGCGGCGTTGACGTTCACCACATACACCTGGTTCGTCCAGGCGTTGGCGCGGGCGCACACGATCTCCATGTCGCGGTCCCTGGTGGTGGTCAGGGTGGGCTGGACGATCACTTCGGCGCCCAGCCAGGCGAGCTGGCGTGCGGTCTCCGGGAACGAGCCGTCGTAGCAGATCGCGAGGCCGATCCTGCCGATGTCCGGGATGTCGAAGACGACGAACTCGCTGCCGGGCGCCGTCGTTTCGTAGGGCTGCCAGGGGAAGACCTTGCGATAGCGGGCGACGATCTCGCCCTGCGGAGAGACGGCGAGGGCCGTGTTGTAGACGGCGCCGTCGGCGGTGCGCTCGTAGACGCTGCCGGGTATCAGCCACAGGCCCGTCTCGCGAGCGAGGTCGCAGATCCGGTCGGTGAGCGGTCCGGGGACGGTGACGGCCGCCTTGTCCATCCAGTCCTCACGGGCGTCGAACAGCGGCGCCTCCGCGGACAGCATGAGCTCGGGGACGACGACGAGCTGGACGTGCGGAAGCAGGGCACGGGTCGCGCGGACCCGGTCGGCGAACAGCGCCCACGTGGCCTCGGGATCGAAGGGGACGGGGGCGGTCTGTACGGCGGCGATGCTGAGCGTGCGCATGGATCAGTCCTCGGTGACGGTGAGTCGGGTGACGGCGGTGCGGCCGTCGCGGAAGAAGGGGCGGAAGCGGTGGCGCAGCGCCAGCATCACGACCAGGCCGAGCAGGACGGAGCCGAGGCCCAGCAGGAGTACGCCGCCGACGCCGAACAGTGAGGTGGAGCCGTACGAGGGGTCGGTCATGTCGACCGCGCTGCGGACGAACGCGGCGAGCATCATCAGCCCGCCGGCGAGCGGCAGCACACCCTTGAGGAGCGCGTCCCGCCAGGAGCGGCGCAGCCGGCCACGGAACAGCCAGACGCAGGCCAGGCCTGTGACGCCGTAGTAGAGCGCGATGAGCAGGCCGATGGAGAGGATCGCGTCGCCGAGGAAGGCGGGCGAGAGCCAGGTCAGGGCCGCGAGGAGAACCGCGGCCGCCGCGCCCATGAAGACGGTGCCGAAGGACGGCGTGCGATGGCGCGGGTGGACACGGGCGAACGCCTGGGGCAGCGCGCCGTGGACGCTCATCGAGAGCGTGGCCCGCGAGCTGCCGACGACGCACGTGAGCAGCGCGGAGACCGCGGAGACGCAGACGGCGAGCTGGACGCCCTTCGCGAGTGCCGTGCCGAGGACGGGCGGGCCGAGGGCGGACAGGACGTCGGCCGCGTTTGCGGCGTTGCCGAGCCCCAGGCCCGAAGTGCCCGTCCCGGCGAAGCTGATCGCGGCGACCGCCGTGAACAGATACGTGACCAGGAGGACGAGCGTCGAGATCAGTGCGGCCTTGCCGGGGGTGCGCTCGCTGTCGCGGGTCTCCTCGTTGACGGTGAGCAGGGCGTCCCAGCCCCAGTAGATGTAGAGGCAGAGCAGGACCGCCTTGGCGAACGCGCCGAAGCTGTCGAAGCCGAACGGGTCGAACCAGGCGAGCGAGGGCGTCAGCGCCCCGTGCCGGGCGAGCGCGGCTGCGCCGAAACCGAAGAGCGCGAGGAGTTGGAGCCCGAGCAGGACGTACTGGACGACCGCGGCGAGCTGGAGGCCGCGGTACGCGATGACGGTGATGGCCCCGATGAGCAGCGCCGCGGTGACGGCGACCGCGGTCTCGTCGGAGGCCAGTGAGTCCAGGCCGAGGAGGCCGAGGAGGTATCCGGCGCCCACCTGGGAGAGCGCGGCCATGGCGGTGACCGTGGCGAACTGGGTGACCCAGCCGCCCAGGAGCCATCCGGACGAGGGGCCGAAGGCGCGCGTCGTCCACACGAAGGTGGTCCCGCAGTCCGGCATCTCCTTGTTGAGCTCTCGGAAGGCGAAGGCCGTCAGCAGGATCGGCACGAATCCGAGGAGCAGCGCGGCGGGCGCGAGGTGGCCCACGGCCACCGTCACGAAGCCGAGGGTCACGGCGATGCTGTACGCGGGGGCGACCGAGGAGAGGCCGAGGGCGACCGAGGCGAGCAGCCCGACGGACCCGCTCCGCAGGCCCTTGGAGGGCGGTGGGGACGTGGTGGTGGGGGCGAGTGTCTGAGGGGGATCAGGGTTCACGGCGGCCTTCTGGTCGGCGACGACTTTTCGTTAAACCGAGATTTAACGAATGGGCCATGAGGCCTGTCAAGACCGGGTTCGGTATCTTTACCGCGTCATCAGTGAATCGGGATGGACCCGGGTCGGACGGGGGCGGTCGTGGGACGGCGCAAGGACCAGGAGGCGCGGCGCGCGCAACTGCACCAGGCCACGCTCCGCGCACTGCACAGCCGGGGCCTCGAAGGGCTGCGGCTGCGCGATGTCGCGGAGGAGGCGGGGGTCACGTCGGCCGCGGTGCTCTACTACTACGACGACCTCGACGAGCTGATGTATGAGACGTTCCAGCGGGCGATCGAGCGCTTCAGTCGCGAGCGCGAGGAGAGCGCCGAGAAGTTCCCGGACGCCCGGGACCGGCTGCGGGCCTGCGTCGAGCACGGCGTCGCCGACGGCCCCGACGACCTGCTGCCCCGGCTGCTCTTCGAATACTGGCCGCGCAGCTTGCGCGACCCCAGGGCGGCCACCCTCGACGCCACACTGACCGAGCGTCAGATCGCCGTGTACTACGCCACGTTGGTCCTCGGCGAGGCGCAGGGGCACTTCGTGCTCGCCGAGCCCGCGGGTCAACTGGCCGCCGGATTCGTCGCGATGGAGGACGGCTTCCAGATGGAGGTGCTCGCGGGGCGCCGCACACGCGCCGAGGTGATCGCCACGCTGCACGCGTACGCCCGGATGGCTACGGGGTTCGACCCGTCGGCATGAGGCGCCGCGTGCCGGCGCGCGGGGTCACACTCCACGTGGTCCCGCAGTCCGCGTAGCCCTCACATCCCGAACCGGCGCACCGACTGCTCCTCCTGGGCCATCCTGCGCAGCATGAGGAGAACCGGCTCGTACAGGACCGCCGCCGCGACCGCGGCCTCGACCTTCTCCACCTCCTCGGGGATGGCGTCGAGCTGGTCGAGGTCGTGCTCGGCCACGCGCGCCATGTGCCGTGCGTACGGGGCGAGTTCGGGCGTTCCGCAGGGGTAGCCGAGGCGGTTGAGCGTGGCGACCGTCGTGACGAGGGTGCGGTACGAGGGGGAGAGGCTGCCGATCTCGCGCGCGGTGTCCCAGCCGAGTTCCTCCAGGAGACGGTCGACGGCCGAGGCCGCCTCGACTGTGGCCGGGTCGTCCTCGGGCGCCTCCGGCGGCTGCGGCAGCGCCCACAGGGCCGCGCCCAGGCGGATCGTGCGGCCCAGCGAGTCGTCGTCGACCGCCGCGAGCACCTCGCGAGCGGTCGCCACCGGTACCCGGCCGACCTGGATCAGCGCCCGTACGAGACGCAGCCGGCGCAGATGGGAGTCGTCGTACTCGGCCTGTGTAGCCGTGATCCGCCGCCCCGGGGGCAGGAGTTGCTCCCGCAGGTAGAACTTGATGGTGGGGATGGAGACCCCGCTCAGCTCGCTGAGTTCCGCGAGTCGCATCTCTTGCACCCTTTCTTGGGTAGGGCCACTATCCAAACATGGGTGCCGGGGCAGCGGCACTCCCCAATCCAGCTGAATCGGGGGCGACATGGGCACGAGGACGAACACCGGACGGACGACCGCGGGCGCGCAGGGAGATGTGGTGGTCTTCCTCATCGGCATGCGCATCAACCACTTCTGGGCGGTCCACCGGTGGCTGCCGGTGTTCATCGCGATGCCCATGATGATCAAGGAGCTGAACCGCGACCGCTCTCTCGGCCTCCTGCACCACATCCTCCTCACGGGCTCGCCGCGCACCTACATGGTCGTCCAGTACTGGGAGTCGAAGGAGAAGCTGCTCGCTTACGCGGCGGCCCCGGACAAGCGCCATCAGCCGTGGTGGGCGCGGATCAACCGGTACGCCCGCAAGGGCGCGACACACGTGGGGATCTGGCACGAGACCTACGTCGTACCCGAGGGCTCCTACGAGACGATCTACGGAGACATGCCGGCCCAGGGCCTTGCCAAGGCGTTCGGCGTCGCGGGCCTCGAAGACGGGGTGCAGGCGCAGGACCGGCTGCGGGTGTGAAGCGGAGCCCCTGAGTCCGGGCACCGCAGTCGCCTCCGGTCGATTGTCAGTGCCACCAGGCACGATGGCAGCATGACAACGACTTCTGGTGAGTTCGTCCTGGCCGATGCCGCTGCCTATGCCCAGGCCGTCGTGGACGCGTCCCTGGCGGCGGGCGCCTACTACACGGGCGGGACGTCCGCCCTCGACGACGACGCGTACGACCGGCTCGTCCGGGCCGTCGCCGCATACGAGGCGGACCACCCCGACGCGGTGCTGCCGCACTCGCCGACCGGCAAGGTCGCGGGCGGCGCCGTCGAAGGGGACGTGCCGCACACGGTCCCGATGCTGAGCCTGGACAACGTCTTCGACGGCGAGCAGTTCACCACCTGGACCGCGTCCGTGGCTCGCAGAATCGGCCGCGACGTGACCCGGTGGAACGTCCAGCCCAAGCTGGACGGCCTGGCCATCGCCGCGCGCTACCACGACGGCCGCCTCACACAGTTGATCACCCGGGGCGACGGGACGGCCGGGGAGGACGTCTCGCACGCGATCGGCACCATTGCGGGCCTGCCGGACCGGCTGACCGAGCCGCACACGGTCGAGGTGCGGGGCGAAGTCCTCATGACCCTCGGCCAGTTCGAGCACGCGAACGAGGTGCGTACGGAGCACGGCGGCGCCCCCTTCGCCAATCCGAGGAACGCCGCGGCGGGCACCCTCAGAGCCAAGGACCGCGCCTACACGGTGCCGATGACGTTCTTCGCGTACGGCCTGCTGCCGCTGCCGGACACGTCGGCCGAACACGCCGAGGCCCTGCGCTCCCTGGCCCACGGCGAGCTGATGGACCGCGCAGCCGCGCTCGGGGTCAACACACCCGCCACGACAGCCGTTTCGGGACTCACCGTCGACACTGTCGAGGAGGTTCTCGCGCGGGTCGAGCACATCGCGGGCCTGCGCGCCGAGCTGCCGTTCGGCATCGACGGGATCGTCGTCAAGGCGGACCTCGCGGCCGACCAGGAGGCCGCCGGAACGGGCACGCGCGCCCCGCGCTGGGCCATCGCCTTCAAGCTGCCTGCCGTCGAGAAGATCACCCGCCTCCTCGACGTCGAGTGGAACGTCGGCCGTACGGGCGTCATCGCCCCGCGCGCCGTCCTCGAACCCGTCGACATCGACGGCAGCACGGTCACCTACGCCACGCTGCACAACCCGGCCGACATCACCCGCCGCGACCTGCGGCTCGGCGACCACGTGATGGTCTACAAGGCGGGCGACATCATCCCCCGCATCGAGGCGCCCGTAGCCCACCTGCGCACCGGCGACGAACAGCCGATCGTCTTCCCCGAGGTGTGCCCGCAGTGCGGCTCCGGCATCGACACGAGCGAGCAGCGCTGGCGCTGCGAACGCGGCAGGAACTGCCACCTGGTGGCCTCGCTGTCCTACGCGGCGGGCCGCGACCAGCTCGACATCGAGGGCCTCGGCGCCACCCGCGTCGTCCAGCTCGTCGACACGGGCCTGGTCGCCGATCTCGCCGACCTCTTCGCCCTCACCCGTGACGGGCTCCTGGCGCTCGACCGCATGGGGGAGACCAGTACGGACAACCTCCTCGCGGCGATCGAGGCCGCCAAGGCCCAGCCGCTGTCCCGGGTGCTGTGCGCCCTCGGCGTGCGGGGCACCGGACGGTCCATGTCCCGTCGTATCGCCCGGCACTTCGCCACGATGGACCACATCCGCGCGGCGGACGCCGAGGCGATGCAGCAGGTCGAGGGCATCGGCGCCGAGAAGGCCCCGGTGATCGTCACCGAGCTGGCCGAACTTGCCCCGCTCATCGACCGGTTGGCGGCGGCGGGGGTGAACATGACGGAACCCGGCGCGACCCCGCCCGCCCCGGAGGAAGCGACCGACAAGGACGGAGCGGGCGAACGGGCGGCCGGCGCGGGCCCGCTGGACGGCATGACCGTCGTCGTCACGGGAGCCATGACCGGCCCCTTGGAGAAGCTCAGCCGCAATGAGATGAACGAACTCATCGAGCGGGCCGGCGGCAAGTCCTCCTCCAGCGTCTCCAAGCGCACCTCGCTCGTCGTCGCCGGTGAGGGCGCGGGATCCAAGCGGGCCAAGGCCGAGGACCTGGGCATCCGCCTCGCCACGCCGGACGAGTTCGCCGAACTCGTCGCGAACGTCCTGGAGTGAGGTGAAGCCGTCCGTGGAGAGGCTGCGCAGGTGACTGGCCTGGCCGAAAAGGTGCTCTAGACTGCTCCGCCGATGTGGCGCTCGACCATGCGCCGCACAGGAGACAAGGGTCGTCGACGGCCCTGCGTGGAGGACAACATGGCATCGGGGGGATGGGGACCCGGCAACGGCCCCAGAATCAACGGCGGACAGGCACCGACGGGTCCGGGCTGGGGCAACCCGTACGGCCCGCCACCGACCGGCCCGTACGGTCCGCCGCCCGGACAGGCACCGCATCCGCCACAGCCGTACCCGCCGCAGCCGTTCCCGCCCCAGGGTGGGCCGTACCCGTACGGCCCACCGCGGGTGCCGGTGGCGCCCCGCCGCCGCAACCCGCTGCGTCGCGTGCCCGGCCTCAACGTCATCTCCGCGATCATCCACTCGGGACACCGCGTCGCGACGCGGCTCTTCGTGCAGGACGGCGGCGTCCGCATCAACGACCCCCTGGTGGTGCGCGTCCAGATCTTCCGCTCGGTCCTCGGCCTCCTCGCGACGCTCGCCCTGGCCTTCTACTACGGCAAGGGCGAGCAAGCGTGGCACGGAGCGGCGAGCAGCGGCTTCGGCAATCTGCTCATCACGCCGGTCCTGCTGATCGTCACAGGTCCGCTCGTCGTCCTGGGCTTCATCCTGTACGCCCCTCCCCACTTGCGGCCGGCACTGCGCTCCCGCCTCAAGGGACCGCTCAAGACGGTGGCCTGGTACGTGGGGTCCGTGGCTGTCTTCGTCGCGGTGGCCCTGGTGGCGGTCAACAGCGGCTACCTGGACAAGCTGCCCAAGTGGGCGGCGGCCTTGAGCGCGCTCGTCGTCCTGGCCGTCATCGTCTGGGGCCTGCCGTTCCTCTTCTTCGCCTCCCTCTACTCCGCCAAGACCGCCTTCAACACCGCCCACGTGCATCCGATGCTGCCCGCCGTGCTCACCGCCGTACTCGTCTGGGCGGTGGCGGTGTTCAACCTGATCGATGAGGGCATGCCGCAAGGCCCGGTCGCGGCACAGCTCTGCTCCCTGCTGGGTGGACCGCTGTCGGTCACGGCCGTCTCCCTGTGGGAGCTGCGGAGAATGCGAACCCGCCACGGAGTCACGCTGCGTGGCTGATCTCGGCCGCATCGCCTTGGCCCGGCGGGGAGTTGACCCGGTGTGACCCAGTCGCACGGACAGCAGAGCCCCGCCGATGCCGCCGACCCGCGCCCCGGTGAGCATCCGGCCGAGGCGGAGCGCCGGCCTCGGGCCTGGCGTGAGTACGGGACGCTCTTGATGGCGATAGTGGGGCTCACGCTGTCGCTGACGACCTTCTTGGCGACGGCTCTGCGCTGACTACCTCCATCGGGACGGCTCCGCGCCGACCACCTCCATCGCGAAGGCTCCGCGCCGGCCCTCGCGGCCGCGTGGCCCGCACGACTCCAGAAGCGCCGAAGGCGTCGGCGCTTCTGGAGTCTCCTGGCCCTGCGCACCCCGATCTGGATGCCACGAGGAGGCGCGCGGCGTGATCATCGTGGCGGGCCCGGACGGGCCCGGAGGCGCGGATCACCCGGATGCAGAGAAAGCTCTCACCTTCTTCACAATTTGTTGCGACGTTCACACTTGGAGCTACGGCGCCCCGACAGTCGCCCGCCGGGGCGCCGTAGAATCGAGGCATGGACACGACGCGGCTCGCGCGGCTCGGCGCCGGGAAGTACCTCCTGGTCACCAGCTTCCGGAAGAACGGCACCCCGGTGGCAACGCCCGTCTGGGTGGTCAGGGACGGGTCCGCGCTCGGTGCGTGGACGGCCGCCGGCTCGTGGAAGGTGAAGCGGATCCGCAATCGCGCGGATGTCCTCGTGGGTCCGTGCGACGCCCGCGGCAACCCGACCGGCGATCAGTCGCCCGCCACGGCGGAGATCTGCTCTCCCGAGGTGACGGCGCGCTATCGCGACCTGATCCGGAGCAAGTACGGCCTGCTCGGCATGGTGACGCTGTTCGGCAGCCGTCTGCGCCGCGGCCTCAACGGCACGGTAGGCATCCGCATCACGCTCGGCGAGTGAACGCGGCGGTCAGGCCGCTTCCCGGCGCTCGGGTCGAATGGAGCCCACAGCCGTCTCCGCGCGGAACGCGACGACCATCTCCCGCGCGTGCCGCAGCCCGATCCGCGTGAAGTCGGCCTCGAGAACGTCGAGTTCGGCGAGCGTGTCGCGATGGTCGCGGCCGAGCCGCGAGCGCGACTTGACCAGCCCGAGCCGGCACAACGCGACACCACGCGGCTCGTGCAGAGCGCGGAACTCCGCCAGCGCCGAGGCGTAGATCTCCCGGGCCGCCTCGTAACGCCCGTCCCGGTAAAGGACGTTGGCGCGCATCTTGTGGTTGTACGCGAGCGCGCTCGCCAGGTCCATCGCGCGGCAGATGCCCTCGGCCTCGGACAGCAGGGACAGCGCACGGTCGGGTTCGCCCCGGACGGACAGCACATCGGCCACGCCGCGCAGCGACCAGGCGCGGCCCCGCGCGTCGTCCGCCTCGGTGGCCACCCGGACCGACTCCTCGAACAGTTCCAGGGCCTTGGCGTGGTCGCCGGTGTTGCGGTGCATCTGGGCGATGCCGGACATCGCCCAGACCATGTGCCGGGGTTCGCCGTGGGACCGGCCCTGTTCGAGCAGCTCCTCGTGGAGGGCGGCGACCGCCGCGTAGTCGCCCTGGATCCGTCCGGTCTCCGCCAGGCCCGCCAGGGCGTAGCCGTGGGCGAGCCGGTCGTCGCTGTCGGCGGCCAGGGCGACGGCGTGCCCGAGGAGACGCCGTGCCAGACGCAGCGAGCCGCACTGGCGGGCGAGCGTGCCGCCGCTCCACAGCGCCCAGGCCATCGCCCCCGTGTGCCCTGCGGTCCGCGCGCTGCGATAGCTGCCGCGCCACGCGTCGCCCGCCTCGCGTACGCGGCCGAGCCGCCGGTTCGCCTCGGCGAGCGCCAGTGCGGCGCGTGCCCGCTCCAGGGGGCTGCCCGCCGAGTCCAGGGACCGGCCCGCCGCCGCGCGCACGTCCTCGTAGGAGGAGTTCACCCCGAGGGTCGTGCGCAACTCGCCCTGATACTCCGGGGCGAATGCCTTGCCGTACATGTAGCCGTGTCCCTTCGCCGGTCCCGTTGTGCCGCTGCGTTCAGGTCATGAACGTACGAGCGGCGAGGGTCCCGGCGGATCCGTCCACGTATGTGTTGTGCGGTACGACTTGAGTGCTACCTGGCGTCGGCCGGTCATCACATCGACGTACGGGAAATGCGGAAGGCCGCCCGTCTCCGAGGGGGTGGGGAGGCGGGCGGCCTGGCTCTTGTGCCTTGCTGGTCCTGCTCGTCGATCGTGCTACTCGTCGATCGCCGCGCCGAACTGTGCGTCCGCCGACGGCGCGCCGAGCGAGCCCGCGCCGTACGTCCACGAGCCGGAGGCCGTGACGCCGCCGGAACCTGCCGAGAACACCCAGACCACTCCGTCGTTCGTGTTCTCGCCCGGCGCCGCGGCGAGCAGGCCGAAGCGGCCGTCGCGGTTCGGGTCGGTGAGGCGGACCTGACCGCCCCACTTGTCGCCCTTCTCGGGCACGCCCGGCACGTTCGCCGAGTTCTGGTCCCAGGACTGCGCGCCGGTCGCGGTCAGTCCCGAGGGCGCCCCGCGCAGCACCCACACCGCGCCCGCGTCGGCGACCGTGCCGATGTCCTCGCCGGCCGCGCCGATCGCCACGTCGGCGTACCCGTCCCCGTTCGTGTCCGCGACGGACAGATCGGTGCCCCAGCCGTCACCGCGCTCGGCGGTGCCGGGCACGCCCGCGGAGTCCTGCGTCCACCACTGCACGTCGGACGACGGCCCGTCGGCGCTGCCGAGGCGCACGCCCACCAGGCCGCCGGTCATCGAAGCGCCGCCGTCGTCGGGGGAGTTGGGCTCACCGGTCACCAGGTCGTCGTATCCGTCGCCGTTGATGTCGCCCGAGGCCGCGACGGGTCCGCCGCGCAGATCGCGCTCGTACGTCAGCCCGTCGGCGTGCCCGGACAGGTACGACGACCAGCCGTGGCCCGGCTCCGAGCCCGCCGTCACGCCCGAGACGACGAGGTCGGCGAAGCCGTTGTCGTCGTAGTCCCCGGAGGTCAGCGACGAGGGCACGATGTCGCGCTCGTCGGCGAGTTTGGACAGGCGGCTCGTGGAGCGGCGCTCCAGCGGTGCCTTCGACGCGGGCTGCGGCGCGGAGTCGTAGGCGAAGAGCTCCAGATCGTCGCGATCGAGGACGGCGAGGACATCGCCCGGGGTGTCGTTCGTGAAGTGCGCCGCCGTGACCCCGACGCCGAACTTCTCGCCGGCGGTGGGTTCCTGGGTCTCCAGCCAGTCGCTGGCGGCGCCGGTGAGACCGGCCTTGGAGCCCCACAGGACGGCCACTCCGCCCGCGTCCGCGGTCGTGCCGATGTCCTCGCCGGGGATGCCGACGATCGCGTCGTCGTAGCCGTCCCCGTCCAGGTCGCCCGTGGCCACGGCCTTCCCGAACGCGTCACCGGTCTCGGCCGCGCCGGCCACACCGGAGGTGGACTGGCTGAAGCGGGCGACGTTGGTGGTCCCGATGCCTCTCGACGACCCGTACTGCACGGTGACGAGTCCGGCGCCCTTCTTCCCGCTGACGGTCGCGCCGGGCGCTCCAACGAGGACGTCCTCGTAACCGTCGCCGTTGAAATCGCTGTTGCGGTCATTGGCGTGGGTGCCGCCCGGGGTTCCGGCGAAGGCGGAGGGGGCGGTGGCGATGGCCGCGCCGGACAGAAGGAGGAATGATGCCGCGGCCAGGGCGGCGGAACGGTTCTTGCGCACGAGCGGCTCCTGAGGAGAAGGACGGCCGGGCAGCGCGGGGGGTGTCCGGAAAGGGCCCGTTCCTTGTCCGGCGCCCTGTTTGACAGCGCATGAGAGGGAAGGGTTGTACGGGAGTTCGCCCGCGGTTCACCGGCGTTCGGGAGATCAACTGCCAAGGAGTGAGGGCGAATTGGTACACATGGCGCCCAACTACCCCACCGATTGATTGTTTGTGCAAGAAATCGCCATACATCTTGCAGCAACGAACTTCTGTCGGCACGGTATCCCCGTCGCGTCATCCCCGGCGCGCTCGTAGACGCTCGTAGACGGGAGACCCCTTGTCCGGGAGAGCTCACAGAGAGCACAGATCCGCACGGCGCCGCACCTCCCCGCCCCCCTCGCGCCGCGGCCGGGCCCGCGCCCTTCGCGCCCTGTCCGTGGCCGCCACCGCCACGGCACTCGCGCTCGGTGGCCTCGCGGGACCCTCCGCCGCACCCGCCGCCGCGGCCACCACCCCGTACCCCAACCTCACCCCGACCCCGCCCATGGGCTGGAACAACTGGTCCTACTACGGCTGCGACATCAGCGAGGAAACCGTCCTCGCCAATGCCCGCGCACTCGTCTCCTCCGGCCTGGCCGCCAAGGGCTACGACACCGTCACCACCGACGACTGCTGGATGACGCACACCCGCGCCGCCGACGGCAACCTCGTCCCCGACCCCACCCGCTTCCCGCACGGCATGGCCTACGTCGGCGAGCAACTGCACGCCATGGGACTGAAGTTCGGCATCTACGAGGACGCCGGCACGGCCACCTGCGGCGGCTACCCCGGCTCGTACGGCCACATCAAGCAGGACGCCGACCTCTTCGCCAAGTGGAAGGTCGACTACCTGAAGCTGGACGGCTGCAACGTGCCGGTCCCCACGGGCCAGAGCGCGGACGACGTCTACCACAAGCTCTACGGCGACATGAGTCAGGCGCTCCTCGACACCGGCCGGCCCATCGTCTACTCCGTCTCCGCGCCCGCCTACTTCGAGGGCGAGAAGGACTGGCACCACGTCATCTCCTGGTCGGCCGAGGTCGGCAACCTGTGGCGGGAGGGCGCCGACGTCGCAATGGAGTCGTCCTCGGCGCGCGGCAAGTGGGCCTCCATCAAGTACAACTACGCCTACAACGTGCCGCTGGCCGACCTGCAGAGCCCGGGCCGCTGGAACGACCCCGACTTCCTCCTGGCCGGGCAGTCCCGGCTCACCGGCGACGAGATCCGCAGCCAGATGTCGCTGTGGTCCGTGATGGCCGCCCCCCTCATCTCCAGCACCGACCTGACGAAGGCCTCGCCCGAGGCGCTCGCCGTCCTCGGCAACAAGGACGTCATCGCCGTCGACCAGGACACCAAGGGCCTCCAGGGCCGCATCGTCCAGCAGGGCGACGGCTACGACGTCCTGTCCAAGCCTCTCGCGAACGGCGACCGGGCCGTGGCGCTGTTCAACTCGTCCGACGAGGCGCAGACCATCACCACGACGGCCGCCAAGGCCGGGCTGCCCGCCGGATCCTCGTACCTCCTCAAGGACCTCTGGTCGAAGCGGACCACGCAGACCACGGGGACCATCGCCGCGAACGTGCCCGCCCACGCGACCGTGCTGTACCGCGTCCACGCCGGCACCGCCCACCGCGTGCAGCCCGCCACTGCGATCACTTGGACACGCACCGGCGGCGAAGGCGCCACCTCGACCTGGAAGGTCGCGCTCGCGGACCAGGGCCCGACCGGACTCACCGGCGCGCAACTGAGCATCAGCGCCCCGGAAGGCTGGCGCCTCAGCGCGTCGAAGGTGTCCCTCGGCAAGGTCAGGCCCGGCGGCTCGGCCACCGCGGCCGTCACCGCGAAGGGCCCCGACGCCAAGCCCGGCACCACCGTCACGACCCTGACCGCGACGGCCCGCTACCGCGCGGGTGGCGCCGGCGAGGGGTCCGTGCCGGGAAGCGCGTCGATCGTCACCGAAGTGCCGTACCCGAGCCTGGACGCCGCCTTCAACAACGTCGGCGTGACCAACGAGGGGGCGCCGCCCGCCGAGGGCAACTACACGACCGGCAACTTCGACGGCGGCGGTGACAGCTACTCGGCGCAGGCCCTCGCCGCGGCCGGGGTCACCCCCGGAGCCAAGGTCAGCAAGGACGGTGTGACCTGGACCTTCCCGGCTGCCAAGCCGGGCACCCCGAACAACGTCGCCCTCGCCGGCCAGTCGATCACCCTCGCCGGCAGCGGCTCCAAGCTCTGGTTCCTCGGTGCTGAGGCCGGGTTCGCCTCGGGTCAGGTCAAGGTCACCTACACCGACGGCACCACGAGCACGGGCAGCCTCGGCTTCCCCAACTGGTGCTGCACGGCGGGCACGGAGTACGGCGCGACGACGGTCGCCACGTCCGACCACCGCAACACCCCGACCGGCCCCGCCAACTTCGGTACTGGCTACAAGCTGTTCGGCAACTCCGTCCCGCTCACCGCGGGCAAGACGATCCGCACGGTCACCCTGCCCGACGCGGACGCGATCCACGTTTTCGCGATCACGGTCCAGTAGAGCCCGAGTGGGCCGGTGCGCCGGATGCCGCAGGTCGCGGTGTCCGGCGCACCGGCGTGGACGTACGGTGACGCGATGGACAGACTCCGCGAACCCGTGACGGCGACGGCCATGGCGACCGAAAGGCTCGAACTCCTGCCGTTTCAGGTGGAGTTCGCCGACGAGATGGCCGTGGTCCTCGGCGATCAGGCCCTGCACACGTTCATCGGCGGCGCACCGCTGACACCGCCGGAGCTGCGAGAACGCTTCGGGCGGCTGGTCACGGGCTCCCCGGACCCGGCCGTCTCGTGGTGCAACTGGGTGCTCCGGATCAGGGAGGAAGGGCGTCTGGCCGGGACGGTGCAGGCCACGATCGCCCCCGGCGACGACGGGCTCGAAGCGGAGATCGCCTGGGTCGTCGGAGTGCCGTGGCAGGGACGCGGCCTCGCCACGGAGGCGGCGCGCGCACTGGTCGACAGGCTGGGCGAGCAGGGCGTACGCACCGTCGTCGCGCACATCCACCCGGATCATCCGGCGTCGACGGCTGTAGCCACCGCATGCGGACTGGCGCCGACGGACCGGATGCAGGACGGCGAAGTCAGGTGGCGGCGCACCGTGAGGTGACGGGCCACCGGATCCCGGGGCCGCCACCTCTCCGTGCGACGCGAGGACGGTACGGCGTCAGTGCTGCTGGGCCTTCTGCGGCGTCGCCTCGCTGGGACGCACGATGACGTACCCCTCGCCCTCCAGCTTCAGCTGGACGGCTTCGCCCGAACCGCCGCGGATCATCGACCCGATGGACTGCGACCGGTGCAGCGAGGTGTGCAGATGGGCGGTCCAGCCCACGAGCGCGTCGGTGTCGACGAACACCGGCTGCTGGGGCCCGACGGGGATGACCAGTGGGTTGCCCTCGCAGACGAGCCCCAGCCGGCCCTGCCCGGTGAAGACGCTGTTGAACAGCCCGCCGCCGGATATGCCCGCGCCCTTCACGGTCTTGATCTCGTACGAGAGCGTGGAGTCGAAGCACAGGACGTTGCGCCCGTTCACCGTGAGGGCCTCACCCGCTTCGACGTCGACGATGAAACAGTTCTGCGCCTCGTGCGCGAACCAGGCCTCGCCCTGTCCGCGCACCGTCATCAGCGGCAGGCCCTCGCCGGTGACCGCGCGCTTGAGCATGCCGCCCATGCCCTGGCCTTTGCGCTCGAACTGCAGGTTCCCGCGGTAGGCGACCATCGCGCCCTGGCGGGCCATCATGTCGCCGTCGACGACGTAGCGGATCGACTTGGCGTTCTGTGCGGTCATTCCCGGCGTGGAGGCGGGCTGTACGACGTGCTCGCTGGAAAAGAGATCACCCTTCATGCGGGCATCCTTTCCCGGACGGATCGGTTCCGCCAAGGTCGGGTGGCGTACCGGCCGGAATCCGACGGGCGGGCGGGGCGCCCGTCGGGGATCGACTCGCTTGTCAGGAGCGGGTCTTCGCCAGGAGTTCGGTGATCTCCTCGGTCGTGCCGCTCTCGCCGAGGCGCGGGAAGATCCGCTCGATGCTGTTGCGGTGGGCCTCGGCGTCCAGGTCCGTCATCGCGTCGGTGGCCAGGGTGACGTGGTAGCCGTGCTCGTGGGCGGCGCGGGCGGTGGACTCGACGCCGATGCTGGTGGCGACGCCGGTCAGCACGACCTGAGTGATGCCGCGCCGGCGCAACTGGAGGTCCAGGTCCGTGCCGAAGAAGGCGCCCCAGTTGCGCTTTGTCACGGTGATGTCCTCGGGGTGGCCCGACAGTTCGTCCGCGATGAGGTCCCAGCCCTCGGGCAGGGCGCCGGTGTATCCCGGAGTCTCGTTGCGCCCGGGTACGGCGTCCGCTCCGTCGGGGGCAACGCTGACGCGCACGAGGACGACCGGCAGGCCGTGAGAGCGGAAGGCATCCGCCAACTCGACCGAGCGGGCGACGACTTCGGGGCCGGTGTACGGGGTGGTGGGTGCGGCGACGATGCCGTTCTGGAGGTCGACGACGACGAGGGCGGTGCGGTCGTCGAGGGTGGTGAGAGCCATGGGGGGCCTTTCTCGGTGGATCGGTGGATCGGTTGTTTGGGTGGTGACGGGCGCTGCGGTCAGGCTTCCGTGAGCCGTTCCAGCAGGGTCAGCGCGTTGACGATGGTCAGGCGCTCCTCTTCCGAGAACTGGTCCTGGAGGGTGCGGGCCAGCCACTCCCCCCGGGCCTGCCGGGTGCCCTCCGCGCTCTCGCGGCCGGTGTCGGTGAGGGTGACCAGCTGGCGGCGGCCGTCCTCGGGGTCGGGCCGGCGCTCGATCAGTCCGCGCTGGTCGAGCGCGGCGAGCGTGGCGGCCATCGACTGCGGCCGGACCCCCTCGGAGGCGGCGAGACCGCTGGCCGTGGCGGCCCCCGCCTTGCTGAGCCGGTTGAGCGCGGAGACCTGGGACGGGGTGAGGTCCTGGCTGTCGGACACCTCCCTCAGACGGCGCCGGAGGCGGCTGAACATCACACGCAGTTCACGCGCGGCGCGGTCCGCGGATTCTGAGATGCCCTCGGCGTTGACGAAGCCCTCGGCGTTGTCCATGAGCCCACGCTAAAACCTTCAGCCCAAACTGTCCAGTCTAGGCTGAAGACCTGAGTCCACCTCAGGGCCCGCCTCACCTCAGACCCCCGAGGGCCAGGCCCCACGTCCCCGCCGTGACGAACGCATGGAGCGCGCCGCCACCAGGGCGATCAGGCTGCCTCCGATGACCAGCAGGCCCGGCCCGACGCTCCGGGTGTTCACGAACCTGGAGATCGCGGCGATCGGACCGGTGCCGGTGCCGGTGGGCCCGCCCATGTTCGTACCCGTACCCGTACCCGTTCCCACCCCCGTACCCGTACCCGTTCCCACCCCCGTACCCGTTCCCGTCCTGCCCCCACCCGGAGCGCCCGCCTCCGGCCCGTCGTCCCCGGACGTGCCGGTCAGGCGGACGCCGAGGGCCGTCATCGCCGCTCCGACGGGCTGGAAGAACGTCGTGCCCCCGGCATCGCAGTTCCCGTTGCCGCCCGACGTCAGGCCCAGCGCGAGCCCGTCCGCGAACAGAGGGCCGCCGCTGTCGCCGGGTTCGGCGCACACAGTCGTCTGGATGAGGCCCGTGACCGTGCCCTCGGGGTAGTTCACCGTCGCGTTCAAGCCGGTCACCCGGCCGGAGTGCAGCCCCGTCGTGCTGCCGCTGCGGAAGACCCGCTGGCCCACCACGGGGTCGGCCGCCCCTGTGATGCGTACGCTGCGGCCGCCGCCGATAGCGACCACGTCACCTTGAGTGCGCGGCGCCCCATCGTCGTAACGCACGAGAGAGAAGTCGTTGCCAGGGAACGTGCCGCTCACCGTGGTGCCCAGTGTCGTGGCGTCGCCCGGCCGCGCGAACCAGGTCGTGCCGGCCGGACCGCAGTGTCCGGCGGTCAGCAGGAACGCGTCCCGGCCGTCGGTCACGTCGAAGCCCGCGGAGCAGCGCCCGCCGCTCGCGAAGATCGGGGAGGCGCCGTCGGCGCGCGTGGTGAACGTGCCCGGGGTCCGCTCCATGCGGACGGACGCGCCGATGGTCTTGGCGACACCGGCCAGCCGCGACCAGGCGGCGGCGGAGACGGTCGCATCGGCGCGCACCACGACCTCGTTCGCGCCGTAGTCCACCGCCCACGCCGTACCGGACACGCGGGGGGCCGCCCGCAGTGTCGCGGCGGCCGAGCGCAGGTCCCGCATGCTGTGGCGCACGACCTCGGCCCGCGCCCCGGCACGGCGCACGTCCGCCGCGGCGTCCGGGTCGGTCACCGCGACCACCGTCCGCCCGTCCGCGCCGAGCCAGCTGCCGGCCGCACGGGAGGTGCCGAGCTGCGCCACCAGCCGGTCGGCCACCGGGACGGGTGGACCGGAAGCACCAAAAGTGCCGGAAGCGCCAAAGGTGCCGGAAGTGCCAAAGGTGCCGGAAGTGCCGGGTTCGCTCGCTATCGCGTGCGTGACCAGCAGGCTTCCGCAGAGCAGGCCGCCGACGGCAGCAAGGCGTGTGATCCGCCGGGCGGTGCGTCGCGCGTGCCTCATCCAGACTCCCCAACGTGCGAAACGGCGTGCGGGCAACAGGTCAACGTCCTTGAGGGGAAAGGGCGTTGAGAGCGCCGGCCGCCCCTTCCCCTCGCTTCACGTACGTACGGGAACGGCACCTCGTTCAGCGGGCGCACGGCCCGTAGCTGAGCGGTGGATGACCCGGAGGCGGGCCGATCGAGTGGACGCGCGGCCCGTGCGACCTGCGAAACCCCGGCCCGAGGGGCGGGCGGGCCATGGGGAGTGCAAGGATGTCGCCATGGCAATCAAGGCATATTTCGACATCACCATCGACGACAAGCCCGCCGGGCGCATCAACTTCAACCTCTTCGACGACGTCGTCCCGAAGACGGTGGAGAACTTCCGTGCCCTGGCCACGGGCGAGAAGGGCTTCGGCTACGCCGGGTCGTCGTTCCACCGGATCATCCCGCAGTTCATGCTCCAGGGCGGCGACTTCACCGCCGGCAACGGCACGGGCGGCAAGAGCATCTACGGCGAGAAGTTCGCCGACGAGAACTTCCAGCTCAAGCACACCAAGCCGGGCCTGCTCTCCATGGCCAACGCGGGCGCGAACACCAACGGCTCGCAGTTCTTCATCACCACCATCGTGACCGACTGGCTCGACGGCAAGCACGTCGTGTTCGGTGAGGTCGCCGACGAGGACAGCATGAAGCTCGTCAAGAAGATCGAGGCCCTCGGCTCCCGCAGTGGCACGCCCTCGGCGAAGGTCACCATCTCCGAGTCCGGCGTTCTCTAGCCTTCGGAACAACGCCTGACCGCCGGCTACTCGAAAGCCGGCGGACAGACACGGTCGAAGCGGGCCGGGGCAGCCGATCAGGCTGCCCCGGCCACCCGCTCCGTACCAGTCACCAGCCTTCTTGAATTACCAGCCCTCTTGAAACCCGTCAGCGGCTCAGCGCCGGCGCCCCGCGACCGGTACATCGAGCGGCCGGGCGAGACCGGCGACTCCCTCGTCGAGTCGCTGCAGATGCCGCAGCACGCGGAAGGTGACCGTTCCCGAGCGCAGCGCTCCCGTCCCGTCCGCCTCCAGCATCGAGGCGATGCTCGCCCCCGCCTCGACCTCCCCGCCGGTCTTCTCGTCCCGCACATGCGCGTCGATCACGCCGATGTTGTGCGCGATACGCACCCCGGCCCGCTCGAGCCGCGGATCCGCCGCGATGGTCTTGCTGTACGGCACCAGCTCGGCCGTCGCCGCCAGAGACCGGGCGTGATAGGCGCAGGTCTCCAGGAGCGCCACCAGATAGCGGGCCGTCTGCCGCCGCACTCGGAGCGGCGTGATCGGGTGCGTCAGCGGTTTTGTGGAGGCGCGCAGATCGTCCAGGGCCGTGTCCAGGTCCCGCGCCTTGTCGAGGAGATCGACCGCGGGCCCGCCGCTGAGCTGCTCCACTGCGGCCGACACGACGTCACCGAGCCTGACGAGGACCGTACTGAGGAGTTCGTCGGTACGGCGGTCCGTGTGCACCGGCAGCACGATCACCGCCGCGACGATGCCGCACGCGGCGCCGAGCGCCGTCTCCTCGATCCGCAGGACGAGCACGTCCAGGCTGTAGGTGTTCAGCAGCGTGTAGAGCAGGCCCAGCATCGCGGTGACGAAGAACGACATCAGGGCGTACGACAGCGGCGCCGTGAAGAACATCGCGAAGATGAAGACCAGGACGAGAGCGAAGGCCGTCCAGGTGTGGTTGCCGACGACGCCCGCGAGCGCGACACCGGCGACCACGCCGAACACGGTCCCGAGGAGCCGGCGGTAACCCTTGACCAGGATCTCGCCCGTGGACGCGGTGTTGAGGAAGACCACCCAGCACGTCAGGACGGCCCAGTACCAGCGCTGACTGGACAGGAACTCGCCGCCGACGATGGCCAGGGACGAGCCCACCGCGACCTGGAACGCGGCCCGCGTCGTGGGCCGCTGGAGCCCGGTGCGGTCGTCCTCTTCGTCCTCGTCCTGTTCGGAGCCGGTGATCGCGAGGTCCTCGGCGTCGAGTTCCTCGCGGGAGCGCGTCGTCGCCGGGGTGTCGTCGGACTCGTCCTGCGGCCCGTCGAGGGCGACCCGCAGGCCCATGACGGCGCGCGCCGCCTCACCGATCCCGCGGAAGACGTCCTGTACGGCGGCGGAGCCGCGCGGCAGGTTGTCCTCGTCGCGGTAGGCGAGCAGCCGGTTGCGTACGTGGGCGAGTGCCGTCCCGCGCTCGCCCGACACGGGGCGGGCGACGAGCAGGTGGAGTGCGCTGAGGTCGCGGCGCAGGGTCGAGGTCGCGTCGTCGTCGGCGTACAGGCGCTTCGACGGCGCAGGCACGGGCGCGTGCGGCAGGTGCATGGTGAGGGTGTCGGCGCGCTCCGCGCTGCGGGAGTTGAGCAGCAGGACGCCGAGCCGTTCGGCCGCGATCTCGGCGTCGGCGACCCTGCGTTGTACGAGGGAGGCCGTGGCCGAGTCCCGGGTGCCCTCCTCGAGCCGGCCCTGGATCATCAGCGCCGTCTCGTGCAGCCGGGCGGTCCCCCGTCGCAGGTCGTCCAGGACCTTCTCCAGCTGATCGGGTTCGGCGTCGAGCAGTTCCGCCTGTGTGTCGACCAGCTGCGCGAGCCGCGCCCTGAACGCGTCACGCAGCCGGCCGAGAACCCGCTCCGGTGTCTCCGGTACGACGGCGAAGCGCACGACCGCGCTGCACGCGAAAGCGATGCCCAGCGTCGCGAACAGCTGTGGCAGCGACGACACCGTCGCGCTCACGAACAGGGAGACGAAGTAGATCTGAAAGCCGATCAGGCCCAGCGCGGTGCCGCGGTCACCGAAGCGGCGGCTGTACACGGCGCCGAAGATCAGCGCGATGAAGAAGAGGTCCCCCGCGACGACCTGGCTGTGCAGCAGCGCGGCCAGCGACACCGCCGCGAGGGCCACGGGCAGGCCGAGGGCGAGGGTGACCGCCTGGCCGCGTACGTCCTTCTCCCTGATCGCGAAGGTGGCCACCATCGCGGCCATGGCGCCGGCGACCATGTGCGTCACATCGGTGTGCAACGCCGCGAGGACGGCAAGGGTGAGCGCGATCGCGCCGACCGTCCGCAGTCCCGCCATCAGCCGCAGCAGCCCCGGATCGGACGCCACGAACCGGTCCCAGGTGCCACCGATCCTCGTCAGCCGTGTCACTGCGCTCACTCCGCCGCACCCTCCTGATCCAGCCATGATCCGCGGACGCCTCAGCATCCCATGCGCGTCAACGGCGGTTCACGGCCGGTCGTAGGAGGTGGGAGGCGGTACAGGACGGTTATCTCGTGTCATCTCGTGTCGTTACGCGTCGTCACGTCTCGTCAGATCGGGAGGCCGATCAGGCCACGGCCGGTCCGGGACGCCTCGGTCACGACCTCGCCCCAGTCGCGGAGCAGCGTCGTGAACTCCTCGAAGTTCGCGATCCAGCGCCCCGGACGCTCCGCGTGAACCGCGTACGGCTCGCGGAGTCCTTCGAGGAGGGGCGCGGCAACGGCCCACGCGCGCGCCAGGTCCGGAACCTGCTCCGGCGTACGGGCGACGAGCAGCTGAGGGCGCCACGCGTCGGGTTCGGCGGGGAAGAGACCGACGACCGGCTCCTCCTCGGTCTCCGTGCCCGTGTCGGCGTCGTCGAGGCCCAGCCAGAACAGCCCTGCCAGGAACGCGTCGAGCGCGGCCCGCAGACCGGGATCGGCGACGTCTCGGACGTCCTCCCACGCCTGGCCGGCCCAGAAGTGCGGCTTGAACGAACCTAGGGTCTGGAAGAACTCGTACCGGGCGCACCACGGCGTATCGGGCCACCTCACCCACCCGTGCTCGACCCGCGCGTCCGCACAGCCACAGCCACCGTCGCAGTCGCAGTCCGGGTATGCGGAGTCCTCCAGCATCTTGAGGCGCTCAGCGGCAGGCGTCCGCCTGAGGTGGTCCCAGTCGACGACCAGAACGGTGATGTCCAGACCCATGGGGAGAGGCTACAGATCGCACATAGGGGAGGGGCAGGCGCTCACCTCAGCGGCCTGCGCGCCCACACCTGCCTGTCGCGCGCTCCGGGTGCGTCGCCGGGGCCCGACGTGCCGAGGTCCAGCCAGCCCCAGGAGCGCAGCAGCGTCGAGCCAGGCGCCTCGGGGCCTGCGGGGTCCGGCAGGTCCACCGCCGCGACGACGAGATCGGATTCGTGACGCGCGAGGAGCAGTGTCCGCAGGTCCGTCGCCACCCCGTGGCGCCGATGAGCGGGCAGCACCATCAGCTCGGCGAGGACGAAGGCCCGGCCGGACGCGGTGAGTTCCTCGAACTCGACCGGCAGGTCGCCCCGGAAGCCGGCCCACCAGTCACCGGTGCGGGCGGCCCGGTAACCGTAGACACAGCCGACGAGTCCGCCCGAGTCGGCCACCACCATGTCGAAGTCGGGACGCTGACCGTGTTTCTCGAACCGGCCCAAGAACCCCTGCCGGTCGCGGTACTCGGCCCCCGCGGCCCCGTGGTACGCCGAGACGTACACGTCGGCGACGGCGTCCCGCTGTTGCTCCGCCTGCCACCGAGACAGCCGCCGCAAGTACACCTGAGCCATACGAGCCTCCCGTCAGGCCGCGGGACATGCCCGGACTCCGCATGGTGACACTCACCGGCGACGAGGGGAACGGGGCATCACGCCCTGCCGCACGAACTCCCCGTGATCTCAGTGTATTTGGGGACCGAAGCGCTTGTTGAGGCGCGGCCCCGAGGCCGTCAGGACAGGGACTGCACGGTCTGCCGCACCTGAGTCGCGACCGTGTCCGGAAGCGGCGCGTAGTGGATGCGGGTCAGCGCCTGCTGCCCCTCGTCGCTCGCGGTGTAGGTGAGGAAGGACTTGAGCGCCGGGAGCGTGGCGGCCCGGTTGCCCTTGTCGCAGACGATCTCGTACGTGACCAGGACGATCGGGTACGCCCCGGGGGCCGAGTGACCGTAGCGGAACTTCAGCGACATGTCCTTGCCCTCGCCGGCGACGCGGGCCGCGGCGATCCCGGCGGACGCGGACTGTGGCGACGGGGCGACGGGCTCCGCCGTGCCCGTGTCGATGCGGACGGTCGGTACGTTGCCGGTCGCCGCGAAGGACAGCTCGAAGTAACCGATCGAACCGTAGGAGGAGTTGACCTCGGAGACGACGCCGCTGGAGCCGTTCGCCGAGCCGCCGCCCTTGCCCTGCCAGGACTTCTCCGCCGAGTAGGGCCAGGTGGCGGGGGCGGCTCCCGCGAGGTAGGCCTGAAGGTTCTGCGTCGTGCCCGAGTCGTCCGAGCGGTGCACCGGGCGGATGCGGGTCGACGGCAGTTCGGCGTCGGGGTTGAGGGCGCGGATCTGAGGGGCGTCCCAGGTGGTGATCCTGGTGTCGAAGATCCCGGCGAGGGTCGCGGCGTCGAGGACGAGGTCGTCGACGCCGCGCAGATTGTAGCCGACCGCGATGGGGCCGCCCGCCATGGGCAGGTTGATGGCCCGGCCGCCGGTGCACGTCTGCTTCGACAGCTCGACCTCTTCGGGCTTCAGCGCGCTGTCCGAGCCGCCGAACGCGGTCGCGCCGCGCAGGAACTGGGCGGCGCCGGCGCCCGATCCGAGCGGGTTGTAGGCGATCTGGACGCCGGGACAGGCGCGCTGGTACTGGTCGATCCAGAACTTCATGACGTTCTGCTGGGCGGTCGAACCCGAGCCGGGCACCTGGCTCTTGCTCGCACAGTCGATGTCGGCGACGGGGGACGCGCCGGCCGAGGGTGCCGAGTCGTCGGTGCCACCAGGGCCGCCCGTTCCGCACCCCGCGAGCAGGAGCGCGGCCGCGACGGATGCCGCGCCGACCGGAACGCTCCGCTTGATCACACGTCTGGCACGGGCGCTCTGCACTGTCGTTCCCCCTGATGAAACCGCGATCGGAAGCACAGATGTTTTCCGACCATGGCGGTCATGGGGTGACGCGAAGGTGAACTGCAGGCGAAGTGCCACCGTACGAAGGGCGAGCGGGGCCCGACGCGAGCCCTGCTGTCCACATCCGGTACCGCTCAGTACTCGTTCAGTCCTCGCTCAGTCCTCGCTCAGTCCTCGCTCAGTCCTCGTTCAGTCCTTGTAGTCCGGCGCGATCCGGTCCAGCAGGCGCAGCATCGCCGCCCACGCAAGGTCGTAGGCGTCCTCGTCCTGGAAGTCCGAGTCGGCCTCAGCCTCGCCCGCGAGCTGCCGGGCGGTGTACTCGCACACCTCAGGCGACGGCACAGTGAGCGGCACGCCGCCGGCCTGCGCGGTGACCTGGATCTCGCAGGCCTTCTCCAGGTAGTACATGCGCAGGAACGCCTGGGCCGCGCTGTCGCCGACCGTGAGCAGGCCGTGGTTGCGCAGGATCAGCGCGGGGTGGCCGCCGATGTCGTCGACGAGGCGCTTCTGCTCGTCCAGGTTGAGTGCCACGCCCTCGTAGTCGTGGTAGCCGACTCGGTTGTGGAATTCCATCGACATCTGGTTCAGCGGCAGCAGGCCGCCCTGCTGCGCGGCGACGGCGCAGCCCGCCTTGGTGTGCGTGTGCAGGACGCAGTGGGCGTCCTCACGTGCGGCGTGGATCGCGCTGTGGATGACGAACCCGGCCGGGTTGACCGGATACGGCGTCGGCTCGACCGGGTTCCCGGACAGGTCGATCTTGACCAGGTTGGAGGCGGTGATCTCCTCGAAGAGCAAGCCGTACGGGTTGATCAGGAAGTGGTGGTCCGGGCCCGGCAGGCGCAGCGAGATGTGCGTGAAGATCAGGTCGGTCATGCGGAAGTGGGCCACGAGCCGGTAGACGGCGGCGAGTTCGCGGCGTAGCCGCAGCTCCGTCGGTGCGGCGTCCTGATCGGCGGCGGGGGTCAGCAGGTCGGTCACGAGACGGCTCCTTCGAGGGTCGGGTCGACCACGGGTGTGAGCGGGCGGCCTGTGCGGTGCCAGGCGATGACGTTCTCGGCGGGCGCGCACACATACGCGCGCTGTGAGGCGTCGGACAGGAACGCGCTGTGGGGGGAGAGCTGGATGCGCGGATGGGTGCGCAACGGGTCGTCGGCGGGCGGCGGTTCGACCGGGAACACATCGAGTGCGGCCCCGGCGAGATGCCCGCTGTCCAGTGCCCGCAGCAGCGCGTCGGCGTCGACGAGTTCACCGCGCGAGACGTTGACGAGGAACGAGCCCGGCCGCATCCGGGCGAGCAGGGCCTCGTCCGCGAGACCGTGGGTCTGGGGGGTGAGCGGGGTGTGCAGGGACAGTACGTCGGCGCCGCTCACCAGCTCGTCGAGGCTGAGCCGGTCGACCTCGGGCGGCCAGCCGGCCGGGTCGGCGTGCGGGTCGAAGGCGGCCACGCGGCCGAAGACGGGCGCCGCCATCCGCGCCACGGCGCGTGCGATGCGGCCGAAGCCGACCAGGCCGAGCGTCAACTCGCTGGCCCTGCGCGGCAGTTCACCGAACTCCGTGTTCCAGCCGCCGGTCCGCACCGTGGTGTCGGCGTGCGGCAGGTGCCGTACGAGGGAGAGGGTGGCGGCGAGCGCGTGCACGGCGACGTCCTCGGTGGCCGCGTGCGGCAGGTTGCTCACCCACAGGCCGCGCCGGCGGGCCTCGGCGGTGTCCACCATGTCGTAGCCGGCGGACATCGTGGCCAGCATGCGCACGGTGGGCAGCCGGTCCAGGAGGCTCGCGTCCACGGGGGCGTAGCCGACGATCAGGGCCTCGGCGTCGTGCGCGGCCGACGCGATCCTGCCGGGGTCGCGGCTCCCCACGACGCGGACCTCGAAGCCTGCGTCGCGCAGCAGGCGCGCGCCCGGCTCGACATCCAGCTCCTCGGGGTCGGTGAAGACCACCACGGGCTGACCCATCCCAATTCTCCCCACACTTGGAGCGACGGACTCGGAGCGACGGACTCAGGGCGATGGACTCAGAGCGTCGAATCTCGGAGCAACGAACCCGGAGCGACGAATGATTCGTCGGTCGCTTCGGTGTTGAAGTTACGTTTCGTCTTCCATAATTGTCCAGTCCGCACGAGACGGGCGTCTGTGACGCGTGTCACGGGTGTCCGGCGCCCGTGTTCCCGTGGTCGACAATGGGCGCCGACCCCGGGTGCGGCCGCACCCGGGCAGCCGAGCTGAGGGGAAGCCCCGGTGGACCTGGACCACATCGACCTCGCCGTCGTCCGCGAGCTGCAGACGGACGGCCGTCTGACGTACGAGACGCTCGCGCAGCGGGTCGGCCTCTCCCGGCCCGCCACCCGGGCCCGCGTCCAGCGGCTGCTCGACGGCGGCGGTGTGCGTGTGGCGGCCGTCGTGCATCCCGCCCTCCGGGGTCTCACCGCATCGGCGCACCTGTCGATCGGTGTCCGCGGACCGGCCGGGCCCGTGGCGCGCGCCATCGCCGCCATGCCCGAGGCCCCGTTCGTCACGCTGACCGCCGGGGGCTACGCGGTCATGGCCGAGCTGCGCACGAAGGGGATCACCGATCTGGACCGGGCGATCGAACGCGTCCGCTCCCTGCCCGGGGTCGACGTGGTGGACCCGCTGATCTCCACCCGTCACCTCAAGGACCCGTATCTGCTCGCGGGGGAGCCGGCCGTCACGGAACTCGACGAGACCGACCAGCTCGTCCTGCGCGAGCTGGAGGCCGACGGCCGCCTCCCGTTCGCCGAGCTCGCCGAGCGGGTCGGTCTGTCGGCGGGGGCGGCCCGCGCGCGCACACTGCGGCTGCTCGACGGCGGCGCCGCGAAGGTCCTCGCGCTGGTGCGCCCCGAACTCCTCGGCCTCGGCATCCTGTGCGGCTTCGCGGTCCGCGTCGAGGCGGAGCGTGACGAGGTGGCCGGGCGCCTCGCGGAGCGCGAGCAGATCTCCTTCCTGTCGTCCTGCATGGGGCGTGCGGACCTGGTCGGCACGATCACGGTGGAATCCATCGCGGCGATCCGGACGGCCGTCGAGGACATGCGGGCCGTGAAGGGCGTGCGCGCGGTGGAGAGCTGGGTGCACCTGGAGCTCATCAAGGAGCGCTACGAGGATCCGTCGGCCGGATGATGCGTAGGCCGCGACCCACTTGCGCTTCCGAAAAATTTCTCAGCGGTACATCTAGTCAAGTCAACGTCGGTTGCTTATCGTCCATGCGAACGAATCAATTGCCGCGCCCTGTCTGTGCGCGGCGGTTCCCCTGGTCGTCCCACGGTCGAAAGCAGGCCCCCTCATGCACCACCCCCTCGATGACGCCGACCGCACGCTGCTGGTGACCGGCGCGGCGGTCGCCGCCGCGGGAACCCCCGTACGCGCCGAGGCCCTCGCCGTACGCGGCGGCCGCGTCGTCCACGTCGGCACCGCCGACGAGGCACGCGCCGCGCTCGGCGGCCGGATCGACGAGAGCCTCGAACTCGACGGCGGCCTCGTCCACCCCGGCTTCGTCGACGCCCACTGCCACCCCGTGATGTACGGACAGGCCCTGGCCTGGGTCGACTGCCGGCCCGAACGCGTCCCCGACATCGAGACCCTCGTCGCCGTCCTCACCGACGCCGCCCGCGAACTCCCCGCCGGAGTCCCCGTGCGCGGCTTCGGCTACGAGCACCGCAGGCTCGCCGAGCGCCGCCACCCCACCTGCCACGACCTCGACCGCGTCGCCACCGACCGCGAGGTGTACGTCATGAACGCCTCCGGCCACGGCGGCGTCGTCAACTCCCACACCCTGCGCACCTGTGGCGTCACCGCGGGCACCCCCGACCCCGAGGGCGGCAGCATCGGCCGTCTGCCCTCCGGCGAACCCGACGGACAGCTCTGGGACGCGGCCTGCGACCTGCTCACCGGGCCCGGTGGCGTGAAGATCGGCAACCACGGACCGAACTTCCACCTCTCCGAACCCGACGCGATCATGGCCGATCACCTGCTGCGCGCCCAGGAGGTCTTCCTCGCGTCGGGCGTCACCACCGTCGGCGACGCCCAGGCATCCCGCCGCGAGATGGAGACCTATCTGCGGGCACGCCAGGACGGCTCCCTCCGTCTGCGTGTCTCCGCCTACCTCACGTCCGCGCTCCTCGACACCGCGCTCGACCTCGGCGTCGTGAACGGTTTCGGAGACGACCACTTCCGCGTCCAGGGCGTGAAGTTCTACGCCGACGGCACTCTCGGCGGCTGGACCGCGTACTTCCCCGACGGATACGCGGCGGACTGCTGCCACCACGGACAGCTCTACCACTCGGCCGAGGAGTACGCCGAGCTCGTCGGCCGCGCCCACCGTGCGGGCCTGCAGACCGCCACCCACGCCCAGTCCCCGTTCGCCATCGGCATGGTGCTCGACGCCGTCGAGAAGGCGCAGGCCGACCGCGAGCGGCCCGGCATCCGCCACCGCATCGAGCACTCCGGTCTGCCCACCGACGAACAGATCGTCCGCATGGGCGAGTTGGGTGTCGTGCCCGTCATGCAGCCCCAGCACCACCTGCGGACCGGCGACGGCACGCTCACCGCCGTTGGCGACCTCGGCCACCGCTACAACCCGGCGGGCACCTGCCTCGCCGCGGGCGTGCCCGTCGTCTTCAGCTCGGACGCGCCCGTCGCGCCGCCCGCCCCGCTGGAGGCCGTCTCCGCGGCGGCCACCCGGCGCACCGTACTCGGCACCGTCCTCGGCGACGCGTCCCTGCGCATGCCCGTTGCGGACGGCCTGCACGCGCACACCGCGGCGGCGGCCGCCGCCCTGCACCGCGAACACGCGGTCGGCGCCTTGGCCCCCGGCATGCTCGCCGACTTCGTGGTCCTCGGCAGCGACCCGTTCACCGCGGACCCGGCCGAACTCGCCTCCATCGGCGTACGCGAGACCTGGATCGGCGGCGCCCGCGCCTGGGCCGCCCCCGGCCGCTGACCCTTCCGCTCCCTCCGCTCCTTCCGCTCTCTCCCCTTCTCCGCCTCTCCTGTCCCCGGAGGCTTCATGCCGACACAGTCCGCCACCACTCGCCAGAGCCCGTACAGAGCCGCCTTCGCGGCCCTCGCCGGCACCTCCATCGAGTGGTACGACTTCTACGCCTTCGCCACCGCGGCGGCGATCGTCTTCGACGACGTGTTCTTCCCACCGGACATGTCGCCCTACCTCAAGACCCTCTCGGCGTTCGCGACCTTCGCCGTCGGCTTCCTGCTGCGCCCGCTCGGCGGCATCGTCTTCGGTCACATAGGCGACCGCGTCGGCCGGAAGAAGACTCTCGTCATCACGCTCATGATGATGGGCGTCGCGTCGTTCGCGATCGGGCTGCTCCCCACCTACTCCCAGGTCGGCGCGCTGGCGCCGGTCCTCCTCATCACGCTGCGCCTCATCCAGGGCATCGCGATCGGCGGTGAGTGGGGAGGCGCCGTACTGATCGCGGTGGAGAACGCCCCGCCGGGAAAGGCCGCGTTCTTCGGCTCGTTCGCCCAACTGGGCTCATCCGTGGGCGCGTTGCTGTCGACCGGCGCCTTCAGCCTCATGAACCTCTTCGGCAACGACGCGTTCATGAGCTGGGGCTGGCGCGTGCCGTTCCTGGCGTCCGCGGTCCTGGTGATCGTCGGCCTCGTCGTACGGGTGAAGCTCGAGGAGTCGCCCGTCATGTCCGAGGTGCGCGAGGCGGAAGCCGCCACCGAACAGAAGCTGCCCGTCGTGGAGGTCTTCCAGAAGGCGTGGCGCACGGTCCTCATCGGCGTCTTCGCCCTGGCCACCGCGACCGGCGGCTACTACGTCGTGACCAGCTTCCTGCTCTCGTACGGTACCGGTGACCTCCACCTGTCCGAGTCGATGCTCCTCAACGGCCTTACCCTGGCCGCCTTCCTGGAACTCCTGGTCACGCCGTGTCTGTCCTGGCTGGCGGACCGGGTCGGCCCGCACAAGGTCGTCATCGCGGGCCTGGCCGGCGTGATCGTCCTGGCCGTTCCGCAGTTCATGGTCCTCGGCACCGGCAGCGTCGTCCTGATCTGGCTGATGATGCTGGCGATGCGTCTGGTGATGTCCGCGTTGTACGGGCCCATCGCCTCGATCCTCGCGGAGGGCTTCGCCCCGCACGTCCGCTACACCGGCATCTCGCTGTCCTACCAGATCTGCAACATGGTCTTCGGCGGCCTCGCACCGCTCGCGGCGATCTCGCTCGCCGCCGTGGCGGGCGGCCACTACTGGCCGACGGCGCTCATGCTCATGGTCATCTCGGCCATCGGCATCTGGTGCACGGCCCGGCTCCGGCGCCTGCGGGTGCCGCAGGCGGGGGAGGTCGCGGGCGCGGTGAAGGAACGGGAGGTGGCGAGCGGGGTCTGAGTGGCGCGGGCGGTGCGCGGTCCGGCTGCGGCCGGTGTCAGATCGGCTGCGTCCGGTGGATGGAGTATTGCTCCATGAGCTTGGCGCGTGTCGCTCCGAGCCGGTACGCGAGGATCTCGGCGACGGTGCGGATCAGGATCATGCCCAGCGCGGGATCGGCGTCGCAGAGCTCGCGCACCGCCTGCGCGTCGAATTCGTAGGCGCGTACGGGGCTGAACGCCACGGCCCCGAAGTCCCACTGGTGCGGCGGGAAAAGCCAGGACCAGCCGAGCAGGTCACCCGAGCCCAGCGAGGCGACGGTCACCCGCCTGTGCCCGGTGACCTGCTGGTCCAGCGAGACAGCGCCCGAGCGCACGACCCAGAAGCGGTCGGCGGTGTGGCCCTCCTCGAAGATCCGCTCGTCCTCGTCGAAGGACACCTCCTTGGCGAGCGTCATCAGCCGCTCGCGGTGCGCGTGAGGGAGGGCGGTCAGCAGTCGCGTCGCGTTCGTCATGGAACAGGCCTCCTCGCCGAGGTTCCCCGTCTTCCATTGGAGCCGCCATGGGCCGATTGAGCACCCCGGGGGCGGCCCCGAATCGCACGGATCACGCAGAGCCACACGCCGGCTTCGTAGCGACAGCGGAAAGCCCTCGACGACATCCGTGGCGCCCTGTTCGCGTTCGCGCGATGTCCAGGGGCAGTGACACAGAGGGGCCGTCCCGGGGTCGACGGGACGGCCCACTCCACGTCACCGCACGGGAGCGGAGCGCCCGGCCGTCTCGCCGGACCTGGCGGTGTCCGCCGATGCTGTCATCAGCTCCCCTCCAGGCCGTTAGTGCAAGCGGCGCCGGGCTCGGGTGTCTGCGCACCCTGCACGTACTTGGTGAAGAACTGCTCGACCCGCGGGTCCGAGGCCTTGTCGACGGTGAGCTGGTGGCCCCACGCGGACAGCATGACCGGACCGGCCTGGTCGTCGACCGGACTCATCAGTGAGTAGGGCGTCTTGGCGACCTTCTCGCCGAGCTTCGCGACATCGCTGTCACCGGCCTTGCCGTTGTACGTCACCCAGACCGCACCGTGTTCGAGGGAGTGCACGGCGTTCTCGTTCGGTATGGCCTTGGTGTAGACGGTGCCGTCGCACGTCATCCAGGCCTGGTTGTGGTCCCCGCCGACGGGCGGATTCATCTTGTACGTGACGGCTTCGGTGACATGGTTGCGGCCGAGCTTCTTCGCGTCCCAGCTCTTCACGCCCCGCACGGGCTTCTTCGCCGCTGCGGTCTGCTGGTCGTCCTTGTCGTTCGCACTGTCGATGGCGTACGCGCCGAAGCCGATGAGCCCGGCGACGATGACCGTGCTGAGCGTGATCGTGATGATGCGGTTGCGCCGGTCGCGGGCCTGCTGGGCGCGGCGCATCTCGTCGATCCGGGTCTTGCGCGCGGTGGCCGCGGCCTTCTTGCTGGTTCTGCTCATGGGTATGACTCCTCGCCGCCGTGCGGTGTCGCGGCGGTTCTGCGGGACGGGTGGGTGATGTCGTGGTGTGCGCGAGCGCGCGTGCGGCGCGGCGAGGCGGGTGACGCCGCGCCGGCCCGACATCGGCCTAGGGTCTTTCGTTTGGATCAGGCAGGGTCAGGGAGCGGGGTCTGGTGCGTGCAGCTGCAAGGCGGAGGAGGGAGTCGACGCGGAGCGTCGGCGAGTGACGACAACGCCGCAGATGTGCGCACCAGACCCCGCGAGCCCGGCATGATCCAAACGAGAGGCCCTAGGTCCGCTGGACTTGGAGCACGTGGAGATCAGGGGCGGTCCCGGAGGGCGGGAGACCCGCGGGGCTCGGAGGCGGCGCATCCGGCATCGCGGCGGCGGGCATCCGGGGCAGCACTGCCGAATGGGGCTGGGCGGGAGAGGAGAGCACCACGCGTACACCCCGGGACACCGGGTCGCAGCACGTGTCCCCGGCCGGGCAGTCGCCCCGGCGCGCGACGGTCTCGCCCACGTGAGGGCACGCGGACTGCACGTGATGCTGAGTCGAGGTGACAGCCGGGACAGAGGTGACCGTGGGAGTGGGAAGGGAGCCTTCCGTCATGCCGTCCGTGCCGTGGGCCGCGGGGCCCAGGCACATCACCAGCGCGGCGAGCAGCATGCTCAGGGCAGGGCAGAGTGCCGCGACCCGCGTGGCCCACCACGCGCCGCGCCTCGCACGCTGCGTCCTGCTTCCGGTCATCACCGGTGATGTTAAGCGGTGCCTGTGAGCGCCCAGTTGGCGAGGGGGCGAAGTACCGCGGTCTCCACGAGGTGTGGTGTCTGCGCCGTGTGGTGTCTACGAGGAGTGGTGGGCGAGTGCCGCGTGGGGATCGGGTACGCCGGGGTCGGGCGCCGGGTCGGCGTGCACCAGTGCGCCGGTGAGTTTGGGGACGGCGTGCAGCAGGGCGTGTTCCGCGGCGACCGCGACCTCGTGGGCGGCGCGCACGCTGAGCGTTCCGTCGACGACGATGGCGACCTCGGCGCGCAGCCGGTGCCCGATCCAGCGCATCCGCAGTTCGCCGACGGCCAGCACTCCGGGTACGTGGCTCAGGGCTTGCTCGGCGCGGTCCACGACGTCCGGGTCGACGGCGTCCATCACCCGGCGGAAGACCTCACGGCAGGCGTCGCGCAGCACGAGAAGGATGGCGGCGGTGATGGCAAGGCCCACGATCGGGTCTGCGAGCCGCCAGCCCAAGGAGGCGCCGCCCGCCCCGATGAGCACGGCGAGCGAGGTGAACCCGTCCGTACGCGCGTGCAGTCCGTCGGCGACCAGCGCCGCGGAACCGATGTCACGGCCGACGCGGATGCGGTAGCGGGCGACCCATTCGTTGCCGAGGAACCCGATCACGGCCGCCGCGGCCACGGCCGGCAGGTACGTGATGTCGCGCGGGTTGACGAGCCGGTCCACGGCCGTCCACGCGGCGAACGCCGCGGAGGCGGCGATGGTCAGGACGATGACGAGCCCGGCGATGTCCTCGGCGCGCCCGTATCCGTACGTGAAGCGGCGGTTGGCGGCCCGCCGGCCCAGGACGAAGGCGACGCCGAGGGGCAGTGCGGTGAGCGCGTCCGCCGCGTTGTGGACGGTGTCGCCGAGCAGCGCGACCGAGCCCGAGAGCACGACGACGACCGCCTGTGCCGCCGCGGTCACCCCCAGCACGGCCAGTGAGGTCCACAGGGCGCGCAGCCCCTGAGCCGAGGCTTCGAGTGCCCGGTCGGTCTTGTCGGCGGTTTCGTGGGAGTGCGGAGTGAGGACGTGCGCGAGCCGGTGCCGCCACCTAGCCGCTTCCGGCGCGGAGCCGTGGCTGTGGTCGTGGTCGCGGCCGTGGTGATGCGTACCGTCGTGGGGCGCGTGTCCGTGCTGAGGGCTCAAGAGTCGGGCCTTCCTGGACGGGGCGGAGGCTGGACGGATCGGATCGGATCCGACAGGAGCTGGACACCGGAAGGTGCCCCGTCCATTATGTGCGTATGAGCGCACGCATGCACCTATCACCTGCGCATGATGCGCACCCGCAAGATCCGAGCGATGAACAACTGACCTACGCCGCCGAACTCCTCGGCCTCCTCGCCGACCGCACGCGTCTCGTTCTGCTGCACACGCTCGGCACGGCCGAGGCCGACGTCACGACGCTCACCGAGGCGTGCGGTGCGGCCCGGCCCGCCGTCAGCCAGCACCTGGCGAAACTCCGCCTCGCGGGCCTCGTGACCGTGCGCAAGGAGGGGCGTCGCATGATCTACGCGCTGCCCGACGGGCATCTGCGACGCCTGGTGAGCGAGGCGCTCAACCTCGCGGACCACGGAAGGCGCGGCTCGGGCTCCTAGGATCCCCGGAGTCTTGTCGCAGCCGGTCACGCTCCGCAGTGCGCGGGCACTTCCACATCGTGCCCAGGCCGCCCGTTCTCCCGCAGGAGCACCGAGGGCCCGAGGGCTTCGCGATGCTTGGCCGACCGGAGAATGAGTGGGTGACGGACGACGAGACGGAGGGGATGGCGCGTGAACTACGGGCTCATCTGTGCCCCGGGCCACCCAGGTGACCGCGGTGGTGACGTGTGACGCGGTGTCAGTTCCCCGCCGGGGGATCCTGGTCGAGTACGTACAGCTCCGGCAGGTTGACGACGATCGCCTCCTGCGTGCTGCGCGCGATCACGACGACCGCCTCCTCGTCCGGGCTCGGGTTCTCCTCGCGGTGCGGGACGTAGGGCGGCACGAAGATGTAGTCGCCGGGTGCCGTGCGCAGCCTGACTTCCTCCGGGGTGCCGGTGGAGTCGTCCAGGAACACGAACTCCGGGTGGCCCTTCACGACGTGGATCGCCGTCTCCGAAGCGCCGTGGTGGTGGTTGGAGGAGGCAGTGCCGGGGGTCACGTGCGTCTGGCCCATCCAGATGCGCTCGGAGCCGACCGTGCTCCCGCTGATCGCCGCGAACCGCCTCATGCCGCCCGTCTGCGCGGTGTCGCCGTCGAGTTCGCCCGCGCGGATGTGGTGGAGCCGGGCGCGCAACGGCAGCGGCGCGTCGTGGTCCGGGAGGTCGGGGTGGAACGCGTCGCGCTCGGGGGAGTCGCCGGCGTGTGAAGGTGTGGCCATGGCAGTCCTGCTCGTCGTGGGCGGGCCGTCGCCGGTGGCTCGGCGCCGAGTGCGGCGGACGCGCGCCGGTGTGGGTGCCGATGACGACGGAGACCAGGGCGTTCCCGGTCCGGTCGGTGCCGTGCCGGAACGCTCAAGATCCACGGCCGACCGTAGAGAGCCGGTCGAACGGATGTCAAGGTTTGTCCGTTGCCGCCGGTTCGGCACCTGATCGCCGTTGGAACCGCGTCCGGCGAGGGTTCGGCGAGGGTTCGGCGAGGGGCAGGCTGGCGCGGTTGATGGCCGCCCCTGACGGTTCGCGCGGTGACCTGATGATTCGTCAGGAGTTCGCTGGATGCGAGCAGTTCATGGATGCCGGGGGCGCGACGTACGCGCGCATCCGGGCGAGTCGGCCGTCGGCGGTCGTCCAGTCGGCGGTGGACGTGCCGACGTGGCGCCAGCCCGCGCGCTCGTAGAGGCCGATGGCGGCGCTCGCGGCCGTCTCGACCTCCAGGACCGCTGTCTGCTCGCGTGCCGCGCCGGTCTCGATCGCCCGGTCGAGCAGGAGGGCGGCCACTCCGCGTCGCCGGGCGCGGGTGCTGACGAAGAGGCGCGCCACCGCCACCAGATGTGCCTCGGGCAGCCCGGCGGCCGATGCCAGGGCAGGCCCCGGCGGGGTGAGCGCCATGTGCCCGACGACGTCGGCGCCCGTCAGGACGACCCAGGCCTCGGTCATGTCGCGAGGAGTCAGCCAGCCCTCCGGATCGGCGGGCCAGTACACCGGATAGCGGTCGGCCGCCTGGACTCCGGCGAGTGCCTCGACGCAGCCGGGCAGGTCGGCGTCGGCGCGAGGGCGCACCGTGAGTTCGTTCGTGCCCGTCACGCCGCGGATTCTCGCATCCGGGCGGCCTCTTGGGATCACTGCACCCCGTGTGGCCGGAACTGGATGCTGATCCGTCCGCCCGCGGCCCGGGTCGTCTTCGGGATGGCGTGTTCCCACGTCCGCTGGCAGGAGCCGCCCATCACGATCAGGTCGCCGTGGCCCAGCGGCCGACGCACCACGTCGCCGCCGCGGCGTGGGCGCAGCAGCAGGTCGCGGGGTGCGCCCACGGACAGGATGGCGACCATCGTGTCCTCGCGGGCGCCGCGCCCGATGCGGTCGCCGTGCCATGCGACGCTGTCGCGCCCGTCGCGGTAGTGGCACAGCCCGGCCGTCGTGAAGGGTTCGCCGAGCTCGGCCGCGTAGTGCTCAGACAGTGTCTGCCGCGCCTCGTCGAGGACGGGGTGGGGGAGCGGCTCGCCCGCGCCGTAGAAGGCGAGCAGGCGCGGCACGTCGACGACCCGCTCGTACATCTGCCTGCGCTCGGCCTTCCACGGCACGTCGGTGGCCAGCCGCTCGAACAGGGAGTCGGCGCCGCTCAGCCAGCCCGGCAGGAGGTCGATCCAGGCCCCCTCGCCGAGCACGGTCCTGCGGACCCCGTCCAGTGGCCGCAGTCGCACGTCGTCGCTCTGGTCGAACAGGGACCCCTGGAGTTGGTGCGTTGCCATGAGGGCAGCGTACTCCTAAATTCGAACGCGTGAGCTAATTAACTGGACGTGTGCACCCCGCTCCCTGCGAAACTGGGCTTGTGGACGAGATGAGGCGGTTCCGTCGGGCGGCCGGAGCGTGGGCGGCGCGTGGAGGTGACGACGGGCCCGTCGCCGAAGCGGCCCGCGCGCTGGCCGTCGCCGCAGGCGTGCGCAAGGTCGTCCTGGTCGAGGGGGAGAGCGATCTGGTCGCCGTCGAGGCGCTCGCCCGGCGGCGCGGACGCAGGCTCGACGAGGAAGGCGTGGTGGTGCTGCCGCTCGGGGGCGCGATGAGCATCGGGAGATTCCTCGCCGTGTGCGGCCCGGACGGGCTCGACGTCACCGTCGCCGGGCTGTGTGACGCGGGGGAGGAGCACTACTTCCGGAGCGTCCTGGAGCGGACCGGACCGCGTCCGCACCTCACCCACGCGGACATGGAGGAGCTCGGCTTCTATGTGTGTGTCGCGGATCTGGAGGACGAGCTGATCCGCGGCCTCGGCGTGGACACCGTGCAGGAAGTCCTGGACGTGGAGGGCGACTTGAGGTCCTTCCGCACCTTCCAGAAGCAGCCGGCACAGCGGGAGCGGGGTGTGGAGCGGCAGTTGCGCCGCTTCATGGGGACGCACAGCGGCCGGAAGGCACAGTACGCGCGCTCACTCGTGGAACGGCTCGACCCCGACCGGGTGCCGCGGCCACTGGACCGGCTGCTCGCCCACCTCTGACTCGGATGCTCACCTCTGACTCCGATGCCCGCCTCTGACTCGGATGCGTGCGTCCGGCTCCGCCCGCACGCCTGGACATTGCCTGGCACGACTGGACCTTGACCGGCACGACTGACCCGGCGCACACTTCCGACCCCCGGCGCGCACGTCCGCCCCAAGAGTCGCGAACGGCTCGATCGGACAGCGTCAGACAGGCAGCAGTCGCGCGATCAGCGCGCTCAGCTGCTGGGCGTTGCGGCACTCGTACATCTCGACGATCTCCGCGTAGGTGTCGGTCGCCGAGTCGCCGGAGTCCCACAGCGCGCGCCGTTCGGGGTTGAGCCAGTACACCTTGCGGGCGCGCGACGCGACGTCCCGCAGCGCCCCCGTGTTCGGGTCGCTCATGTTGGTACGGGCGTCGCCCAGGACGAAGACGGTGCTGCGCGGGCCGACCGCGTCCGCGTACCGCTCGGCGAACTCGCCCAGCGAGGTGCCGTAGTCGCTGCTTCCGTGCCAGCCGGTCACGGCCGCCGCCGAGAGGATGCGGGCACCGAGTCCCTCGGGCCCGGCGGTGCCGCGGCCGATGAGGTCGGTCACCTCGTCGACGCGGTTGACGAAGGCGAACACCCGCACCTTGCTGAACTGGTCGTGCAGCGCCTGCACCAGCAGCATGGTGAAGTTGGCGAACCCCGAGACCGAGCCGGACACGTCGCACAGGAGGACGAGTTCGGGACGGGCGGGGCGGCGGCGACGCAGCACGGGACGCATCGGGACGCCACCCGTCGACAGGGAGCCACGGAGCGTGCGGCGCAGGTCGATCCGCCCGCGCGCCGCCCGGCGTCTGCGTGCGGCGAGGCGGGTCGCCAGCTTCCGGGCCAGCGGCTGAACCGCCCGGCGCAGCTCGTCGAGCTGGGCGCGGCCCGCGATGAGGAAGTCGACACGGTCGGCGGTCGGCGCGATGGCACGGCGGGCGATCTCGTCGGTGCCGCGACGCTCGGCGACCCGGCGCCGCGCCTCGGTGCCCACGCGCTCGCGGAACGCCTGGATGCGGCGGCGGATCTCGTCCGCCTGGAGCCGGTCGGTGAACTCGTCGCCGTCCGTGGCCCCGGCCCGGATCCCGGCGAGGATCCTGGCGAGCAGCGTCTCCGGGCGCAGCCGGGCGAGCGTCTGATGCGAGGACCAGCCGTCCGAGCGGCCCGACCCTCCTCCGGACCCACCCGGTCCGCCCGCCCCGTTCGCTCCTGCCGTGAGGCCGTAGCCGCCGAGGCCGTCCACCGCCTCGGCCGCCAACCGGTCCAGCATTTCCTGGTCGTTGGCGGCGAGTGCGGCGGCGAGCCGCTCGCGCAGGGCGGCCGTGTCGGACTCCTGCCACGGCCGTGCGCTCTCGGTGGCCGGCGCGTGCCGTGTGTCCAGCGGGGCGCCGACGCTCCGGGGAAAATACAGATCGAAGACGGGGTCGAAGACGGCCCGCTGGCCCTCGCTGTGCAGCAGCGCCGCCGCCAGACCCTCCCTCAGGTACTCGCGGTCGGTGAGTCCGAGGGCTTCGACGGCGAGCCCGGCGTCGACGGTCTCGCCGGTGCCGATCCGGACGCCGTGCGACCGCAGTGCCTGCACGAGCGCGGTGAGCCGCTCAGGGACACCGGTCGCCGTCGCCCCGGTCACACGGCGTCCAGATCCAGCTTGGCCGCGGCCTTCAGCACGTCCTCCTGGTGCTTGAGGACGACGCCGAGGGTGTCGCGTACTACGTCCTCGTCGAGTGTTCCGGCACCGAGGGCCAGGAGCGTGCGGGCCCAGTCGATGGTCTCCGCGACCGACGGCACCTTCCGCAGGTCCATCGCGCGGAGCGCGCCGACCACCCGCACCACGGCCTGCGCCAGCGCCTCGTCGAGCCCCGGCACCTTCAGCCGCAGGATCCGGCGCTCCAACTCCTCCTCGGGGAAGCCGATATGGAGGAACAGGCAGCGGCGGCGCAGCGCCTCGGACAGCTCGCGGCTCGCGTTGGACGTGAGGACGGTGAACGGGCGGCGCGTCGCGCTGATCGTGCCGAGCTCGGGCACCGTGACCTGGAAGTCGCTGAGCACCTCCAGGAGCAGGCCCTCCACCTCGACATCGGCCTTGTCGGTCTCGTCGATGAGCAGCACTTTCGGGTCGCTGCCGCGGATCGCCGTCAGCAGCGGGCGCGGGAGCAGGAACTCCTCGCTGAAGATGTCGGTGCGCGTCTCGTCCCACGACTCGTCGCGGCCCGCCGTGATGCGCAGGAGCTGCTTGGCGTGGTTCCACTCGTACAGGGCGCGCGACTCGTCTACGCCCTCGTAGCACTGGAGTCGCACGAGGGTGGCGCCGGCGACCTCGGCGACCGCCTTGGCCAGTTCGGTCTTGCCGACGCCCGCGGGGCCCTCGACCAGGAGCGGCTTGCCGAGGCGGTCGCCGAGGAAGACGGCGGTGGCCACCGCGGGGGACGCCAGGTAGCCCGTCGCGGCGAGCCGCGCGGACACATCGTCGACAGACGTGAAGTACCCGGTCGTCATGCGTGAGCCCCCTCCTCGTGCGGCGCCGCGCGCCGGCTGGTCTCCGGCCACTGGATCAGTTCCGCGACGGGCTCCACAACAGTGACGCGGACTTTGCGTCGTAGGTCACGTGCCACAGTCGTACGGAACGCCCGAACCGGTCGGCTACTGGAGTGTCCTCGCGGCCCGAACTGCTGGGTCTCAATCCGAGACCCTCGTATGCTGACGGCATGAGGCGGACCTCCTTTGCCAACTGGCCCTGCTCCATCGCCCGCACCATGGACCTGCTCGGCGACTGGTGGACGCCGCTGGTCCTGCGCGAGGCGTTCTACGGGATCAAGCGGTTCGACGTGTTCCAGGAGGAGCTCGGCATCGCGCGCAACACCCTGGCCGACCGGCTCAGGCGCCTCGTGGACGAGGGACTCATGGAGAAACGGGCCTATCAGCACGAGCCCGTCCGCTACGACTACGTCCTCACGGACATGGGGCGCGACTTCTTCGGCGTGCTCGCGGCCATGAACCGCTGGGGCGACCGCTGGCTGGCGGAGGAGGCCGGGCCGCCCGTCGTGTTCCACCACGACCGGTGCGGCCACGAGAGCCATGCCGAGGTCGTGTGCAGCGAGTGCAAGGAGCCGATGACGGCCGAGAACACGCGGCCCCGCCTCGGCCCCGGCTATCCGCCCCGCCTCGCGGAACGCCCCGACATCAAGGCCCGTTTCGCGGACTGACTCCCCGTCGTCCCACCCTTCGACGTTGCCTCTTGACGAGTGAGTCTATCTACGCAACTCTCGTGCTCAGGGTCGCTTTTCACGGACCCGCCCAGTGAAATTCCCGCAGACGGAGAGGCAACCGGCAATGGAGTGGACGGGCGCGCGTTACGCCGACAAACCGACGGTCGAGGTCCGCAGAAGGGTCCTGGCGTCGCCGGAGCGGGTGTGGGAGTTCGTCTCCGACATCGACCTGATGCCCACGCTCAGCGCCGAACTCCAGTCGGTCGCCTGGCTGGACGGGGCGGCGGGCCCCACGCTCGGCGGCCGGTTCCTCGGGCGCAGCAAGCACGAGTCGCTGGGGGAGTGGCAGACCACCTCGTACGTCGTCCGGTGCGAGCCGCCACGCGTGTTCGCCTGGGCGGTGGAGGACCCCGAACAGCCCAGCGCTCTGTGGAAGTTCACCCTGACGCACCTCGACGACGGCGGCACCGAGCTGGCCCAGTGGATGCAGCTCGGGCCCGGCCGCTCCGGGCTCTCGTACGCGATCGACGCGATGCCGGAGAAGGAGCAGAAGATCGTGTTCGTGCGGCTGCGGGAGTTCGAGCGGAGCATCACCGCCACGCTCGACGCGATCAAGGACCTGGCCGAGGGCGGCCCGGCTCCGGAAGGGCGGGGCGTGTGATGCGTACGTCTACGACGATCGAGGCCTCGGGCGGCAGCTGGCGTGAGACCGTCGATTTCGTGACCGAGGCCGAGCGGCTCGGGATGGACATCTGCTGGGTGGCCGAGGCGTGGGGCTCGGAGGCCCCCTCGCCGCTGGGGTATCTGGCGGCGCGCACGGAGAGGATGCTGCTCGGCTCCGGGATCATCCAGCTGGCCACCCGCACCCCGGCCGCGATCGCCCGCGCCGCGATCACCCTGTCCAACATCTCCGAAGGCCGCTTCCTGCTCGGACTCGGCCCGTCGGGGCCGCAGGTGATCGAGGGCCTGCACGGCGTCTCCTTCGCGCGGCCGCTGTCCCGTATGCGCGAGACCGTCGAGATCGTCCGGCAGGCCGCGGCAGGCGAGAAACTCAGCTACGAGGGACGGGAGTTCACCCTCCCGCTGCCGGGCGGCGAGGCGAAGCCGATGCGCCTGTCCATGCGGGCCGAGCACGACCTGCCCGTCTATCTGGCCACGCTCTCGCCCAAGATGCTGCGACTGACCGGCGAGATCGCGGACGGCTGGCTCGGCACGAGCTTCGTGCCGGAAGGTGCGCAGGGGGCCTACTTCGACCATCTGGACGCCGGACTCGCTGCGGCCGGGCGCAAGCGGTCCGACCTGGACATCTGTCAGGGCGCCGAGGTGGCGTTCGCCGACGACGAGGACGCGCTGCGCGCGATGGTCGCGGGCCGCAAGAAGGAACTGGCCTTCAGCCTGGGCGGCATGGGCTCCGAGAGCACCAACTACTACAACAACGCCTACAGCAGGCAGGGTTGGGCCGATACGGCGGTCGAGGTCCGTGCACGCTGGCAGTCGGGCGACCGGGAGGGCGCCGCGGACCTGGTCACCGACGAGATGGTCCTGGCCACCACCCTCATCGGCACCGAGCCCATGGTCCGCGAACGCCTGAGGGTCTGGAGCGCCGCGGGCGTCGACACGGTCCGCCTCTACCCGGCCGGCGACACCCTGGAGGCCCGCCTGACCACCCTGGGCAGGGCGCTGGATCTCGTACGGGACGTGGGGCGGGAGGAGCGCTAGGGCCCGTCGTTCGGATCATGCCGGGCTCGCGGGGTCTGGTCAGGCTGGGCTCTCGCGGGATCTGGCATGCGCTCCCCGCGGGGCGCCCGCCCCGCTACTAGCCGGAGAGTTCGTTCGCCGCTTTTTCGATCAGGTCGGCGACCGGGCCCGGCTGCGAGGCCAACGAAGCGTGGCTTGCGGCGAGTTCGACGACGGCGCGCGGGTTCATCCGCTCGGCCATGCGGCGTTCGTTGGCCGGATTGATCATGCGGTCGTCCGTCGACACCTGGTACCACGTCGGTTTGACCCGCCAGGCGGGAGCGGTCACGTTGTCCCCGAACGTCGAGGCCAGGGGTGCCTTTTGAGTGACGGCCATGACGAGGGCCTCGTCCGCGGGCAGGTCCTGGCAGAAGCTCTCGTGGAACTTGTCCTGCTTGATCCACAAGTAGCCGTCGGAGTCGGGTGCGAGGTTCTCGATCGCCGCGGGAGCCAGTTCCTGGCTGATCTGTCCAGGGCTCTCGCCCGCGTCGGGCGCGAACGCGGCGACGTAGACGAGGCCTGTCACGTTCGGCAGGTCGCCCGCCTCCGTGATGACGGCGCCGCCGTACGAGTGCCCCACCAGGAGCACGGGACCGTCCACCTGCTTGACCATCTTGCGGGTGCGTTCGGCGTCGTCCGCCAGGGAGGTCAGGGGGTTCTCCACCGCGTGCAGGGAGCGGAAGCCGCGGTTGTGCAGGTCCACGATGACCTTGGCCCAGTGGGCGGCGCCGCCCCAGAACCCGTGGACCAGAACGACAGTCGGCTTGTCGGCCATGACGACACACACCAATTTCGATCGGGGAGAGCGGCCCTTCCCACGCTAAGCCCGAGGTCACGGCCCGGCCACCGCAGACGGGATGCTGTTGGTTAATCGGCCTTGTGCGTGACGTCGGCCTTCAAGATCCGGTTGTGGTCTTGAAGGCCGACGTTTTCGTGTGGGGTGGGTGCGGATGTCGATGCAGCCGAAGGGGTCTGGGGAAATCCCGGCGGAGACCATGAGGGTGGCGCGAGCTGCGTTTCCGAAAGGATGCCTGGCGATCCGGCTGAGAGACGAGTTGGGGCAGTTGTTCAGCGACGAGCAGTTCGCCGGCCTGTTCCCGGTGCGTGGGAGGCCCGCCTGGTCGCCGGGCCGGCTGGCGATGGTGCTGGTGCTGCAGTTCGTGGAGTCACTGACCGACCGACAGGCCGCGGAGGCGGTCCGGGCTCGCATCGACTGGAAGTACGCACTGGGCTTGGAGCTGGCTGACTGCGGCTTCGACTTCTCGGTGCTCTCGGAGTTCCGTGACCGGCTTGTCGAGGCAGATGAGGGCCGCGGGATCCTGGACACCGTACTGATAGCAGCTCGAGACCGGGGGTTGGTCGCCGCGCGGGGCCGTGCTCGGACCGACTCCACGCATGTGCTGTTGGCGGTGCGCGAGCTGAACCAGCTGGGGCTGGTCGAGGAAACTCTGCGTGCAGCACTGAATGCCGTGGCCCTGGTCGAACCGGGCTGGTTGAGCGAGCACGCCAGGCCGGAGTGGTTCAAGCACTACGCGACCCGAGCAGACGATTCCCGTTTCCCCAGGGAACGCTCCCGTCGAGACCAGGTGTATCGGAGGATCGGCGGCGACGGCATGCACCTGCTGCGGATGATCTGGGCTCAGGAGGCGCCCTCGCTCTTGCGGACCCTGCCGGAGACGGAGGTGCTGCGGCAGGTGTGGGTGCAGCACTTCCACATGGTCGACGGGGAGGTGGCCCGCCGGGGCCCAAAAGACCGGCCACCGGGTGCAACGCGACTGGTGAGCCCCTACGAGCTGGAGGCCCGCAACAGCGTCAAGGGTGACATCCGTTGGGACGGATACAAGGTTCATGTCACGGAGACGTGCGACCCCGACGCTCCGCATCTGGTCACCAGCATGGTGACGACGGTCGCCAGCGTCTCCGACGACCGGATGGCGGCCCCGGTTCATGCAGAATTCGCCCGACGGGGGCTGCTGCCGCGCGAACATTGGGTGGACAGGGGCTATGCCAATGGTGGTGCCCTAGCCGCCGCCCGCCGTGACCACCACGTCGACCTGCACGGTCCGCTGAAGCAGGTGACCGTCCCGCATGCCCGCGGCGATGCCACCTTCGGCCAGGACGCGTTCACCATCGACTGGGACAACCAGCAGGTGACCTGCCCGAACGGCGCGGTCAGCACGCAATGGGCCCAGCGCCGTTCCGAGGAGGGCCTGCCGACCGTGCGAGTCCGGTTCTCCCCGGCCGACTGCCGGCCCTGTCCCCAGCTACGGGAATGCGTCAACTCGGCCAGGCCCCGGCAGCGGGAGATCAACCTAAGGCCCCGCGACGAATACGAGGTGCTCAAGCAGGCGCGCACGCTCCAGGCGACCGATGAGTGGAAGGACCGCTACAAGATCCGTGCTGGCGTCGAAGGCACTGTCTCCCAGGCCGTGCACGCCTGCGATCTCCGCAGATCCCGCTACCGCGGACTGGCCAAGACCAGCCTCCAGCATCAACTCACCGGCGCCGCACTGAACCTCATCCGCATCAACGCCTGGCTCACCGACACACCTCGAGCCCGCACCCGAACCAGCCCCCTGACAGCCCTTCGCCCCGCCGTATAGCGGCGGGGCGAAGGGCATACAACCAGGCCCGCGTTAACCAACAGCATCCCGCAGACGGTGGCCGGGCCGTGACCTGGCGTTCCATGGCTAGGGCCTCTCGTCTGGATCATGCCGGGCTCGCGGGGTCTGGCACCGCACCTCGCTGCGTCGTCGTCGGTCCCCGACTCCCCCAAGCTCTCGGCTTCGCTCGAGCAGGGGGGACCCCCATCGCGTCGACTCCCTCCTCCGCCTTGCGATGCACGCTCCCCCAAGCTCTCGACTGCGCTCGAGCAGGGGGCACCCCCATGCCCCCGCTCCCTGACCCGGCCTGATCCAAAACGAAAGACCCTAGCCCAGCACCCTCCCGAGCGCGTCGAGCGCCGACTCCAGTTCCTCGCGGGTGATGGTCAGGGGCGGGGCCAGCCGGATCGTGGAGCCATGGGTGTCCTTGACCAACACGCCCTCCTCCATGAGGAGTTCGCTGATCCGGCGGCCCGTTCCGATGGCCGGGTCGATGTCGACGCCCGCCCACAGCCCCCGGGCCCGGAAGCCGGTGACGCCCTTGCCGGTGAGTCCTTCGAGCCCGGCGCGCAGCACCTCGCCCAGATCCGCCGCACGGCGCTGGAATTCACCGGTGGCGAGCAGGTCGACGACGGCGGAGCCGACCGCGGCGGAGAGTGGGTTCCCGCCGAACGTGGAACCGTGCTCGCCCGGCCGCAGCACCCCCAGGACGTCCCGCCCCGCGACGACCGCCGACACCGGCACGATGCCGCCGCCGAGCGCCTTGCCCAGGAGCAGCATGTCGGGGCGTACGGCTTCGTGGTCGACGGCGAGGGTGCGGCCGGTGCGGCCGAGCCCCGACTGGATCTCGTCGGCGATGAACAGGCAGCCGGCCCGCCGCGTCAGATCGCGCACCCCGGTGAGATAGCCGTCGTCCGGGATGACCACCCCGGCCTCGCCCTGGATGGGTTCGAGTAGGACGGCCGCCGTCGTCTCGTCGACCGCGGCCTCCAGCGCGGCCAGGTCGTTGTAGGGGACCACGCGGAAGCCCGGCGTGAACGGCCCGAACCCGGCGCGGGCCGACTCGTCGGTGGAGAAGCTGACGATCGTGGTCGTGCGGCCGTGGAAGTTGCCGCCGGCCACGACGATCGTCGCCCGGTCCGCGGGGACGCCCTTGACCTCGTACGCCCACTTGCGGGCGACCTTGACGGCGCTCTCCACGGCCTCGGCGCCCGTGTTCATCGGAAGCACCATGTCGAGCCCGGTCAGCTCCGCGAGGCCCTCGGCGAAGCCTGCCAGCCGGTCGTTGTGGAAGGCGCGTGACGTCAGCGTGAGCTGGTCGAGCTGACGGTGGGCGGCCTCGATGAGGGCGGGGTGGCGGTGGCCGAAGTTGAGGGCCGAGTAACCCGCGAGGAGGTCGAGGTAGCGGCGGCCCTCGACGTCCTCGACCCAGGTGCCCTCGGCGCGGGCGACGACCACAGGCAGCGGGTGGTAGTTGTGCGCGAGCACCGGCGTCTCGGCGCTGATGAGCTCGGCCGACGAACGCGGGGCCTGGACGGGGGCGACGGTCATGAACGGATCTCCTGGGTGCAGCACTTGATGCCTCCGCCGGCCTTGTGGAACTCGGAGAGGTCGACGGGGACGGGGACGTATCCGCGGTGGGCGAGCTGCTCGATGAGCCCGGTGGCCCGCGGGGCGACGAAGACATGGCGGCCGTCGGAGACGGAGTTGAGGCCGAAGGCCATCGCGTCGTCGCGGGTGGCGAGCACGGCGCCCGGGAAGAGGCGCGCGAGCACCTCGCGGCTCCCGGCCGAGAAGGCCTCCGGGTAGTACGCGACGGTGCCGCCGCCGGGATCATCGGGATCGCCGAGGGCGAACAGCGCGGTGTCCAGGTGGTAGAAGTACGGGTCGACCAGGCGGAGCCCGATGACCGGTACGCCAAAGAACTCCTGTGCCTCGTCGTGCGCGGCACGCGTCGTACGGAATCCACTGCCCGCGAGGACATAGCGGCCCGCCGGGACGAGATCGCCCTCGCCCTCGCAGACCGACTCCGGGCGGTGGACGTCGTAGCCCGCCGCCTTGAACCACGTCTCGTACTCCGTGGACTCCGGGCGGCGTTGTTCCGCATGGAAGCGGGAACCGAGGACGCGGCCGGCCACGACGAGCGCCGAGTTCGCGGCGAACACCATGTCGGGCAGGCCCGGGACGGGCGGCACGGTTTCCACCGTGTGCCCGTGCGCGCGGTAGGTCTCGATGAGGTTCTGCCATTGCGCGATGGCGAGCGCGGTGTCGACCCGCACGTCGTCACGCATCCACGGGTTGATGGCGTACTGAACGTCGAAGTATCGAGGCTCGCACACCAGATAGCGCCTGGGCACAGACGGGTACCTCCGCTTCCAGCGGGACAACGATCAGAGGGTGTCTCCACGGTAGGAAGCGGCGGTCACGCTCGACAAGGTCAGTTGAATGCGTGTGACCGCAGTAATGCTGCGTAAAAGGGGATGTCAGCGCAGGTTCGCTGCGTCGTCGGGGGCCGGCTCGCGGGCGCCGGCCTCCGCACTGTCCGGCAGGAGATGGGAAAGGACCATGTAGCTGATGGTCTTACGGACGAACGGCTCGGCCCTGATGCGTTCGAGGACCTCCTCGAAGTGACCGACGTCCGTGGCCCTGACGTGCAGCAATGCGTCGGCGCCGCCCGTCACGGTCATCGCGGAGGTGATCTCCGGATGGTTGCGCACGACTTCGGCCAGGCGCCGCGGCGGGGCCGCGCCGTCGCAGTACACCTCGACGAACGCCTCGGTGCTCCAGCCGAGCGCGGCCGGCCGGACCGTGGCGGTGTACCCGGTGATGACGTCGTTCTCGCGCAGCCGGTCGGCGCGCCGCTTGACCGCGGTGGCGGACAGGCCGATGGCCGCGCCGATCTCCGCGAAGCTCGTCCTGGCGTTGGCGATCAGGGCGGCGACGATCTTGCGGTCGAGGTCGTCGAACGCGACGTGCTTGCTGTTCATGGCCGGTGGTCCTTCTCGTGCTGGTCACGGGCGCGCAGGGCGAGGGCCACCAAGGCGGCGTCCTCGGGGCGCCGCACATCGCGGCCGGTCAGCTCGGCGAACCGGTTGATCCGCTGCTGGATCGTGTTGCGATGGCAGTACAGGGCGGCCGCCGTGTCCGCGACGGACCCGGTCCCGGCCAGGTGCGACCGTACGGTATCGAGGAGGCGCTTCGTCTCGCCGGCGGGCACCGCTTCCGCGTGCAGCCCGCTGAGGACGTCGTCGGCGAGATCCCGCCCGAAGCCCTCCGCGCGCTGCACCAGAACATCGAGCCAGCTGTCCTCGAGCCGCCGTGGACCGGCGGCGTCCACCGGCAGCACGCGCGCCGTGGCCGTCGCAAGGACCACCGCCCGCGGTACGGAGGCAAGCCCCGCCGCGGCGGAGGCGACCCCGCACGGCGTCTCCTGAAGCAGCGCGAGCACGGTGTCCGCCGTGGTGCGCCGGCCCAGCTGCACGGCGAGCACCAGATCCGACGCGACCTCCTGCAACTGGACGGGAGCCTCCGCCGTGCGCAGCGCCGCCGCGGACCTGCGCAGCCCGGCCCCGTGCTGCGGCGGCGCCACCGCGCACAGGAACCGGTCGTCGGCCTGGAAGCCGAGAGCGAGCGCCGCGTCCCGTACCACCGTCGGATTGCGGCCCTCGCTGTCCAGGAGCCGGGCGAACCACATGCGCCGCTCGTCCGCCGCGCGGCGCCCCATGTCCAGGATGGTGCGCTGATACGCCGTCATGATCCCGGTGACGTGCTTCTCCACGGCCTCCCACACGTGGTACGCGGACGTCACCAGCTCGGCCTTGTCCTTCTCGCCCGCCTTGTCGACGAGAGCCGCCCAGACCACGCGGAAGTCGAGGCGCGCCGCCGCGAGGAGGGAGTCCAGGGGGACACCCTGCCGGGCGCGCCTCTCCCCGATCTCTTCGGAGACCGTGGCGAGGTGCGCGGGCAGAGGCAGACAGGCGACCTTGCGCAGCAGGTACTCGAACGCCTGCCAGGCCGTGGCGCGGAAGTCCTCCTCCGAGACGCGGTCCGCGTAGGAGGCACGGACCGGGCGTACGCACTCCACCCAGAGGCCGACGAGGCTGTCGATGTCTTCGAGGCAGCGCCGGGCCAGCTCGGTGACCCGGGGATCCGGAGGCGGGAAGAGGACGGGCTCACTGTTCATGTGCACAATCTTGGCCGTCCCATCGGCGCCAAATCAACGTTGGCTTCGCGCCACACCCCGTGAATTCTTGGAGTGTCCGGCAGGTCGTGGCCGGAATTCCACTGCTTGGAGGGCCGGGTAGCTGTGCATATGACCCCTCGCGAGCTGGAGCGGATCCAGCTGTTCACCGTCGCGGAACTGGCGCGCCGCCGCAGGGCGCGCGGGCGCCGGCTGAACGCGCCGGAGGCGATCGCCCTGATCTGCGACGAGGTTCTCGAAGCCGCCTGGGACGGCCTGAGTCTCGACGAAGTGATCGCGGCGGGCCGCAAGGTCCTCACGGAGGACGACGTCATGGAGGGGGTGCCGCAGATGGTCACCACGATCCAGGTCGAGGCCCTGTTCCCGAGCGGTACGTCCTTGGTGGCGATCGACCACCCGATCCCCACCACGGGCGGGAGTGGCGGCCCCGGGCCGGGAGCGGTCCGCACCGCACCCGACCCGGTCGTGATCAACACCGGCAGGCTCCGCTCCCGCCTGACCGTCCGCAACAACGGTGACCGCACCGTCTACCTGTCCTCGCACTACCCGCTCGCCGAGGCGAACGCGGCCCTGGACCTCGACCGCGAGGCCGCCGCGGGCATGCGGCTCGACATCCCGGCGGGCACCGCTCTGTCCTTCGAACCCGGCGCCGTACGAGAAGTCGACGTGGTGACGGCACACCATGAGGAGGCGTCATGACACAGGTCGACCGCCGCACGTACAACGCTCTCTACGGGCCCACGACCGGCGACCGGATCCGACTCGGCGACACCTGCCTGTGGGTCGAGGTGGAACAGGACGACGGCACACCGGGCGACGAGCTGCTCGGCGGCTGCGGCAAGACGGTGCGCGACGGACTGCTGGCGTCGCCGCGCTCCGCACGTGACTCCGCGCTCGACATGGTGGTCGCGGGAGTGGTCCTGATGGACCCGGTGCTGGGCGTCCGCAAGACCGACATCGGTATCAAGGACGGCCGGATCGTCGCCGTCGGCGGCGTCGGCAACCCGGATGTCATGGACGTCGACTTCGCCATCGACTCCCACACCTCGGTCATCCCGGGCGAGGGCCTGATCGCCACGCCAGGCATCGTGGACAGCCATGTCCACCTCTCCTCGCCCGAGGTGGCGCCCGCCGCGCTCTCCGCCGGAGTCACCACGCTCGTCGGCATGGGCCTCGGCGGCGTGTGGGAGATCGGCTGCAACCCGGCGCACAACCTGCACACCCTGATGGCGTCCTGGCGCGGCACCCCGCTCAACATCGCCTTCCTCGCCCGCGGTTCCTCCACCTCGCGCGCCCTGCTCGACGAATCCGTACTGGCAGGGGCCGGCGGCTTCAAGATCCATGAGGACTTCGGCGCCACCCCGCGCATCATCGAGACGTGCCTGGGCGCCGCGGAACAGGCGGACCTGCCCGTCGCCATGCACACCGACTCCATGAACGAGTCCGGCTATCTGCGCGACACCATCGGCGCCACCCGCGGCCGTACCGTGCACGCCTACCACGTGGAGGGCGGCGGCGGTCACCCCGACCTCCTGGAGATCCTCTCCGAACCCAACGTGCTTCCCTCGTCGACCACCCCGACGGTTCCGTACACCGGCAACACCGTCGGCGAGCTGTTCCCGATGACGATGACCGTCCACCGGCAGAACCACCACTCGCCCAGCGACATCGAGATCTCCAAGGGCCGTATCCGCGGCCACGCCATCGCCGCCGAGAACGCCCTGCACGACCTGGGCGCGATCAGCATCGTCAACTCCGACTCCATGGGCATGGGCCGGATGGCCGAGACCGTACGCAGGACCTGGCAGCTCGCGCATGTGCAGGCCCTCGCGAACGGCGGCGGGGGAGTGGAACACCCGGCCAACGCGCGGGCGTTGCGCTATCTGGCGAAGATCACCCTGAACCCGGCGATCGCGCACGGCCTGGCCCACGAGGTCGGCTCGCTCCAGCCGGGCCGCATGGCCGACCTCGTCCTGTGGCACCCCGCCTGGTTCGGCACCAAGCCCGAACTCGTCGTCAAGGGCGGCTTCGTGGCCTGGGGCAACACCGGATCGGGCTCCGGCTCCACCCGCCTCACCCAGCCCCGCACCTACCGCCCCTACTTCGGAGCACTCGGCGACGCCCCCGCACGCCTGTCCCGGATCTTCGTCGCGCAGGCCGCACTGGAGGACCGAGCCGCCCGCGCCGCGCTCCCGCAAGGTCTGCAGTACGCGCCGATCGCCGGCGCACGCGGCCTGACCCGGGCCGACATGCTGCACAACACCGCCACGCCGCGCGTCCACGTGCCGCGCGAGCCCGCTCCCGTCCTGGTCGACGACGTCCCCACCGGGACCGATGCCGTCACCGAACTGCCCCTCGCCCAACTGCACCACTTCGCCTGAGGGACGTACCCACCCCATGCTCCTCGATCTGCTGGTGCGCAACGCGCGCATCCTCACCCTCGACGACCACCGGCCCACCGCCCGTACCCTGGGCGTCCTGCACGGCAGGATCGCGGGACTCGACGAAGACGTCGAGGCCCTGCCCGCCCGGCGCGTCCTGGACGCGGGCGGCGCCACCCTCGTCCCCGGCTTCAACGACGCCCACTGCCACACCGCGTGGTTCGGCCTCACGCTCTCCCAACTCGACGTGTCCAAGGCCCGGTCGGTGGACGAGGTGTACGCCGCCGTCGCCGACCACGCGGAAGGGCTCGCGCGGGACGCATGGGTCATCGGCGCCGGGCTCGACCACCACAAACTCGGCGGCGTCCAGCCGCACCGCGACGCACTCGACCGCGCCGCGGGCGGCCGCCCGGTGTGGCTCAAGCACACCTCCGGACACGCCTGCGTCGTCAACTCACCTGTCCTGGAGAAGGCCGGAGCGCTGGCCGACGGGTTCGCCGACCCCACCGGCGGCGTCGTCGGCCGGGACGCGGACGGGCGGCCCGACGGACTCCTCGAAGAGACCGCGCAGCAGCTCGTCCAACGCCAGGTGCTGCCGTATCCCGTGGCCACCCTCGCCGACGCCATCGGCGCCGCCACCCGCCACTACCTCGCCGAGGGCATCACCAGCTTCACCGAGGCGGGCATCGGCGGCGGCTGGATCGGGCACAGCCCCGTGGAGCTCGCTGCATACCAACTCGCCCTCGACAGCGGCCAGTTGCACACCCGAGCCCAGGTGATGGCCGCCTCCGACGTGCTGCACCCGCTCACCGCCCACGCCGACGACGCCATCACCCTCGGCCTCGACCTCGGCATGCGCACCGGCTTCGGCGACGACCGGCTCTCGCTGGGCCCCGTAAAGATCTTCCTCGACGGTTCGCTGCTCGGCCGCACCGCCGCCGTCACCGAACCGTTCTGCGGCTGCCCCCACGACACGTCCGCCACCGGCTACTTCCAGGGCGACCCCGAGGCGATGGCCGACACCGTGGTGGCCGCCCACCGGGCCGGCTGGACCGTTGCGGCCCACGCCATCGGCGACCGGGCCGTCGACCTCGCACTCGACACCTTCGCCCGCGCCCAACGGGCCCACCCACGCCCCGACGTGCGGCACCGCATCGAGCACGCCGGAGTCGTACGCCCCGACCAGCTCGCCCGTTTCGCCGAACTGGGCGCCGTACCCGTGCCGCAGCACAACTTCCTGTACGCGTTCGGGGACGCCATGGCGGCGGCACTCGGTCCGCAGCGCACCGAGTGGTCGTACCGGCTGCGTTCCCTGCTCGACCTGGGCATCGTCGTGCCGGGCAGCTCCGACCGGCCGGTCGCTCCCGGCGCCCCGCTGCCCGCGATGCAGTCCATGGTGGAACGCCTCACCGAGACCGGCGCGGCCTATGGCGCGGACGAGAGCGTCACGGCGCTCGCCGCGCTGCGTGCCTGGACCGCCGGCTCCGCGCACGCCACGGGCCACGGCGATCGCAAGGGCGTCCTCCGTCCCGGTCACCTGGCCGACTTCACCGTCCTGGACGCCGACCCCACCCGCATCTCGCCGGACCGCATCGGCGCGATCCGGATCCTGGCCACCTCCGTCGGCGGCACCGCCGCCCACGACCCGCTCGGCATGACCGCCCCCGCCTGACTGCCACTCCGCCTGACCGCCTCCGCCTGAGGCACGCTCCCCGCTCCACCGTCCCCCGACCGCGCAGGCGGTCCCGTCCCCGGGAGATTCCGTGAGCTCCAACAGCACGACGCCACCAACAGGCCGCACCGTTGCCGGCACCGCCGACATCAAGCGCCTCCTGTCCGCCGCGTTCATCGGCACCGCCCTCGAGTGGTACGACTACTTCCTCTACGGCACCGCGGCCGCGCTCGTCTTCAACAAACTGTTCTTCCCCTCGCTCGACGCCACGACGGCGACCATCGCCTCCTTCGTGACCTTCGCCGTCGGCTTCGCGGCCCGGCCCATCGGCGCCGCGGTCTTCGGGCACATCGGCGACCGCTACGGACGCAAGGCCGCGCTGATCATCACGGTCGTCATGATGGGCGTCGCCACCGGCTGCATCGGCCTCCTCCCGTCGTACGACACCATCGGCATCTGGGCCCCGGTCCTGCTGGCCGTACTCCGCTTCGTGCAGGGCATCTCGGTCGGCGGGGAGTGGAGCGGCGCGATGCTCCTGACCCTGGAACACACGCCCAGGGAGAAGCACGGCACCTACTCGGCGGTGCCCCAACTCGGCTCACCCGTCGGCACCTTGCTCTCCAGCGGCGCGTTCGCCCTGGTCGGTCTGCTGCCCGACGACGCCTTCTACGCGTGGGGCTGGCGCATCCCGTTCCTCGCCGCCTTCGGCCTGCTCGTCTTCGCGCTCTACCTGCGCCTGCGCATCGAGGAGTCCCCGGTCTTCCGCGCCATGACCGAGGACGCCGAGAAGAACGGCCCCACGCCCGCACCCCTCATCGAGGCCTTCCGCAAGACCTGGGGCCGCATGATCATCAGCGTGCTCGCGGCCTTCCTCGGCATCGGCGGCTTCTTCCTGCTGACCACGTTCATGATCTCGTACGGCACCGAACAACTGGGCGTCGCGAAGTCCGTGATGCTGAACGCCACGCTCCTTGCCGCCGTGGCCGAGATGGTCGTGATCTACATCGGCGGCCGGATCGCGGACCGCGTCGGCCCGTGGAAGGTGTGCGCCGTCGGCGGTGTGCTGTCCGTCCTGGTCGCCTTCCCGGTCTTCCGGCTCGTCGACACGGGGCAGACCGCCCTCGTCATCCTCGGTGTGACGCTCGGCGTCGCCGTCATCTCCATCCCGTACGCCACCATCGGCGCCGTCGTCACGGGCCTGTTCCCGGAGACGTTCCGCTACAGCGCCGTCGCCATGTCGTACAACCTCTCCGGTGTCCTCGGCGGCTTCGTCCCGCTCATCGCCGCCTGGCTGACCGGCGTCACCGACGGCGCGTCCTGGGGCGTCGCCCTCCTCCTCGTCCTCATCGCCGCCTGCACCGCGGCCGGCTCCTTCCTGGCCGGCCCGCTGCTCGGCGGCCGGTCCGCCACCCCGTCCGAGAACACCTCCGCACCTCAGAAGGCCACCGCATGACCCAGTACCACCCCGCCCGACCCGGCGGACAGGTCCTCGTCGACCAGCTGTCCGCACACGGCGTCGAGACCGTCTACGGCGTGCCCGGCGAGAGCTACCTCGCCGCGCTCGACGCCCTGCACGACGCCCCCGTCCACATGGTCGTCTGCCGCCACGAAGGCGGCGCCGCCTACATGGCGGAGGCGCACGGAAAGCTCACCGGGCGCCCCGGGGTCTGCTTCACGACCCGGGGGCCCGGTGCCACCAACGCGCTGGTCGCCCTGCACACCGCGTACCAGGACGCCACGCCGATGCTCCTCTTCATCGGCCTGGTGCCGCGCGGGCACACCGACCGCGCCTCCTTCCAGGAACTCGACCTGCGCGGCACGTTCGGCGCGAGTGCCAAGCTCGTCGAGACCGTCGACGACGCCGCGCGCATCCCCGAGTACGTCGCCCGCGCCTTCGCCGTCGCGAGCAGCGGCCGGCCGGGCCCCGTGGTCCTCGGCCTGCCGGAGGACATGCTCACGGACGTCGTGCGCGTCGCCGACGCCACCCCGCTGCCCGTACCCGGCGGCGGCGTGACCCCGGCCGAACTCGCCTCCCTGGAAGGGTTGTTGACGGCCGCCGAACGACCCATCCTGCTCCTCGGCGGCGCCCGCTGGACCCCGGACGCCCGCGCCGCCGTACGCGACTGGGCCGAGACGTGGTCCTTGCCCGTGGCGGTGGACTTCCGCTGCCAGGACCTCATCGACAACGAGTCCGAGGTGTACGTCGGCCCGCTCGGCTACGGACGCGACGACGCGCTCGCGCAGCGGGTGCGCGAGGCCGACCTGCTGCTGGCCGTCGGGACCGCGCCGGGTGACGTCGCGACCGACGGATTCACGCTGCTCCCCGCCGACGGCACGGGACCGCGACTCGTCCAGGTGCTGCCCGAACCGCAGCCGCCGGGCGCCCTGTACCCGGCCGCACTCACCCTGCTCGCCGCCCCCGAGGCCTTCGCGGACGCGGTGCGCACCCTGCGCCCCCGCGGGCCCCTGTCCTGGGCCGTGCGGACCAAGCAGGACAGGGCCGCACATCTGGCGTTCCGCACCCCGGTCCCGGAGGAGGACCCGCTCGACCTCGCCACGGTCTTCGCCGCCCTCGACGACCGGCTCCCCGCGGACGCCGTCATCACCTTCGGCGCCGGCAACCACGCCATCTGGGCGCAGCGCTTCCTCACCTACCGCGACGGCAGACGCCAAATCGCCCCGCGCAACGGGTCCATGGGATACGGCGTCCCCGCGGCCGTGACCGCCGCGATCCACGATCCGGACCGCCGGGTCGTCTCCGTCGCGGGCGACGGCTGCTTCCTGATGAACGGTCAGGAACTCGCCACCGCCGTGGCCGAGGGCGCCAAGCCTCTGATCATCGTGCTGAACAACGCCACATACGGCACCATCCGCCAGCACCAGGAACAGACCTACCCGGGGCGGGTCAGCGGCACCGCCCTCGGCAACCCCGACTTCGCCGCGTACGCCCGCGCCTTCGGCGCCCACGGCGAAACCGTCACCGTCACGGACGAGTTCGGGCCCGCGCTCCAGCGGTCCCTCGACAGCGGCAGGGCCGCCCTCATCGAGCTGAAGGTGACCGACGGGCGTCTCGCCCCCGGTGTCACCGTCGCCTCCCTGCGCAAGGAGAGCTGCCATGTCTGACCTGACCTTGCACAACATCGTCGACGGCCGCATTACCGAGGTCGCGGACCGCATGGAGCTGACCGACCCCGCCACCGGAGAGGTCTACGGCACCGCGCCCCGCTCGTCCGCCGCGCACGTGGACGCGGCCGTGGCCGCCGCACGGCGCGCCCTGCCCGCCTGGCGCCGCAGCACCCCGGCGCAGCGGCAGGAGGCCCTCCTGCGCCTCGCCGACCTCGTGACCGCCCACGCGGACGAGCTGGTCGACGCGGAGGTGCGCAGCACCGGCAAGCCGCGCGAGGCGACCCGCACCCTCGAAGTCGGCCGCGGCGCGGACCAGTTGCGCTTCTTCGCGGGCGCTGCCCGTGTTCTGGAGGGCGTCGCCGCGGGCGAGTACGCGCAGGGCCATACCTCGTACGTCCGCCGCGAGGCCGTGGGCGTGGTCGCCCAGGTCACCCCGTGGAACTATCCGCTGATGATGGCCGTGTGGAAGCTCGGCCCCGCGCTCGCCGCGGGCAACACCGTGGTCCTCAAGCCGTCCGACACCACACCCTGGTCGACCGTCCTGCTCGGTGAACTCGCCGCGCGCGTCTTCCCGCCGGGCGTCGTCAACATCGTGTGCGGCGACCGGGACACCGGACGCGCGCTCGTCGCCCACGCGGGCGTGGACATGGTGGCCATCACCGGCAGCACCAGGGCCGGCTCCGAGGTCATGGCCGAGGCGTCCCGCGAGGTCAAGAACGTGCACCTGGAGCTGGGCGGCAAGGCCCCGGCCGTCGTCTTCGCCGACGTCGACCCCGTCCGCACGGCCCGCGCCCTCGCCGACGCAGCCTTCTTCAACGGCGGTCAGGACTGCACCGCTGTCACCCGGATCCTGGTCCAACGCGCGTCCCACGACGCCCTGTTGACGGCGCTCGTCGACGCAGCACGCGACACGGCGACCGGCGCGCCGGACGAGGACGCCTTCTACGGCCCCCTCAACAGCGCCGCCCACGCCGCACGCGTCGAGTCCGTCATCGCGGCGCTCCCCGAGCACGCCCACGTAGAGACAGGGGGCCGGCGCCTCGACCGCCCCGGCTACTTCTTCCCGCCCACCGTCGTCTCCGGCGTCCGGCAGGACGACGACGTGGTGCAGGGCGAGATCTTCGGCCCCGTGGTCACCGTCCAGCCCTTCGACACCGAGGAGGAGGCCGTCGCCCTGGCCAACGGCGTCGACTTCGGCCTCGCCTCCAGCGTCTGGACCGCCGATCTGGGCCGCGCCATGCGGCTGAGCACCGAACTCGACTTCGGCTGCGTCTGGCTCAACTGCCACCAGGTGGTCCTCGCCGAGATGCCCCACGGCGGATACAAGCAGTCGGGCATCGGCCGCGACCTGAGTCGCTACGGCTTCGACGACTACACGCGGATCAAGCACGTCATGGCCGCGCACGCCACGCCCTGACACACACGCCCCTTGCCGCGGCCGGCCGGCTACTTGATCAGCGCGTTGGCCACGACGACGATCAGGCCGAGCAGCGCATCGCCCACGCCGAGGTACAGCGACCGGGCCCATGTCCGGCCGCTGACGCGGGCCGCCGTCAGGCCCCAGGCGAAGAGCAGGGCGACATTGAAGCCGAGGGCGACGTACTCGATCCCCGAGTAGTTCCACCAGCCGAAGCCCGCTCCGAAGAGCATCACGAGCGTCGGCAGGGTGGCGAGGAGCAGCGGCCACTCCTCGGCGAGCGCCCGCACCGCCGTGAACGCCCCGTGGTGGGTCTCGTCCGCGCGCCGGGCGATGAGGTGCGCGTATCCGTGGGCCAGGGCCGAGGCGACCGCGGTGATCAGGAGCCACTTGGCGTCGTACATGCGGTCCGCACGCGACGTGCGCCCGTACTGGGCGAGCGCGGCGACCATGGAACTGGCGAGGACGGCTCCGTAGACGCCGCCGAACAGCACGTTGGGCCGGGCGGCGCCACGGCTGAGGGTGCGGCCGGAGCGGCGGAGGGTGTGGCGGGTGTTCATGACGGGATCCTCGGGGGTATCCGTGGGGCGCCTGTGCTGGGGGAAGGGGGCAAGAGCGAGGGGCGGGTGGTCGGCTGTCCGGTCACCTTCACCCGAGAGGGCCGGTGAGCCGGGGCGACACGCGTGGGATGTCCGGGTTTCGCGCATGCCCTGAGGTGGTCGGGCGCAGAGGGAGTCATTGAAGTTGAGTCCGGGTTCAGGTACGTTGCGCATGCTTCCCGAACCCGCGACCAGGAGGCTGTCTCTTGAGCACCCGAATCAGCGCCGTCCTCTTCGACTTCGGGGGAGTGCTGACCACCAGCGTGTACGAGGCGTTCGAGGCCTTCGGCCGCGCGCTCGGCGTCGATCCACGGCTTCCGCTCCGCCTGCTAGCGAAGGACGAGCGCTCCGGCGCCCTCCTCGTCGACCACGAAGAAGGCCGGATCGGCCAGCGTGACTTCGAGGACGGCTTCGCCGAGCGGCTGCGCGCACACGGAGCCGAAGTCCAGGGGCCTGGACTCCTGTCCCTGATGCAGACCGAACTGCGCCCCGACCGGGCGATGCTCGACCTCGTCGCCGAAGTACGGAACGCGGGACACCGCGTAGGCCTTCTCTCGAACTCTCTGGGCGACGACTGCTACGCGGGCTTCGACCTGGAGTCCATGTTCGACGCCGTGGTGATCTCCGGCGAGATCGGCGTACGCAAACCGTCCCGGCGGGCGTACGCCATCGCGTGCGAGCGACTTGGCACCGAGCCCGCCGAGACCGTCATGGTCGACGACCTCGAACACAACATCGTCGCGGCACGACGCGCCGGCCTCGCCGGCATCGTCCACCGCGAAGCGGCCGCGACCGCCCAGGAGTTGAGGTCGCTGCTGCGTCTCGGCGTGGCGGCACGAGCGACACAGGCAACGCGGTCGGACGCGCAGTCCGACGCCGGGTCCCGTTAGGCCTCGCCGTGCCGGTCCCCGAAATCCATCCCCCCGTAAGGAGCACCACGTGTTCGAGCTGACCGACAGGGCCAAGGAGTACCAGGAGAAGCTGCTCGCCTTCATGGACGAGCGGATCTACCCGGCGGAGTCCGTCTACGAGGCGCAGATGGCCGAGTCCGGCGATCCGCACTTCCACCCGCCCATCCTCGAAGAGCTCAAGGCGGACGCCAAGAAGCGCGGCCTGTGGAACCTCTTCCACCCGCACCCCGAGTGGGGCCCCGGCCTCACCAACCTCGAGTACGCCCCGCTCGCCGAAATCATGGGCCGCAGCGCGCACTTGGCCCCCGAGGCCACCAACTGCAACGCGCCGGACACCGGCAACATGGAGGTGCTCACCCTCTTCGGCACCGACGAGCACAAGGAGAAGTGGCTCAAGCCGCTCCTCGACGGCGAGATAGCCTCCGCCTTCGCGATGACCGAGCCCGCCGTGGCGAGCTCCGACGCCACCAACATCCAGCTCCGCATGGAGCGTGACGGCGACGACTACGTCCTCAACGGACGCAAGTGGTGGACCTCCAACGCCCTGCACAAGAACTGCAAGGTGCTCATCGTGATGGGCAAGACGGAGCCGGAAGCCGCGACGCACCGTCAGCAGAGCATGATGGTCGTGCCGATCGACACCCCCGGTGTCACGGTGCTGCGCAACCTCCCGGTCTTCGGATACAAGGACCGCGAAGGGCACGCCGAGGTCGTCTTCGAGAACGTCCGGGTGCCGGTGACCGCGCTGCTCGCCGGGGAGGGCGACGGCTTCATGATCAGCCAGGCGCGGCTCGGCCCCGGCCGCATCCACCACTGCATGCGCGCGGTCGGCATGGCCGAGCGTGCCCTCGACCTGATGATCGACCGGGCCCAGGCGCGTACGACCTTCGGCGAGCCCGTCGCGAACCGCGCCAACGTGCAGGACTGGATCGCCGAGTCCCGCATCGAGATCGACATGGTCCGGCTGCTCACGCTCAAGGCCGCCCACCTCATGGACACCGTGGGGAACCGGCACGCGCGCACCGAGATCGCCGCGATCAAGGTGGCCGCACCTGAGGTCGCCCTGAAGGTGGTCGACCGGGCCATCCAGGTGCACGGCGGGGGCGGCGTCTCCGACGACTTCCCGCTCGCCAGCATGTACGCGCACCTGCGCACCCTGCGCCTCGCCGACGGCCCCGACGAGGTCCACAAGCGCACCATCGCGATGCGGGAACTGCGCCGCCGGGAACCGCAGTGGGGCCGCACCCGCTGACCGCGCGGCACGGTGCGGCGCCCTGCCGGGCCCAAGGAGAGACGGAGGCGATCGGCGCACGCGGGTGTGCGAAGATCGCCTCGCTCCCGTACCGGCGGGCACCACGGGTGGGCACGCAGGTGTGCGCAGCCGGGCGAGCGGCGCCTGGTGTGCGGCGCCGGCGAGCACTCACGTGAGCAGCACGAGCCAGCACACAGGAAGGCCCCACGATATGACCACGCGTGGCCACGGACCCGACGGGGAGGACATCCCCTCGCTCGCGGACACCTCCGCCCTGCGCGAACCCCCCGCCACCGCGCGCGGCGCCCGGACCCGCGCCGCACTCGTGGCCGCGGCCCGCGTCGTGTTCGAACGGGACGGCTATCTGGACTCGCGCCTCACCGACATCACCGCCGAGGCCGCCTGCTCGACCGGCACCTTCTACACGTACTTCGCCGGCAAGGAGGAGATCTTCCAGGCGGTGCTCGAAGTCGCCCAGGACGACATGCTGCACCCGGGCATGCCGCGCCTCGACCCCGAGGACAGCTCACCCATCGGCGTGATCGAGGCCAGCAACCGGGCCTACTTCGAGGCGTACAAGCGCAACGCGAAGCTCATGCTGATCCTCGATCAGGTCGCGGCCGGCGACGCAGGGTTCCGGGAGGTGCGCCGGCGCCGGAGCCGCGCGTTCGCCGACCGCAACGCGCGCGCCATCAAGGACCTCCAGGACCGCGGGCTCGCGGACCGTGACCTCGACCCCCTCATGGCGGCGCGGGCGCTCTCGGGCATGGTGAGCCGCATGGCCTACTACGCGTACGGGCTCGGTGAGGACGACACCCTCGACGAGCTGGTCGAGACGTCCACCACGCTCTGGGCCAACGCCCTCAAGCTCGACAGGAACGCCAGGTAGCTCGACAGGAACGCCAGGTGGGAGGAGTTCCGGCGGCTCAAGAGGCAATCACCGCACGCCTCTTGACCGAACGGCACCCGCTCCCGGAGTGTGTGGTGGCTGAGCCGCTTTTACTCCACGGAGGCATGTGTGACACGTCCGAGAAGTCGTAGAGTCCGCAGCGCGGTGGCCGCCGCGCTGGCGGCCGGGTTGTTGATGGGGGCGTCGTCGGTGGCCTCGGCTGCTTCGACAACGTTGTCAGCAGCTAGGACAACGTTGTCCACGTCATCCAACTCCCTTGCCACCGCCGCGAAGCCGTCCCTGGTGGACGATCCTGCCTCTTATGTGGACCCGCTCATCGGCACGGGCCGCGGCGGCGAGAGCGTCGGTGAGATCAACAACTTCCCCGGCCCGTCCGCCCCGTTCGGCATGATGCAGTTCTCGCCGGACACGGCGGGCTCGTACGCCGGTTACCAGTACCACAGCGACAAGATCCGCGGCTTCAGCCTCGACCACGCCTCGGTCGGCTGCACCGCCTTCGGCGACGTGCCGATCCTGCCCGTGACCGGAGACGTCGGATCGGCTCCGTGGGACCGGACCGAGTCCTTCTCGCACGACGACGAGACGGCCGAACCCGGCTACTACGCGGTCACGCTGGGGGACTCGAAGGTGCGGGCCGAACTGGCCGCCACCACACGTACGGGACTGGCGCAGTTCACGTTCCCCGAAGGGGCGGACGCGGCCCAGGTGCTGGTGAAGGGCGGCGCCAGCCTCTCCGGCAACAAGCGCGCCGACCTGCGCGTCGTCGGCGACCGGCAGGTCACCGGGTCGGCGACGACCGGCAACTTCTGCGGCAAGGGCAACGAGTACACGGTCCACTACGCGATCACGTTCGACCGCCCCTTCACCGCCCACGGCACCTGGGACGGCAAGACCGTCTCCAAGGAAACCGACACGGTGGACGCCCCCAAGGCGGGCGCCTACCTCACCTTCGGGACGGCCGACTCGCGCACGGTGCGGGCCAAGATCTCCATGTCGTACGTGTCCGTGGACGGCGCCGAGGCCAACATGGCGGCCGAGGTGCCCGGCTGGAGCCTGGACGCCCTGCACAAGCAGACCCGCGACCAGTGGGCCGACACCCTCGGCAAGATCCGCGTCGCCGGACGCGACACCGGTGAACTGAAGACGTTCTACACCGCGCTGTACCACTCGCTGATGCACCCGAACACCTTCAACGACGCCGACGGACGCTACATCGGCTTCGACGACAAGGTGCGCACGCTGCCCGCGGGGCACAACCAGTACGCCAACTTCTCCGACTGGGACACCTACCGCTCGCTGGCACCCCTGCAGGCGATGCTGTGGCCGAAGCAGGCCAGTGACATGGCGCAGTCCCTCGTCAACGACGCGGAACAGGGCGGCTGGTGGCCGCGCTGGCCCCTTGCCAACGACTACACCGGCCAGATGACGGGCGACAACTCCGTCCCCCTCATCGCCAACCTGTACGCCTTCGGCGCCCGCGACTTCGACCTCAAGAAGGCGCTGAAGTACCTGGTCAAGGGCGCCACTTCGGTGGACGACACCCCGGGTGCGTACACGGAGCGGCCCGGGATCGGCGAGTACGTCGAGCGCGGCTACATGCCCAACAACGACGCCTCGCGCGGCGACCATCAGCGCGTGGGCGGCTCGGTCACCCTGGAGTGGGCGATCGACGACTTCGCCATCGCGCAGCTCGCGAAGGCCACGGGTGACAAGGACACCGCCGCCACCTTCACCCGCAGGGGCCAGAACTGGCAGAACATCCTCAACCCCGCCACCGGCTACCTCCAGCCGCGCGGCGAGGACGGCCGCTTCCCGGACGGCCCGGCCTACCAGCCGCCGCCCCCGGGCAAGTTCGGCCAGGACGGCTTCGACGAGGGCAACGCGGCACAGTACAACTGGCTCGTCCCGCAGAACACCGCGGGCCTCATCGCGGCCATGGGCGGGCGCGACGCCGCCGCCGAACGCCTCGACACCTTCTTCACGAAGCTGAACGCGGGTCCGAACGAGCCCTACATGTGGGCCGGCAACGAGGTCAACTTCGGTGTGCCGTGGGTGTACAACCACCTGGGCATGCCGTGGAAGACGCAGAAGGCCGTGCGGGACGTCGCCACCACCCTCTTCAGCCCGACTCCCGACGGCGAGCCCGGCAACGACGACCTCGGAGCCCAGTCCTCCTGGTACGTGTGGGCCGCGCTCGGCCTGTACCCGTCGACACCCGGCACCCCGGATCTCGCCGTGCACAGCCCGCTCTTCGAGCGCGCCGTCCTCGATCTTCCCGGCAAGGGACGGGATCTCGACATCCACGCTCCGCAGGCGTCCGCCGACGCGCCGTACGTGCACGGGCTCGCGCTCGACGGCCGCACCTGGGAGCGCACCTATCTCCCGCAGTCCGCGGTGAAGGACGGCGCGCGCCTCGACTTCACGCTGTCGAACACCCCGGACAAGACCTGGGCGACGTCAGCCAAGGCCGCGCCGCCCTCCTACCGTTCGGGCGAGCGTTCCTTCCTCGCGAGCGCGACGCCCAACGCGGCGTCGGCCGTCCCCGGCGGCGACGCGGCGAAGGTCACCGTCCATGGTCAGCGTCTGGCCGGCCACGACAAGGCGCTGACCGTCACCGCGAAGGCCCCCGAAGGACTGACCGTCTCGCCCGCGGGCGGGCAGCTCGGCCTCGACCCGAAGACCGGCGCGGGCGAGCTCGCCCTGTCCGTGAAGGCCACGGCCGGCACGGCCGAGGGCTACTACGAGATCCCGGTGACGGTCCGTGGGAAGGCGGCGGGGGACAAGCCCCTGCAGCTCTCCGTGTTCGTGCTCGTCGCTCCCGAGGGCGGCCTGGCCACCGCGTACGACAACACCGGTTCCTCCGACGACGCCGACCGAGGCCAGGGCGACTACGACGGCGACGGCAACACCTACTCCCGTCAGGGCCTTGCGGCCGCCGGTCTCAAGGGCGGCACGCGCGTCGAGGTGGCGGGCACGTCCTTCGTGTGGCCCGCCGCGCCCCAGGGGCGCCCCGACAACGTCGTCGCCGCGGGTCAGCGCATCGACCTGGCGGACCGGGCCGAGGACGCCGGGAAGCTGCTGTTCGTGGGCTCGGCGACACACAGCGACCAGCGCGGCAGCGCCACCGTGACCTTCACCGACGGCTCCACCGCCACCGCGGATCTGTCGTTCGGTGACTGGACCCTGCCGGGCGGCGGGACGGATCCCGTCTTCGGCAACACGACCGTGGCCCGCACCGACCACCGCAACCAGTCAGGAGGCACCGGGCCCGCCGCGTACGTCTTCGCCACCAAGCCCTTCGACGTACCGGAGGGGAAGCACATCAAGAGCGTGACGCTGCCCGACAACGGCAACCTGCACGTCTTCGCGGTCGGCCTCGGCTGAGGTCACCCGGACCGTTCGAGTGCCCGCCCTGCTGAGCGGGCACTCGAACATGGTCGCCGTGTCGAACCGCCCGTGCCGCCGCCCGTCCACTACCGTCTCACCGCGCTCGGGCGCTCGCCCGGGGAGCCGCCGGCCAGGTCCGCGCGCGGGCCATCGAGAGACGGGAATGCCGCCGATGAGCTCGGGGTTCGACGAGCAGACGACGAGCGGCGAGGACCTGCGCACGCCGCTGCGCGATTTTCTGCGCACCGAGACCGGCAGCGCCTCCGTGCTGCTCGTCGCGGCGCTCGCGGCACTGGCCTGGGTGAACATCGGCCCCGGCACGTACGAGGATTTCTGGGGGACGCACCTCTCCGTGCGGGTCGGTTCCGCCGGAGTGTCGCTGGAACTGCGGGAATGGGTCAACAGCGGCCTGATGACGATGTTCTTCTTCGTGGTCGGCCTGGAGGCGCGGCGCGAGTTCGACATGGGGGAGCTCCGCGAACGCCGGCGCGTCACCCTGCCCTTCATCGCGGGACTCAGCGGCATGCTCGTCCCCGTCGCCGTCTACCTGGCCGTCAACGCCGGACAGAGCACGGCCCACGGCTGGGGCGCGGCGATGTCGACCGACACGGCGTTCGCCCTCGGCATGCTGGCCCTGCTCGGCAACCGGCTGCCCGACGGGCTGCGCATCTTCATCCTGACCGTGGCCGTCGTCGACGACTTCGTGGCGCTGATCATCATCGCCGTCGCCTACAGCGGCGACATCGACGTCCCCGCCCTGCTGGTGGCACTCGGCCTGTTCGGTGTGATCCTGCTGGTCGGGGCCACCGGCACCCGGCGAGGCTGGGTCTACGCGGTCCTGGCCGTCGCGACCTGGGTGGCGCTGCTGGAGTCGGGGGTGGACCCCGTCGTGACCGGCCTCGCCATGGGGCTGCTGACCTCCGCGTACCCCGCGAGCCGTACCGCTCTGGAGCGGGCGAGCGGACTGTTCCGGCTCTTCCGCGAGCAGCCGACGCCCGATCTGGAGCGGTCGGTCCGTATCGGTCTCGCGTCGGCACTCTCCCCCAACGAGCGGCTGCAGCGCCTCTACCACCCGTGGACCAGCTATGTGATCGTGCCGGTGTTCGCCCTCGCCAACGCGGGCATCGAGATCAACGGCGGCGAACTGGCCCGCGCGTTCACCTCGCCGATCACCCTGGGCATCCTCATCGGCTACGTCCTGGGCAAGCCCCTCGGCATCGTCGGCGCCTCCTGGCTGACGACCCGGCTCAGCCACGGCCGGCTGCGCCCGCCCGTCGGCTGGGGCGCCACCGCGGCCGGGGGAGCCATCGCGGGCGTCGGGTTCACGGTGGCCCTGCTGATCTCCACCCTCGCCTTCGACGGCGACCAGCTGACCGAGGCGAAGATCGGCATCCTCAGCGCGGTGGCCGGCGCGTTCCTGTTGACCTGGCTGGTCTCCTGGGTCATCGCGATCCTGCCCCGCCCCACCCGGATGAGGGCACTCCTCGGAACGGCCGAGGGCGTCATCGATCTGGCCGTGCCGGTCGACCCGGACCGCGACCACGTGCGCGGACCACGCGATGCGCCCGTGACGGTCGTCGAGTACGGCGACTTCGAGTGCCCCTACTGCGGACAGGCCGAACCCGTCGTGCGTGAACTGCTCGCCGGGTTCGGCGACATCCGCTACGTGTGGCGGCACCTGCCCCTCAACGACGTGCACCCGCAGGCCCAGCTCGCCGCGGAGGCGGCCGAGGCGGCGGGAGAGCAGGGCGCGTACTGGGAGATGCACGACCTGCTGTTCACCCACCAGGAAGCCCTGCGGGCCGCCGACCTTCTGAGGTACGCGGGTGAACTCGGCCTGGACACCGACCGGTTCCACAAGGACCTGCGGGCGCACGCCGGAGTCGGGCGGGTAGCCGAGGACGTCGAGTCGGCCGACCTCAGCCAGGTCTCGGGAACACCCACGTTCTTCGTCAACGGACAGCGCCACCACGGGGCGTACGACATCGAAGGGCTGTCGGCCTCGGTGCGCGCGGCCAAGGAGCGGGCGGTGCTGGCCGGCAGGCGTGGGCCTCGGCGTCAGTAGTTCCAGGGACGCTTCTCGCCGGGCCGGATCTCGGCCGCGATGTCGTCGCCGAGCCGTGCGACGGCGGTGCGTCCCTCGATCTCGGTCAGCCAGTGGTGCGGGAGGTGTACGTCGCCGTGCAGCGCGCCGAGGACGTTGCCGCACACGGAGCCCGTGGAGTCGCTGTCGCCCGAGTGGTTGACCGAGAGCAGGAACGCAGCCTCGATGGGTGTGCGCGGCGGCTTCGGGTCGCACACCGTGCCCTCCTTGCCGACGTGGAAGGTCTGCGGCCGGGGGCGGGCCATCGCCGCGTACACCCCGATGGCGAGGGCCTCCTCCGCGACCCATCCGGCGCCGAGCGTCTCCACCCTCTCGGGGGTCGCCTCGCCGTCCTCCTCGGCGAGCGCGACGGCCCGGCTCAGCGCGGCCGTGGTCTCCTCGTGGCCCCGGTAGCCGGAGAGCAGACGCAGGGTCCGCAGCACCGCGCCCTCCAGGGACTCGCCGTCCACGATGTGGCTGATGAGGGCGGCGAACGCACCGGCGGCGAGATAGCCGGTGGGGTGGCCGTGCGTGATCTGGGCGCACTGGGCGGCGAGTTCGAAGGACCGGCGGGCACCGAGACCGGTCAGGCCGAAGGGCGCGGAGCGCATGACGGCGCCGCAGCCCTTGGAGTTCGGGTTCACCGGCCCCGGCTCGCCGGTGGGTGTGCCGTACGGGTCGGGGGTGAACCCCGCTCCGACGCCGCTCAGGCAGGCGTTGCCGGGCGCGCGGCGCGCGTACAGCCAGGGCTCGTGCCGCAGCCACCCGATGCGGTGGCGCAGGTCCTCTTCGGGCAGCGGCCCGGGATGGTTCTGCGTCTCCAGCCACCGCAGGTACGCGTCGTGCACGATGGCCGCCTCCGCGCCGCCGATGCCCCGGTCCCGGGTGCGGCAGTACCCCCGCAGATGCCCCTCGGCGGTGAACAGGGTCATCTGGGTGTCGTCGCTGACCCGGCCCCTCACACCGTCGGCGTCGGACACCAGGCCGGTGACTCCGGCAGCACCGTGCGTGGCGCGGATCGCGTCGAGGGAGAGGAACTCGACGGGGTACCCGAGCGCGTCACCGATCGCGCCGCCGAGGAGACAACCGCGTACGCGGCTGCGGTGGACGGCGAGTTCGGCCCAGGATCGGCTGTGCACGGGAGCTCCATGGTGGTCGGTCGAAGGGTGGCGCACCCCATCATCGTCGCAGCGCGCCCCGCGGTAACGGGCCCCCGTCAGGGCGCGGGCGCGGAGGGCGTGGAGGCGCCCGAAGGTGTGGTCGTGACGCTGTCGTCCGGGGCGAACCACGCCATGCCGATCAGGAGGGACGCGAAGAAGAGAGCGGCCGCGGCGATGGCCGCGATGATTCTCGGTCTGCGTCTCGCCGCCTCCATGACGCCACCGCTCCGGCCCCGCCCCGCCCCGCGGCGCGCCGCCCGCCCGGACGACGGGAGCTGGTAGGTCGTCGCCGTGGTCCGGATCTCCGGGGCGGCGTGAAGGTGCGGAGCGGGCGACGGCGCAGGGGCCACCGGCACCGGCTCCGGGAGGGGTTCGGGGCGGCCCTGCCAGGCCCCCGAACGGAACCAGTCCGCGACCTCCTGGGCCGTCGGCCGGTCCTCCGGCTGCTTGGCCAGCAGGCCGAGCAGATAGTTCTCGAACGACGGAGGCAGCTGGACGCCGAGCCGGCCCGGGGCCACCGGAGCCGCGTCCACATGCTGGTAGAGCAGGCCCGTCGCGGTGTCGGCCTGGAACGGCGGGTTCCCCGTGAGGAGTTGATAGAGCACGCAGCCCAGCGAGTACACGTCGGACGCCGGGCCCGCGTTCTTGCCGAGGGCACGCTCGGGCGCCAGATACAGGCCCGTGCCGACGATCTGCCCGGTGGTGGTGAGCCCGGCGGCGGGATCGTCGAGGAAGCGGGCGATGCCGAAGTCACCCAGCTTGACCGTGCCGTCGGGGGTGCGCAGCAGATTGCCCGGCTTGATGTCCCGGTGCACCACGCCCTGGCGGTGGGCGGCCGCGAGACCGCCTGCCGCGCCTGCCGCGATGTCCGCCACCCGCTCCGGCGTCAGCCGCGCGCCCCCCGCGGTCTCGTGGGCCAGGCTGCCGCCCTCGACGAGTTCCATGACGAGATAGAAACGGTGCTCCCAGGAACCGAAGTCGTAGACACCCACCACGTGCGGATGGCTGAGCGACGCCGAAGTCTGCGCCTCCATACGGAACCTGGCCGCCGCCGACGGATCCGAGTCCTGGGCGATGAGCAGCTTCACGGCCACGGGCCGGCCGAGCATCTCGTCGGTCGCCTGCCACACCTCACCCATGCCGCCGCGGCCTATCGTCTTGTGCAACCGGTACCGATCCGCCAGCAACAACCTGCGCACCACCCTTGAAAGACTGCCCCGTCAATTTGGTTGCCACGGAACGTACTTCGCCCCGCGCGAGCGCGAGGACGAGCGGGAGGGGTGTGGCGGGAACAAGGATAAGGCGCGCGGAGAGCCGATGATCACACTTGGCCGGGCAGCGCGCACGGAAGGCGCGAGGCGGTGATCACACCGAGCCGGACACCTCCTGGGAGCCGGCCCCGCGGGTGCGGGCCAGGGGGCCGTGCCGCAGGAGTTCCGCCAGGCCCTGGCGCGTGGCGGCCACCACCACGCGGTCCTCGGAACGCAGCACGTACCCGGGGTGAAGGTCCCAGACCAGGCCGGTGGGGCGGTCGGGGTCGTCGTCAGCGGGGGACGCGGCCAGATCGGGGCGCCGCTCGCCGGGCTCCGTGGCGTCGAGCGCGATCACCCGCCAGGAACCGGCCCGGAACGAGTCGGCGACGGTCCGGCCGTCCAGCCGCGGATGCCCCGCCACATCGAGGGCGGCGAAGAGCAGGACACTGCGCTCGACGGGGATGGCGCCGAGGATCTGGCGGCCCATCATGGCTCCGGCGAACGCGGGCGCGGCGAGGGTGGAGACGCTTCGGCTGCGGGTCAGGGCCAGGGGGTGCGCCGAGCGGAGCGTGCGGTAGACGGCCGTCGCGAACCCGTCGTCGAACAGGCGCAGCGCCACCCGCAGGTCGGGCTTGACCGAGCGCGCATGCAGCGCGGCTTCGAGGTTGGTGATGTCGCTGCTGGTGAGGGCGAGCAGGGCGTGGGCGCGGTGCACCTTGGCGGCTTCCAGTACGCCTTCCTGCGTGACGTCGCCGATGACGGTCGGTACGCGCAGGCGGCGGGCGAGGGCGACGCCGCGTGCCTCCGGGTCCTCCTCCACGCAGACGACCGGGATGCCGAGTTCACGCAGGCGGGCCAGGACACGGGTGCCGATCTTGCCCAGGCCGAGGAGCACGACGTGGCCGGACAGACCGCGGGGCGGCCGGCGCAGCGCCGACGCCGTGCGGAAGGTGCCGAGGGCTTCTAGGACGGCCGCGAGGAGCACGGGCAGGAGGAGCAGTCCGGCGAGCCCCGTGAGGAGTTGGAGGAGCTGGCGGGCGAGCGGCTCCCCGATCGCGGGGTCGTCGATGGCGAACAGGTCGAGGAGCGTGAGGTATCCGGCGTGCAGCGGATGGTCGCCGGTGGTGGCCCAGGACGCCACGGCCAGGCCGAGGACGCTCGAGACGAGACCGGCGAGGGACCAGCGCAGCCGGCGGGAGAAGAGCGAGCCGAGAGGCATACGGCGGCTGGTCGCACGGCCGTTGGGAGCGGCGACGGCGGGGGAGACGGCTTCCAGGACCACGGTGCCGCGCCCGGTGGCCGCGGCGACCGTACGCTCGTCGGGCAGCAGCAGCGGGCCCTCCGCGCCGCCCATGTCCGAACCCTCGGCGCCTGCCGGGTCGTTCGCGGTCGCGGACAGCAGGGCGAGGGTGCACAGGCCGGGGTCGGCGACCTCGCCCCGGCCCGGCGGGGTGCGCTCCACGGCGCGCAGCAGGAGTCCGTCGGCCTGGACGACCTTGCTGGTACCGGCGACGGCGGTGGCCGCGAGCGCGGGCGCGGCGGTGTCGGCGTCGGACAGGACGGTCGTGGTGGTGTCCAGTGCTTCGGGGTCGACGCCGGGTGCGGAGAGCGCGGCGGCCTGGTCGAGGAGGTGTTCCAGGTGCTGGCCGAGCTTGCGGTTGTAGAGCCGGATGACCAGGCGCAGTTGGGGGTTGAGACGGCGGGCGGCCAAGGCGGCCCGGATGTTCGTCTCGTCGTCGCCGTGTACGAGGGCCAGTGCGGCGGCGTCGGCCACGCCCGCGTCGGCCAGCGCCTGCTCGTCCAGTTCGGGTGCCTCCAGGACGCGCGGCGGCGGAACGCCGTCGTCGGCCACGGCGGACACCGTACGGTTCACGACCGCCTGCATCCGCGAGAGCAGGGCTGCCGCGCGCGCCCGTCCGGCCGGCCCTGATCCCTGTCTCGTGACGCGGACGGAGGGCACGACGACGGTGACCCGTTCGCCGTAGACAGCGCGCAGTTCGGCGGCGAGCCGCTCGGCGAGCGCGTCACCACCGCACACGATCATGTGGCCGGACGGCGGGGCCTGTTGAGGCTGGCGGGGCAGGGTGGTCATGGCAACAGTCAAGTGGACGGCAGGGCGGACACGCACGTCGGGCCCTGAATGTATGCAGGTGGGCGTGTTGCGCCCGGCACGTGGCCCCCGGCGGAGCTACTCCTGTCGCCCGACGTCGGACCGGTCGCCCGGCAGGCGCCACCCGTGGTCGACCGGGCCGATGCCCGACCCCAGCGCGAACCCGGCGGCGATCGCCCCCGTGACGTATTCCTTCGCCCGGCGGACCGACTCCGGCACGGGCAGGCCTTGGGCGAGGCCCACGGCGACGGCCGACGCCAGGGTGCAACCCGTGCCGTGCGTGTGCCGGTTGTCGTGGCGGGGAGCGCGCAGCCAGTGTTCCTGCGTGCCGTCGGTGAGCAGGTCCACGGCCGCCCCCGGCAGATGGCCGCCCTTGACGACCACCCAGCGCGGGCCGAACGACAGGAGCCGTGCCGCGGCCCGGCGCATGCCGGCGTCGTCCGTGACGGCGAGGCCGGTCAGCTGTGCCACCTCGTCCAGATTCGGCGTGGCCACCGTCGCGACCGGCAGCAGCTTCGTGCGTACGGCGTCCAGCGCGTCCTCGGCGAGCAGCGGATCACCGTGCTTGGACACGCTCACCGGGTCCACGACCACGGGGGCGTCCGTGCCGGCGAGCAGTTCGGCCACCGCCTCCACGAGCACCGGCGACGAGAGCATCCCGGTCTTGACCGCCTGGACGCCGATGTCGTCCACGACGCTGCGGTACTGCGCGCGCACCGCGTCGACGGGGAGCTCCCACGCGCCCTGGACCCCGAGGGAGTTCTGTGCGGTGACGGCCGTCAGGACGCTCATGCCGTGGGCGCCGAGCGCCAGCATCGTCTTGAGGTCGGCCTGGATCCCGGCGCCGCCGCCCGAGTCCGATCCGGCGACGGTCAGGACGCGCGGCGGCGCGACACGTCCGCTGCTCGCGGGCACGGTCATGTGCGGGCCTCCTCGTACGGTGCGGTGGGGGCGTCGGTGGCCGGGCGACGCAGCCTCAGGGGCGCGTACACGACGAGCGCGGCGACGAAGGCCACGTAGTACGCGAGGTCGGCGCCGTGCAGGGCCTTCGCGACCGGGCCCACGTACAGGCCGCTGTCCATGAACGGGACCGCCGCGGCGAAGGCGGCGACGAAGGCGAGGAGTCCGGGCCACCAGGGCTGCGGCCTGGCGCTCTCGGCGGCCAGGTCGACCGGCGCGCCGCCCCGGGCCCTGGCGCGGGCGAACCAGTCGACGGCGACGACCGCGACGAAGCCGGGGATCCAGTAGCCGACGAACAGCAGCACGTTCTGGAAGCGGGCCGCGGTGTCGGCGGCGTGCATCCACAGCACCAGCGGGAAGCCGAGCACCGCGGCGAGCGCCGCCGCGAGCGGCCGCGGGATCCGGACGCCGATCGTCTGCAGGGCCAGCGAGCCGCTGTAGTCGTTCATGGCGTTGCTGCACAGGGCCGCCAGCGCCACGGCGAGCAGCCCGAACGAGCCGAGAACGCCCCCGCCGAGGAGCTCGTCGACCCCGCGCGCGGTCTGGTCGGTGAACACGGAGGCGCCCCACAGCCCGAGCGCCTGGACGGCGACGAAGGAGACAGTGACGCCGAGGAGTGTGAACCAGAACATGCGATTACGGGACGTGGCCGCCGGAAGGTAGCGGCTGAAGTCGCTGGCGTAGGGGGCCCAGGACAGGGACAGGCTGAGCGCGATCGTGCTGGTGAGGACGAACGCGCCGGCCTGGTCGGCGCCGTGCGCGGCCCCGTTGGTGACCGGATGGACACCGTCGAGAAGCTTGACGGCGAGGACCACGAAGGCGGCGGCCAGGACGAAGGTCATCAGCTTCTGCAGCCGGTGGACGGCCTCGTAGCCGAGCACGCCCAGCGCGCCCTGCGCCAGCATCATCACGAGCACGCCGACCCAGAACGGCCAGCCGCACAGCCGGGCGAGCGCGTCACCGCCGAACAGGCCGATCAGCGCGTCCCAGGCGACCGACGACAGCCACTGCAGGACGCCGGGCACCGCGACGGCCCGGCCGAACGCGAGCCGCGCCAGCGGGAGCTGCCCCGCGCCGGTCGCGCTGCCCCACGTACCGAGATACGCGGTGGGCACGGCGCCGACGAGGGTGCCGATGACGACGGCGGCCAGCGCGGTGGCGAAGTCCAGGCCGAGTGCGATGCCGACCGTGCCGGTGAAGACGCCGGTCATGGTCAGGTTCGGGGCGAACCACACGGTGAACAGGCGCCCGGCGCCGCCGTAGCGGTGGCTCTCGGGGACCGGCGCGATACCGCGCGCCTCGACCCGCAGGTCACCGGGCGCCGCGGGCATCCGCCCGTCGAAGACGGAGCGCGGTCCGGTGGCCCGGGTGCTGCTCGGGGCATGGGGCAACGACATTGGCTGACATCCCTCCGCCAGTGCTAACTGGTTCAGGTTCGACGGGTGTGATCTCAGCCCTCGTTCGGGGCACCCCGTGTCCGGTACGTCGGCAAGAGTAGCTTCCCTGTCGCGGGAGGCAACCAGGGGGCGGTCTGCCGGCCACGAACCTATGCGGGCGGGTTCTCGCTCAGGAGCAGTGCCGTGCCGAGTTCGGCGAGGCGGTCGGCGAGGTCCGTGCGGTCGCCCGCGGAGCCCGTCCGGGCCGCGTTGTCGATGACTGTCAGCACCGCGGTGACGACGATCCTGGCCTCGGCGGTGTCGAGTCCGGGGCGCACCTCGTCGAGCAGCCGCACCCACAGCGCCAGGTACTCCCGCTGATTCTGCCGGGCCGCCTTGCGCTCCTTCTCGGGGAGCTGGTCCAGTTCGCCGATCAGCAGGCCGATCAAGTGGCTCTGACTCAGGGCGAATTCGATGTACGAGCGCAGCAGCCGGTCGAGGGTCTGACACGGGGTGCCGGGCTTGGCGAGTGCCTGTGCCGTGCCCGCGCGGCGCTGTTCGCCGCCGCGCAGCACGGCGGCCACGAGCAGGTCGGTCTTGGTGGGGAAGTGCTTGTAGATGCTGGGGCCGGTCGCTCCGGCGGCCTCGCCGATGTCGTCGGTGCTCACGGACTGGAAGCCCCGCTCGTCGAAGAGGCGGATCGCCTCGACGAGGATCTCCTCGCGCCGGGAGACCGCGAGGCCTGCGTATCCGCCCGCCGCAGTTCCCGCCTCGGCGCCGGTGTTCGTCCCGAGGGGGCAGTGCGCGGCGGCGTGGGCGAGCCGGTGGAGGAGTTCTTCGAAACGGCGGCGGGGCAGCGAGGTGCGGTGCCATGAGATGGAGCCGAAGACCGACAGGACGGACCAGGCGAGGAGTTGCCGGTCGGGCTCGTCGAGGTCCGGGCGCTCGGTGCCGATCAGGGTGGCGATCCGGTCGGCGACGTCCGTGAGGGCGCGGCGCTGTTCCTTGCGGCGGTCCTCCGGCAGGTGCCTGGCCTCGCGCTGCCACAGGACGGCCGAGCCGCGCCGGTCCATGGTCTCGTTCGCGGACGTGCGGAGATAGGTGTCCAGGTCCGGGGCCGCGGCGAGGGACACCGAGATCGCGCTGACCGTGGCGTCCACGACGTGGAGCAGCAGGTCGGGCTTGCCGCGGAAGTGCCGGTAGAGGGCCGGGGCGGTGATGCCGACCTCGGCCGCGACATCGGCCACCGAGACGTTGTGGTAGCCGCGCTCGCGGAAGAGACCGGACGCGGCGGCGACGATCCGGGCCTTGCGGTCCGGGGGTCTGCGCGCGGTCGTCCGTCCCGACGCTTCCGTCTGCATCCCGGTTCGCCCCTCGCCGTCGTCCATTTCGGCAAAGGTACAACATCCGGGCGACGCCGTGATCAACAAGTGGACCGGACGGTGGAGCGTTAGGCAGAACTTACTGCCGTTCCTCCTACCCCCTTGATGCCAGTGAATCTGCGCTCGATCCATTGCATGACATGGTTAGAGCTGTTTCACTTCCTGCTCACATCAGCCCGTGGATCAGGGAGGGCCGTCATGGCCGTCGATCGACAAGAAGTGCCCGGCCCGCCGTCGGTGACCGCGTCCGGGTCCCGTGCGCCCGCCGTGCAGCGCAGGGCGTGGTACGTCCTGGCCCTGCTCGTCTGCCTGATGCTCGTCAACTTCGCGGACAAGGTCGTCGTGGCCCTGTCCGGCGTGGGTATGAAGAAGGAACTGGGCCTGGACGGCTCCCAGTTCGGCGTTGTCCAGAGCAGCTTCTTCTGGCTCTTCGCCGTCGGTTCCGTGCTCGGCGGCTGGCTCGGGGGCAAGGTGCGGGCGCGCTGGCTGCTGGCCGGTATCGCCGCGGTGTGGGCGCTCAGCCTCGCGCCCATGACCGCCCAGGTCGGCTTCACCACGATCATCGCGTGCCGGGTGCTGCTCGGCTTCGCCGAGGGGCCGACCGTCGCGCTGGCGATGCAGGTGGCGCACTCGTGGTTCCCCGCGCACCGGCGGAGCGTGCCCAGCTCGCTCGTCATCGCCGGCGCCGGGGTCGGCCCGCTGATCGCGGCACCCCTGCTGACCTGGGTCATCGAGACGTACTCCTGGCACGCGGCCTTCGGGGTCCTTGCGGCGTTCGGCGCGGTCTTCGCGGTGCTGTGGCTGCTCGGCGGGGACTCCGGACCCGAGGGTGCGCGGGCCGCCGATCACCGGGCGGCGGCGACGGTGCTCCCCGAGCGGGTGCCGCTGCGACGCCTCTTCTCCACGGGAACGCTGATCGGCATGGCCCTCCTGTTCTTCGTCGCGTACGCCAACACGTCCGTCGGTGTCAGCTGGCTGCCGCTCTATCTGCGCGAGGGCCTCGGCTACGACGCGACCACCGCGGGCCGGCTCGTTGTGTTGCCCTATCTGGGATCCGCGGTCGCCGTCATCCTGGTCGGAGTGCTCTCCGGCGTGCTGACCAAGAGAGGGGTCGGGAACAGGGTCGCCCGCGGCATCCTTCCCGCCGCGATGGTCCTGATTTCCGGGGTGTGCACCGTCGCCTTCTCCTCGCTGGATCGTGGGGTACCGCAGATGACGCTGCTCGTGATCGGCGCGTGCCTGAACTCCGCCGGGTACGGCGTCGCCTTCGCGGGTCTCGCCGATGTCGCGCCGGCGAAACAGCGCTCCACCGTGTTCGGGATCATCGCCGCCGTCTACAGCCTCGGTGGGGTCGTGGCACCGCTGGTGATCGGCAGGCTGGTCGACGCCGGGAAGTCCGCAGCGGCGGGTTACGGGGACGGCTTCCTGGTCCTCGGGATCACGATGATCATCGGGGCCGTGGCCGCGCTCCTTCTCGTCCACCCCGATCGGGACGCGGCGAAGCTGGCCGCGGTGTCGTGACGGCCGACGGAGGCGACGGGGTAGATGGAGCAGGTGAGGCAAACGATACGCATCGAAAACCATCACTCGCACTCATACATACCTTGACATCAGGCAAGACTGGCAAGAAAGTGAATGAGCGATAACTTAGGAGTGACGACATATGAAGCGTACTGTCTACAACGAGGACCATGAGGCGTTCCGGTCCGTCGTCCGGGACTTCATCGCCAAGGAGGTGTCCCCGCACTACGAGGAGTGGGAGAAGGACAACCGCGTCCCGCGCGAGCTGTTCCACAAGCTCGGCGAACTCGGGGTGATGGGCTTCGGCATCCCCGAGGAGTACGACGGCCCGGGCGAGACCAGCTACAAGTACCAGACGGTGATCACCGAGGAGTGCGCGCGAGCCGCCGTCTCCTTCGGCCACTACACCGTCACCACCGGCATCGTCCTGCCGTACCTGCTCAACATCGCCGACGAGGAGCAGAAGAAGCGCTGGCTGCCGGGCATCGCCAGTGGCGCGATCACCCTGTGTATCGCCATGACCGAGCCCGGGACCGGATCCGACCTCGCGGGCATCCGCACGAGGGCCGAACTGTCCGACGACGGCACGCACTACGTCCTCAACGGCGCGAAGACCTTCATCACCGGAGCCCTCAACTCCGAGCTGTGCGTCGTCGTGGCCCGCACCTCCGCTCCTACGGCAGAGGACCGCCGCTCCGGTCTGACCCTGCTCGTCGTGCCGACGGACAGTGAGGGCTTCGCGTACGGCCGCAAGCTGGACAAGATCGGCCTGCGCGCCTCGGACACCTCCGAACTCTCCTTCACCGACGTCAAGGTGCCGGTGGCGAACGTCCTCGGAGAGGTCGGCAAGGGCTTCTCCTACCTGGGCAACAATCTCGCCCGCGAGCGCCTCTCCATCGGCGTCGGCGGCGTCGCCGCCGCGAGCGCCGCGATTCGGTTCGCCACGGCGTACGTCCAGGAACGGCAGGTCTTCGGCAAGCCGGTGGCCGCCTTCCAGAACACCAAGTTCGTGCTCGCCGAGTGCGCCGCCGAGGTCGAGGCCGCCCAGGCCATGGTCGACAAGGGCATCGAACTCGACGACCGGCACGAGCTGTCGCCCGCCGACGCCGCGAAGATCAAGCTGTTCTGCACCGAGGTCGCGGGCCGCGTCATCGACAAGTGCCTCCAGCTGCACGGTGGTTACGGCTACATGCTCGAGTACCCGATCGCCCGCCTGTACGCGGACACCCGCGTCTCCCGCATCTACGGCGGTACCAGCGAGGTCATGAAGACGATCATCGCGAAGGACCTGGGTCTCTAGGTCCGCCCAGACGTGCCCGGCCGCCCGATCACCCCCGGCGGGCCGGCCCGGCGCACTCCGGCCGCCCTGCCCCACCCCTGGCAGGGCGGCCGTGCCGCATCCGTGGTTCCCGATTCCCGATGCTCGCCGCCCGCGTTCCCCGTTCCCGCCGCCCGAGAGAGCCGCCCTCCATGACCATCGCACCCGCCTCCGCCACATCGACCACGTCCACCCCACCCTCCGCGGGCCCGCTGGCCGGTATCCGTGTCGTCGAGCTCGGCGGCATCGGCCCGGGACCCTTCGCCGGCATGCTCCTCGCCGACCAGGGCGCCGAGGTCATCCGCGTCGACCGCCCCGCCGAGGCCGGTGCCGCCTCCAAACACCCGATCCTGCACCGGGGCCGCCGCTCGGTCGCCCTCGACCTCAAGGACCCGGCGGGCGTCGAGGCCGTCCTCGCCGTCGTCGACAGCGCCGACGCGCTCATCGAGGGTTTCCGTCCCGGCGTCGCCGAGCGCCTGGGCCTCGGCCCGGAGGCCTGCCTGGCCCGTAACCCCAAGCTGGTCTACGGCCGCATGACCGGCTGGGGCCAGGACGGGCCGCTGGCCCAGGCCCCCGGTCACGACATCAACTACATCGCTGTGGCAGGGGCGTTGGGCGCGCTCGGCGCCGCCGATGAGAACCCGCCCGTCCCACTGAACCTCTTCGGCGACATGGGCGGCGGCGGGATGCTGCTCGCCCTGGGCATCACGACCGCCCTGGTCAGCGCGGCCCGCACCGGCGAGGGTCAGGTCGTCGACGCCGCCATGACCGACGGCACCGCCGTCCAGCTCGCCCTGATTCACGGCCTGTTGGCGGTCGGTCGCTGGGAGGACGCACGTGGCGTCAATCTCTTCGACGGGGGCGCGCCCTTCTACCGCACCTACCGCACCTCCGACGGCGGGTTCATGGCCGTCGGCAGCGTCGAGCCGCAGTTCTACGCGGTGCTCCGGGAGGTCCTGGGCCTCGCCGACGACCCTCTGTTCGCCGAGCAGCACGACCGGGCCGCCTGGCCCGCGATGGGGGAGCGGCTCGCCCGGGTCTTCGCGGAGCGCACCCGCGAGGAATGGACCAAGGCCTTCGACGGTACGCAGTCCTGCGTCACACCGGTGTGCGGCCTGACGGAGGCCGCGACCCATCCGCACAACGTGGCCCGCGGCACGTACTACACCGACAACGGCCTGCTCCAGCCGGCGCCCGCCCCTCGTTTCCAGGGCACTCCGGCGCCCATGCCGCAGCCCGCGCCGGTCGTCGGCGCACACACGCGTGACGTCCTGAAGGAGGTCGGCCTGGACGCGTCCACGATCGACGCCCTCGCCCCGAAGGGCTGACGGCGGGATCGAGGAAGGGGAGGAGCGGCCCGCAGGCCGCCCCTCCCCTTCCTCTCCTCCGGGTTGCTCTTCTCCGGGCTGAACTCCCGGACGGGTCAGAACAGTTCGAGAATCGTCGCGTTCGCCATGCCGCCCGCCTCGCACATCGCCTGGAGGCCGTAGCGGATGTTGTTGTCACGCATGTGGTGCACCAGCGTCGTCATCAGGCGGGCGCCGGAGCCGCCGAGCGGGTGGCCGATGGCCATGGCGCCGCCGAGCGGGTTCATGAGCGAGTAGTCGGCGCCGGTCTCCTTGAGCCAGGCCAGGGTGACCGGGGCGAACGCCTCGTTGATCTCGAACGCGCCGATGTCGCCGATGGAGAGGCCGGAGCGCTTGAGGGCCTTCGCGGTGGCAGGCGCGGGGCCGAGGGCCATGGTGACCGGGTCGGCGCCGGCGAGTACCGCCGTGTGCACGCGGGCGATGGGGGTCCAGCCGTTCTGCCGCGCGATCTCGCTCGTGGTGATCAGGAGCGCGGCGGCGCCGTCCGAAATCTGCGAGGAGTTGCCCGCGCTGACCACGCCGTCCGCCTTGAACGGCGTCTTGAGGCCCGCGAGCTTCTCCAGGGTCGAGCCGCGCCGGACGCCCTCGTCGGTGTCGAAGACGCGCGTGGTGCCGTCCTCGGCGGTGACCGTGACGGGCGTGATCTGCGTGGTGAAGCGGCCCTCGTCGACGGCGCGGGCGGCGCGCTCGTGCGAGTCCAGGGCGTGCTGGTCGAGCTGGGTCCGGGTGAAGCCGTACTGCTCGGCGATCAGTTCGGCGCCGACCCCCTGGTCGAACTCGCCGTCGCCGCCCGGGAAGTAGCGGTTGAGGACCAGCGGGCCGTACGCCTTGCCGGCCGCCGGGACGCTGCGGGCCGAGCCCATCGGCACCCGGCTCATCGACTCGACGCCACCGGCGACGGCGATGTCGTACTGGCCGGCCGTGACCAGGCCCGCGGCGAAGTGCACGGACTGCTGGGAGGAGCCGCAGGCGCGGGAGACGGAGACGCCGGGCACGGACTCGGGCCAGCCCGCGGCGAGCGCGGCGAACCTGCCGACGACGCCGGCCTGCTCGCCGACCTGGGAGACCGTGCCCCAGACGACGTCGTCGACGGTGGCGGGGTCGAGGCCGTTGCGTTCGGCCAGGGCCGTCAGGACATGGGCGGAGAGGTCGACGGCGTGGATGCCGGAGAGGGAACCGCCGCGCTTGCCGACGGGGGTACGCACGGCGTCGACGATGACTGCGTCACGCATGGGCTGCTCCTGGGGGAGGGGGAGGGGCGGAGAGGGAGGGGGTGGTCGCGAGCAGGCGCGATGTAGCAACAAGTTATTCCAAGCTAACCTCGCTGTCCAGGTGATCCTCACGATCGTCAGTGCCTTGACAGCAGCGGAAACGCGCGTGAAAGTGAAAACTGGCTAACCCGCGATCAAGGGAGAGGCAGTCATGCCGCGCACGGTTTTCAACGAGGAGCACGAGGCGTTCCGGCAGGTGGTCCGGGACTTCCTCGCCAAGGAGGCGGTTCCGCACCTGCAGGACTGGGTGGCCGCGAAGGCCGTGTCGCGCGACTTCTACCGCAAGCTCGGCGAGCTGGGCATCCTCGGCATCGAGGTGCCCGAGGAGTACGGCGGCGGCGCCGAGACCGGCCACCACTTCGGTGCCGTGTTCGCCGAGGAGGTCGCACGCGCCGGAGCCACCGTCGGCACCGCGATGACGCACGCCAACATCATCGTGCCGTACCTGCTGCACTTCGGGACCGAGGAGCAGAAGCGGCGGTGGGTCCCCGGCTGTGCATCCGGCGACATCATGCTGTCGATCGCGATGACCGAGCCCGGTACCGGCTCGGACCTGGCCGGCATCCAGACGAAGGCGGTGCTGTCGGAGGACGGCACGCACTACGTCCTCAATGGCGCCAAGACCTTCATCACCGGTGGCACCCAGTGCGACCTGGTCCTCGTGGTCTGCCGCACCTCACCCGCCCCCGCCGGCAACCGCCGCAAGGGCCTGTCGATCCTGGTCGTGGACGCCACGAGCGAGGGCTTCGCCGTCGGCCGCAGCCTCGACAAGATCGGCCTGCACGCCTCCGACACCGCGGAACTGTCCTTCACCGACGTCAAGGTGCCGGTCGAGAACCTGCTCGGCGAGGAGGGCGAGGGCTTCTCCTGCCTGGGCCGCAACCTGGCCCGCGAGCGCCTCGTCATCGCCGTACAGGCGGCCGCCGCGGCCGACGCCGCCGTGCGGTTCGCCAAGGAGTACACCCAAGGCCGCGAGGTCTTCGGCAAGCCGGTGGCGTCCTTCCAGAACACCAAGTTCGTCCTCGCCGAGTGCGCCACCGAGGTCGAGGCCGCCCGGCTCATGGCGTACGAGGCCCTGGAACGCGACGCGCGGGGCGAGCTGTCCGCGGACTACGCCGCCATGGCCAAGCTCCTGTGCACCGAGACCGCCGGCCGCGTCATCGACAAGTGTCTCCAGCTCCACGGCGGTTACGGCTACATGCTCGAGTACCCGATCGCCCGCCTCTACGCCGACACCCGCGTCATGCGCATCTACGGCGGCACCAGCGAGGTCATGAAGACCATCATCGCCAAGTCCATCGGCCTCTGAACCGCCAAGCCCCACCGAGCCCCTCTCTGCACCCCATCCAGGAACGGAATCCACACCATGCAGATCAACGGAGTCTCTGCCGTCGTCACCGGTGGCGCGTCGGGCCTCGGCCTCGCCACCGCCAAGCGCCTGGTCGAGCAGGGCGCCCACGTCGTCCTGCTCGACCTGCCCACCTCCAACGGCGAGCAGGTCGCCAAGGAGCTCGGCGAGCGCGTCCCCGGCGGCAGCGCCGCCTCATGTCACTTCGTGGCCGGTGACGTGCGCAGTGCCGACGACGCCGCCCGCGCCGTGGCCACCGCCGCCGCACAGGCCCCGCTGCGCATCACCGTCAACTGCGCGGGCCTCGGCAAGGGCGGCCGCACCGTCAAGCGCGACGGAACGCCGTACGCCCTCGAGGACTTCGAGTTCGTCGTCGGCGTCAACCTCATCGGCACGTTCAACGTGCTGCGCCTCGCCGCCGCCGAGATGGCGCGGACCGAGGAGGTCGAAGGGGAGCGCGGCGTCATCATCAACACCGCGTCCGCCGCCGCCTTCGAGGGCCAGATCGGCCAGTGCGCCTACTCCGCGTCCAAGGGCGGCATCGTCGGCATGACCCTGCCCATCGCCCGCGACCTGGCCGCCGCCAAGATCCGCGTGATGACGATCGCGCCGGGCCTCTTCTCCACCCCGCTCCTCAACAAGAAGCCGCAGGAGTTCCTGGACGCCCTCGGCGCTCAGGTGCCCCACCCCTCGCGCCTCGGAAACCCCGACGAGTACGCCCACCTGGCCACGTCCATCATCGAGAACCCCATGCTCAACGGCGAGACGATCCGCCTCGACGGCGCCATCCGCATGGCCCCGAAGTAGACCGTCCCCACCCGCTCTTGACCAGGGAGTCTCCCGTGTCCGCAAACAGCTCCGCCCAGAAGGCCGCCGTCGTCACCGGCGCCGCCCGGGGCATCGGTGCGGCGACCGCCGCACGACTGGCGCGCGACGGTTTCGCCGTCGCCGTGTTCGACCTGGACGAGGCCGCCTGCGCCCGTACCGTCGAAGAGATCGAGAAGGAGGGCGGACGCGCCCTGGCCGTCGGCTGCGACGTCTCGGACCCCGAACAGGTCGAGGCCGGTGTCGCCAGGGTCGCCGCCGAACTCGGCGCCCCCGCCGTGCTGGTGAACAACGCCGGCATCATCCGCGACAACCTCATCTTCCGGATGACCCCGCAGGACTTCGACTCCGTCGTCGGCGTCCACCTGCGCGGCGCCTTCCTGATGGCCAAGGCCTGCCAGACCCACATGGTCGACGCCAAGTGGGGCCGGATCGTCAACATGTCCTCCTCGGCCGCGCTCGGCAACCGCGGCCAGTCCAACTACTCCTCCGCCAAGGCCGGTCTCCAGGCGCTCACCAAGACCCTGGCCATCGAGCTAGGCCCGTTCGGCGTCACGGTCAACTGCGTGGCCCCCGGCTTCATCGCGACCGAGATGACCGAGGCGACCGCCGAGCGGATGGGCATCACCTTCGAGGAGTTCACCGACCGGTACGCCAAGAGCATCCCGGTCCGCAGGGGCGGCCGCCCCGAGGACATCGCCCAGGCGGTCTCCTTCTTCGTACGCGAGGAAGCCGGCTTCGTCTCCGGCCAGATCCTCTACGTCGCCGGCGGCCCCAAGGGCTGACGCACCACCCCAAGATGACGGAGGAACTCCTTCATGGGCCTGCATCTGCCCGACGCCATCCGCCTGCACGCCCGTGAGCGTGGCAGCTCCACAGCGCTCACGTGCGCGGGCGGCACCGTCTCCTACGCCGAACTCGACTCACGCAGCAACCGGATTGCGAGGGCCCTCCTCGCCGATGCCGAGGCCGGGTCCCGCATCGGCTTCCTCGCCCGCACCCGCAACGAAGCGGGCGAGATCCTGGTCGGTGCCGCCAAGGCCGGCCTGGTCGCCGTACCGCTCAACTGGCGCCTCGCCGAAGCCGAGTTGACCGCCGTCGCCCGTGACGCCGAGCTGCGCGTCCTGCTCGTCGAACCCGAGTTCCGGGCCGCGGCCGACGCGGTCAGCGCGGCCTTCCCCGGCCTGCGCGTCGTCGTCATCGGCCCCTCGGACGACCCGGCCGTACCCGCGTACGAGACCTGGTTCGCCGACCAACCCGACGACGACCCCGGCCGCGGCACCACCGCCGACGCGGACGAGGTGTTCCTGCAGATCTACACCTCCGGCACCACCGGCCTGCCCAAGGGCGTCCTGCTCACCCACGGCAACTTCTACGCCGACACGACCGAGCTGGAGGAGTATTTCTGGGAGGCCGGGTCGGTGGCGCTGAACGCCTTGCCGATGTTCCACATCGGTGGCCTCGGCTGGCTGCGCGTGGCCCTCACCGCCGGCGCCAACAGCCTGTTGCTCCCGGAGTTCGCCCCGGACGCGGCGGCAGAAGCCATCGAGCGCGAGGGCGTCACCCACGCCTTCCTCGTCCCCTCGGTGCTCCACATGCTCACGGAACTCCCGGGCGTCGAACGGCGCGACTTCTCCCGTCTCACCCTCATCACCTACGGCTCTGCCCCCATCACGCCCGCACTGCTGCGCCGCTCGATGACTCTCTTCGCCTGTCACTTCATGGGCAAGTACGGGCTGACCGAGGGCGGCGGCACGGTGACTCAGCTGCCGCCCGAGGACCACCAGGCCGACGGGCCGAAGCGGCACCTCCTCAAGTCGGTGGGCAGGCCGCGGCGCGGCGTCGACGTCGTCATCGCCGACACCGCGACCGGCAGGCCCGCCCCGGCGGGCACCGTGGGCGAGATCCGCATCCGCTCCCGCCACAACACACCCGGGTACTGGAACCGCCCCGATGAGACCGCGGCGCTGTACGACGCCGACGGCCTGCTGTGCACCGGCGACGGCGGCTACCTCGACCACGACGGCTACCTGTTCCTCACCGACCGCATCAAGGACATGATCGTCAGCGGCGGCGAGAACGTGTATCCGGCCGAGGTCGAGTCCGCCCTCGCGGACCACCCCGCCGTCTCCGAGGCCGCGGTCGTCGGACTCCCGCACGAGAAGTGGGGCGAGGCCGTCACCGCCGTCGTCGTCCTGCGCCGCGGCGCCGACGCCCCCGGCGAGCAGGAGCTCATCGACTTCACGCGGGAGCGCATCGCCTCGTACAAGAAGCCCCATCGCGTGCACTTCGTCGAGGCGCTGCCCCGCAACCCCAACGGCAAGGTCCTCAAGCGTGAGCTGCGGGCCCGCCTCAAGTAGCGAACATCCACTGAAGAAGGGGACGGCCATGGCCGATCTCGAGTACACGGTCCGCGACAGGATCGCGACCATCCTGCTCAACCGCCCCGAGCGCAAGAACGCCTTCACCATCGACATGGTGCACGCCTGGGCCGACGCCCTGATCGAGGCCCAGCGCGACCCCGAGGTGCGCGTCATCGTCCTCACCGGCGCCGGTGGTTCCTTCTGCTCCGGCGTCGACCTCTCCGCCTTCAAGGGCGAGGAGCGGCCGCCGCTGGGGGAGAAGGAACTGCTCACCCAGAACGTGCATCGCGTCGCGCTCGCCCTGGAGGACGTCGACAAGCCCGTGATCGCCGCCGTCGCCGGGCCCGCCGTGGGCGCCGGAATGGACATGGCGCTCCTGTGCGACCTGCGCTTCGCGGGGCGCGGGGCGCGCTTCTCCGAGGGCTACATCAAGGTCGGTCTTGTCCCCGGCGACGGCGGCTGCTGGCTCCTGCCCCGCGCCGTCGGCACCTCCACCGCGCTGCGGATGCTGTGGACCGGCGACTTCGTCGGCGCCGACGAGGCACTGCGCATCGGCCTGGTCGACGAGGTGCACGAGGACGAGGACCTGATGGACGCGGTGTACGCGTACGCGGCCCGGCTCGCCGAGCGCCCGCCGGTCGCGATCCGCACCATCAAGCGCGCCGTCCGCCAGGGCGCCCGGCATGACCTGCGCACCGCGCTCGACCTGATCTCGTCGCACATGGCCGTGATCACCTCGACCGAGGACTCGGCGGAGGCGTTCACCGCCTTCCAGGAGAAGCGCCCCGGCGTCTTCAACGGCCGCTGACCCCCACACCGTTACGCCCGAAAGGCCACCATGGACCACTCCGACCACTCCCCAGGAACGGACTCCTGCGCCGAACTACGCGCACAGGTGCGCGAGTTGACCGCCGAGTGGCGGGACGCGGGACGCTACGTCCCGCGCAGCGACTCCTGGCTGCGCTCCTTCGACCTGGAGTTCAGCAAGGAACTCGCCGCCCGCGGTCTCGTCGCGATGACGTACCCCGAGGAGTTCGGCGGCGCCGGGCGCACCAACGTCGAACGGCTCGCCGTCACCGAGGAGTTGCTCCGTGCGGGCGCCCCCGTCGCCGCGCACTGGATCGGTGACCGGCAGATCGGCCCCGCGGTCCTGCGGCACGGCACGCGCGAGCTCCGGGAGGAGATCGTGCCGCGGATCGCCTCGGGCGAGGCGGTCTTCTGCCTCGGCATGAGCGAGCCCGAGGCCGGTTCCGACCTCGCCTCGGTGCGCACGAAGGCCGAGCGGGTCGACGGCGGCTGGCTGGTGAACGGTCACAAGATCTGGACCACTCAGGCCCACCACGCGACGCACGCCTACCTCCTCGCCCGCACCTCGCGCGAGGAGCGCAAGCACGACGGGCTCAGCGAGTTCATCCTCGACATGGACACCGAGGGCGTGCAGGTCACCCCGATCGTCGACCTCGCGGGCGAACACCACTTCAACGAGGTGCGCTTCGAGAACGTCTTCGTGCCCGCCCGGCGCGTCATCGGCGAGGTCGGCAAGGGCTGGAAGCAGGTCGTCGAGCAGCTCTCCTTCGAGCGCGGCGGGGCCGAGCGCGCCCTGTCCAGCTACCCCGTCCTCGTCGAGCTGATCGCCGAGGCATCGCGGCAGCGGGACGACCGCGAACTGCACGCACTGCTCGGGTCGTTGGTGGCCCGTCTCGCCGTCCTGCGCCGCCTCTGCTTCGAGGTCGCGAGCGCCATGGACGCCGGCCAGGCCCCCGTCCAGCAGGCCGCCGCCCTCAAGTACCTGGGCAACGCCTTCGAGCACGACGTCATCGAGGCGCTGCGCCGCACCGACCTGTGCCAGGACCCCGCCTTCGACTCCACCTTCGGCCAGGCGCTGCTCGCCTCGCCTGCCTTCAGCCTGCGCGGCGGCGCGGCCGAGGTGCTGCTCTCCCTCATCGCCCGACAGGAGGCCCGTTCATGAGCAGGTTCGCGGACGAACTGCGGAGCCTGGTCGACGACCTGGCCGCGTCCGGCAGGCCCGATCTGTGGGGCAGCCTCTGCGACCTCGGCCTGCCCAGGGTCGGCATCGAGGAGGAGAGAGGCGGCTCCGGCGGCTCCCTCGACGACCTGCTCGTGGTCGTCGAATCCCTCGCGGGCCACGGTATCGGCGTACCTGTCGTCGAGGCGTCCACCGCCGACTGGGTGCTCAGCCACGCGAGGGAACTCGACGGGGAGCTGACCACCGTCCTGCTGCTCGACCGGGCGCCCGGGACGGTCTCCGGTGTCATCACCGCCGAACTGACCGCCGTGCCGTGGGCGCGCGACGCGGCCCGTCTCGTGCTGTGCGCGCCGGGCGCCGCGCCGCTCCTGGTGGACCTGCGGCACCCCTCGGTGACCGTGCGGGACGTCGACAACATCGCCGGGGAGCCCCGTGACACCGTGATCCTCGCGGACACCCCGGTCAGCGCCCTCGACGGCGCGCCCTCACACGAGGTCGTACGCGAGCGGCTGGCGCTCTTGTGGTCCGCGGCCGTGCTGGGCGCCGCCCGAGGCGCGTACCGCCTCACCAAGAGGTATGTCTCCGAGCGGGAGCAGTTCGGCGCACCGCTGCTCAAGATCCCGGCCGTCTCCGGCAACCTCGCCCGGATGCGGGTCCAACTCGTCCAGGCCGACGCCGCGTTGGCACTGGCGAGCGAGGCGGCCCCGCTGAGCGGCGCCGTCGAGATCGCACGGATCACCACAGCGGCGGCCGCGACCGAGATCGCCCAGATCGCCCACCAGCTGCACGGAGCCATGGGCATCACCGACGAGTACCCGCTGCACCGCCTGACCCGCCGCCTGTGGTCCTGGCGCGACGCCGTCGCCCCCGAGCGCCGCTGGGCCGAGAGTCTCGGGCGCCGCGCGGCCGAGGCCGGCGAGAACGGCGTATGGACCCGCATCACGGCCACCGGCCGATGACCGCCCACCCACCAACCGCGAGGAATGAGCAAGCGATGCCTTCCACTCCCGAACTCGACTGGGACGACACCACCGACCAGGCCAACGCCACCCGTGGCCTCGTCGACAAGCTGGAGCCCTGCGTCGTACGCAACGAAGCGGGCCGGGTCGTGTGGGACAACGACCGCTGGGACTTTCTGAACAAGGACGAGAGCCCCGACACCGTGCACCCGAGCCTGTGGCGGCAGAGCCGGCTCAACACGGCCCAGGGCCTCTTCGAGGTCGTGCCGGGCGTGTTCCAGGTCCGCGGCCTCGACGTGTCCAACATGACGATCATCGAGGGCGAGACCGGCCTGGTCGTCGTCGACCCCCTGATGTCCAAGGAGGTCTCCGCCGCGGGGATGGAGCTGTACCGCCGCAACCGCGGCGAGCGCCCTGTCCACGCGGTGATCTACACGCACAGCCACGGCGACCACTTCGGAGGCGTACTCGGCGTCACCACCAACGAAGCGGTGGGGACGGGCGCCTGCGTGATCATCGCGCCCGACGAGTTCATGCAGCACGCCGTCAGCGAGAACATCTTCGCCGGCCCCGCGATGCTCCGGCGCGCCGTCTACATGTACGGACGCTCCCTGCCGGCGGGACCCGAGGGCCTCGTCGGCTTCGGTATCGCGCAGTCCCTGTCCACCGGCACCGTGGGCCTGATCGCGCCGACCCTCGACGTCACCGAGACCGGCCAGGAAGTGGTCGTCGACGGCATACGTCTCGTCTTCCAGCTCACCCCGGACACCGAGGCGCCCGCGGAGCTGAACTTCTATCTGCCGGACCACCAGGTCCTGCTGATCGCCGAGAACGTCAACCACACCCTGCACAACCTCCTCACGCTGCGCGGCGCCCAGGTCCGCGACGCCCACGCCTGGGCGGCGTACATCACCGAGTCGATCCAGCTCTTCCAGGACGCCGACGTGCTGATCGGCTCCCACAACTGGCCGACGTGGGGCCGCGAACAGGTGATGCGCCTGCTCACCGAGCAGCGCGACGCGTACGCCTACCTCCACGACCAGACCGTCCGGCTGATGAACCAGGGCCTCACCGGGCCCGAGATCGCCGAGGAGATCCAGTCCTTCCCCGGCGACCTCGGCAAGGCCTGGAGCGCGCGCGGCTACTACGGCTCCATCAGCCACAACGTCAAGGCCGTGTACCAGCGTTACATGGGCTGGTACGACGGCAACCCGTCGCATTTGTGGCAGCACCCGCCGGTCGAGCAGGCCAAGCGGTACGTCGCCGCGATCGGCGGTGCGGACGCGACCGTCGCCTCGGCCCGTGAGGCCGTCAAAAGCGGAGACCTGCGCTGGGCCGCCGAACTCCTCAACCATGTGCTGTTCGCCGAGCCGGAGCACACTGCGGCCCGTGAGCTGCAGGCCGAGACGTACGAGCGGCTGGGCTTCGCCCAGGAGAACGGCACCTGGCGCAACATCTACCTCACCGGCGCCAAGGAACTGCGGGAAGCGGGCCAGGAGATCCGCACGGTCGGCGCCCCGGGCGCCGAGAGCGTCGACATGCTGTCCGGGCTCTCCACCGGGCAGATCTTCGAGTCGATGGCGGTCCGCCTCGACGGCCCGCGCGCGGCGGCCCACCGACTGCTGCTGCGCTGGGAGTTCACCGACACCGACGAGATCTGGACGCTGCTTGTCGGCAACGGTGTCCTCACCCCGATGCGCGGCGACGCGCCCGGTGCGGATGCCCCGCAGCTCACTCTGCGGCTGGAGCGCACCACACTCGACCAAGTCCTCGCTCAACGCACCTCCTTCACCAAGGCGATCGGGTCCGGTGCCGTGACCGTGGAGGGCGACATCACCGTGCTCGCCACCTTCTACGGCCTCCTCGAAAAGCCCCGGCGGAACTTCCCGATCGTCCTGCCGTAGCGACAGCTCAACAGAGAACAGGGGCCCGCACCCGCGGGCCCCTGTTCTTTCCGTTGTCTTTGATACGGCGGCGGGGCCGGGCGGAGTATGCGCACTCCGCCCGGCCCCGCTGTGCTGTACCGCCCGCCCCGCGTCAGGAACCCGCTGCCCGCCTGCGCAGCTCCGTCTTGAGGATCTTGCCCGTCGCCGAGAGCGGCAGCTCGTCCACGATCACCACGTCCCGGATCCGCTGGTACGGCGCGACGCGCTCGGCGACGTACGCCATCAGCTCCTCGGCAGTGGCCGCCGAATCCACGCCGCTCGCCTCGGACTTGAGGGAGACGAACGCGAGGGGGATCTCGCCGTGCTCGGGGTGCGGCCGCCCCACGACCGACGCCTGGGCGACCGCCGGGTGCTCACGCAGGATGTTCTCCAGCGGGCCGGGATACACGTTGTAGCCCTTGTAGATCAGCATGTCCTTCGCCCGGCCCACCAGCGAGAGCCAGCCCTGCTCGTCGTACGTGCCGAGGTCGCCGGTGCGCAGCCAGCCGTCGACGTACTGGCCCGCGGTGAGTTCCGGGTGGCCGAGGTAGCCGGCCGTGACCTGCGGGCCACGGACCCAGACCTCGCCCTTCTCACCTCGGGCCATGGGGGTGACGCCGTCCATGTCGCGGATCTCGATCTCGGTGTCGAACAGGGCGAGGCCGGTGCTCCCGGCGGGACGGGGCATCCTGCTGTCCAGCGGGCTGATGGAGACACCCATGGTGGCCTCCGTCAGGCCGTACCCGTCACTGACGATGGCGCGCGGGAAGACCTCGGCGAGCTCCGCGGTCGCGGCCGGGTTGATGGGCGCCGAGCCGCTGCTGACGAGGCGCACGCACGACAGGTCGCGCTCTCGCACCCCGGGCACCGCGAGAAGGGCGTGGCACAGGGCCGGGGAGCCGGTGATGGCGTGCACGCCGAGGCGCTCGACGGTGTCCAGGTAGCGGACCGGGTCGAAGCGGCCGAAGACCACCATGGTCAGTCCGGCGGCGGCGAACACGCTCTGGCTGACCATGCCCATGCCGTGGAAGAGCGGGGCGATGGAGATGCCGGTGGCGGAGCCGATGGGGATGTGGTGCTCGGTCCTCGCCTCCTCCACATGGTGCAGGGTGATGCGGCCCTCCTCGTCGGCGGCCGGGAAGGCGGCGCTGCGCCAGCACGCCACCTGGAGCACGTTCTTGACGAGGTTGCGGTGCAGGACCATGACGGCCTTCGGTACGCCCGTGGTGCCGCCGGTGAAGGCGAGGTGCGCGATGGCCTCCCCCTCCACCGCGGTCGGGGGCGCCGCCTCGGCCTTCATGAGGTCGTCGAACGCGACCGTGGGGACCGGGAAGGTGACGGGAGCCCGGTCTCCGCCCGGGGCGGCGGCCGTCGGCGGGGCCACGGACACGAGCCGGACCGCCTCCGAGCCGGCGATTCCCTCGGCCAGTTGAGCGGCGACGGACGGGTGGGTGAGGACGGCGACCGCGCCCGAGTCGTCGAGCTGACGGCGCAGCGCGAGCGGGGGCTGGGCGGGGTTGACCGGCACCACGGACGCCCCGGCGAACAGGATGCCGTAGTAGCCGACCGTGAACCAGATCGAGTTGGGCATGTGGACGGCCACCGCGTCACCCGGCGCGATGCCCTGGTCGCGCAGCCCCTGGGCGACGCGCAGGGCGCGCTCGTACAGTTCGGCGTAGGTGAGGCGTTCGTCGCCGTCGATGAGCGCGGTGCGGTCGGGGTAGGCATGGGCCGACCCGGCGAGCAGATCCGCGATCGTGCCGTCGGGGTAGTCGAGGGTGCGGGGCATCCCCTGGGGCCAGGTGGTGGTCATGGCGGAACTCCTTCGTCCAGTCATGCCCGAGCGCGTTGCCTCGGGACTGTAGCTGTGGATCACGCCGGTGCCGTGGAGCTCGACGATGCGTCGCACCGGCGTGCGGCGGCGGGGATGCCGTCAGCGGCCGCCCCAGACGGGGGCCCGCTTCTCGGCGAAGGCCCGCGCGCCCTCCTTGGCGTCCGCCGACGCGAAGACCGGGGCGCAGGCGGCGGTGTTGCGCTCCCACGCCTGGTCGGCCGTCCAGTCGGCCGACTCGACGACGATCTGCTTGCTGGCCCGCACGGCGAGGGGGCCGTTCGCGGCGATCTCCTTCGCGAGTGCGAGAGCATCCGTCAACGCCTCACCCTGCGCGGTCAGTTCGTTGACCAGGCCGAGGTCGCGGGCGCGCTCGGCATCGAGGAACGCGCCGGTGAGCGCGTACTGCATCGCGATGTTGTACGGGATCTTGCGGGGCAGGCGCACCAGCCCGCCGCCGGCCGCGATGAGGCCGCGCTTGGTCTCGGGGAGGCCGAACTTCGCGGTGCGGGCGGCGACGACCATGTCGCAGGCGAGAGCGAGTTCCGTGCCGCCGCCGAGAGCGTAGCCCTCGACCGCGGCGATCAGCGGCTTGGCGGGCGGGGTCTCGGTGATGCCGCAGAAGCCGCGGCCGGGGATCCCGGAACGCTCGCCCGCGGCAAGGGCCTTGAGGTCGGCGCCGGCGCAGAAGGTGCCGCCGGCACCCGTGATGACGCCGACGACGAGGTCGTCGCGGGCGTCGAGCTCGTCGATCGCCTCGGCGACGGCGTCCGCCACCGCCCGGTTCACGGCGTTACGGGCCTCGGGACGGTTGATCGTCACGACGGCGACCCCGTCGGCGAACGAGGTGAGGACCAGATCGGACATGAGGGTTCCTTCGGTGAGGTGTTGAGCTGGGGATCAGAGGGGTCAGCGGGCCGGGCGCACCACGGTCTCCTGCACCACGTGGGCGATGAGCTCGCCGTCGAGGCTCCACACGTCCGCGAAGGCGAGGCCGCGGCCATCACCCGCGGTGGGGCTGCGCTGGGCGAACAGCATCCACGCGTCGGCGCGGAACGGCCGGTGGAACCAGACGGCGTGGTCGAGGGAGGTGAGGAACATCGACGGCGGCTCGTCGCGCAGCATCCGGGGCAGTTCGGTCGACAGGACGGTCGCCGGGGCCAGAAACAGGTCGGAGGCGTACGCGAGCGCGCAGGCGTGCAACATCGGGTCGTCGGGCAGGGCTTCGACCGAGCGCATCCAGAGCTTCTGCTCCGTGAGGCCGGGCGTCGCCACGTCGGGCCCTTGGACGTAGCGCATCTCGAGAACGCGGCGGAACTCGGCCTGGGCGTAGTCCTCAGGGTTGTTCCGCGACCAGATCTCGTACAGGTCGGGCAGCGACCCGGGGTCGGGGGTGTCCGGCATGGTCGTCTGGCGGTCCTCGGCCGGCTCCCGCTTCTTGAACGAGGCGGAGAGTGTGAAGACGATCTCGCCGCCCTGGACGGCGGTGACCCGGCGCGACAGGTAGGACGACCCGTCCCGGACCCGCTCCACCGTGTAGACGAGGGGGCGTCCGGTGTCTCCCGCGCGCAGGAAGTACCCGTGCAGCGAGTGCACGGCCCGGTCGTCGGGCACGGTCCGGCCCGCGGCCGTGAGCGCCTGGGCCGCGACCTGTCCGCCGAAGGCACGCAGCGGGATGCCGGCGTGGCACCAGCCGCGGAACAGGTCGCGGTCCAGCTGCTCCAGGTTCAGGAAGCCTCCGAAATCGCCGGCCGGGCTCCGTCCCGTCGCGTTGCCCGGCGCTGTGGGTGTCGCGGACATGGCGGGCATCGCGGGCCGTCCTCAGAGGAGTTCGAGGACGGTGGCGTTGGCCATGCCGCCGCCCTCGCACATGGACTGGAGCCCGTAGCGGATGCCGTTGTCGCGCATGTGGTGGACGAGGGTGGTCATGATGCGGGCGCCGGAGCCGCCGATGGGGTGGCCGATGGCCATCGCGCCGCCGAGCGGGTTCATCCGCTCATAGTCGGCGCCGGTCTCGCGCAGCCAGGCCAGGGAGACGGAGGCGAACGCCTCGTTGATCTCGAAGGCGCCGATGTCGTCCAGCGACAGGCCGGCCTTCTTGAGGGCCTTGGCCGTCGCGGGGATCGGGCCCTTGAGCATGGTGACCGGGTCGGTGCCCGTGACCACGGCCGTGTGGATCCGCGCCATGGGCGTCCAGCCCTGCGCCTTCGCGAACTCGCCGGTCGTGACGAGGAGCGCGCCGGTGCCGTCGGAGACCTGCGAGGCGTTGCCCGCGGTGATGGTGCCGTCCTCCTTGAAGGCGGGCTTGAGACCGGCGAGCTTGTCGAGGGTGGAGCCGCGGCGGATGCCCTCGTCGGTGTCGAAGACGCGGGTGGTGCCGTCCTCGTCGGTGACGGTGATCGGGGCGATCTGGTCCTTGAAGCGGCCCTCGTCCACGGCCTTGGCGGCGCGCGCGTGGGAGTCGAGGCCGTGCTGGTCCATCTCGGTGCGGGTGATGCCGTACTCGTCCGCGATCATCTGGGCGCCCGTGCCCTGGTTGAAGCGGATGCCGTCGTAGCGGTCGAAGACGTCGGGGCCGAAGGGCTCGCCGAAGGAGCCGTCGCCGCGCGTGGTGCCGAGCGGCAGGCGGCTCATGATCTCGACACCGCCTGCCACGGCCACGTCGTACTGGCCGGAGATCACCCCGGCCGCAGCCTGGTGCACGGCCTGCTGCGAGGAGCCGCACTGACGGTCGACGGTGACGGCGGGGACGGACTCGGGCCAGCCCGCGGCCAGCACGGCGGCGCGGCCGACACAGCCGGCCTGCATGCCGACCGCGGAGGCGCAGCCCCAGATCACGTCGTCGACGAGGGCCGGGTCGAAACCGACGCGCTCGACAAGGGCGTTGAGCACATGGGCGGAGAGTGAGGCGGAGTGCAGCCGCGAGAGCGAGCCGCCGCGCCTGCCGACGGGGGTGCGTACGGCGTCGACGATCACTGCGTCGCGCATGGGGTCCTCCTGAGGGCCTGGGGGAGAGGATGGGGGAGCGCGGACTCAGAGCCCGAGGTCCTTGGCGATGATCGTCTTCATGACCTCGCTGGTCCCGGCGTAGATCCGGTTGACGCGGGTGTCCGCGTACAGGCGGGCGATCGGGTATTCGAGCATGTAGCCGTAGCCGCCGTGCAGTTGGAGGCACTTGTCGATGACTCGGCCCGCGACCTCGGTGCAGAACAGCTTGGCCCTGGCTGCGTCGGCGGGCGTGAGCTCACCCGCGGCGTGCTCCTCCAGAGCGCGGTCCACGAGGGCCTGGGCGGCGGCGACCTCGGTGGCGCACTCGGCGAGGACGAACTTGGTGTTCTGGAAGGCGGCGACCGGCTTCCCGAAGACCTGGCGTCCGCTCACGTACTCCTGGGCGAGGCCGATCGCGCCGGCGGCGTTGGCGTAGGCGCCGATGGCGGCGCCGAGGCGTTCCACGGCGAGGTTGTGGGTGAGGTAGGTGAAGGCCGCGCCCTCCTCGCCGAGGAGGTCGCGCACCGGCACCTTGACGTCGGTGAAGGACAGTTCGGCGGTGTCCTGGGCACGCAGGCCGATCTTGTCGAGTTTGCGGCCGACGGCGAAACCCTCGGACGTGGTGTCCACGCACAGGATCGAGAGTCCCCCGCGGCGGTCGGCGGGGTCGTGGGGCGAGGTCCGGCAGACGACCAGGATCAGGTCGGCCTGTGCGCCGCCGGTGATGAACGTCTTGGCGCCGTTGAGGACGTAGTACGTGCCGTCATCGGAGAGCCGGGCGCGCGTGGCGATGCCGGCGAGGTCGGAGCCGGTGCCGGGCTCCGTCATGGCGATCGCGGTCATCGTCTCGCCGGACAGGAAGCCGGGGAGCCAGCGCTCCTTCTGCTCCTCGCTGCCGAACTCGAGCAGGTACGGCAGGACGAGGCAGGTGTGCACGGACTCCGCGCCGAACCCGACGCCCGCGCGCCCGCACTCCTCGCGGATCACGGTCTGGTACGTGAAGTCGGTGACGCCCGCGCCGCCGTATTCCTCGGGCACGTTGATGCCGAAGACGCCGAGGTCGCCGAGCTTGCGGTACAGCTCGCGCGGCACGTGGCCCTGCCGCTCCCAGTCCGCGTAGTGGGGGACGACCTGCTCGGCGATGAAATCGCGGACGGTCGTCCGGAACGCCTCATGGTCCTTGGTGAACACCCTGCGACGCACGGTCACGGTCCTTCCTCGCATGCCCGGCACGCTCGCCGAACGGAGTCTAAGTTAATTCGCGATAACCACACTGTCCAGGGTTTCGATGTAGTCCACAAGTATGGACGTCCTCGTTAGTGTGGATTAACTTATGCGCTGTAGGGCCTGTGGTTCATGCCCTTGTGGCACATCAGCGGATCCCTAGAAATTCACTTCTGTCGGCTCCCCGGGGCGTCTCACGGCCCGGTCCTGAACCCCGGCATGCGCAACGAAGCGAGGACCAAGCACATGACCGACAGCAACGCCGTCGTGGAACACCGCACGCTCTTCATCGGCGGCCGCTGGGCCGAGCCGGCCGGCCGCGACACCATCGAGGTGATCTCGCCCGTGACCGAGCGCGTCGTCGGCCGAGTGCCCCACGCGACGCCCGAGGACGTGGACCTCGCGGTCGCCGCGGCACGTGAGGCGTTCGACCACGGCCCGTGGCCGCGGCTGCCGCTCAAGGAGCGCATCGAGGTCGTCACCCGCATCAAGGACGCCCTCGCCGCCCGCCACCAGGAGCTCGCCGAGCTGATCACCCTGCAGAACGGCTCGCCCATGCTGTTCTCGGTGCGAGGCCAGGCGCTGTCCGCCGTCGGCACCTTCGGAGTCGCCATCGCCGCCGCCGGGCGGTTCCAGGAGGAGGAAGAGCGCCAGGGCACCGGCGGCCCCGTCCTCGTACGCCGCGAACCCGTCGGAGTCGTCGCCGCGGTCACCCCGTGGAACGTGCCCCAGCTGACCATCGCGGGCAAGCTCGCCCCGGCCCTGCTCGCGGGGTGCGCCGTCATCCTCAAACCGTCGCCGGAGACCCCGCTCGACGCCCTGTGGCTGGCGCAGGTGTGCGCCGACGCGGGACTGCCCGAGGGCGTCCTCAGTGTGCTGCCCGCCGACCGTGAGACCAGCTCCTACCTGGTGTCTCACCCGGGCGTCGACAAGGTCGCCTTCACCGGCTCGGTCGGCGCCGGCAAGGCGATCGCGGCCGCAGCCGCCCAGAACCTCACCAGGGTCTCCCTCGAACTGGGCGGCAAATCCGCCGCGATCCTGCTCGACGACGCGGACCTCTCCGTCGCCGTGCCCGCGATCGTGGGCGGCACCTGCGCGGCGAACAGCGGCCAGGCGTGCGTCGCCCTGACGCGGGTCCTCGTACCTGCCGCCCGCTACGACGAGGTGGCCGCCGTCCTCGCCGGCGCCTTCGCCGGGCTCAAGGTCGGCGACCCGTCGGACCCCGGCACCGTGGTCGGCCCGATGGTGACGCGGAAGCAGCAGGAGCGGAACCTCGACTACATCCGCATCGGCCAGGAGGAAGGTGCCAAGGTCCTTACCGGCGGCGGCGTCCCCTCGGGCCTGACCACCGGCTGGTACGTCGAGCCGACCCTCTTCGGCGACGTCACCAACGACATGCGGATCGCCCGCGAGGAGATCTTCGGGCCGGTCGTCTGCCTCATCCGCTACGGGACCGAGGACGAGGCGGTCGCCCTCGCCAACGACTCCGAATTCGGCCTGTCCGGCGCAGTGTTCGGCGCCGACGAGGCGCGCGCCACCGAGATCGCCCGCAAGGTGCGCACAGGCACCGTCACCGTCAACGGCTTCCGGCTCGACCTGGCCGCCCCCTTCGGCGGCTACAAGAACTCAGGCATCGGCCGCGAGTTCGGCCCCGAGGGCCTCGCGGCCTACTTCGAGTACAAGACCGTCAACCTGCCGGCTCCGGCCAAGGCCTGACCGACCCCACGACCATCGAGGAGAAGAACCCCGTGCACGCAGCAATCCTGCACAACACCGGAGACGACAGCCTGGACGTGAGGGACGTCGAGACCGTGTCCTTCGGCCCCGGCCGCGTCCGCGTCAAGATGCACAAGGCCGGCCTGTGCCACTCCGACCTGTCGGCCATGAGCGGTGTGCTCGCGCACCCCGCGCCGTTCATCCCCGGCCACGAGGGCGCCGGCGAGGTGGTCGAGGTCGGCGAGGGCGTCACGCACGTCAAGCCCGGCGACCGCGTCATCGTCTGCTGGATGCCCCCGTGCGACAAGTGCCCCTCCTGCAAGGCGGGCGAGGGCCACATGTGCCGCAGTGGCTACCGCAACCTCGGCAACCCCAACTTCAAGGACGGCGAGACGATCGTCCCCGGCATGCTCGGCGCCGGCACGTTCGCCGAGGAGACGGTCATCGCGGCGTACGCGGCGATCCCGATCCCCGACGACGTGCCCTACGAGATCGCCGCCCTGATCGGCTGCGGCGTCACCACCGGCATAGGTGCCGCCCTCAACACGGCCGAGGTGAAGCCGGGTTCGTCGGTCGTCGTGATCGGCCTCGGCGGCGTCGGCATCAGCATCCTCCAGGGCGCCAAGGTGGCCGGCGCCGCGCGGATCATCGCCGTCGACCCGACCGCCGGCCGCCGTGAGATGGCGCTGAAGTTCGGCGCCACCGACGCCGTCGCCCCCGAGGACCTGGCACAGACCGTCAAGGGCATCACCGGCGGATTCGGCGTCGACTACGCCTTCGAGGCCGTCGGCAAGGCGGCCACGCTGCGCGCCGCGTACGACGTGACCCGCCTCGGCGGCACGGTCTGCCTGGTCGGTGCCGGCTCCCGTACGGAGATGACCGACATCAGCATGGGTGAACTGGTCATGAGCGAGAAGGCGATCCTGCCGTCGTTCTACGGAGGCGGCGACATCCGCCGCACCTACGCCACGATCATCGACCTGTGGCGCGCGGGCCGGATCGACCTCGACTCCATGATCACGCACCACGTCCCGCTGACGGACATCAACGAGGCGATCCGCCAGATGCACACGGGCGAGGCGCTGCGCACGATCATCGACATCGCGTAACGCATCACCAGGTGCCGGGGAGCCCAGCGACTGCGGCCCCGGCACCTTTCCGCGCCCGACGCCGCACGAGCCACCCGAAAATCGTTCGATGCCCGCGGCGCACCGCCGTACGGTGATCGTTTCGACGACCGCGGGTGTACGGGCAGCTTGTTCCGGAGTCCCCGCGCCACGGACACCCGGAGGACGGACATCATGGAGCAGTACCACGGCGGGGCCGACGAACGCTTCGGGGCCGTCGCCGAAGCGTTCGCGCGGAACTTCGACGAGTTCCCCGAACTCGGCGCCGCCGTCTCGGTGTTCGCAGGCGGACGCAAGGTCGTCGACCTGTGGGGCGGCGTCGCGGACGAGCGGACCGGGCGTGCCTGGGAACAGGACACCGCTGTCCCCGTCTTCTCGGTGGCCAAGGGCCTGGTGAGCCTCAGCGCGCATCTCCTCGCCCAGGACGGGCGGCTCGACCTCGACGCTCCGGTGAGCCGGTACTGGCCGGAGTTCGCACAGCACGGCAAGGAGACCGTCACCACCCGCATGGTGCTCGGGCACCGGGCGGGAGTCCCCGCCCTCGACCGCGTGCTGTCCTTCGAGGAGATCGCCGCGTGGACACCGGTGATCCGCGCGATCGAGGAACAGAAGCCGCTGTGGGAGCCGGGCACCGCGTACGAGTACCACGGCCACGTCTTCGGCTTCCTCGTCGGCGAGGTGATCCGGCGCATCACGGGCCGCACCCCGGGCGCCCGCTTCCGCCGTACGGTCGGTGACCCGCTCGGGCTGCGGGCCTGGATCGGCCTGCCCGCCGACGAGTCGGACCGGGTGGCCCGGCTCGTCGAGGCCGAGGGGCGGCCCGGGATGCCCGGACCCGACCATCTGCTCACGCGCATCGTGACGATGAACGGCGCGCTGGTCTTCCCCGGCCTCGAAGAGCCGCACGGCTGGAATGACCCCGAACTGCACGCCATGGAACTCCCGGGAGCCGGCGCCGTCGGCTCCGCGAGCGGCCTCGCTGGCCTCTACGCGGCGGCCGTCACCGGAATCGAGGGCCGCGAACGGCTGCTCACTGCGGACACGGTGACGGACGCGCTGCGCGAGGTGTCCTCCGGCGAGGGGTGGCTCGGCTTCGACGCCGGAGCGCGCTGGGGGTCGGGCTTCCTGCTCGACTCGCCGTCCTTCCGTCCGATGCTCGGCGCCCGCAGCTTCGGGAACGACGGCGCCGGAGGCCAATTCGCCTTCGGTGACGACGAGTTCGGGGTCGGATTCGCCTATGTGGCCAATCGCATGATCGGTCACGGCGACGCCCGCGCCAACCGCCTGATCGCGGCTGTACGCGAGTGCCTCGGCGCGTGATGCCGCAGGGGTGAGGGCGGCCCGTCGCCCTCACCCCCGGGCTCAGACCTTCGTCCGCCCCTCGGGCGCGGGCGTCGCGTCCGGCGCGTGGGCGACCACGGGCCCGCCCTCGACCAGCCGCCGGATCCCCGGCGTGGCGACGGCCGCGACGGCCATGGCGGCGACCAGGAACCACAGCCCGCCCACGGCCGACCCCGTACGGTCGACGACCACGCCGATCCCCATCGGCCCGAAGCCGCCGCCCAGGTTGCCCACGGCGTTGATCACGGCGATGCCGGACGCCGCCTGAATCCCCGTCAGGAAGCGTGAGGGGAGCGACCAGAGCACCGGCTGCCCCGCGAAGATGCACATCGCCGCCAGGCTGATGAAGGCCATCTGGAGCACGTGGTTGTCGGTCAGGGCGCTGGCCGCGAGGCCGAGGGCGCCGAGGGCGGCGGTGCCCGCGATCCACGGGTAGCGGGTGCCGCTGCGGTCCGCGAGCTTCGGTACGACGTACAGGCCGATGGCCACGAAGACGTACGGGATGGCGGTGATGAAGCCGGTGGCTGTCGTGGAGAGGCCGCCGAAGCCGTCGACGATCGTCGGCAGCCAGAAGCTCAGCCCGTAGGCGCCCAGCGGGAAGCACAGGTAGAAGAGCGACAGCAGGAGTACGCGCCGGTCGCGCAGCGCTCGCAGCGGACTGCCGTGTCCGCGCTCGCCCAACGCGTCGGCCTCGGCGGCGAGTTCACCCGCGATCCAGGCCCGCTCGTCGGCCGCCAGCCAGCGCACGCCCTCGGGCCCGTCGGGCAGGAGTCGCAGGGTGACGAAGCCGAGGACGATCGCCGGCAGGCCCGTCGCGATGAAGATCCACTGCCAGCCCTCGAGCCCGAACGTGCCGTCGAGGTCGTCGAGCGCGCCCATCACGGGGTTGCCGATGATGAAGGCGAGCGGTGCGGACATCATGAACCAGCCGGTCATGCGCGCCCGGTAGCGGTACGGGTACCACTTGGTGAGGTAGTAGAGGACTCCCGGGTAGAAACCGGCCTCGGCGACACCGAGCAGGAAACGCGCGGCGTAGAACTGCCAGTCGGTGGTGACCAGCGCCGTCAGCGCGGTCACCACGCCCCAGCTGAGCATGATGCGGGTGAACCAGCGGCGCGCGCCGAAGCGGTCGAGGTAGATGTTGCTGGGCACCTCGAAGATCGCGTACGCGATGAAGAACGCGACCTGGCCGAAGGTGAACGCGGCGTTCGACAGGCCCAGTTGGTCCTGGAGCGTCAGCTTGGCGAAGCCGACGTTCGACCGGTCTATGTACGCCACCAGATACAGCAGGACCAGGAACGGCATCAGCCGCGAGGTCACCGCCTTCATGACTGTCGATTCCACGGCTCTCCCACGTCGTTCGTGCCGGATCCGCGTCGATCCTCTGGACACGCCGGGACCGTATCGTGATTTGATAGCACCATTGAAGGGCTGTGTCGGACACGGCTTGATCACGGCCGCGGTCACGACCGCCGCCGCCGCACCGGAAGGACCACACATGGCCGCGCTCGAACCCAAGCCAGCCGACAGCGAGGCGGCGCCGCTGCGCTCCCGCGCCTGGTTCGGCGACGGCGGCAAGAACGGCTTCATCTCCCGCCACCATCTGCGCGCGACGGGCCGCGGCGGTCACAATTTCGACGGCCGCCCGGTCATCGGCATCTGCAACACCTTCTCCGAACTGACGCCCTGCAACGGCCACCTCCAGCTCATCGCGGACGCCGTCAAGCGAGGCGTCCTCCAGGCCGGCGGCTTCCCCCTCGAATTCCCCGCCATGTCGCTCGGCGAGCCGTTCCTGCGCCCCACCTCGATGCTCTACCGCAACCTCGCCGCGATGGAGATCGAAGAACAGATACGCGCCAACCCCCTGGACGCCGTCGTCCTGCTCACCGGCTGCGACAAGACCACCCCCGCCGCCCTCATGGGCGCCGCGAGCGCCGGCGTCCCGGCGATCGTCTTCACCGGCGGCCCGATGCTCAACGGCCGCTTCCAGGGCCGCAACGTCGGCTCCGGCACGGACATCTGGCGCATGACCGAGGAACTGCGGGCCGGGACCATCACCCAAGAGGAGTTCACCGAGTTCGAGAGCTCCCTCAACCGCAGCGCCGGTCACTGCATGACCATGGGCACCGCCTCCACCATGGCGTGCCTGACCGAGGCCCTCGGCATGATGCTCCCCGGCGGCTCGGGCCTGCCCGCCGTCGACGCACGCCGCGGCACCCTCGCCGAGGAGACCGGCGCCCGCGCCGTCGCACTCGCCGGCAGCGATCTCACCCCGGGGCGCATCATGACGCGCGCCGCCTTCGAGAACGCCGTCCGGATCAACGCGGCGATCGGCGGCTCCACGAACGCCGTCGTCCACCTCCTCGCCATCGCGGGCCGCCTCGGCGTGCCACTCGCCCTCGACGACTTCGACCGGCTCGGCGCCGAACTCCCGCTGCTCATCGACCTGATGCCCTCGGGCCGCTTCCTCATGGAGGAGTTCGCATACGCCGGCGGGCTGCCCGCACTCGTCAACGACCTGCGCGACCGGCTCCACCGCGACACGGTCACCGTCACCGGGCGAGGCCTCGTCGACAACTGCGAGGGCGCGCAGGTCCACGACCGCGAGGTGATCCGCCCGATGGACCGCCCCGTGCAGCCCGCCGGCACCGGCACCGCCGTCCTGCGCGGCAACCTCGCCCCGAACGGCGCCGTCATCAAGCAGTCGGCAGCCGACCCGAAACTGCTCAGCCACACCGGGCCGGCGCTCGTCTTCGACTCGCTCGAGGACTACCTCGCCGTCGCCGAGGACCCCGACCTGGACGTCACCGCCGACACCGTCCTCATCGTCCGCAACACCGGCCCCAAGGGCTATCCCGGCATGCCGGAGGTCGGAAACCTTCAGCTCCCGAAGAAGCTCCTGGACGCCGGTGTGCGCGACATGGTCCGCATCTCCGACGCCCGCATGTCCGGCACCGCCTTCGGCACCTGCGTCCTGCACGTCGCGCCCGAGGCCGCGGTCGGCGGCCCGCTCGCCCTCGTACGCACCGGGGACGACGTATGCCTCGACGTGCCCGCCCGACGCCTCGACGTACTGGTCGAGGAGGGCGAGCTGGAGCGGCGCCGCACCGAGTGGCAGCCGTCGGCACCCCCCGCCGACCGCGGCTGGACCTACCTCTACACCCAGCACGTCACCCAGGCCGACACCGGTGTGGACCTCGACTTCCTGGTCGGGGCCAGCGACTCCGCCCCGCCCCGCCAGGCCTTCTGAGAGCCCGCCATGAGCACTGAAAAGACACAGCAGCTGACGAAGGACATCGACGCCCTCGTGCGAGGTGTCTCACCCGTACTCGAAGTCCCCTTCCACGACGACGGCGCGCTCGACCCCGACGGCTTCGCCACGGTCGTCGACCGCGTCCTGGCCACCGGCGTCGGCTCCGTGATGTTCCCGGGCTTCGCGAGCGAGTTCCACAAGCTCGACGCGAGGGAGCGGGACCTGCTCACCGGCCTCCTCCTGGAGCGCACCCGCGGCCGGGCGGACACCGCCGCGATCGTGTCCGTCCCCGACCACGCCACCCGGCACGCCGTCGCCCAGGCCGTCAGCGCCGCCGAGCGCGGGGCCGACGCGGTCAACCTCCTGCCCCCACACTTCCTCGGCCCTTCGCGGGACGCCGTACTCACCCACGTACGGTCGGTGCTCGCCGCCGTCGACCCGCTCCCCGTCGTCGTCCAGTACGCACCCGCCCAGACCGGCACCGCACTGGACGCCCCGACCCTGCACACCCTCGCCGCCGAACACCCCAACCTGCGCTGGGTGAAGGTCGAATCGGCCCCGCCGGGACGCCTGATCGCCGCCCTCGCCCACGGGAAGCGCCCGCTGCCCGCCCTCGTCGGCTACGCCGGACTCCAGCTCCCCGACGCCCTCCGCCGCGGCGCGATCGGCGTCCAGCCGGGTTGTTCCTTCACGGAGTTGTACGTCGAGCTGTGGCGCCGCTGGGAAAGCGGCGACGAGAGGGGCGCCGTCGCCCTGCACACCCGCATGACGCCGTACCTCTCCTACTGGATGCAGGGCGTCGAGCTGATCGTCGCGGCCGAGAAGGAGATCTCCGTGCGCCGCGGCTGGTTCGGCTCCGCCCACTGCCGGGCACCGGGGCACATCCTGGACGCCGAGGAAATCGCCATGATCGACCGGTTCTGCGCCGAGTTCGCCGATATGGTGCCCGAGCTGGTGCGATGATGCCGCGAGCACACCACACCCGGTCCTCAGATTCCCACCGGAGGTGTGACAATCGACAACGCACCGGACGGGATCACCGGCACCCGATGCACACGACGACACAGGGAGTGGCGTGGAACTTCAGGGCCTGCACGGGCAGGTGGTCGACCGCATCGGCCTGTCCCTCGCGGCGGACGAGATCCGCGCCGGGGAGGTCCTGCGCCTGGAGGACGTCCAGGAGCGGTACGGCGTCTCGCGCACGGTCGCACGCGAGGCCGTCCGCGTGCTCGAGTCCAAGCGGGCGGTGACCAGCCGCCCGCGCGTCGGTATCACGGTCCGCCCGATGACCGAGTGGAACCTCTACGACCCTCAGGTCATCCGCTGGCGCCTCGCCTCACCCGGCCGCGAGATCCAGCTGCGCGAACTGGCGGAACTGCGCGCCGCCGTCGAGCCCTCCGCGGCGGCCCTTGCGGCGACGAGCTCCGACGTGGAGGCCCGCGACGCTCTTTCCGTGCACGCCCGGTCCATGGCGAGCGCGGCGCACGCGGGCGACAGGGCCGGCTTCGTCGACGCGGACGCGGCCTTCCACCGGGCGCTCCTCAAGGCATCGGGCAACCGGATGTTCGCCCAGCTCGCGGAGGTGACGCGGGAACTCCTCGTGGCCCGCCGCGAGCTGTCCCTCATGCCGCACGACATCGACATGGCCGCCGTGCAACGCCACCAGGAGGTGGCCGAAGCGGTAGCCGCAGGCCGCTCGGCCGAAGCGGCGCAAGCAGCAACGGCCATCGTCGACGCCGCCCACAGCGAGGTCGAGAACCTGCTGGCGAGCGGGTCCTGCGGGTACGGGGCCTGAGGGCGCAGCAGTGCCGACCAGCGGGCCGCGGACAGGGAAGCCAGCTGGATGGTGGCGCCGGCCAGGACTCCCGCAGTCGTGAGCAGGTGGTCCGGGGCATCGCTTGCCACCAGACACAGCAGCGCGGTCACAGCTGAGGCATGCGCGAGCAGCACGGGCGGGAGGACCCGGGTCTGCCCGAAGCGGTAGAACAGGCGGGCATATTGGGGTCCCGCGAGAGCCTCGGCGACGGCGAAGCCGCCGGTCACCAGGCCGGCCGTTGAGTAGGAATCGGTCCGGTCGTGCACCAGCCAGACGATGCCGAGGCTCGTCATCGCGATGCCGAGGCGTCCGACGGTGGCGGTCACGAAGAAGGCAGCAGCACCCGGTGTGCGGAGCAGGGTGCGACAGGTCGCCGACGGCACGGTGCGTCCCTTTCGCTGCCCGGCGGGGCGAACCACCCGGGGCCGTCGGCGTCCGAAGGGGCCGACCCGTGGTCATCGCCTGGAACCGTCCAGTGCCGGCGTGGAGAGGGGACGCACGCCCCACGCCGACTCCGTCACCGGGCAGAAGTCTCCCCTGCGGCCGACTGATGTGCGTCTGAAGGCGAGCGGGGAGCGGGGGCCTGCCGCGCATGCACCAGGACCCGCTCCCTGATCGGCCTCAGGCCTTACGCGGCCGAGTTCCCCGAAGCGATGCCGAAGGCCGGGTCCGGTACGGACTCCGGGGACAGCAGCACCGAGGAACGTCCGTCGACGCCCACCGGCACGTCGCCGTCGATCGTCACGCGGCGCAGCTTGCGCTCATGGTCGTCGGAGTCGTCCACGCCGTAGTGCTGCGTGGCGCGGTTGTCCCAGATGGCGACGTCCCCCTCCTGCCACTGCCAGCGCACCGTGTTCTCGGGCCGCTCGATGTGCGACTGGAACAGGTCGACGAGCGCGCGCGAGTCCCGGCCGGTCAGCCCGGCGATGCGCTGCACGAAGTTGCCGAGCAGCAGCACGCGCTCAGCTGTCTCCGGGTGCACGCGGACCACGGGGTGCTCGGTGAGGAACTTGATCGACGCGAACACCTCGCGGAACCGGGCGAGTTGCTCCGGAACGGCGTCGGGACGCAGCGCGGCGTAGTCGTAGTCGTTCGAGTGCACGGCGCGCAGACCGTCGGCCAGCGCCCGCAGCGGCTCCGGCAGATTCGCGTAGGCGGAGGCCGTGTTGGCCCAGATGGTGTTGCCTCCGTAGGGCGGCACGGTCACCGCGCGCAGGATGGAGAACGCCGGGTAGGCAGGCACGAAGGTGACGTCCGTGTGCCACTGGTTGGCGCGGCCGCCGTGGTCCGAGTCGATCGGGAACGAGTAACGGCCGTCCAGGGACGGGACGGTGGGGTGGGCGACCGGCGTGCCGAGGAGCCGGCCGAACGCCTCGTGGCTGTCCTCGTCCAGGTGGTCCTGGCCACGGAAGAAGACGACCTTGTGGCGCAGCAGCTCCGCACGGACGGCCGCGACCGTCGCGGGCGAGAGATCGCCGCCGAGGCGTACGCCGGAGATGACGGCGCCGAGTCGGCCGCCGACCTTCTCGACCGTGATGCCCGGGTCGGCGGATGCGGGAGCCGGGCGGGTATGGGTGGCGGGTGCGGAGGTCATGGGGGAAGTCCTTTCGGGAGGCGCTCGGGACGCGTCGGTGCCCAGGAGCCAATTGGGCTCTGAGCGGAAGTAATTGAGGCGGCAGGACGGCGCCTGCATGTCGGGAGGGACCGACGGCTGTGGCGGGTGCGGTGTGGGAGCCGCCGCCCGGCCGGAGTGGCCCTTTCACTCTGCGCGGACGGACGAAAGCAGATCGCCTGCGTTGCGCTTCAGATGCGGAAGGTCGCCTGACAGCGGCCCGTACACGCCACCGGCGCATCGCGCCGGGCTTCGACGGGCCGCGACGTGGGAGCGGTCGTCGCGGTCATGTCCCGGAGCGTCGCAGCGCCCGCGACGCACCGTCAAGCGCGGTCCGGCTCCCGCCGCGGCATCACCTGATGGTTGAATCGGCGCCTGCGCACAGGCCCGCACCGCATGCCTCGGCTGTCGTGAAACCGCTTGTGACCAGGGACGTTTCACCTGGATCGGCAGTTGGTCCGACCCGTCCTCGCGGGGCACACGGGACGCCACCGCACGCGCCTCGCAATTTCACGCCACCGCAATACAGCCGCCATCACCGCCGGTGGAACCCGCACCGAGAGGGACACGATGATGCTCGCCACCCCCGGCCCGCGCATGGCGGGCGACGGCCGGCGTGAGGCCAACGCCGCGACCGTTCTGCGCACCGTGCTCGACCACGGCCCCGTGGCCCGCAGCGGCATCGCCCGGCTCTGCGGCCTGAGCCCCGCCGCCGTGTCGCGACAGTGCACAGATCTGGCCAGGCTCGGCCTGGTCCGCGAACTGCCGGAACTGGCGGTGGGTGGCACGGTGGGCCGGCCGCAGATCCCCGTCGACCTGCACACGGGCGAGGCCGGAGGGCCCGTGGCGGGCGGGGTGCACCTGGGCGTTCCCATGTCCACCTTCGGCGTCGTGGACCTGCGCGGCCGGGTCCTGGCCCGGCACGTGTTCGCGCACGACGGAATCGATCCGAAGGACCTGCCAGGTCACGTCGCACGCGGGATGCGGGAGTTCCTGGACCGTGCCGTGCGGGGCCGGCCGCTGCTGGGGGTGGGCGCGGCCGTGGGCGGCTGGGTCGACCCGGGGGAGGGGACGGTCGTACGGCACGACGCGCTCGGCTGGCAGCGCAGGCCCCTGGCCGCCGAACTCGCCCGGGGGCTCGGCGGTCTCGACGTGCGGCTCGACAACCACGCCCGCGCCATCGCGCAGTCCGAGATCCTCTTCGGCAGGCCCGCCGCACGGCGCAGCCTCGTGCACCTGTTCGTGGGCAACGTCGTCGACGCGGCACTCGGCATCGCCGGGGTGGTGCACCAAGGGCCCGGTTCGGGCGCCGGTGATGTGGCGCATCTGCCGGTGCCGGACTCCACGGCACCCTGCCCGTGCGGGCGCACCGGATGCCTGGAGGCGACCGCGTCGAACACGGTCCTGGGCCGGGCGGCCGTGCGGCGCGGCATCGTCCCGGAACCCGACACGTCCCTGGTGGTGGACGCCGCCGCGACCGGTGACCGACGGGCCGACCGACTCCTGCGCGAGCGGGCCAGGGCGGTGGGGCGCGCGACGGCTCTGCTCCTCGACGTTCTCAATCCCGATCTCGTTGTGGTGACCGAGCAGTCGAGCCTCCTCGACCCGGACTACCTGGAGGAGATCCGGGGAGCCGCGGTCGACCTCTCCCACGTGTGCGACGACCCCGAACGCATCGTCAGTCCACATGCCGGACCGGGTGTCCTGCCGGTCGCGGCCGGGACGGTTCTCCTGAATCCCCTGTTCAGAGGCCCTCTTCAGGCATTGGAAAGTGGCCCGTCCGTGGCCGCGTGTGACTGACCCATGTCCGGGATACGGACATCGCCGGTTGACCGCTCCGGCGCGCCACTGTCATATTGCTCCCGTGAATCCGGACATGCGCCTCGTCTCCCGCAGGCACGTCGACCTCTGTCGACAGGCCAGCGCGGTCTGTGCCGTCCATCTCTGACGCGGGACCAACCCCCTTACACCTGGGCTGACTTCCGCTCTCCCCTCCGCGCCTCTCGACCGTGCCCGAGCACGGCCGGCCCCGCGCGCTCTCCCTGCACGTCACGGCTTCCCCGGCACACGCGGCCTCTGAAGCGCTGCGCCTCCCATTAATTCCTGCCGCAGCGAAAAGAATCAGGCGCGCTGTCGTGCCTGGCGCTTCGACGTGCCTGGTCGGAGCGGTGCGCCCGGCCGGGCCGCGCCCCTCGACGCCACTGCGTCCCCTCGCCGTCCCTCCCCTTCCACTGTCCCTCTCCTCAACAGGCAGGCCTCGATGACCGAGCGGTACCCGTTCACGCCCCCAGACGTCTCCCGCCGCGGCACCCTGCGGGCCGCCGGCGCCGGCGCCCTGTTGCTCGGGCTCGGCCTGACCGGTTGCCGCTCTGCGGTCTCCGATGCCAACTCGTCGGCCAAGGAGGCCAGTTCGAAGCCCAGACGCGGAGGCACCCTTACCGTCGCCATCAACAGCGACTTCACCCCCAGCCTGCTGTTCGCCCAGAGCTCGCAGTCGTACCAGCACCGGCTCCTCTACAACACGCTCACCCGCTACGACGACGACCTGAAGCCGCAGCCCGAACTCGCCACCTCCTGGGACTACGCCGCGGACGGGCGCAGCATCACCCTGAAACTTCGCGACGACGTGACGTACCACGACGGGCGGAAGTTCACCGCCGACGACGTGGTCTTCGCGGTGAAGAACCTTCAGAATCCGGTGCGGGCAGCACAGTTGAGGGCGACCGCGTTGGCCGTGAGCGCTTTCGAGAAGCGTGGCGACCACGAGGTGGTGCTCAAGCTGGCGCACCCCGTGGCCAACCTGTTCGACCTCTTCGAATTCATGATCATTACGGACCGGCACTCCGTCGAGGACGCGGTCAAGGGCAAGAAGCTCAACGGCACGGGACCGTTCCGGCTGAAGAAGTGGAGCCCCGGCTCGGGCCTCGCACTCGTACGCCACGACGCGTACTGGCAACCGGGCCGCCCCTACCTCGACGGCGTCGAACTGCGCGTGGCGGCCCAGGCGGACACGCTGGTCTCCTCGCTGCGATCGGGCCAGTCCCAGCTGTCCTATCAGGTCCCGGGGAAGAGCCTCGCCGCCGTCAAGGGCAATCCGGACCTCACGATCACGAATTACGACACCGGCGACGGCGCCACCTACGTGGGCGTCAACACCACTGTCGCGCCGCTCGACGACAAGACGGTCCGCCAGGCCGTCGCCTGGGCCGTCGACCGTGAACGCATCGTCGAGCAGGCGCTCGGCGGCTACGGTCTGGCCTCTGCCGCACCCTGGCCCAAGTCGTCGCCCGCCTACACCGAGGCGGGCCGTACCCACTACACGCACAACCCGGCCAAGGCCCGGGAGCTGCTGAGGTCCGCCGGTCTCAAGAAGCTCCGACTGCCCCTGCTGCACCTCAGCCTGCCGGGCGAGACCGCCATCGCGGAATCGGTCCAGTACGACCTGAAGCAGGTGGGCATCGAGGTCGAACTCCAGCCCACCGACCCCGCCACCGCCCAGAAGAAGCTCATCTCCCAGGACATGCCGGCCCTTTGGACCATGAGCCACGGCTTCGCCCAGGTACAGCCGTCCACCCTCGCTGTGAGCGCCTATCCGTTCAACGAGGCCAAGAACACCTCCAAGTACCGCTCCGCCGCCTACACCAAGGTGGTGCGCGAGGCGTGGACCACCAGGGACACGTCCGGCGCCGCGGCCAACGCGCAGTACCGGAAGATCTCCCGCACGCTGCTCGACGAGGCCTTCATCATCGACCTGGCCATCCGTGGCCGGGTGCAGGTGGCGAGCAGGAAGCTGCACGGCGTCACGCTCAACAAGTTCTCGTACCTCAACCTCGACGACGCGTACCTGGTCTGACATGCGCAGCTATTTCCTCAGGCGGCTGCCGTCCGCCCTCCTCGTCCTCGCGCTCGCCTCCTTCCTCATCTTCGCGATCCTTCGTCTGGTCCCTGGTGACCCGGCAAGCTCCCTCGCGGGGCCGGACGCGAGCGCCGAGACCGTCGCCGCCATCCGTCGCCAACTCGGTCTGAACGAACCGCTGTTCACCCAGTACGGCAGCTGGATCGCCGACCTCGTGCGCGGCGACCTCGGACCGTCGTACGCGATCGGCGGTGACACCGCCGACCTCATCCGTGACGGACTCGGCGCCACCGCCGAACTCACCGTGGGCGCCCTGCTGTTCGTGATCGTGCTCGGCGCGGGCTTCGGGATCCTCGGTGCCACCTCGCGCAGCCGCTGGGTCAAGGCCGCGGTGCGCGTCGCCACCACCGGGGCCCTGGCCGTACCGCCGTTCGTCACCGGCGTCCTGCTCGTGCTCGTCTTCGCCGTGCTTCTCGGCGTCCTCCCGCCGGGCGGCCGCGTGTCGGTCCTGACCGCTCCCGACCTCGGCGCCCAGTACCTCCTCCTGCCCTCGCTGTGCCTCGCCCTGCCGGGCGCCGCCGTACTGGGCCGCTACCTCAAGGACGGCATCGAGCGCACCCTCGCCGAGGACTACGTACGCACCGCCACCGCCGCGGGCATCGGGCCGCGCCGCCTGCTGTGGCGGCACGCCCTGCCCAACGCGCTGCCGCCCGTGGTCACCGTGCTCGGCATGCAGATCGGTCACCTCCTCGGCGGCGCCGTACTCGTCGAAGCGATCTTCGCCTGGCCGGGGCTCGGGCAGCTCGCGGAGCAGGGGCTCACCCGCCGCGACTATCCCGTCGTCCAGGACCTGCTGCTGCTCCTCGTCACCGTCTTCGTCCTCGTCCAGCTGCTCACCGACGCCGTGTACGCGTGGCTCGACCCCCGGATCAGGTGGGAGTAACCGCCATGACCACCACCGAACTCGCCGCGCGCCGCCCGCCGCGCGCCCGCAACCCCTACCTGGCCGCACTCGGCACCGTCCGGGGCCGCGCCGGCATCGCGCTCGTGGCCTTGGTCGTCCTCGCCGGACTGCTCGCACCGCTGCTGGCAGGCCAGGGCCCCACCGACCAGAGCGGTGACGGACTCCGGCCTCTCAGCAGCCCCGGCCACCCGCTCGGCACCGACGATCTCGGCCGCGACCTGCTCAGCCGGGTCCTCTACGGCATCCGTGCCGACCTGGGCATCATCGCCGTCGCCGTACCGCTCGGCGCCCTCATCGGCTGCGCTCTCGCTCTGCTCGCCGCCGCACACCCGGTCGTGGACACCGTCGTGCAGCGTTCCTTCGACCTGATCCTCGCCTTCCCCGGGCTGATCCTCGCCCTCGCGGTCACCGCCATCCTCGGCCCGGGACGGCTGCCCGTCGTCCTGGTGATCGCGCTCGCCGAGATTCCCGTGTTCGGACGGCTGCTGCGGGGCGGGATCCTCGTACAGAGGGAACGTGAATACGTGGTCGCGGCGCGGGTCGGCGGGACCTCACGCTCCCGCGTCCTCGTCCGCCACATCCTGCCGAACGCGGCCGACCCGATCGTAGTGCAGATCGCCGTGTCCCTCACGGTCGCCGTCTTCGTCGAAGGCGCCATGAGCTTCCTCGGCGTGGGAGTGCGGCCTCCGCAGCCCACCCTCGGCAGCGTCCTCAGCCAGTCGGTGCCCTATCTCGCGCAGGCCCCCCAGTTCGCGGCCGGCCCCCTGATCACCGTGACCGCTCTCGTCCTCGGCCTCTCCCTGACCGCCGAGGCCCTCAACCGGGAGATACGACGATGACGATGACCGTTCTGCTCGAAGTAAGAGACCTGGGCGTCGAGTTCACCGGCCCGGACGGGACTGCGCTGCCCGCGGTCCACGACGTGTCCTTCACCCTGCGCCGCGGCGAGACCCTCGCCGTCGTCGGCGAATCCGGATCCGGCAAGTCCACCACCGCGCTCGCCCTCACCCGGATGCTGCCCGGTACCGGGCGCGTCACCGGCGGGACCGTACTCCTCGACGGCCGTGACCTCGCCTCCGCGGGACCCGAGGAACTGCGCGCCGTCCGCGGCGCACGGATCGGCATGATCTTCCAGGACCCGATGACGGCCCTGAACCCGGTCCTCACGGCGGGGCAGCATCTGGACGAGGTGCTGCGCGCCCACGGTGCCGGAGACCGGACCGGGCGCCGTGCCCGCGCCGCCGAACTCCTCGACCTGGTCGGCATCCCCGAGTCACGCCGGCGTCTAGACGACCATCCGCACCAGTTCTCCGGCGGCCAGCGCCAGCGCATCCTCATCGCGATGGCCCTGGCCAACGAGCCCGACGTCCTCATCGCCGACGAGCCGACCACCGCCCTCGACGCCACCGTCCAGGACCAGATCCTGACCCTGCTCGCCACACTCAACAAGGAGACAGGAACAGCCCTCCTCCTCATCACGCACAACATGGGCGTGGTCGCCCGCGCCTGCGAACGCGTACTGGTGATGTACGGCGGCACCGTCGTCGAGGACGGACCGACCGCCGCGGTACTCACCCGGCCGCGGCACCCGTACACCGCCGGCCTTCTCGCCGCGGTGCCGCGACTCTCGGCCCCGTCCGGTGCCCGGCTGACCGGCATCCCCGGCAGCCCGCCCGACCTGGCGCTCCTGGGCGGCGGCTGCGCCTTCGCCGACCGGTGCGCCCTGGCCGAGGACCGCTGCCGCGTCAGCGCACCACCCCTGACCGAGGCCGTGGACGAGCGACGTGTCGCGTGCTGGCCCGCCGCCGAGAGCCCGCAGTCCCTGCCGGAGCCGGCTCGGCCCGAGCGCATCGAACGGCCCGCCCCCGGGGCGGTCGTCCTCGCAGCAGAGAACATCCGCAAGGTCTACCGGGGACGCGGCGGCCCCCGTGCCCGCAAACGCGATTTCACCGCACTCGACGGGGTCTCGCTCACGCTCGCCGCGGGGGAGACTCTCGGCGTCGTCGGCGAGTCGGGCTCGGGCAAGTCCACGCTCGCCCGCGTCCTGGCCCACGCCCACCCGGCCGACGGCGGGACGCTGCGGCTGCGCGGCGACGACATCACCCACCCCACGCGCAAGGCCCTGCACGCGGTGCGCCGCGAGGTGCAGATGGTCTTCCAGGACCCGTACGCCTCCCTCAACCCCCGCATGACGGTGGGGGAGATCATCGCCGAACCGCTCGTCGCGTTCGGTCTTGGCGACCGCGACGAGCGCCGGGGCCGCGTCGCGGACCTGCTGCGACAGGTCGGGCTCGACCCGTCGGTGGCCGGCCGTCACCCGCGTTCCTTCTCCGGAGGCCAGCGTCAACGCATCGGCATCGCAAGGGCGTTGGCGCCCGAACCGTCCGTCCTCATCTGTGACGAGCCCGTCTCCGCCCTCGACGTGTCGGTGCAGGCGCAGATCGTCAACCTGCTCTCCGACCTCCGGCGCGACCTCGGCCTCGCTCTGATCTTCATCGCCCACGACCTGGCGGTGGTCCGCCAGGTCAGCCACCGGATCGCCGTGATGCACAAGGGCCGGATCGTCGAGAGCGGGAGCGCGGACGACGTCTGCGAACGCCCCCGCGACCCCTACACCCGCTCCCTGCTCGCGGCCGCCCCCGACCCCGTACCCGTGGGTGCGCCCGTATGACCGCCACCCCGACGACGACCCGCCCGCCCCAGCCCACGGAGACACCATGACCACCCGCCGCGACCCCTACGACGGCTTCCCCGGACGTGTCGGGCGTACCTTCGCCGACTCGGAGCCGGCCTGGCCACCGCGCCGCACCGCGCCGGACCGGGCCCCGAACATCGTCGTCGTACTCGTCGACGACATGGGCTACAGCGACATCGGCCCCTTCGGCTCAGAGATCGGCACCCCGGTCCTGGACACGCTGGCCGGACAGGGCGTACGGCTCACCAACTACCACACGATGCCGCTCTGTTCGCCCGCCAGGGCCGCCCTGCTCACCGGTCTCAACCCGCACCGCGTGGGCTACGCCATGGTCGCCAACTCCGACCCGGGCTTCCCCGGTTACGGCATGGAGATCGCCGACGACATCCCCACCCTCGCCGAGCTGCTCCACGACTCCGGCTACGCGACGTACGCCGTCGGGAAATGGCACCTCGTCCGCGACTCGGCGTCCAACGCCGCCGACCACCGCGGCAACTGGCCGCTCCAGAAGGGATTCGACCAGTACTACGGCGTCCTCGAAGGGCTCACCAGCCTCTTCCACCCCCACCAGTTGGTCCGCGACAACAGCCCCCTCGACATCGACGAGCTGCCCGACGGCTACTACTACACCGACGACATCACCGACCAGGCCATCTCCATGGTGAAGTCACTGCGCGCCCACGACCCGGACAAGCCGTTCTTCCTCTACCTCGCGCACAACGCGGTCCACGGCCCGCTCCAGGCCAAGGAGGAGGACATCGCCCGCCACCGCGGTCGCTACGACGACGGGTGGGACGCGCTGCGCGAGGGGCGGTTCGCCGCCCAGGTCGCCGCAGGTCTCTTCCCGCCCGGCACCGAACTCCCCGAGCGCAACAGCGAGGCCGGACTGGACGTGCCCGCCTGGGACTCGCTCACCGAGTACCAACGGCGGCTGTACGCGCGGTACATGGAGGTCTACGCGGCGATGGTCGACAACATCGACCAGAACCTGGGCCGCCTCACCGACACCCTCGAAGCGCTCGGCGAACTCGACAACACCATCATCGTGTTCACCTCGGACAACGGCGGCACCGGCGAGGGAGGCCTCGAAGGAACCCGCTCCTACTTCAGCCGCTTCGTCCACCACCCCGAGCTCCCCTCCGACTGGACCCCGGACGTCGACCGCGACCCCGAACTCATCGGCGGCCCCCGCAGCCTCGTCCACTACCCGCGCGGCTGGGGCATGGCCTCCAACACACCGTTCCGCCTCTACAAGGGACACACCTACGCGGGCGGCGTCCGCGTGCCCTTCGTGCTGTCCTGGCCCGACGGAATCAGGGACGGCCGCCTCACCCAGGGCGTGCGCCCGCAGTACCAGTACGTCACCGACATCGCCCCCACCCTCCTCGAACTCGCGGGGATCCCGCGGCCCGACAGGCGCGGTGGGACCCCGCTCCAGGACCCGGACGGCGTCAGCTTCACCCCCGTCCTCGCCGACCCCACCCACGCCTCCACCCACCCCGAGCAGTACTGCGAGATGACCGGCAACCGCAGCTACTACCGCGACGGCCACAAACTCGTCACCCTGCACCGCCCCGGCGCCCCCTACGACGACGCCGAGTGGGCGCTCTACGACATCCGCGCCGACCCCACCGAGATCCACGACCTCGCCGCCCAACACCCGGGCGTGGTAAAGGAGTTGTCGGCCGCCTGGGAGAGTGCGGCGTGGCGCAACGGGGTCTTCCCGCTGCCCGACGGAAGCGGCGCCCTGGCCCGCCGCAACCCCGCCGAGGAGCGCCTGGCGCGCCCTCTCACCCTGCTGCCCGGTACCCCGGAGCTCGAGCGCTACCGCTCCTCGCGGCTCATCTCGTTCCGCTCCTTCGGCATAGCGGTCGCCGTGGACTCGCCGGGCGAGGGCGTCCTCGTCTCGCACGGCGACCAGGGCGGCGGCTACGTCCTGTACGCGGAGGACGGCCGGCTGCGCTTCGCGTACAACGAGTACGGCGTGCTGCACGAGACCGACGCGGGGCCGCTGCCGGCGGCGCCCCATGAGATCACCGTCGCCGCGACCGCCGAGAAGGGGCTGCGCTGGCGGTTCTCCATCGCCGTCGACGGTGTGGAGCGCGCCGCGCCGGACAGCGTGCACCAGCTCATCGGCATGGCGCCGTTCCAGGGCATCAGCGTCGGTGTCGACCGCAAGTCGCCGGTGTCATGGCCGGTGTACGAGCGCCACGGCAGCTTCCGCCACCAGGGGCGGCTCAGGTCCGTGACCTACCGTCCCGGAGCGGCCGCGCCGGACTCCCCGGCGGCCGTGGCCGCCGCCCTGCGCGAGGCGGCGGCGGCCTTCGAGTGACCTCTTCCCTGCGTCCTCAGGCCGGCCGCAGCCAAACCGTCGCGAGCGGCGGCAGTGTCAGGCGGAGTGAGACGGGTCGGCCGTGGCTCGGTTCCGGGTCCGGCTTGAGGACACCGGAGTTGACGACGTCGCCGCCGCCGTACTGTGCCGCGTCCGTGTTGAGGGCCTCGGACCAGCCCGGGACCGAGTCCGGCACGCCGAGCCGGTAGTTCTCGCGGACCGCCGGGGAGAAGTTGCACACGGCCAGCAGGGGTGTGCCGTCCGCCGCGAACCGCAGGAACGCGAGGACGTTGTCGTCGGCCGCGTCCGCGGTGATCCACGAGAATCCCGCGGGCGTGGTGTCCTGCTCCCACAGGGCAGGCGCGGCCGCGTACTCGTGGTTGAGGTCGCGCACCAGGTCGAGGACCCCGCGGTGGTCCGGCTCGGCGTCGTAGGCCGGGTCGAGGAGCCACCAGTCAGGCCCGTGCGCCTCCGACCACTCGGCTCCCTGTGCGAACTCCTGCCCCATGAACAGGAGTTGCTTGCCGGGGTGGGCCCACATGAAGCCCAGGTACGCGCGGTGGTCGGCGCGCCGCTGCCACCAGTCGCCGGGCATCTTCGACACGAGGGCGCGCTTGCCGTGGACCACCTCGTCGTGCGAGAGGGGAAGCAGGTAGTTCTCGCTGTAGGCGTACACCATCGAGAACGTCAGCTCGTTGTGGTGGTACTTGCGGTGCACGGGCTCGTGCACGATGTACGCGAGGGAGTCATGGCTCCAGCCCATGTTCCACTTCAGGCCGAAGCCGAGGCCCCCGAAGCCGCCGGGGCCGGTGTGGTGGGTCTGCCGCGTGACGCCGTCCCACGCCGTCGACTCCTCGGCGATCGTCACGACACCCGGGCAGCGGCGGTACACCGTCGCGTTCATCTCCTGGAGGAAGGCCACGGCGTCGAGGTTCTCCCGGCCGCCGTGCTCGTTGGGCGACCACTGGCCCTCCTCACGCGAGTAGTCGAGGTAGAGCATGGAGGCCACCGCGTCGACCCGCAGGCCGTCGATGTGGAACTCCTCGCACCAGTACACGGCGTTGGCGACCAGGAAGTTGCGGACCTCCTTGCGGCCGTAGTCGAACTCGAGGGTGCCCCAGTCCGGGTGCTCGGCGCGGCGCGGGTCCTGCGGCTCGTACAGGGCGGTGCCGTCGAAGCCCGCCAGCGCCCAGTCGTCCTTCGGGAAGTGGGCCGGTACCCAGTCCATGATCACGCCGATACCCGCCTGGTGCAGGGTGTCGACCAGGTGGCGGAAGTCGTCGGGGGAGCCCATGCGCGACGTCGGCGCGTAGAGACCCGTGACCTGGTAGCCCCACGACCCGCCGAAGGGATGCTCCGACACGGGCATGAACTCGACGTGCGTGAAGCCCAGGTCACTCACGTAGGCGGCGAGCTGGTCGGCGAGCTCGCGGTAGGTCAGGCCCGGGCGCCAGGAGGGCAGATGGACCTCGTACACCGAGAAGGGCGCCGCGTGCACCGGGTGCTGCCCGCGCTGCTTCATCCACGCGGCGTCCCCCCACTTGTGGGAGGACGCCGTCACCACGGACGCTGTCGCGGGCGGTACCTCGGTGCGCTGGGCCAGCGGGTCCGCACGGACGGTGTGGGAACCGTCGGGGCGCGTGATGTCGAACTTGTACAGCGCTCCCTCGCCGACGCCCGGCAGGAACAGCTCCCACACACCCGACGAACCGAGCGACCGCATCGGGAACGCGGTCCCGTCCCAGGCGCAGAAGTCCCCGCAGACGCGCACGCCCCGGGCGTTGGGCGCCCACACCGTGAACCGGGTACCCGCGACCCCTTCGTGGGTCATCGGCTGGGCGCCGAGAGCGGTCCACAGCTCCTCGTGCCGCCCCTCGCCGATCAGATGCAGGTCGAACTCCCCGAGCGCGGGCAGGAAGCGATAGGGGTCATGGACCTTCCGCTCGTCGCCGTCGTACGTCACGAGCAGTGTGTACGCGGGAATCGCGTCGAGCGGCAGCACCCCGGCGAAGAGGCCGTCACCCTCGTCGCGGAGCTCCACGCGCCTGCCCTTGACCGACACGGCGACGGCCTGGGCATAAGGCCGCAGCACCCGGAACGCGACGCCGCCGTCCACCGGGTGCGCGCCGAGCAGGGAGTGCGGGTCGTGATGCTCACCCCACAGGAGGCGTCCGCGGTCCGCGCCGTCCAGCGCGGGGGCGGGCAGGACGGTGCGGCGACGGGGGCCGGGTTCGTCGGACAGGCCGACAGCGGCGGGGACGGAGGTCTTGCGAGCTGCCACGGTTCTGTCTCCTCGGGTGGGGTGTGGAGTTCTGCAGGCGGACAGCGGGGTTGCCGCCGCCTGGTTCAACGTGGTTCGGCGAGGCGGCTGATCGCCGCCATCGGCACCGGCAGCCAGTCGGGCCGGTGCCGCGCCTCGTACAGCACTTCGTAAAGCGCCCGGTCCGTCTCGTAGGCGCGGAGCAGGTCGGGTTCTTCACGCGGGTCCGACTTCGACTCGGCCGCGTAGCCGGCGCAGTAGGCGTCCCGGCAGCGCAGCGACCACTCGGGCCGCCAGGGCAGACGGGTGCGGGCCGCGTAGTCGAAGGAGCGGAGCATGCCCGCGACATCGCGTACGGGGGACTGCGCGTGGCGCCGTTCGGCGAGCGGGCGGGCGGGCTCGCCCTCGAAGTCGATGACGAACCACTGCTGCCCCGACCACAGCACCTGCCCCAGATGGAGGTCGCCGTGGATCCGTTGCGCGGGCCGCTCCGAGTCGACGAGCGCGAACGCGTCGAACGCGGCCCGCAGACCCGACGCGTGCGGGAGCAGCGCGGGCACGGAACGGGCCGTGGAGCCGAGGCGTTCGGCCATCGCGGCGGCGAGGTGCCGATTGCGGTCGGGTACGGGCGCGTCGACCGGGAAGGCCGCGGTCAGCGCAAGATGGATCTCGGCGGTCGCCCGCCCCAGCTCGTACGCCTCGTCGGTGAAGTCCCTGCCGGAGGCGAGCGAGCGGAGCGCGAGGGTCCAGCCGTCGTCCGCGTCGGGCAGGAACGGCTGCAGGACGCCGAGTGTCGCCTGCTGGGGCTGCGAGGTGCGGAACCACGCCACGGGTCCCGGCACGCGGGTGCAGCCCTGGCGGGCGAGCGCCCGCGGCACTTCCAGATCCGGGTTGACGCCGGCCTGGACACGCCGGAAGACCTTCAGGATGAACGAATCCCCGTACACGAGGGACGTGTTGGACTGCTCGGCGTCGAGGACGCGAGGCGTGAGTCCGGCCGGGACGGTCACTTGCGGGTCGCGTTCGAAGCGCAGCGGCCCGGCCGCGCCCGGGTGGCGCAGCCGCTCCAGGAGCAGTCCGGCCGACCGGGGCTCCTGGAGGGCGTCGTACACCATGAGGCCGGTCAGCGGACCCTCGGTCGCGCGGCCGATGAAGGCCGGCGCGAGCGAGGGCGGCAGCATCTCCCGTACACCGAGCAGGAGTTGGTAGAGATTGTCGGCGGGGGGTGTGCCGGAGCCCGAGCGGATCGCCTGCGCGGCATGTTCCGCGCGCACCAGCAGGTGCAGGCAGCCCGGGTGCAGCTCGGTCATCGAGGCCAGGGTCAGCCCGGTGACGGGCCGGCCCTTCCCCGCGAACCAGCGCTGCCGCGGCAGCCATTCGTGCAGCAGACCGGCGAGTGAGTTCAGCAGCAGAGAGGGGCTGACGCCGGTCGGACTCTGCAGTGCGGCCTTGGGCATGGCGACGACTCCTTTCGAGGGCGGACAGACGGACCCAGGGGCGTGGGGCCGCCGGTCACCACGCGGTGCTGACGGCTTCCTTGCGGAGCCGGAACCAGTAGAAGCCGTGGCCCGCGAGGGTCAGCAGGTACGGGAGCCGGCCGATGGCGGGGAAGCGGACCCCACCGATGAGCTCGACCGGGTGGCGGCCGTCGAAGGCCTGGAGGTCGAGTTCGGTGGGCTGCGCGAAGCGCGAGAAGTTGTGCACGCACAGCACGAGGTCGTCCTTGTATTCGCGCAGGAACGCGATCACGGCCGGGTTGGACGACGGGAGTTCCGTGTACGAGCCGAGGCCGAACGCCTCGTTCTGCTTGCGGATCTCGATCATCCGGCGCGTCCAGTGCAGGAGCGACGACGGGGACGACATCGAGGCCTCGACGTTCGTGACCTGGTAGCCGTAGACCGGGTCCATGATCGTGGGCAGGGAGAGGCGGCCGGGGTCGCTGGAGGAGAAGCCGGCGTTGCGGTCGGGGGTCCACTGCATCGGTGTGCGGACGGCGTCGCGGTCGCCGAGCCAGATGTTGTCGCCCATGCCGATCTCGTCGCCGTAGTAGAGGATCGGTGAGCCCGGCAGGGAGAGCAGCAGGGCGGTGAAGAGTTCGATCTGGTTGCGGTCGTTGTCGAGGAGGGGTGCGAGGCGGCGGCGGATGCCGATGTTGGCCCGCATGCGCGGGTCCTTGGCGTACTCCGCGTACATGTAGTCGCGTTCTTCGTCGGTGACCATTTCGAGCGTGAGCTCGTCGTGGTTGCGCAGGAAGATGCCCCACTGGCAACTCGACGGAATGGCAGGGGTTTTGGCGAGGATTTCCGAGACCGGGTAGCGCGACTCGCGGCGTACCGCCATGAAGATGCGCGGCATGACCGGGAAGTGGAACGCCATGTGGCACTCGTCGCCGCCGGAGGCGTAGTCGCCGAAGTAGTCGACCACGTCTTCAGGCCACTGATTGGCCTCGGCGAGCAGCACCGTGTCCGGGTAGTGCGCGTCGACCTCGGCCCGTACGCGCTTGAGGAAGGCGTGGGACGCGGGGAGGTTCTCGCAGTTGGTCCCCTCCTCGGCGTAGAGGTAGGGCACGGCGTCGAGCCGGAAGCCGTCGATGCCGAGGTCCAGCCAGAAGCGCAGAGCGGCGAGAATCTCCTCCTGGACGCGCGGGTTCTCGTAGTTGAGATCCGGCTGGTGGGAGAAGAAGCGGTGCCAGTAGTACTGCTGGCGCACCGGATCGAAGGTCCAGTTGGACGCCTCGGTGTCGACAAAGATGATTCGAGCGTCCTCGTACTGCTTGTCGTCGTCGGCCCAGACGTAGTAGTCGCCGTACGGGCCGGTGGGGTCCTTGCGGGACTCCTGGAACCACGGATGCTGGTCGCTGGTGTGGTTCATGACGAAGTCGATGATCAGGCGCATCCCGCGCTGGTGCGCGGCGTCGACGAACTCCACGAAGTCCGCGAGGTTACCGAACTCGGGCAGGACCGCCGTGTAGTCGGACACGTCGTAACCGCCGTCCCGCAGTGGGGACTTGAAGAACGGTGGCAGCCAAAGGCAGTCGACGCCGAGCCACTGGAGGTAGTCCAGCCTGGACGTGATCCCCTTGAGGTCGCCGACCCCGTCGCCGTTGCTGTCCTGGAAGGAGCGGACGAGGACCTCGTAGAAGACGGCACGTTTGAACCAGTCGGGATCCCTGTCCTTGGTGGGGGTGTCCTCGAAGGTGTCCTGGACGGGCTTGTTGACGATCATGTGGTGGGTGACCCTCCGGTGGGCGGTGAGGACGGTCGCAGGACGGTGAGGATGTGCGCGGGCGCGCGGCCCGGTTCCAGGCGCACGAAGTTCGTCCTGCCCCATTGGTATGTCTCGCCGGTCAGCTCGTCGCGGACCGGAACGCTCGCGTGCGCGTCGAGTCCGAGCTGAGGCATGTCCAGAGAAACCGTGGCCTCTTGGGTGTGGTGGGGGTCGAGGTTGACGACCACCACGACCGTGTCGGGGCCCGAGCGCTTGCTGTACGCGATCAGCGAGTCGTTGTCGGTGTCGTGGAAGTGGAGGTTCCTGAGCCGGCGCAGGGCGCTGTGGCTGCGCCTGACGCGGTTCAGGGTGGTGATGAGCGGGGCGATGGAGCGCCCCCCGCGCTCGGCCGACTCCCAGTCGCGCGGGCGCAGTTCGTACTTCTCCGAGTGGAGGTACTCCTCGCTGCCCTCGCGGACCGGGGTGTTCTCGCAGAGCTCGTACCCGGCGTACATCCCCCAGGTCGGGGAGAGCGTGGCCGCGAGCACGGCGCGGACCTCGAAGGCGCGGCGGCCGCCCCTGCGGAGGTAGCCGGGCAGGATGTCGGGCGTGTTCACGAACAGGTTGGGACGCATGTAGGCGGCCGTGTCCCGGGAGAGCTCCGTGAGGTACTCGGTGAGCTCCTGCTTCGTGTCGCGCCACGTGAAGTACGTGTACGACTGCTGGAAACCGGCCTTGGCGAGCGCCTGCATGATGGCGGGCCGGGTGAAGGCCTCGGCCAGGAACACGACGTCCGGGTCGCTGCGGTTGATGTCGGAGATCACCCGCTCCCAGAACACGACCGGCTTCGTGTGCGGGTTGTCGACACGGAAGACGCGGACCCCGTGACGCATCCAGAAGCGCAGGATCCGGGCCGTCTCCTCGATCAGCCCCGGCATGTCCTGGTCGAAGGCGATCGGGTAGATGTCCTGATACTTCTTCGGCGGGTTCTCCGCGTACGCGATCGTGCCGTCGGGGCGGTGCTGGAACCACTCCGGGTGCTTCTCCACCCACGGGTGGTCCGGCGAGCACTGCAGCGCGAAGTCGAGCGCGATCTCCAGATCGAGGTCCTCGGCCCGGCGCACGAACGCGTCGAAGTCCTCCAGGGTGCCGAGGTCCGGGTGGATCGCGTCATGACCGCCCTCCGGCGAGCCGACCGCCCACGGCACCCCAACATCCCACCGGTCGGCCGACAGACTGTTGTTCGGCCCCTTGCGGAAGGTGGTGCCGATGGGGTGGATCGGCGGCAGGTAGACCACGTCGAAACCCATGGCGGCGATGGCGGGAAGGCGCTCCGCCGCGGTGCGGAAGGTGCCGCTCACCGGGCGCTCCCCGTCGCGGACCACGGCGCCCTCGGAGCGCGGGAACATCTCGTACCAGGCCCCGTACAGCGCCCGTTCGCGCTCCACGAGCAGCGGCAAGGGCGCCGAGCGGGAGACGTGTTCGCGCAGCGGGTGCGCCGCCAGTGCGGCGCTCACGTCCGGCGCGAGGGCCGCCGCGTGGCGGGTGGCGGGCGACCGGTCCTCGTCGCGGAGCGCGTCCGCGGCCGCGAGGACCGCGTCCCGGCCCGGACCTTCCGGAACGCGGGCGGCGGCCCGCTCGTGCAGCGCTGCGCCCTCCTCCAGGATCAGCTCCGTGTCGATCCCCGCCGGGACCTTGATGCCCGCGGACCGGCGCCACGAGGACACGGGATCGACCCATGCCTCCACCGAGTACGTCCAGTTGCCCACGGCCGTAGGGGTGACCTCGGCACCCCAGCGGTCGCTGCCGGGGGCGAGTTCGCGCATCGGGGTCCACGGGCCGGGCCGTCCGTCGGGGTCTCGGAGCACGACATTGGCGGCGACTGCGGCGTGGCCCTCGCCGAAGAGCGTGGCGGAGACCTCGAACGTCTCGCCCGGGACCGCCTTCGCCGGACGCCTGCCGCAGTCGACGGCCGGGAGTACGTCCACGATCGGGACGCGGCCCGTCACCGTGCCTGGGTTCATCAGTTGCACCTCCGCCGTGCTCGAGGCAGGCCAGCTCCAGGTCAGGGGCCCGCCGGGTTCACATGCGCCACGGGACGCGCTGTCATTCGCACACCAGTTGGCCCGGCGCGCAGCCGGGCACAGCAGGGTGTCATCGACGGCCTGCGTCCCTCCGGCGACACGGTACGGGAGCCGACCGGGCTCGGCCTGTCGGGAAATGTCCCGGTTCAGGCGTGTCGGCCGGCGTCCCACTTCTGCCGGAGGTCGACGTCACCGCCCGCTGAGGGCGGCGACGGCGACCGCGGGTGCCGCGAGCGGCGGGGCGGCCATGGGCGGATGCTCCACGGTGGGGCGGAGATAGCTCTCGGCCGCGTCGGCGGCCTCGCGGCCGCAGCGCTTCCCCATCAGCACGCACAGGGTGTAGGCCGCGTCCTCGAAGTGCTCCCGCACCTGGCGGTCGGCGGGCGCCGCGAGCCGCAGACGTTCCCATGCGCGGTACTGCGCCAGACGACTGGCGACTTGGGTTTTGGTAGGCAGCAACATGTGGCTGTTCACTTCCCACTCTTCATGCGCACGGTGCACCGGGTCGGTGCGCGGGGGCCGTGCACGGAGAGGCACCGAACCGCTACGCCGATCGGTACCCCGTTCCATGGTGCATTTGGCGGTACTTCCCGTCCTGTTGGAGCTTCAACGACGCCGCGGCCGACTCCTCGGGTTGCACGAATGGAGTAGCGCTCCCATCCTGAGGCTGACTCAGGAGCGATCAGTGCTCACGCTACGTGTTCGGGGTACGGCCCGTAGGGGGCGAACGACGAGCGGGAGCTTCGCCGGTGAGGAGCCGAAGACGATGAATACAGCAGTGCCCTGCTACTACCACCTCGACGTCGAGGTCAGTTCGGAGCGTGTCGGGCAGGTCAGGCGCATTCTGGCCGCCCACCTCCGGTACTGGAAGCTGGACCTTCTCGTCGAGCCCGTGTGCCGCGGCGTCGAGGTGTTGCTTCACACGATCGACGAGCACGCGAGGGACAAGAACACCACGGTCGAGATGTGGTGGAACGGACAGCACCTGATCACCGCGGTGTCGGACCACGAGCGCGACCTGCCGGGCCCGCACTACGCCCCGCAAGGGTGCCTCGCGGAGATCGCCGCGCTGAGCGATGGCTGGGGCGGCTGCGCCATGGCCACGGGAAAGATCATCTGGTTCTCGCGCCGTGCCCGCCTCGGCGAACGCGCCCCGCTGCTCCCGGTCGGACCCGCGCCGAGCATCGGCGAAGAGCTCGAGATGCCGCGCGAGGTGCAGGTCCCCGCGTTCGCGAGCTCGGTGGTCACGGATCCGCTCGTGTCCGCCGCCCCGACAGCCCGTGCGCGCGGGCCCGAACTGTCCGTCCCACGCAGGGTGGTGTGCCCGGCGCCGGCGATGTGACATCAGCACCGCGCTCCGTCAGGAGCGCATCGCACCGGGCCGCGGTCTGCTCCGGCAGTCGTGGCCCGGCGGCGTGCGGGGACGCCGGCACACCAGGGCCGGGCGCGCGGCAGACGAGGTGCGGGCGGCGCGGTGACGACGCCGACACCAAGATCATCCGTACGGTGGCCGAATGCTCACCTGGACCGGACGCCCCTATCCACTCGGCGCGGCATTCGACGGCGACGGAACGAACTTCGCCCTGTTCACGGAGGTCGCCGAACGCGTCGACCTCGTCCTCCTCCACGACGACGGCAGCCACGACACGATCACCATGACCGAGGTCGACGGCTTCGTATGGCACTGCTATCTGCCCGCCGTCGGCCCCGGCCAGCGCTACGGCTACCGCGTGCACGGCCCGTGGGACCCTGCGGCGGGCCACCGCTGCAACCCCGCGAAGCTGCTCCTCGACCCGTACGCCACCGCCGTCGACGGGCAGATGGACAACGACCCCTCACTGTTCGAGCGGACGGCCGCCGGGCCGTCCCCGGCCGACAGCGCGGAACACACCCTTGTGGCCGTGGTGACCGACGGCGCCTTCGACTGGGGCAACGACCGCCCGCCCCTGCACCCGTACGCCGACTCCGTCATCTACGAGGCCCACGTCCGCGGCCTGACCCGCACCCACCCGAAGGTCCCCGAGAAGCTGCGCGGCACCTACGCGGGCCTCGCGCATCCGGCGGTCATCGAGCACCTGACCTCGCTCGGCGTGACAGCGGTCGAGCTGATGCCGGTGCACCAGTTCGCGCAGGACGGCTTCCTGCGTGACCAGGGTCTGTCGAACTACTGGGGCTACAGCACGATCGGCTTCTTCGCGCCGCACAACGCGTACGCCGCGCAGGGCACCCGCGGCCGGCAGGTCACCGAGTTCAAGTCGATGGTGAAGGCGCTGCACGCGGCCGGCCTCGAAGTGATCCTCGACGTCGTCTACAACCACACCGCCGAAGGCAACGAGAACGGCCCCACGCTCTCCTTCCGCGGCATCGACAACGCCTCCTACTACCGGCTCGTCGACGGCGACCCGGCGCACTACTACGACACCACCGGCACCGGGAACAGCCTGCTGATGCGGCACCCCAACGTGCTCCAGCTCATCATGGACTCCCTGCGGTACTGGGTCACCGAGATGCACGTCGACGGTTTCCGGTTCGACCTGGCGGCGACGCTGGCCCGGCAGTTCCACGAGGTGGACCGGCTCTCCGCGTTCTTCGACCTGATCCAGCAGGACCCGGTGATCGGCCGCGTCAAGCTCATCGCCGAGCCGTGGGACGTCGGCGAGGGCGGCTACCAGGTCGGCAACTTCCCGCCCAGGTGGTCCGAATGGAACGGCAAGTACCGGGATTCCGTACGGGACTTCTGGCGCTCCGGTGAGAACACCCTCGCCGAGTTCGCCTCCCGGCTCACCGGCTCCTCCGACCTCTACCAGCACGACAGCCGCCGCCCGCGCGCCAGCGTCAACTTCGTCACCGCCCACGACGGTTTCACGCTGCGCGACCTGGTCTCGTACAACGACAAGCACAACGAGGCCAACGGCGAGAACAGCCAGGACGGCGAGAGCGCCAACCGGTCCTGGAACTGCGGCGCCGAGGGCCCGACCGACGACGAAGGCGTGCTCGAACTGCGCGGCCGCCAGCAGCGCAACTTCCTCGCCACCCTGCTGCTCTCCCAGGGCATCCCCATGCTCGCCCACGGCGACGAGCTGGGCCGCACCCAGCAGGGCAACAACAACGCCTACTGCCAGGACAACGAGATCTCCTGGATCGACTGGCGCCTGAGCGGCGAACAGCGCGAGCTGATGGAGTTCACCCGGCGCACCATCGCCCTGCGCGCCGCCCACCCGGTACTGCGCCGCCGCCGCTTCTTCCGCGGCGACACCGCCACACACCAGGGCCAGCCGCTGCCCGACCTCGTGTGGCTGCGCCCGGACGCGCGCGAGATGACGGACGACGACTGGCAGCGCGGCGACGCCCACTCGGTCGCCGTGTTCCTCAACGGCGACGCCATCGCCGAGCCCACTCCGTACGGCCGGCCGGTGGTCGACGACTCCTTCCTGCTGCTCCTCAACAGTTACTGGAAGCCGGTCCGCTTCCGCCTCCCGGACGCCACCTACGGCGAGCGGTGGACCACCCGGATCGACACCACCGACCCGCAAGGTGTCGCGGACGAGATGGAACACAAGCCGGGCACCGATGTGCTGGTCGAGGCCCGCAGCCTGATCCTGCTGTCCCGGGAGGCCAGGACAGCACCCGGCGCGGAGGACTGAACGCGCCGTCCGGTGGGCCGGTCCCGTGACCGGCCCACCGGACGACAACGCCGGCTCAGGCCCGCTTCAGCCGCAGCGTCACCAGCTCGAAGGGGCGCAGCGACAGCGTGATCCGGTCGCCTTCGCGCACCGGGTCCGCCGCGTCGGCGAGCGGACGCTCCAGGAGGTCCGTCGCCGTCGCGGCCGCGACCTCGAAGCCCGCCGTGAGCGCGGCGCGCACCCGGCCGCCGCGGGACTCGTGGAAGCGGACCACGACGTCGCCACTGCCGTCGTCGGCCAGCTTGACCGCGGTCACCACGACCGCGTCACTGTCGACGTCCACCAGCGGAGCGACCTCGCCGGAGCCGGTCACGTGGCGCTCGGGCAGGTTGATCCGGTAGCCCTCGCGGACCGCGTCCCCGATCTCCGCGCCCGGCACCAGCGCGTGCCGGAAGCGGTGCACACCCTGGTCGGTCTCGGGGTCGGGGAAGCGCGGCGCGCGCAGCAGCGAGACACGGACGGTGGTCGTCGTGCCCGAGTCGCTGTCCCGCACGGTCCGCGTCACGTCATGGCCGTACGTCGAGTCGTTCACGAGCGAGACTCCCCAGCCGGGCTCCTCGACGTGCACGAACCGGTGGTTACACGCCTCGAACTTGGCGGCTTCCCAGCTGGTGTTGGTGTGCGTGGGCCGGTAGAAGTGCCCGAACTGCGTCTCGGACGCGTACCGCTCGGCGTGGACGTCCAGCGGGAACGCCAGCTTCAGGAACTTCTCCGTCTCGTGCCAGTCGACCTCCGTGTCGATGCCGAGCCGCCGCTCGCCCGCCGTCAGCGAGAGGACCTGCGTGACGCGTGAGTCTCCGAAGCTGCGCACGACGCGCACCGACGTGCCCTCGCCGGGGGCCACCTCGTCGGCGTCCACAAGATCCGTGACGGTGTTGCGGTAGAACTCGTCGACGTCCCACGCGTCCCACATGTTCGGGAAGTCCGGGTGGATCTGGAGCAGGTTCGCGGCGCGCCCCGGCGCCACGGTCTCGCGACCCGCGACGAGGTCGTACGCGGACACGACCAGGCCCCGGTCGTCGATCTCGACCCGCAACAGCCCGTTGTCCAGGACGAATCCGCCCGCCGCGCGCGAAGCGATCGCGGCCTCGCCCTCGATGACGGGGTTACGGGCGCCGCCCGCGGGCACGCCGTCGCGGGTGTGCGGCGCCGAGTTGAAGACGAGCGTTCCCGAGCCCTCACCGGCCAGAGACCGCTGAGCCGCCCCGATGATGCCGTTCAGCTCCTCCGCGACCCGCTCGTACGTCCTGCGCGCCTCGCGGTGCACCCAGGCGATCGACGAGCCGGGCAGGATGTCGTGGAACTGGTGCAGCAGCACCGTCTTCCAGATCCGGTCCAACCCCTCGTACGGGTAAGGGAATCCGGCCCGCACCGCCGCGGTCGCCGCCCACAGCTCGGCCTCGCGCAGCAGGTGCTCGCTGCGCCGGTTGCCCTGCTTCGTCTTCGCCTGGGAGGTCAGTGTGGCGCGGTGCAGTTCGAGGTAGAGCTCGCCGACCCACACGGGCGGGTCCGGGTACTCCGCCTCGGCCTTCTTGAAGAACTCCTCCGGTGTCTCCCACACCACCGTCGCGGACCCTTCGAGATCACGGAGCCGGGCCGCCTTCGCGACCATCTCGCGCGTCGTGCCGCCGCCCCCGTCACCCCAGCCGGTCGGCGCGAGCGAGTGCCGGGCGACCCCCTTGTCCTTGAAGTTCTTCGCCGCGTGGGCGATTTCGCTGCCCTTCATGGAGCAGTTGTACGTGTCCACGGGCGGGAAGTGCGTGAAGATCCGGGTGCCGTCGATGCCCTCCCACTGGAACGTGTGGTGAGGGAACTTGTTGGTCTGCGACCACGAAATCTTCTGTGTGAGCAGCCACTTGGAGCCCGCGGCCTTGATGATCTGCGGCAGCCCCGCGGCGAATCCGAAGGTGTCGGGCAGCCACGCCTCGTCGTTCTCGATCCCGAACTCGTCGAGGAAGAACCGCTTGCCGTGCACGAACTGACGGGCCATCGCCTCCGAGCCCGGCATGTTGGTGTCCGACTCCACCCACATGCCGCCCGCCGGCACGAACCGGCCGTCGGCGACCGCCTTCTTCACCCGCGCCCACACCTCGGGCCGGTGCTCCTTGACCCAAGCCCACTGCTGGGCCTGCGACATGGCGAACACGAAGTCGGGCTCGTCCTCCAGGAGCGCCGTCATGTTGGACGTCGTCCGCGCCACCTTGCGCACCGTCTCGCGCAGCGGCCACAGCCACGCCGAGTCGATGTGCGCGTGACCGACGGCGCTGATGCGGTGCGCCGACGGGACCGCGGGCGCGGAGAGGACAGCCGTCAGCCGCTCTCGGGCGGCGGCCGCCGTGCCGTTCACGTCCTGGAGGTCGAGCGTGTCGAGCGCGCGCTCCACGGCGCGCAGGATGTCGTAGCGCCGCGCGGACTCCACCGGCAGCTCGGCCATCAGCTCGCCGAGCACTTCGAGATCCATGACGAGCTGCCACACGGTCTCGTCGAGGACCGCGAGATCCATCCGCGCCAGCGTGTACTGCGGCTCGCTGCCCGCGGTCTCCTTGTCGCCCAACTGCGTGGGCAGGAAGGGGTGATAGTCGAGGATGACCGGGTTGGACGCCGCCTCGATGTGCAGGCGGACCTCCTCGCCGCCCTCCACCGGGGCGCCGACGCGCACCCACTGGTTGCGCGGATTGAGCCCCTTCACGGGGGTGCCGTCCGGGCGGTAGACCAGGCCCTCGCACTGGAAGCCGGGCATGTTCTCGTCGAAGCCGAGGTCGAGGATCGCCTCGACGGTCCGGCCCGCCCAGGCCTCGGGCACCGTCCCGGTGACGCGGAACCAGCAGGTGGCCCACGGAGCGCCCCAGCGCGCGCCCACCGCGATCGGCTCGGGCGCCGCCGCGAGCCCTTCATCGACCGGAACCGGCTCACCCGGCGCGTTCCACACCGCGACGTCCAGCGGCACGGACTCCGGGTACACGGCGGGTCGGATGCGCTCGTCGAGGACGCGCTTGAGACGGGCTTCGACCAGGGTGCGGTCGTCATGCATGAGGGGTACTCCGTAAGGTCCGAGGTGCGGGTGATTACCAGGCGGGGCGGGTGGGACGCTGTACAACTCCCCGACGCGGCGCACCTCGAATCGTGCGGTCCGCATCGGGTTCGACCGGTTACGGAGCCGTGCCGACGGTCCGTGTGACGTGGTCCGGTGTGACCACTTCGGTGATGCCGCGCGCGGCCAGATGTTCCTTGTCGTGCGCTCGGCTCGCCAGGACAGTCGTGGGCCGGGCCCCGTCGGCAGTGAGCCGGGCGAACGCCTCGAAGACGGCGCCGCCGGGCGCGCACACCGAGCGGTGTGGGGCCGCCTCGTCGTCACCCGCGTCTACGACGAGCGCGGTGGTGCGGGGCGCAGGGGTACGCGGCTGCGCCCGCCGGTCCGCGACGATGCGGGCGAGGGCCCTCGCCGCGGGTTTCGGCTGCCGCTCGCTCGTCAACAGGCCCAGGCTGTACTCGAGTTCGGGAAAATCGGCGAGATCACGGCTGACGTCGTGCGAGCACCACCAGGTCACGCCCCACAGGTCGGGGCAGTCGAGGGCGTTCTCGACGGTGGCCTCGGTGAAGTGCGCGGCGTGCTCGGCCGGGACGAGCGGCGCGGGCGCGCCGACCTCCTGCAGCCAGACGGGCCGGTGCGGATCGCCGGCCCAGGCCTTGGACAGCTCGACGAGGTACGCGGCATGGTGCTCGGTCGCCGTCCCGGTGCGGCCGTGGCGCTGCGCCGTGCCGTTGAACACCCACGAATGCACCGCGGTCAGCGCGCCGATCCGAGCGGAGTGCGCGGGCGTGAACGGCTGGTCGTCCTGGTACCAGGCGGCGTCGTACGAGGCGTGCAGATGGGTCCGCCCCGGCGCGCCCTCCTCGCACGCGGCGAGCACTCGCCCGAGCCAACTCCCCGCCTGCTCCGGCGTGATGCGGTCCGGGTCGGGGTGCGGTCCGGCCGCGAACTGGTTGACCTCGTTGCCGATCGTCATGCCGATGAAGTTGGGCCGGTCGGCGAGCGCCCCCGCGAGGGTGCGCAGGTACGCCTCCTGGCCCTCGACCACGTCGGGGTCGGTGAAGAGGTTCCGCCGGTGCCAGGTCTGCGTCCATGCGGGCAGGAAGTCGAAGCTCGACAGATGCCCTTGCAGGCCGTCCACGTTGACATCGAGCTCCCGCTCGGCCGCCGCGTCGGCGAGCTGGACGAGCTGCTCGACGGCGCGGGGGCGGATGAGGGTGCGGTTGGGCTGGAAGTACGGCCACAGCGGGAACACCCGGATGTGGTCGAGTCCCAGCGCGGCGATCGAGTCGAGATCGGCGCGCACGGCGTCGAGGTCGAAGTCGAGCCAGTGGTGGAACCACCCCTGGCTGGGCGTGTAGTTGACGCCGAAGCGCACGGCAGAAGTCATGCGGAGTCCTGGTTCTTTGGTACGTGGGGGCCTCGGTGGAGAGGTGTCCGCCCGGTACGGGGTCAGCCCTTGACGGCTCCCTCGCCGACCCCGCGGAAGAAGTACCGCTGGAGGCAGGCGAAGAGGATGATCAGCGGCGCGACGGCGATGATCGTGCCGGCCGCGACGATCCGCTCGTCATTGGCGAAGGTGCCGTGCAGATAGTTCAGGCCGATGGTGAGAGTGAACTTCGCCGGGTCGCTGAGCACGATGAGTGGCCACAGGAAGTCGTCCCAGGCGCCCATGAAGGCGAAGATCGCCACGACCGCGAGGGTGCCCTTCACGGACGGCAGCGCGATCCGCAGGAACCTCTGCCAGGCGTTCGCCCCGTCGACGAAGGCGGCTTCCTCGATCTCGTACGGCAGGTTCAGGAACGCGTTGCGCATCAGCAGGACGTTCATGGCGGCGATGCAGCCCGGCAGGACCACCCCCACGAGGGTGTTGTTGAGGCCGAGTTCGCGCATCGTCGTGAACTGCGCGATGACGATGCTCTCGACGGGCACCAGCATGGCGAGAATGAACACGAGGGTGGCGATCTTCCGGCCGCGGTAGCGCAGCCGGGCCAGTGCGTAACCCGCGAGCGCGGAGCCGACGCAGTTGGTGACCACGTTGGCGGTGGCGACCTTCAGGGAGTTGAGCGCGTAGTCCCAGACGGGAATGGTGTCGGCGACGCGTTCGTAGTTGTGGAGCGTGGGATCGCCCGGCAGGAACTTCGGTGGGGAGCTGAAGATGTCCTCGTGCGTTCCCTTGAGCGAGGTGGACAGCTGCCAGAGGAAGGGGCCGACGGTGATCGCGAGCACGGCGAGCAGCAGCGCGTAGCGCAGTACGAGTTCCCAGAGGCGGATGCGCCGGCCGTTCTCGTCGGTGACGCGCGGTGCGCGGCGGCGCCGAACGGGCTTGTGCGCCTGGGCAGTTGTGGCGCGGACGTCCTCGGTGACGCTCACGCGTCCTCCTTGCGGTCGGCGCGGAGCACGAGCAGCATCAGCGCGACGGTGACGACGAACACGACGACGGAGATCGCCGAGGCGTATCCGACGCGGCCGGTCAGGCCCGTGCCGGTGCGCTGCACGAGCATCACGAGCGTGGTGTCCTCGCCCGCGGGGCCACCGTTCGGCCCCGCCATCAGATAGACCTCGGAGAACACCTTGAAGGCGGCGACCGAGGACAGCGCGGCGACCAGGACCATGGTGGAGCGCACCGCGGGCACGGTGACGGTGAAGAAGCGGCGCACCGCGCCCGCACCGTCCACCGAGGCGGCCTCATGCAGTTCCCGCGGCACGTTGGCCAGCGCCGCCAGGTAAATGATCATGTAGTAGCCGAGGCCCTTCCAGACCGTGACGGCCATGGCGCTCAGCAGGAGCAGCCACTGGTCGCTGAGGAAGCCGACCTTGCCGATCCCGACGGCTTCGAGCAGTGAGTTCACCAGACCGCGCTCGTCCAGCATCCACACCCAGATCAGGCCGACCACGACGATGGACGCGACCACCGGCGTGTAGAAGGCCGACCGGAAGAAGGTGATGCCCGGGATGTTCTTCTGGACGAGGAGTGCGAGCAGTAGCGGAAGGAGTACGAGGGCGGGACGACCCCGACCATGTACAGGACGCTGTTGCGCAGCCCCGTCCAGAACATGTCGTCGTGCAACAGCTCCCGGAAATTGGCCAGGCCCACGAACTCGCCGGGGATCAGGGTCCGCCGGTCGGTGAAGGCGTTGACCACGGTGGAGACGAACGGATACAGGATGAAGACGGCGACGACCAGCAGCCCGGGGGCGGCGAACAGCCAGGGGCTGGTGGGCAGATGGCGTCTGACGCGGGAGACGGGCCGCTCGCCCGAGGCCTTCGCGTGTGACGTCACATCGGCGTTCGCGGCGGTCTCGGCGGCGGTCTTCACGGTCGGAAGGGGACTCGTCATGATGTACGGCTCCGGGGCTCAGCCCTGCTGCTGGAGCAGCCGGTCGCAGGCCTTGACAGCGTTGTCAAGAGCGGTCTTGGGACTCTCCTTGCCCTGCAGCGCCTTGGCGACGGAGTTCCGCAGCTCGGTCTTCATCTGCTCGCTGAACAGGACCGGCGTGTAGTTGACCGCGGACTTCAGGGAGTCGGCCGCGGCGATCCGCACCCGCGTCTCGTCCGAGCCGTCCTGCTTCGTGAAGTACGGGTCGTCCAGGGATCCCGCGGTGCTCGGGAAGATGGCGACCTTCTTGGCGAACTCCATCTGGTGCTGCGCGTCGGTGACGTAGTGCGCGAACGCCACGGCCGCGGGCTTCTGCTTGGAGCGCGAGTTCACCATCACGCCCATCACGTACATGTTCACCTTGCCGGTGCTGGTGATCTGGTCCGTGATCCCGATGTTCTTGTAGAGGCTGGGCGCGTCCTTCTTGAACTTCTCCAGGTCGAGCGCGCTGCCCGGGTTCATCGCCACGGCCCCGGTCAGGAACTTCTTGCCGGTGGACTCGGGCGTCGCGGTCAGCGCCTGCGGGTCGAGCGCCTTCGCGTCGTACAACTCCTTGTACTTCGCGAGGAGTTCGACACCCTTGGCGTCGTTGAACGCGAAGCCGGTGCCCTCCTTGTTCATGAGCGGAGCGCCGTAGCGGCCGAAGTCCTCGATGGTGGGCACGTTGGCGAGCGTGGCCACCTTGCCCTTGCTTTTCTTCGCGAGTTGGAGCGCGTCGTCGAACAGCGCGTCGTACGTCTTCGGGGGCTTGGACGCGTCGAGCCCGGCCTTCCTGAACAGGCTCTTGTTGTAGAACAGCGGCCCGGTGTTGAGGTACCACGGGAAGGCGTACGTGCCGTCCATGCCCGGTATCTGATGGCTCGCCCACGCTCCCGGCAGGTACTCCTTCTTGTACTTGGGGGCCGCCTTGTCGAGGTCCAGGGCGAGGCCGGCCTTGGCGAGGGGGGCCACGAGGTCGGGGGAGACGTTGACGACGTCGGGCAGCGTGCCGCCGGCGGCGTCCGCGCTGATCTTGTCGGCGTAGCCCTCGCCCGGCTGGTCGATCCACTTCACATGGGTGCCGGGGTACTTCTTCTCGAAGTCCTTGACCAGACCGTCGAAGTACGGCTTGAAGTTGGCCCTGAGGTTCCACGTCTGGAACGTGATGCTGCCTTCGATCTTGCCCGAGGCGTCCGTCGAGCCGCCGTCGTCGCCCCCGGAGCCGCACGCGCTCAGTGGCAGGACGACAGCGATGACGGCGGCAGCGGCTAGTGCTCTGCGAGAGATGGGCACGGTGACACGGCTCCTTTGCGGCGGCGTCGAATGTTGCCGTGCAGACCCTGCATTGCGATCACGGAAAAAGTCAATGCATTCTCAGGAACTGCTGCGAGCCGGATGATATATGGCCAGGTCAGAGCAGTGGAGTAGACCTTTTGAAGTGAATGACTAATGCGCTTTAGGGTCTTGAACTCAAGCGCATTAGTGTGCGGCCGGGTGCGCTACGCTGGTCGCGGCAACCCAGTCGGGTTCCACGGGGAAAGGGGCAGCTGTGCCAGCCAAGCGGTCTCCCGCGCGCCGACCGACCATGAAGGACATCGCGCTCAGGGCGGGTGTCTCGGAGAGCGCCGTGTCCTTCGCGCTCAACGACCGGCCAGGGGTCTCCGAGGTCACCCGCGACCGCGTGCGGCGGGTGGCCGAGCAACTCGGCTGGCGGCCCAGCACGGCGGCCCGTGCCCTGTCCGGCGAGGGCGCGGCCACGGTCGGCCTGGTCGTGGCACGCCCGGCGGACACGCTGGGCGTGGACTCGTTCTTCCTCCAGCTCATCTCCGGCATACAGGAGGTCCTGGCGGAGCGTCACCTCGGCCTGCTGTTCCAGGTGGTGGAGGACGTCGAGGCGGAGTGCGCCGTCTACCGGCGCTGGTGGGCCGAGAACCGGGTGGACGGCGTGCTCGTCGTCGACCCCCGCACCGCCGACCCGCGCCCCGCCCTCCTCGACGAACTCGGACTGCCCGCCGTGGTGATCGGCGGAGTGCCCGACACGGAGCACCCGGGCCTGTCGACCGTTTGGGCGGACGACGCGGGCGCGATGGCGTCGGTCGTCGACGAGCTGTACGCGCTGGGGCACCGCCACATCGTCCACATCGCGGGGCTGCCGGGCCTCGCGCACACCGAGCGGCGCATCCGCACCCTGCGCGCCGAGGCCGAGCGCCGTGGCCTGACCGAGGTGCGCTCCGTGACCACGGACTACTCGGACGCCGAGGGCGCCGCGGTCACGCGCCGCGTCCTGGAGGGCGCCACACCGCCCACCGCGCTCGTCTACGACAACGACGTGATGGCCGTCGCCGGGGTGGCCGCCGCCGGTGAGCTGGGTTTCTCCGTCCCCGGCGACGTCTCGGTGGTGGCCTGGGAGGACTCTCCGCTGTGCCGCATGGTCAAGCCCTGGCTGTCGGCACTCTCCCGCGACACGGTCCAGTTCGGCCGGACGGCGGCCCAGGAACTGACCGCCCTCCTGGACGGCGGCCCGGCCCGGACGGTGCAGGTTCCGCTGCCGCGCCTGATCGAACGCGACAGCACGGGGGCGGCGCGGGGCGCGAAGGCCGGCGCGGGCGGCAGTAACTGACAAGCGTTGCACCACGGTCAGTGGCCGTGCGGCAGCATCCGTCCGACGGCCTTCCACGCGTCGTGGACGCGCCCGTGGTGAGCGGCGCCGGGCGCTGCCGCCTGCCCGGCCGCACGCGGTGAAGGGATCGCCTGTGGCTCCCAGTCGCAGGGCGGAGCCGAGCGGGCGGTGCGGGGACCGCCGTACTCCTCCTCGGGCCCGCTGACGGAGTCATGTTCCTTGAGCGCCACGCTGATGAGGGTCAGCAGGAGCGCCACGTCGTCGTCGCAGTCGAGCAGCACGGTGATCCACGAGGCCCCGGGGCGCACCCGGATCGCGGTGCTGTCGCGCAACTGCGGAAGGAGGCGATCGACCGCAGTGCGGGTCAGGTACAGATCTGCGGCATCGTTGGCATGGAAATGCACGATGTCGCACCCCGCTGTCCCGAAGGCGCGCCCAACGGCACACCGGGGAGAGCCACTTACCAGGTTCGGCCAGGACTCCAGCTGGGTCATGGCGCGATGGGCCGCGGTCATGTGCACATGGTTGCGCACTCTTCACCCCGCCAACCAGCCCTATTCACCACCCGCTTGATTAATCACCGGTTTCGGAGCCCGCACAAGGGCCGGAGCCCTCGCAGGGCCGAAAACCTCGCAAGGGTCGGAACCCTCACAAGGGGCGGAAGGGGACGGCGTGACCCGGCGCCGGCCGTTCGACCGGATCACCCCGCCGGACGACCGCGCCCGCATTCGCCATGCCGCCCGCCAGTTCGTCCCTGTCCGCAGGCCCCGCCGTCCCCCGTCATGCCCGTCACGGCTGCGGTGCGGGCGCGGGTGCGGCCCCCGAGTCGCTACTGTGCCGAAGTGACCGGATCCGTGCACCTTCCGCTGCTCTTCCTCGACGTCGACGGGCCGCTGATTCCGTTCGGCGGGCCGCCGGAGTGCCACCCGACGTATCCGATGCGCCGGCCCGGGTGCCCCGACCCCCTGGGCGCCGCCCTGAACCCCCTGCTGGCCAGGATCAACCCCGAGTACGGGCCCCGGCTCGCGGCGCTCCCGTGCGAGCTCGTCTGGGCGACGACCTGGATGGACGAAGCGAACGACTGCGTGGCCCCTCTTCTCGGGCTGCCGCCGTTGCCGGTCGTGGACTGGCCGGATCCGCCGGTGCGGGACGCGCGCGACGCAGGGCACGGAGTCCGGGGCCTGCACTGGAAGACCCGCGCCCTGGTCGGCCAGGCGCACGGCCGGCCCTTCGCTTGGGTCGACGACGAGATCACCGACATCGACCGCGCCTGGGTCTTCGAACATCACCCGGAACGCGCCCTGCTGCATCGCGTGGACCCGCGACTGGGCCTCACCGAGGTGGACTTCGTCCTCCTCGACGCGTGGTTGCGCGCCGCCGCCGGCTGACCCGGGGCGGTGCGCGTGCGGGACGGATCGTCAGGCCGCGGCCAGGTCGTCGGCAAGGAGTTCCGCGATGACATGGCGGGCGATGGCGGCCATCACCGGATTGCTCTCCCGGTAGTGCTGGAGTTCCGGAAGGGCGACGGACAGGGCCCAGCCACGGCCCCGCGCCCAGGCGTCGTCGTCCGCGCCCGAGCCGGTCCGGAACACCTCGCGCGCACCGGCGGGGAGCAGGTACCAGGCCGCGATGAGGTCGACCGCCGGGTCGCCCAGGCCCAGGCATCCGAAGTCGATGACGGCGCTGAGCCGTCCGTCCGTGACGAGCACGTTCCCGGGCTGCAGATCCGCGTGGATCCACACGGCGGGCCCGGCCCACCCGTGCGCGCGCAGGGCCGACTCCCAGACGGCGGTCGCCGCGTCCCCGTCCAGCTCCGCCCGCAGCTCGTGGATGGCCGCACGCGTCACCTCATCGCGCTCCGCCAGCGGCTCGCTGCGGTAGGAGGCGGGTCCGCCCGTGGGGTCGACACGCTGGAGCACGGAGACGAACTCCGCCAAGTCCTGTGCCAGCAAGGTGGGTTCGGGGGTGCGGCCAGGGGCCGGATTGGCGCCGTCGAGCCAGCGGTAGACGGACCAGGGCCACGGGTAGCCCTCGCCGGGCGCTCCCTTGCCCAGCGGCGTGGGGACGGCCACCGGGAGCGCTCCGGCCAGCAGTGGCAGCCACCGGTGCTCCTTCTCCACGTCCTGCGCCGACCCCGCGAGGCGGGGGAGACGTACGGCCATGTCCTCGCCGAGGCGGTACATGGCGTTGGACGTACCGGCGGAGACGACCTCCGTGAGCGGAAGACCGGCCCACGCCGGGAACTGTGCATCGACGAGCCGGCGCACCAACGAGGCGTCGATGTCCGCCTCTTCGGGCCGCAACTTACGAGCACACATGACAGCCTCAGGCCTTTCTCGCAGGGCCACAGAGCGTGGATTCCGATTGCGTCAAGATACGGAAGCCGGCGCAGTCGGCCCAGTGATTAAGCGGTGCCGGCTGCCTCCCCGCCTCACGCGGCCTGGCGTGCGACCTGGGCGTCGAGCGCGGCGCAGAGCCAGTCGTGGGCGGCGCCCGGCGTCGGTCGCGAAGGACCGGTCAGTTCGGCGACGAGCTGCCAGTAGTGGTCGATACGCGGATCCGCGGCCAGCACACCGCTGAGCACACGGCGGAACGCCGGGGTGTCGCGTACGCCCCGTGCGGCGGCGTAGGCGGAGACGAAGCAGTCCAGCGCCTCGCCCTCCTGCGGTGACCGTTGGTCGCACAGCTGGGGCGATGCCAGTGAATAGGCCTCGCTGAGTCCCTCGTAGAGCACCCCGGGGCGGAACCCCTCTTCGGTCCGGTGCGCCGCCGGCTGGCCGCGGTCGCCGCCGTCGCAGGAGCCCGAGGTGAACGCGTGCAGCCGGGCGAAGGCCAGCACGTGGGCCGGAGTCGGGTCCGCCGGAGGCTGCGGCACGGCCTGGTCGAGGACGGCTGAGACGACCCGGGCGGGCATCCGGGGCGGCAGCCACCGGCGCCAGAAACGGACCGGTGCGGCCGTACTGGGCGGCGCCGACACCGCACCGACGAGAAGCAGCCGCTCGGCCCGCTCGGCGGGGGTGCAGCCCTGGAGCAGCTGAAGGGCGGCCTCCCGCCAGCGCAGCGCGGCCAGTTGAGAGCCGATGTCCCGCAACTGGCCCGCGACGACGTCCTCAAGCGTGTCGTCGAGCGTGCCCTCCCCGCCCAGAACGCGGCTCACGTCCGGCACCGGCAGGTCGAGGGCGCGCAGGGAGCGGATGACGCGGAGCCGGTCGAGTGCCCCTGGCCCGTACCGGCGATGGCCGCCCGTACTGCGGGGCCCTTCGGGCAGCAGACCGCGGTCCGAGTAGAAGCGGACCGTCTTGACGGTGACGCCCGCGCGCTCGGCGAGCTCCCCGATGGACCACATGCTTTCGGCGGGCACGACTTGAACCTCCCTCAGGGGGAGTTCCTACGGTACCGGCGAGCGCGGACGGCCGGTGCGGCCGGTCCGCGGACCATGGCAGGGGAGGAGACGGACATGACGGCATTCATCCTGGTGGCGGGGGCCCACACCGGCGGCTGGGTATGGCGGGACGTGGCGGCGGCGCTGACGGACGCGGGGGCGCAGGCGTACGCCGTGACGCTCACCGGCATGGGCGGAGGGGACGGCGGGAACGGCGGAATCGGCGGGGACCGCCCCGTGGACCTGCAGACGCACATCGACGAGCTGGTCCGGCTGATCGACCAGGTCGAGGCGCGGGACGTGGTCCTCGTCGGTCACTGCTACGGCATCCACCCCGTGCGCGGTGCCGCGGACCGGCGCCCCGAAAGGATCGCCAGGATCGTCCACGTGGAGATCGGCATCCCCCAAGACGGCGACCCGGCACTCAAGTTGGTGCCCGACCAGACGGTCCGCGAGCGCGTGCTGAGCCTGTCCACGGAAGGCGGCGGGACGCTGCCCGCGCCGACGGTGGAGGAGTGGCAGCGCTGGGGCAGCGTCGCCGGCCTCCCGGCCGAGGCGCTGGCACGGCTGACCGAACACGCCGCTCCCCAGTCCCTGGCCACGTTCACCCAGCCGCTGCGGCTGTCCGGCGCAGCCGCCGGGCTGCCGACGACCGGCGTCCTGTGCACCGCCAACGGGTCGAGCATCGCCGTGGTCGAGTCCCTGGTGGGCATGGGCGATCCCGCGTTCCAGGCGCTCGCCGACCCGCGTGTCACCTTCTTCGAACTCGATACCGGCCACTGGCCGATGCTCTCTGCTCCCCGCGAGCTCGTGAACGTGCTGCTGCGGGCCGCCGCCGGGGAGGGGCACCGGGTGGCTGCCGGCGTACGCGAGCGGCCCGCGCACCTTCGGCCGTTCCTCATGGACGTCGAAGAGCGGCCACGGGAGCGGACGGGCCGCGTCGACCTGCACCTGCCCGACGCCGACGGTCCCCGGCCCGCCGTGGTGTTCGTGCACGGAGGGCCGGTACCGGCCGGCGCCCGCCCGACACCGCGTGACTGGCCCGCCTTCGTCGGCTACGCGCAGTACGTGGCGGGCCTGGGCGCCGTCGGGGTGACCGTGGACCACCGGCTCCACGAACTGACCGCGTACGGGCGGGCCGCCGACGACATCGCCGAGGCGATCGACCTCGTACGGGCCGATCCACGGGTCGACGGCGACCGCGTCGCACTGTGGTTCGTCTCCGCAGGGGGGCTTCTGTCGGCCGACTGGCTCGCGGCGCCGCCGTCCTGGCTGCGGTGCGTGGCGGCCTCGTATCCGATCCTCGCACCGCTGCCGGGCTGGGGGCTCGCCGACAGCCGGTTCCACCCGGCGGCGGCGGCGCGTGGTGCGGGGCGGCTGCCGATCGTGCTGACCCGGGTGGGGCTCGAACGCCCTGAAATCGCGGTGACGGTCGAGGAGTTCGTGTCCGCGGCCGCGGACTGCGGAGCCGCCGTCGAGGTGATCGACGTACCGCTCGGCCACCACGGCTTCGAGACGGTCGACCCCACGGACGCGTCACGCGCCGCGGTGGAACGGGCGGTGCGCTCGGTGCTCGGACACCTGGGAGCAGGGACCGACTGATCAGCAGGCTCGCTCTCCTCGGCTACGCATGCTGTCCCGGCTGATGCGGGAAGCGATGGACGAGCTCAAGGCCGTGACCGCGGGCGGCCAGGCCTCTTGACCTGGAGGGTCTGCCAGGTGGCCGTCACCGGCCGCGCAGCAGACCGCGGCCCTTTCCGGCAGGGCCCTGATCGGCGCGGAGTTGGGCTCTTTGCTCTCCGTCACCGATATCGACGGCAGCACGCCCCGGTCCATGCGTCATGTCCTGGGGGGACCGCCCGAACCTCACCCAAGCCTGCTGGGCTGACCGACCCGGGCAACGCCGATCCTCTCGCCGTCCTGATGTGGTGGATGACCCATGCTCATGGGGTGGCATGGTGAGCGCCGGAGGCGGACCGCTTCCTTGATGGATCCGGTTGTGTGTGCGGTGGAAGAGTGGATCGAAGCCGGTCGTACGTCTCCACGGTCGCCGGCAGCGCGCAGGAGGGAACGCCGTCCTGGGGTGCTGTCAGGCCGCCGGGCGCCTCAGCCGACGGCCCAGGAGGACGGCTCCTGCGCCGGCGATCAACGAGGTGGCGGCGATGCCGGTGAGTGCGGTCGCGGCCCGGACGCCATGGGTGGTTCCGGTGGCGGCCAGAGCAGGCCGGTCCGAATCGGCTGCCGTGGCGGCTTGGAGGACGAGGTCGGTGACCGCGTCGGGGTGGGAGATCATGGCCACGTGGGAGGAGTCGATCTCCACCGTGTGCGAACCTGCGCGTTTCGCCTCGAAGCGTTCCTGGTCGGGGTTGATGGTCTTGTCCTGCTTCGCGACGAGGAACCACGACGGGATGTTCTTCCAGGCGGCCACCTTGGCCGTCTCCGAGAACGCAGTCGTCGCTGCAGGTCGTTGGGTGACCGCCATGACCTTCGTGGTGCTTTCCGGCAGGTCGGCGGCGAAGACCGGATGGAGCCGGTCGGACTTGAGGTACAGGTCTGTCCCGCTGACGCCGCCGGCCCGGTAGGGAACGGACTTCGTGGCGGTGCCGAGTTCGCTGGGGAACTTGGCCCCCAGGGTCATTCCGCTCTCGCCCACGTCGGGCATCAGCGCCGATACGTACACCAGGGACTTCACCCGGGGGTTGCCCGCGGCGGCCGTGCTGATCAACGCGCCGCCGTACGAGTGACCCGCCAGCACGATCGGGCCCTTGATGCTGTCCAGCACGGAGGCGATGTAGGCGGAGTCGCTGTACAGCCCGCGCAGCGGGTTGGCGGGAGCGATGACGGTGTAGCCACGGCGTTCGAGCCGTTCGACCACCCCGTTCCAGCTGGAGGCGTCCGCGAACGCCCCGTGCACCAGCACGATGGTGGGTTTGGCCGTGGTCGTGCCGCCGTCCGCGGAGACAGGGGCCGCCAGGGCCGTACACAGGGCCGCGGCGCACCCGGCCGCCATGACGTGTGTGCGACGTATTCGGCGCCATGAGCCGGGGACCAGAAATGCTGCCATGTTGTTCTCGCCTTCCGTGAGAGCTGCGACATCTGAGTGTTCGCCCATCAGCACCGGCAGGCGCAGCCGCGCACTCCAACTGGGTGACAACAGTGGGCCATGGGGATGAATGCCGGAGTCAATGGGTTTCCCGGACCCGCGTCGTGAACTTCCCTCCGAACTGAGATGCTCGCGGGGCATCCGGGGTGAATTCGAACCATCCGCCAGTCATGATTGAGAAAGTCGGGAGTAGCGGCCATGGGCAAGTTGCAGGGCAAGGTGGCGGTCATCACCGGCGGTACCGCGGGGATCGGACTGGCCACAGCAAGGCTCTTCGCCAGAGAGGGGGCCTATGTCTTCATCACGGGCCGCCGCCAGAAAGAACTCGATGAAAGCGTGAAGGCAATCGGCAGCAACGTATCGGGCGTTCAGGGTGACGTCGCTGAACTGGCCGACCTTGACCGCCTCTACGAGACCGTCGAGGCGAAGGGGCGAATCGACATCGTTTTCGCCAACGCCGGGCTGGGTGAGTTCGCTTCACTGGAAGATGTCACGGAAGAACATTTCGACAAAATCTTCAACATCAACGTGAAGGGGGCGCTCTTCACGGTACAAAAGGCCCTGCCGCTATTGAACGACGGCGCCTCTGTCATTCTCGCGGGCTCCGTCGCGAGCGTGAAGGGAACCCCCGCGTTCTCGGTCTACGGTGCGAGCAAGGCCGCCGTCCGAAATTTCGTCCGAGGATGGACGGTGGAGCTGAAGGATCGTCGTATCCGGTGCAACGTCCTCAGCCCTGGCCCGATCGAAACGCCGCTTGTGGCCGCGCAACCGCAAGATGCCATCGCGAAGATTGCATCCACCATCCCGATGGGCCGCATGGGGGAGCCCGACGAAGTCGCCAAGGCGGCGCTCTTCCTGGCCTCGGATGACTCCAGCTTCGTCACCGGGATCGAACTGTTCGTTGATGGTGGCAGAGCGCAGATCTGATTGCGCGACGGTGCGTCTGACCGTGTCGTTCAGTTCGCGGGGCCCGTCGTGACCACATCCCTGCGCAGTGCTGCGGATTCAGGCCCACTCGGCACCAGGCGTCAGGACCTCTGAGGCGTGTCCGCATCCGGGGTGAGGGTGTGGACCGCGGTGAGGAAGACATGGCGGTCGGCCGCGGGAAGCCGGGCCAGGAGGCGGTCCTCGTGCGCGTGGATGCCGGCCTGCGCGGACCTGCGCACCCGCCGGCCGTCGTCGGTGATGGACAGGAGGCGGACCCGGCGGTCGTCCGGGTCCGGGGTGCGGGAGATCAGGCCGGACTCCTGCAACGTGTCCAGCGTGGAGATGATCCGGGTCTTGTCGGCGCCGATCGCCGTCGCGAGCGCGGCCTGGGTGCGGACGGGGCCGTCGTCCAGGGCGCTGAGGACGACGTATCCCCACATCGAGATCCCGTGCGACGCGAGCACCGGCAGTTCGGCGGCGATGAGGGAACGCACCAGGGGTTGCAGCATCGCGGCGAGGTCGCGCCGTCCTCCGCTCTTGGCCATCACGCGCCGATGATAGACGTTGACATGTGATAGGCGTGAGCAGATCATAAGCGTATGCCTACGAATAAGGATCTGGTCGCGCTCGACGCGGAAGCCGTGCGTACGAGCGTCGACATGGTGGCGCGGGCGACGGCCGGGGACCTGGACAGGCCGACGCCGTGCGCAGGGTGGACGCTGCGTGACCTGCTCGGCCACATGGCTGCGCAGCACTACGGATTCGCCGCGGCCTCGCGAGGGGAGGCGGACATCGCGGTGTGGCGGCCGCGTCCCCTCGGGCACGACCCCGTCGGGGCGTACCGCGAGGCTGCCCGGCACGCCCTGGAGGCCTTCGCCGTCGACGGGGTGGCACAGCGGGCGTTCCCGCTCCCGGAGATCCGCGACGGCGGACCGTTCCCGGGAGCGCAGGCCGTCAGCTTCCACTTCATCGACTACGTCGTGCACTCCTGGGACGTGGCGCGGACGTTGGGGCACTCGGTGACGTTCGACCCCGGACTCCTCGATGTGGCGCTCGCCGTGGCGCGGGCGGTGCCGGGAGGCGAGGCGCGCCGCGGCCCGGGTGCGGCCTTCGCGCCGGCGGTCACGCCCCACGGTGGGTCCCGGCTCGACGAGATCGTCGCGCTCCTGGGCCGCTCACCGGCATGGCGACCTGCCCCCGTCTAACCGTCACCTGTCTGTCGGTCTGCCTGTTTGCCTACCGACCCGTCCGGCGGGAGTGCGGTGACAGTGGTGTGACGGTCACGCACTCCGTCCCGCGATGACCCCGCGCGGGGTGAGCCGCTTGCGGAGCGCCCCGAACAGGGCGTCCGCGGCCAGTGCCAGGACCGCCACCCACAGAGCGGCGGCGATCACCCCCGACAGGCCGTACGACACCTGGTTCAGGATGATGTCGCCGAGACCGCCGCCACCGGCGACCGCGGCCAGGGTCGCGCTGGAGATGACGTACACCGCCGCGATCCTGATGCCGGTGAAGAGCACCGGCAGGGCCAGGGGCAGTTCGATGCGGGTGAGGATCTGCCACTCCGTCAGGCCCATGCCGCGTCCGGCGCGCACCAGATCCGGGTCCACCTGCTCCACCGAGAGGTACGCGTGGGTGAGAACCGGTGGGACCGCCATCACCACCAGGGCCGTGAGGACGTTGACGAAGCCGATGCCGAGCAGCCCGAGGAAGATCGCGATGAGTGCCAGCGACGGCAGCGCGCGGCCGATGTTGGAGATGCTGACGGTGAGGAAGGAGCCCTTGCCGCGGTGGCCGAGCCACACGCCGAGCGGGAGGGCGAGGACGAGCGCCACCGCGACGGCGGCGGCCGACAGCTTCAGGTGGTCCACCGTGCGGTCGGCCAGGAGTCCGAAGTGGTCGGCCATGAACGAGAAACTGGCGAAGAAGGTGTGCATCAGACGGTCCTCCGGGTCCGGGCCCACGGCGTGAGCAGCCGTCCCGCCAGCACGATCAGCCCGTCCGCCGCCAGCGCGAGCGCGACCGCCAGCAGCCCGGCGCCGATGAACTGGGTGTTGAAGGGCGACTGAAGGCCCTGGATGATCGGCGAGCCGAGCCCCTGGTCGATGATGAACGCGGCGACCTCCACCACGCTGATCGTGGTCACTGTCGCCACGCGCAGCCCGCTGATCACCGCGGGCAGGGCCAGGGGGAGTTCGATGCGCCAGAGGATCTCGCGCCGGGTGAGCCCCATGCCCTCGCCCGCCCTGCGCACCTCCTCGGGCACCTCACCGAGGCCCGTCAGCGACGACTTGAACAGCACCATCAGCGTGTACGACACCAGCGCGATCTCCGCGGTGAGGACGGAGAGGCCGAACACCGGCACCAGCAGGGTGAACAGGGCCATCGGCGGGATGGTGTAGAGGAACGAGGTCAGGCCGCCGAGCGGCTTCACCAGACGGCGCCGGAAGTGCGCGAGCAGCGCCAGCGGAAACGCGATGAGGAAGCCGACACCGACCGCGATCACCGTGAGCCGCACATGCTGGACGAGTGCGGGCCCGAACATGCTGGAGAAGTTGGCGGTGAACCAGTCGACGCAGAACAGGCCGTTGTCGCGGACGCAGGAACTGACCGTTCCGAAGTCGGGTATCACCGGCTGCGGACCGGCCGCCGCGAGCAGATCGGGACTCACGCCGCCTCCCTGATGAGGTCCACGGTCACGCTGCCGACGGTCTTCCCCGACTCGTCCGCGACCGGCAGCCGCTCGGCGCCTCCCGCGAGCAGCGCAGAGAGGGCCGTCCGCAGGGTGTCGCCGGTGCGGAGGATGTCCCGGGGGTGGAGGGTGTCACGGGTGTGGGGCTGTGCCTCGTCGTCGCCGGTCACCGGGTCGAGCTTCAGCTCGCCGAGACTGCGCAGCGTCAGCGCCTTGAGACCGCGGTCCGTCCCGACGAAACGCGCCACGTAGTCGTCGGTGGGCTCGCGCAGGATGCGTTTGGGGGAGTCGTACTGGAGGAGCCTGCCGCCCTTGGCGAGGATCGCGACGCGGTCGCCCATGCGGACGGCCTCGTCGATGTCGTGGCTCACGAACAGCGTGGTCTTGCGGACCTGCTCGTGCAGCCGCAGGAACTCGTCCTGCATGTGCTCGCGCGTCACCGGGTCGAGCGCGCCGAACGGCTCGTCCATCAGCATGATCGGCGGGTCCGCGGCCAACGCCCGTGCGATACCGACGCGTTGGCGCTGCCCGCCGGACAGCTGGGCGGGGTAGCGGTCCGCGTACTCCTTGTGCGGAAGGCCGACCAGTTCGAGCAGCTCGCGGACGCGGTCGGCGGTCCGTGACCGCTTCCAGCCGAGTACCTGCGGGACCGTCGCGATGTTCTCCTCGATCGTCATGTGCGGGAAGAGGCCCGCCTGTTGGATGACGTAGCCGATGGAGCGGCGCAGCTCGATGACGTCCTGGTCGCGGATGCTGCGCCCGTCGATGCGGATGTCGCCCGACGTCAGCTCGGTGAGCCGGTTGACGAGGGTGAGTGCGGTCGTCTTGCCGCAGCCGGACGCCCCGAGCAGGACGCAGATCTCTCCGGCAGGGACGGTCAGGGACAGTGCGTCCACGGCGGGTTCGGCGGAGCCCGCGTAGGTCTTGGTGGCCGCGTCGAAGACGATGTCGGCAGCGCTCTGCATGTTCGTGGGCTCCTCGGTCACTTCAGGTCGTTGGCGCGCAGGAATCGGTCGGCGACCTTCGCCGGGCTCAGCCGCATCATGGCGGCGGCCTCGTTCAGCGCCTGCATGGCCTTCTCGGTGAGCAGCGCGTTCACCGCGTCGAGCGGCTCGGTGAGCCGGCTGCCGTACCGCTCGACGAGCGAGCGCCGCACCACCGGCGACACGTTCTGGAAGCCGAAGATCGCCTGGTCGTCGTCCAGCACGGTGAAGTCGTAGCGCCGCAGCTGCGGGTCGGTGGTGAAGACGTCGGCGGCGTCCACGTCCCCGTTCTTGAGCGCCGGGTACTGCAGGCCGATGTTGAGCGGCCTGACCTTCATGCTCGACAGCCGGTACGCCTTGACGATCGCGTCGTAGCCGAGCGGGCCCGTGATGTTGTCGGGATACTCGGCATACGAGATCCGCCCCATCCGGCGCAGGTCGCCGACGGTCCGCAGCCCGTACTTGCGGGCGTCGGAGCTGCGCACGGCGACGGCGTTGCGGTTCTGGAACGGGGTGGGTCTCAGCAGCGTGAGACCGCGCCCCTCCTCGAACTTCTTCGCCGCCGCATACGTCCCGTGCGCCGTGACCGGCATCCGCTTCGGCATCGCGAACGTCTGGAGGATGACGCCCGTGTACTCGGGATAGAGGTCGATCTGGTGGCTGCGCAGCGCGCGGTCGATGATGTCGGCGCTGCCGATGTTGGACTTGAGGACGACCTGGAAGCCGCGGGCGGTGAGGATCTGCGCGTACAGCTCGCCCATCACCCAAGACTCGGTGAACTGTTTCGAGCCGACGGTGATCACGGGCCCGGTGCCCGCGACGGAGCCGGCCGCCGTGCTCACCCCGGCGGCGGCCGCGACGGCGAGGGTGCCGGTGAGCAGGGCGCGGCGGCGCATGCTCACACTCCCCGGCGAGGTATCACGGAATCGGTGGTGCGCTGGTACACCCGGTCGTCTCCCTCGTGGGCGGTGATGGTGTTGGTGACGGTGAACGCACCGGCATCCGCGCTCATGTGACTAACTGTCACGACCTTCCAGCTCCAGTCACCGCGGCCGCCCTCCTCGGTGCGTTCGCACTCGACGAGTGCGGAGTGCGGATCGCCTTCGGTGAGCGTGAAGCGGTCGACGCTGTCGGTGCGCCGCCAGGCCCCGTCCGCGAGGTCCGTGAACTCTCCGTCGTCGACGCGCAGGGTGACGACGCTCGTGCCGCTCACCGGGTCGTGCTCGACGCGGCGCCCGGTGACCCCGGGGGACTGGCGCAGCGGCGCGGGCAGATCCGGCAGGGGCTCCCCGTACGGGCGCAGCTTCTCGTCGCCGGCGCTCGCCGGGCGGACGGGCAGGTGCAGCGCGGTGGACGGGGCCGGGTGGACCGTGACCGTGACCGGCCGAGGCGAGGGCCAGGCCAGGGGCCAGTACGAGGACGAGACCGCGACGCGGATGCGGTGGCCGGACGCGAAGGAGTGTGCGGTGGCGAGCAGCGGCACGGTCACCTCGTAGGTGTGCCCCGGCTCCAGGGCCTGCGGCTCCTCGTGACCGTCGCGGTGGGTGAGGTTGAGCAGGCCGCGCGTGATGAGGCGTGAACTGCCGTCGGGTGCGACATCGTTGAGACGTACGGCGAGCTGTGCGTCCGGGCGGTCGGCGCTGACGCGCAGGGTCACGGTCGGCACGCCGAGGATCTCGGTGCTGTCGTCGAGCGGCACGGTCGTGAAGGTGTGCGAGAGGCCGTCGTCACCACCCTGCGGCCCGAACTGCCCCGCCGCGTCGCCGAATTGGAGCCAGCTGCCGCCCGCGGTGCCGATCAGCCGTGTGCTGTCGAGGTGCACGGCACGCTCGCGCAGCGGATCGCTCCCGGCTGCCGTCCCCGCCGACTCGCCGCCCAAGGCGTACGCGCGCCGCTCGATCCGCGGCGACGGCCAGCTCTCCTCGGCGACCCAGCGCCCCGGCCGGACGGCGCGGTCGCTGCCGGGCGCCGCCCACTCGGGCATCCACACCCGCAGCGCCGGATCGTCCAGGGCGCCGCTGTCCCGCCCGCGCAGAAACTGGTCGAACCAGCGCACGACCTCGGCGTGGAAGTCGATCGCGGGACCCGGCTCGGCCTGGTGCGGATAGGTGTGCGCCCACGGCCCCACCAGCCCCCGCACCGGCACTTCGAGCCCTTCGAGCAGACGCAGTACGGCCCCGCAGTACGGGTCGTACCAGCCGCCGACGGCAAGCACGGGAGCCTGGATCGCGCCGAAGTCCTCGCACACGGAGCCGTGCTTCCAGTACGCGTCGCGCGCCTGGTGCCGCAGCCACTCCTCCGCGTACACGGGGGTGTCCGCCATCCGCCGCAGCCACTGCTCGCGCCAGCCGTCGCCGACGACGGCCGGATCGGCGGGCCGGGCGTTGTAGGCCAGCATGGTCGACGCCCACGGCAGCATCTCGGAGGCGATCAGCGAGCCGCCGGTGTAGTGGACGTCGTCCGCGTACCGGTCGTCCGTCGAGCAGACCGTCACGACCGCCTTGAGCGCGGGCGGGCGCAGCGCGGCGATCTGGAGGCCGTTGAAACCGCCCCAGGACTTGCCGATCATGCCGACGTTCCCGTCGCACCACGGCTGCCGTGCCAGCCAGTCGATCACCTCGACGCCGTCGGCCAGTTCCTGCTGTGCGTACTCGTCGAGCATCAGCCCGTCCGAGTCGCCGCTGCCGCGCAGGTCGACGCGGACGGCGGCGTATCCGGCCTCGGCGAAGCGGGCGTGGAGGCTGTTGTCGCGGGCCGCGGTCGCGTCGTTCTTGCGGTACGGGATGTACTCGAGTACCGCGGGGGCGGGGCGGCTCCCGGCGGCGGGCAGCCATACGCGGGCGGCGAGCCGCGTGCCGTCCGCCAGGGGGATCCAGAGGTGGCGCAGCAGATGGGACGGTGTGTCGGGCAAGGTGAAGAACTCCTCGCGAAGGAAGGTCACATGCGTCGGTCCGGGCGGGACGGCAGGGCCCCGTCCACCACTACTCAACGGCCGTTCAGTAGCGGATGACTGGGCACCCTACCCGCGCACCCGGGCGCCGTAACCCCGTGTTCACCAGATGGGATCGGGCGGGGGAGAGTGGACAGATGGACACCACGGACAGTTCAGTACAGGACACCCGGCCGTCGTACCGGCTGATTCCGGGCAGCGCCGCGTCGCCCGTCATCCTCCACGTGCCGCACGGGTCGCGCGTCGTGCCGCCACACGTCCGCAGGGGCATCGTGCTCGACGACGTCTCCCTGGAACGGGAGTTGGACCTGATCACGGACGCCCACACGCAGGCCATCGCCGAACTCGCCGCACGTGACGCGGCGGTGACGCCCTGGCGATTCGTCAACGAACTGTCCCGCCTCGTCGTGGACCCCGAACGCTTTCCCGACGAGCGCGAGGAAATGAGCGCGGTCGGCATGGGCGCGGTGTACACCCGCACCACCCACCGCGAGGTCCTCAGGCCCGAACCTCCCACCGACGGGACCGATCTCCTCGACGCCTACTTCCACCCCTACGCCGCCGCGATGACGCACGCGGTCGAGGACCGGCTCGCCGCCACCGGGCGCGCAGTGATCGTCGACGTGCACTCGTACCCCAGCCGGGCCCTGCCCTACGAACTCCACGGCGCGGGTCCGCGCCCGCCCGTGTGCCTGGGCACCGACCCCTTCCACACCCCCGACGCCCTGCTCGCGCAGGCGCGCGCCGCCTTCGGCGGGCTCGGTGACATCGCCCTCGACACACCGTTCGCCGGGACATACGTGCCGCTGCGGCACTACGGCAAGGACCCGCGGGTCAGCGCCCTCATGATCGAACTCCGGCGGGTCGTGTACCTGGACGAACCGGTGACGCCCGCGCCTGGCCTGCCGAAGGCGGCGGCCGCGCTGGCCGAGCTGGTGGACATGATCGGCGGCACGGGCGACTGAGCCCAAGGCGCCGGACCGGATCGTTCCGGCCGGGCGGATCGTTTGCCGAAGCGGCAACAAGGGCCGGTGTCTTGCCGCGGCCTGTTGCATGATCGGGGTCGGCCATCGCCCATCGCACCCGGCGGGGCCGCACGGTGTCTACAAGGAGGTCGCATGTCGCAGCAGGCCGGGGAAGCCACACACCGACTGGTCGACGGGCCCGCGGGCCGGATCCACCTCATCGAGCAGGGCACCGGGCCGCTGGTCCTGCTCGTGCACGGGTTCCCCGAGACCTCGTACTCGTGGCGCCGCCAGCTGCCGGCGCTCGCTGCCGCCGGATACCGGGCCGTAGCGATGGACGTCCGCGGTTACGGCCGCTCCTCGAAGCCCGCGGACCCGGCCGCGTACCGAATGCTCGACCTGGTGGACGACAACGTCGCCGTCGTGCACGCCCTCGGCGAGCGTTCCGCGGTGCTCGTCGGACACGACTGGGGCGCGAACATCTCCGCCCACTCGGCGCTGCTCAGGCCGGACGTCTTCCGCGCGGTCGCCCTGCTGAGTGTTCCCTACACCCCGCCCGGCGGACCCCGGCCCAGCGACATCTTCGCGGGCATGGGCGGGGACGAGGAGATGTACGTCTCGTACTTCCAGGAACCCGGGAGGGCCGAGGCGGAGATCGAGACGGACGTGCGCGGCTGGCTCGCGGGCATCTACGCCGCGCTGTCGGCCGACACGATGGCCGCGCCCGGCGCACCCGACCCGCACTTCGTCGCCCCGGGCGGAGCGATGCGTGACCGCTTCCCCACGGACCGGCTCCCCGCCTGGCTCGACGAGGCCGAACTCGACGTGTACGCCGAGGAGTTCGAACGCACAGGCCTGACCGGAGGGCTCAACCGCTACCGGAACATGGACCGGGACTGGGAGGACCTCGCCGCCCACCGAGGCGCCCCCGTCACCCAGCCGTCCCTGTTCATCGGCGGCGCCCTGGACGCGTCCACCACATGGCTCTCCGACGCCATCGACGCCTACCCCACCACCCTGCCGGGCCTGTGCTCCTCGCATCTTCTCGACGGCTGCGGCCACTGGATCCAGCAGGAGCGCGGCGAGGACGTCAACCGCATCCTCATCGAGTGGCTGGCCGGTCTCCCCGACGCCTGAGGGCTCCCCTGCCCGGTGCGCGCTGCGGTGACGGGAGTCCTGGCAGAAAATCGGGTGGGGCTGTCGATCCGCCCCCGCTCCGTTCGACGCAAGGGTGAGAGCGGGAACGGTCCCGCCACGGTCGCCATCAAGGAGACGTCATGCCCAAGCTCCGCGTACACAACGTCACTGTCTCGCTCGACGGGTTCGCCGCCGGCACCGACCAGCGCATGGACGCGCCCTTCGGCGACGGGATCGACGACGGCCTGCACGACTGGATGTTCGCCGCGATGAAGGACCACGCCGACGGAAAGAAGGGCGTCGACGTCGACTTCGTCGCCCGCAGCGAGGACAACATCGGCGCCACGATCATGGGCCGCAACATGTTCGGCCCCTATCGCGGACCGTGGGAGAACCAGGCGTGGACCGGCTGGTGGGGCGACAACCCGCCGTTCCACCACCCGGTGTTCGTGCACACGCACTACCCGCGTCCGTCGGTGTCGATGAAGGGCGGAACGGACTTCCACTTCACCGACGAGCCCGTCGAGACGGTCCTCGCCAGGGCCTTCGAGGCCGCGGACGGCAAGGACGTACGCATCGGCGGGGGCCCGGCCACGATCCAGGAGTACCTGCGCGCCGGTCTCGTCGACGAACTGCACCTGGCCCTCGTGCCGCTCCTGGTCGGCAAGGGCGAGCGCCTGCTCGACAACCTGAGCGACGGCGTCGACGGCTACGAGGTCGTGGAGCTCGTCAGCTCCCCGGCGGCCACGCACGCACGTCTGGTCCGCCGCTCCCCGGCCGGTGCCTGACCCGGTGAGCCGGCGCGAGGGTCACTTACGGGCCACGTAGTACACGTTGAGGATGTCGCCCTCGACCTGCTCCACGTCGATGTCACCGAACCCGGCATCACCGAGCATCTGCAGCGCCCGCTGCCGCCCCCACACCGCGCCGAGCCCCGCGCCACCCTCACCCAGCGACACGGTCATGCAGTAGAAGACCGAGAAGGTGTAGAGGGCGGGGCCGAGGGGATGGCCGATGTTCTCCTCGAGGTTGCTGGAGGCGGAGATGTCTCCCATGAGGAACACGCCGTCCTCACGCAGCGCGGCGGCCACCGCGTCCAGGGTGCGCGCCGGGCGGGCCAGGTCGTGGATCACGTCGAACGCCGTGATCAGGTCGTACGTACCGCTCAGGTCGGCGGTGTCGACCACGTCGAACCGGACGTTGTCGAGGCCGAGCCGCTCCGCCTCGGCGCGTGCCGCCGCGATGCCCGTCCGGGAGATGTCGACCCCGCGGAACCGGCTGGCGGGGAAGGCCTGGGCCAGTAGGTTCACCGCGCGGCCCTGCCCGGTCCCGATGTCCAGAGCGTCGATCCCGGCGCAAAGCCGCTCCGGGAGGCCCGGCGCCAGCGGGATGATCACGTCGACCAGGGCCGCGTCGTAGACCCGCCCCGTCTCCTCCGCCTGTAGCTCCTGGAACCGCGGATACGAGGAGTAGGGGACCCCGCCGCCCTTGCGGAAGGCGTCGAGTACCTCGTCCTCGACGATGCCGAGAAGCGCGAGGTCCTGAAGGAGTGAGGCCAAGTTGTCCGGCCCTGCGGCCCGGGTGAGGGAAGCCGCGTGCTCCGGCGGAAGCCGGTAGGTGCCGTCGTCCGGCCGGTACTCGACGACACCGGCGACGGTCAGACCGCCGAGCCACTCCCGCACGTAGCGTTCGTCGAGATCCGCGGCCTTCGCGATCTGCACGCTCGTCGACGGCGGAAGAGGGGCCATCACGTCGAACAGCCCTGTCCGATGACCGAGGCTGCACAGATAGCCCAGGCATGCGTCATTGACCACCTGGACCATGCGCCCCGCGAACTTCTCCGCCCGCTCCGGATCGAGTCCCTGCCCGGTCGTCATCGCCGACTCCTTCCGGCGAGACCGCGGCTTCACCCACCCCGAATCCATGACGCCGACGCGGCACCGCCCACAGCGTGCCCGATCGGCACCTTTTATCCTGATTCTACGCTGGGCGTTTCAAGGTGTCCCCGGGTCCCTGGCCCCTCGCCCAGCGGCATTCGGCCAGGTGCGTGTCGCCCCACTGGGCGATGGCCGCACGAGGCCGTTCTTGCTGCAATGGGCGCACGCCGTGATTCAGGGATGGTGCACGATGACCGACAGACTGGCCACCGAGGCCGGTGACGAGGACGGCCCGCCGAGCGGCGCCGTGCTCGGGGCCCCTTGCTGGGTGAGCCTCGCGGCGCACGACCTGGCCGCCACCAGAGCGTTCTACGAGGCCGTGCTCGGCTGGGAATTCCGGCCGGGCCGCCTCGGCGACCGGTTCGCCGTCGCGACGGCGGACGGCAGACCGGTGGCGGGCATCGGCGCGGTGGCGCCCAGCCTGGGCGTGGCCACGGCCTGGCTGCCGTACTTCGCCGTGGGCGATCCGGACGAGACGGCGAGCCGGGTGCGCGAACGCAGCGGCACCGTCGGCGTGGGCCCGATCCCCTTCCCGCTGGGCCGCGCCGCGCTGGTGTCCGACAGCAGCGGCGCCTCGTTCGGGATCTGGTCCGGGCACCTCGTACGGGACTGGAGCGGGTGGCATCCGGAGGCGCGGGTCGGGCTCAGGCTCGTGACCAGGAACGCCTTCGACGCCGCCATCTTCTACGGCGAGGTCCTGGGCTGGACGGGGCCCGGCGGCTGCGACGTCCGCTACGAGAACGAAGAGGTCGTCCTGGTCTGCGGCGGCCTGTCCATGGCCCGGATCACCTCCGGTGCCGTGGAGGCGGCCCCCGATCCTGACGTCCGACCGCACTGGGAGGTCCAGTTCACCGTGGGCGACATTGCGGAGTGTGCCCGCGCGGCCGTCAAGCACGACGGCGCCGTGCCGGGCGAGTGGGAGGACGAGGCCGGACGCTGGGCCACGGTGCGGGATGCTCAGGGAGCGCAGTTCACGATGTTCGAACCGCATGCGGGCGCCCTGGCCGAGTGAGCACGCCCGGTCACCGGAGCACCAGCTGGACGACGCCGGCCGTCCCCACCGTCACGACCAGGGTGCGCAGGACGCCGGGGCTGAGGCGCCGGCCCGCCTTCGCGCCGAGCCGGCCGCCGAGTGCGGAGCCGGCCGCGATGAGCAGCACGGCCGTCCAGTCGAAGTCGGCGACGAAGAGGAAGAAGAGGGCCGCGACGGCGTTGACGACGGCGACCAGGACGTTCTTGACGGCGTTCAGGCGCTGCAGCGGCTCGTCCAGGAGCATCCCCATCAGCGCCACGTAGAGGATTCCCTGCGCGGCGGAGAAGTAGCCGCCGTAGACACCGGCCAGCATGAGGGACGTGAACAGGAGCGGCCCGACGTCGCCGCGCGGGCGGGCGCCGGACCGCTCGCGCCGCCGCCGCAGCCGGCCACTGATCAAGGGCTGGAACGCGACGAGGACGACGGCGAGACCGACGAGGACCGGCACGTGCGCCTCGAACGCCGCCGCCGGAAGGGTGAGCAGCAAAGTGGCGCCCGTGAACCCGCCGAGCACGGCACCGGCTCCCAGCTTCAGGATGCGCCGCCCCTGCCCGGCGAGTTCGGCGCGGTATCCGATGGCGCCGGTGACGGACCCCGGGATCAGTCCGAGCGCGTTCGAGACGGTGGCGGTGACGGGTGGCAGGCCGGTGGCGAGCAGAACCGGGAACGTGATCAGCGTCCCGGAGCCCACAGCGGTGTTGATGGCTCCGGCGCCCACCCCGGCCGCCCAAACGGCGACCATCTCCCACACCGTCATTGCGCCCCGCCCCTCGCCGATTCGTTCCGCAGGCCGCAGACGCTAGGCCGCGGACGGTTCGGCGCGTGCCGAAGCGTGTGCGGTGGCCGGTACTGCGGCGCCGAACTCTCCCGAATGACCTCGCGACTCTCCCGGAAGACCTCGCGAAATTAGGATCGCCGGACAGGGAAGGGGAGCCGGATGGACCGGAACATACGCAGTGTCGACGACGTACTCGCGCTCCTGGACGGGCTGTTCGCGCCGGAGGCGGACCGCTGGACCGGCGGCGCGGCCACCTGGTGGGACGGCTTCTACGCGGACCGCTCCAGGCCCGTGCCGTTCTTCGCGGACAAGCCCGACGAGAACCTCGTCTCCTACCTCCGGCGCGGGCTCGTCACCCCGGGCCGCGCCCTCGATCTGGGCTGCGGCCCCGGGCGCAACGCGATCCACCTCGCCTCGCAGGGCTTCGAGGTGGACGCCGTCGACCTGTCCCCGGAAGCCATCGCCTGGGCCGAGGAGCGGGCGGCAGAAGTGGGCGCCGCGATCGGCTTCCACTGCGGCGACGCCTTCTCCCTGGCCGGCGCCGAGCTCCGCGGCCCGTACGACCTGATCTACGACTCCGGCTGCTTCCACCATCTGCCGCCGCACCGCCGGATCAGCTACCTCGACCTCCTCGACCGCACCCTCGCCCCCGGCGGCCACCTCGCCCTCACCTGCTTCGCGTCCGGCGCGATGGGTTCGGAGGTGGCCGACGCGGATCTCTACCGCGGGTCCGGCCTGCACGGCGGTCTCGCCTACACGCCGGAGTCACTGCGGTGGATCTTCTCCGAACTGACCGAGGTCGAACAGCGGCGCATGCGCGACGAGGCGCCCGGTTCGCCGAGCTTCGGCGAACCCTTCCTCTGGACGGCCCTGTTCCGGCAAGTCCCCTAGTCCGGCAGGGAGTTGAGGAAGCAGACCAGTGAGGTGTTGAAGGCCTCGGGCTGTTCCAGGTTCGGCAGGTGCCCGGCGCGGTCGACGACGGTCAGGGTCGCGTGCGGCATCAGCCGCTGGATGCCCTGGGCGTCCTCGGGAGGGGTGTACACGTCGTCCGCGCCCACCACGACGAGGGTGGGAGCGGTCGTGGCCGCCAACGTCGCGCGGTAGTCCGCGCGTTCGGCGCGCCCGCGCAGTGCCGCGGCGGCGCCCGCCGGGTCGGTGGTCCGCATCATCTCCTGTACGTGCGCGGCGACTTGGGGCATCGCGGTGACGTTGTAGCCGGCCAGCATCTTGTCGATGACCTCACCCGCGTATCCGTCCATGCCCTCCGCGAGGAGCCGGTCGGCGAGGCGGTTGCGGAAGGCCTTGCCCTCGTCGGTCTCGGCCACCGGTGAGGTGTCGGCGAGCACCAGGGCCCGCACGCGCCGCGGGTGGCTGCGCTGGAACTCCATGGCGATCTGGCCGCCCATGGACACTCCGCCGACGACCGCGCGCTCGAGCTCCAGGTGGTCGAGGAGGGCGGCGATGTCGTCCGCGAACGCGGGGAACGAGGTGGTGCCCGCCACCGTGTCGCTGTCTCCGTAGCCGCGCAGGTCAGGAGTGATGAGGCGGTATCCGGCGGCGGTGAGTGCGGCGGCCTGGGGGCGCCACATGGAGCGGTTGAAGGGGTGGCCGTGGATCAGGACGACGGGCGTGCCGTCCGCCGGGCCCAGGTCGTCGAAGTGGATCGTGGCACCGTTGGAAGTGATGCGGCTCATGCGGGCACTCTAGGGCCGCGATCATGACCGGCCGTCGGCGGGAGGGCGCGACCGACCGGCGCGGGGGCGTGTGCTCGGTGACCCCGCGTCGCGGGATGTGACGGTGTGTGGGGCGAACCCGGCGTCAGTTGTGGCCGAACTTCCGCGGCTGCTTGTGCGAGTGGTGCTCCGAGATCCGGCGTGCGGGCTCCTCGGACGGGTCGGTCGCCTTCGGTGTCGGCTCCGGCGTCGCCTTCTTCTCGGCGGGGGTACTGCGGTCATGGCCGTGGCCGCCCGAGCGGGCGCCGCGGTTCTGGCGGCTCTGTTTCTTGCTCATGATCATTCCTCCAGCCGGAGTGAGCCGGAGTGCCCGACGGCAAGCCGGCCACTCCCAGACTTGCACGTTGCGGCAAGGGGTGCATTTCGGGCGGCGTCGCGCTCGCGACCTGGGGATCTTGCCTTCCGATCACCCGGTCGCTAAGGTTTTCGACGTCTCTGTTGTCTCCGATTGAGGTGGACGTTGCGCATCTGAGGATCGCGATCACCGCGCCGTACGGCCTTCGCCGCCGTACGCCCGTCACGCCGTAGCGGCCGTTCCGTGCCGCCCGTGACCCTGCGTGGATGCGACCTCGGTGCATGAGCCGTCCCCCGATGATCTCTCGGACAGCCGCACCCCCTGCCGGGTTATCGGAATTCCGCTTTCCCGGTTCGGTCGCCGCGTGGTGCTCGCATACGTAGCCCCCTCCCACCGCGCTTGCGAATGCGAGAAACACCATGGCGACACCCACCGCGCCCAGCGCCTCCCTGACCTGCTCCGCCCTGTCCTTCCAGTGGCAGGACGGCACCCCTGTCTTCGACGGGCTCTCCCTCGCCGTAGGCCGGGGCCGCACCGGACTCGTCGGCACGAACGGCACCGGCAAGTCCACCCTGCTGCGCCTGCTCGCCGGTCAACTCACCCCCTCTCAGGGGTCGGTGACCGTCGGCGGCAGCCTCGCCTACCTCCCGCAGAACATCACCCTCGACACCGCGCTGCGCGTCGACCAGGCCCTCGGAATCGCCGAGCGCCGCGCCGCGCTGCGCGCCATCGAGAACGGCGACGTGAGCGAGGAACACTTCGACACCGTCGGCGACGACTGGGACGTCGAGGAGCGCGCCCTGGCGACCCTGGGCTCCCTCGGCCTCGCCGACGTCGAACTCGACCGCACCGTCGGCCAGTTGTCCGGCGGCGAGACCATCCTCCTGCGCCTGGCCGCCCTGCTCCTGGAACGCCCCGACGTCCTCCTGCTGGACGAGCCGACCAACAACCTGGACGTCTTCGCGCGCCGCAGGCTCTACGAGGCGGTCGACTCCTGGCGCTCCGGCATCCTCGTCGTGGTCAGTCACGACCGCGAACTCCTCGAACGGGTCGACCGCATCGCCGAACTGCGCTCCGGCTCGGTGAACTGGTACGGCGGCGGCTGGTCCGCGTACGAGGAGGCGCTCGCCACCCAGCAGGAAGCGGCCGGACGGATGCTGCGGGCCGCCGAGGCCGATGTGCGCCGGCAGAAGCGCGAACTGGAGGAGACCCAGATCAAGGTGGCCCGCCGCGCCCGGCACAACAAGAAGCTGGATGCCCAGCGCAAGGCCCCGAGAATCGTCGCGGGGGAGAAGAAGAGGTCCGCGCAGGAGTCCGGCGACAAACTGCGCGGGCTGCACGAGGACCGGCTCAGCGAGGCGCACGAGCGGCGCGAGGAGGCCTCGGAGGCCATCCGTAACGACGCCGAGATCCGCGTGAGCCTGCCCCACACCGCCGTACCCACGGGCCGTACGGTCCTGAGTCTCGACGAACTGAGCCTCCCGCACGGCAAGTTGCGCGACGGCAGCCTCCACATCCACGGCCCCGAACGGATCGCGCTGGTGGGGCGCAACGGAGCCGGGAAGACCACGCTCCTGCGCACCCTCACCGGTGAGCTGGAACCGCTGTCGGGCGAGGCGAAGACGTTCGTACCGCTGCGGTTCCTGCCGCAGCGCCTCGACGTTCTGGACGACGAGCTGAGCGTCGCGGCGAACGTGGCGCGCCGGGCTCCTGGCGTCACCGACAACCACATCCGCTCACAGCTCGCGCGGTTCCTGTTCAAGGGAGCCCGTGCGGAACAGCCCGCGGGCACCCTCTCCGGCGGCGAACGCTTCCGCGCGGCACTCGCGGCGACGATGCTCGCGGCACCGGCCCCCCAGCTCCTGATGCTCGACGAGCCGACCAACAGCCTGGACATGGCCAGCGTGCGGCAGTTGACGAGCGCGCTGGAGTCGTACGAGGGCGCCCTGCTGATCGCCAGCCACGACCTGCCGTTCCTCGAATCGATCGGCATCACCCGCTGGCTGCTGCTCGGCGAGGACCTTCAGGAGACGACCGCGGAGGAGGTGCGCGTCCTGCTGGAAGCGCCGGAGGCCGGGTGAGACGAGGGCCGTGGTCGGGGCGGCCCCGGGATCGGTGATCGATTCGCGGGGCCCCGAGGCCAGGATTAACGTCGGTGTAGTGAACGAGAACGTTCACTGCAGCTCTGAGGCGCGCACCTCCCCATGTCGGGTACCCAGTCGACACCCTCGAAGCCTGCCGACGCCCCGGAGCGAGGCCACGGCAGAGGGATCGCACTACTCGTCATCTGCTCATGCCAGCTGATGGTGGTCCTCGACATCACCATCGTGAACATCGCTCTCCCGCACATCCAGACGTCGCTCGGTTTCTCGACCGAGAACCTCGCCTGGGTGATCAACGCGTACACGCTGACCTTCGGCGGTCTGCTGCTGCTCGGCGGACGCCTCGGTGACGTCCTCGGCCGGCGCCGCGTCTTCATGTCCGGCGTCCTGCTCTTCGTACTCGCGTCATTCCTCGGCGGCCTCTCCCAGGAGACGTGGCAACTGCTCGCGGCACGCTCGCTGCAGGGCGTCGGCGGCGCCATCGCGTCCCCCACCGCACTCTCACTGATCACGACGACCTTCCACGAAGGGCCCGATCGGAACAGGGCGTTCGGCGTGTTCGCCGCCGTCTCCGCGGCCGGCAGCGCGACCGGACTGATCGCGGGCGGTGTGCTCGTCGAGTGGCTCGACTGGCGCTGGGTCCTCTTCGTCAACGTGCCCATCGGCATCCTGATCGCACTCGCCGCACCCCGCTTCATCAGGGAGTCGGAACGCCACCCGGGCCACTTCGACATCGCCGGAGCACTCACCTCCACCGTCGGCATGGTGCTGCTCGTCTACGGCTTCATCCGCGCCTCGAAGGACGGCTGGAGCGACAGCCTGACCCTCGGCGCGTTCGGCGCCGCCCTCGTGTTCCTCGCCGTGTTCAGCGCCATCGAGACCCGTTCGAAACAGCCCGTCATCCCGCTGTGGCTGTTCCGCGACCGCAACCGCGCCGGCGTCTACGGGATGATGCTGTGCCTGGCGGCGGCGATGTTCGGCATGTTCTTCTTCCTGACCCTCTTCGTGCAGAACATCCTGGGCTTCAGCCCGCTGCGGGCCGGCTTCGCCTTCCTGCCGGTGAGCGTGATCATCGCGTTGGGTGCGGGTTTCGCCTCGCAGTTCCTGCCCAGGTGGGGGCCCAAGCCCTTCATGGTGGTGGGCGCGACCCTGGCCACCCTCGGCCTCAGCTGGCTGACCATGACCGACGTCAACAGCACCTATGCGGGCGGCATCCTCGGCCCCACCCTGGTGTTCGGCTTCGGAATGGGCCTGCAGTTCGTGTCGATGACGCTCGTGGCTCTCTCCGGCGTGGCGCCGAAGGACTCGGGAGCGGCCTCCGGAGTGCTCAACGCCACCCAGCAGGTCGGCGGCTCGCTCGGCCTGTCCATCCTCGTCACGGTCTTCGGTACGGCCGGCCGCAACGAGGCCACCGACCAGGTGCCGAAGTTCCTGTCGCAGGCGACCTCGGCCCAGCGGCTCGAATTCCGCAGGACCGGACAACTCCCGCCCCCCTGGGGTGACCAGGTCCTGGCGTCGGGCATCTCCAGTGCGTTCGTCGTCGCCGCCATTTTCGCTGTCGTCGCCGCGCTGATCGCCCTCGTCGTCATTCAGGTCCGCGCCTCCGACCTGGAGCGCCTCCGGGGCGCCACCATGCCTCTCGTCCCCGCCGAGCAGAGCGCGACGGACGCGGGCGGCGCCGCGCCCAGTGCCGCGACGACGAACCGGGCCGCCCGTGAGGGGCCGCCCCCGGACGGCTGAGCCCTACGCGGTGCGGGGCGGGAGCCCGAGGCCGGACGGGTCCACGAACTGGATCCGCCCGGCCGTGCCAAGTCCCTTTGGGGTACCCGGGAAGAGCCAGAAGCCACCCTTGCCGCGCAGATAGCCCGGGGCGTTCGCCACCACGTCGGAGCGGCCGTCGCCGTTGACGTCGAGGAGCGGGAACGTGGCGGCGAACCCGTCACCGCCCGACGGATCGTGCTTGCCGGGCACACCAGGGGTGTCGAGGTCGAAGGCGGACGCGTTCGCGCCTGTCGGGGAACCGTCGGGACCGCCCGGCAGCAGCGTGAAGCGGCCGTTGCCCTGGTCCTCTCCCGGCGTGTCCACGAGCAGATCCGGATGCCCGTCACCATTCACATCGCCGGTGCCCGCGCCCCTCCCGAAACCGTCCTTGCCCTGCGAGTCGCCCGGAACACCGGGTGTCTCCTGGTCGAAGACGACGTTCGGCCGCCCGCCGCCCACACCCGACTTCGACCCGTACGCCACGGTGAGCCGCCCCGAGGCGGGGCCCTCCGCGACACCCACCTCGCGGTAGCCGGGCGCGAGGACGTCCTCGATCCCGTCGCCGTCGACGTCACCGCTGCACGGCACCAGGACTCCGTCGTACGTGTCGTTGCCGAGGTTCCCGGGCGGCCGGGCCGGCGTCAGCCCGCGGGGGCTGCCCCGGAAGTACGTCACGTACGGGCCGGTGTCCACCGGCGGATCCGTGTCCGCCTCGTCCGGGACGGGGTCGGTGAACATGACATCGCCGTAGCCGTCGCTGTCGAAGTCCCCGCTGATCGCCTGGCTGGGGCTCGCCGTGTTCTCGAGTTCGGCGGTGCGGGCGGGCGCGCCGTCCTTGCCGAAGGGGCCGTAGGCCACCAGGCCCTGCCGGTCCGGCAGTTCGGTGTCGTTCCCGTGGGGGTGGTACCCCGCGTAGACCAGGTCGACGGCCCCGTCGCCGTCGACGTCGGTGACCGCGCTCGCGGAGACGAGACCGGCGGCCTTGACCGCAACGGGGGCGCCCAGCCCCTTTCTGCCGCCGGGCAGGATCACGGCGGTCCCGGGGCTGTCGCGCTGCACCGGATCCGTGGCGTCATGGTCGGTCCGCGTCGCGACCAGGTCCGTGTAGCCGTCACCGTTGAGGTCGGCACGGAGCAGCGGACCGTAGAAGAAGTCGCGGTAGGTCCTGCGGCGCCCGGGGTCCAGGCCCTTCGCGGAGCCGGGGAGGACGAGCAAGTGATAGCCGGTCGGCTGCCGGAACTTGTTCCATGTGGTCATGGACGTCACGAAGTCGTCGTAGCCGTCCCGGTCGAAGTCCCCGAGCCCGCGCTCGCCCGTACCCCGGCCCGTGGGCACCCGCGGCGCGGGGTCGGCGGTGCGGTCCTCACGGGCGTCGCCCTCCGAACAGCCGGCGAGCAGCGTCACCGCGCATCCGCAGGCGATCAGGGCCTGCGACAGCCGACGGCGATTACGGGGCGCACGGGACAAGACGTTCCTCCTGGGTCTCCTGTTGAGCTACGGATAGGACCGCTCAGGAGCAGCCATGGTTGCGGTCCCGGAGATCGCGGTTCCGCAACGTCGCACCGGGGCCGCCACGGTGCCATCCTGGAAGGGAGACATGGAGGGCCGTGATGGGGTTCTATGCCGAGCAGGTGGTGCCCCGGATCATCGATGTCGCCTGTGGCGTGAAGATGACCGCACCGCTGAGACGGCGGGTCTGCGAGGGGCTGCGGGGCCAGGTCGTGGAGATCGGGTTCGGCACGGGACACAACGTCCCCCACTACCCGTCGACCGTCGAGGGCGTCGTCGCGATCGAACCCTCGGACGTCGGATGGAGACTCGCCGCCGAGCGGGTCGGGGCGGCGTCCGTCCCGGTGCGCCGCGCGGGCCCGGACGGCCAGTCGCTGCCCTTCGAGGACGCCAGCTTCGACACCGCGCTGTCGACGTGGACCCTGTGCACCATCCCCGACGCCGGCGCCGCGCTGCGCGAGGTGCGCCGCGTGCTGCGGCCCGGCGGAACACTGCACTTCCTGGAGCACGGGCTCGCGCCGCGACAGGACGAGAACGTACGCCGCTGGCAGCGACGCCTGGAACCGGTGAACAAGCGGCTCTTCGGCGGCTGCCACCTCACGCGCCCGATCACCGACCTGCTGACGGAGGCCGGATTCACGATCACGGCCCTGGACGTCTTCTACGAGCAGGGCGCACCGAAGCCCATCGGCGCCGCCTCCCTGGGCGTCGCGCTCGCGCCGTAGACGGGCGAACACCGCTAGTCGGTACGGCCCGTCGCCGCGACGGTGACGCCCAGGCCGATCATCGTGAGCCCCCCGACGCCGCCGACCATGCCGAGCCGCCGCGGCGAGCGGGCGAACCAGCTCCGCGTCGTCGCCGCGACCAGGCCCCACACGCTGTCGGAAGCCACCGCGATGACGTTGAAGACCAGGCCGAGCAGCAGCATCTGAACGGTGACGTGCCCCTGGCTGCGGTCCACGAACTGCGGCAGCACGGCGGCGAAGAACACGATGGTCTTGGGGTTGGCCACGCCGACGGCGAACCCCTCCCACAACGTACGCAGGCTGCCGTGCGCGACCCCGTCACCCGTGAACGCGGCGTACAGCGAACGCCGTTGACGCACCGCCTTGACGCCGAGGTACACCAGATACGCGGCGCCGACGAGCTTCAGCGCGGTGAAGACGAGGACCGAGCGCTCCACGACGGCGCCGACCCCGAGCGCCACGGCCACGACGAGCACGTAGGCGCCGAGCGTGTTGCCCACGACCGTGGTCAGCGCGGCACGGCGCCCCTGGCTCAGCGCCCGTCCGATCACGAACAGCACGCTGGGGCCCGGAATCACGATCAGCAGGAACGACATGGCCGCGAAGGCCAGCAGTCGGTCGGAAGACACCATGAGGGCCATACAACACGTTGGCGTGTCGCCACCGCATTTCCTTTTTGCTGTCAGGGGACTGATTTCAAGGGACTGCTTTCGGGGGAGAGCCGCGCCCGTTCGGAGATCGATTCACGCCTGTGGCCACTAGACTCGGCGAATGGCGAAGTACTTCGACGTACACCCCGAGAATCCCCAGCGGCGCACGATCAGCGGTGTGGCCGACAGCATCCGCGCCGACGAACTCGTCGCGTATCCGACCGACTCCTGCTACGCGCTGGGGTGCCGGCTCGGCAGCCGGGACGGCATCGGCCGGATCCGCGCGATCCGCCACCTCGACGACCGTCACCACTTCACGCTCATGTGCCAGAACTTCGCCCAGCTCGGGCAGTTCGTGCAGATCGACAACGACGTGTTCCGCGCGATCAAGGCGGCGACGCCCGGCAGTTACACCTTCATCCTGCCCGCGACGAAGGAAGTGCCGCGCCAGCTGCTGCACCCGAAGAAGAAGACGGTCGGTGTCCGGATCCCCGACCACGCCGTCGTACAGGCCCTGCTGGCCGAACTCGGCGAGCCGATCCTGTCCAGCACACTGCTCCTGCCCGACGAGGACGAGCCGCTGACGCAGGGCTGGGAGATCAAGGAGCGGCTCGACCACGAGGTCGACGTCGTGCTCGACTCCGGCGACTGCGGCACCGAACCGACCACCGTCATCGACTTCTCCGGCGGCGAGACGGAGATCGTACGGCGCGGGGCGGGCGACCCTTCGCGGTTCGAGTAGCGGTCGGAGCTGCGGCTCAGCGCCGCCCGCGGAACGTGCGGCGCAGATCGTCGACCCAGGCGCCCGGCACCTCCCACGGGATGAAGTGCCCGCCCTCGTCATGGGCGTTGACGTTGACGTGGTGGTACCAGTCGGCTCGGTCGCTCGCGAGCCAGTTGTCGACGCGCTCCTGCCCCGTCGTGACGCCGGGCGGGTTCTCGTATCCGACGAAAGTGAGTCCTGTGGGGGCCTCGACCGCGGGCGTGCGGGTGTGGGCGGGCGTCCACGGGTAGCGGTTGGCATTCGCGTAGTACCGCGTCGAGGTACCGATCGTGTTGCCGGCCCAGAAGATCGTGGCGTGGGTGAGGAGTTCGTCCTTCGTGAAAACGGTCTCGATGTCGCCGTGGTGGTCGCTCCAGCTGACCCAGCGCTCCAGGATCCAGGCGAGCAGCCCGACGGGCGAGTCGCTCAGGCCGTAGGCGAGGGTGCTGGGGTCGAGGACGTGCACGGCCAGGTGGGAGGCGAAGCGGCGGTCGAGGGCCAGGATCCCGGCCCGGATGTCGTCGGGCAGTCCGTCGGGGATGGGCCGGCCGCCACTGAAGTCCCAGGCGCGGTCGCCGGTGAAGAAGTCCAGTCTCAGGCCTGATCCGATGTGGATGCCCAGGAGTTCGTCCGCGTACTTGTGGCCGAGCTGACCGGTGACGAGGGCGCCGATGTCGCAGCCGCCGGCGGCGTACCGGGTGTGGCCGAGCGTGTCGGTCATCAGGCTGTGCCAGAGGTCGGCGACCTTCCAGAAGTTCATGTCGGGGTGCTCGCGCAGCGGCGCCGAGAAGCCGAAGCCGGGCAGGGACGGGACGATGACGTCGAACGCGTCGGCCGGGTCCCCGCCGAACGCCGCGGGGTCGGCGAGCGGGTCGACGACCTTGGACCAGTGCCAGAACGTCCAGGGCCAGCCGTGGGTGAGGATCAGCGGGGTCGGGTTCGGGCCGGCTCCGGGCCTGCGCATGAAGTGGACCGGAACACCGTCCACGCGCACCTGGTAGTGCTCGTAGGCGTTGATCGCGGCCTCGGCCCTGCGCCAGTCGTAGCTGTGGAGCCAGTGATCGGCCAGCTCCTGGAGGTAGGAGCGGTCGACGCCGTAGAACCAGTCGCCGTTGCCGACGTCGTCCGGCCAGCGCGTCATTTCGAGGCGCCGGCGCAGATCCTTCAGGACGGCGTCGGGCACGTGGACGGGCGTGGGATCCAGGGGGAAGCGCGGTGTTCCGTCTGCCACGGGAAATCCTTACCTGTACGGGACGAGAGGTGCGGGCAGCGGCGGGAGCGGCCTGCGACGCAGCCACGCCGTCAAGAGGTCACCGACCGGCGCCGCCGCGTACCGGGCGACGTGCGCCGTGAACGCCTCCGTCGTGACCACGCCGTGCCGGTGCGCCGCGACCCAGTCGCGCACCATGCGGAAGAACGGCTCGTCGCCCAGCGCGCACCGGATCGCGTGCACGGTGAGCCCGCCGCGCTCGTAGACCTGGTCGTCGAACAGCGACTTGCGGCCGGGGTCGGCAAGCAACAGGTCCTGCGGCAGTGTGGACAGCTCGCGGTGCGCCGCGGCGGCCAGCTCCTGCGTGGTGCGGCCGCCGGAGCGTTCCGACCACAGCCACTCGGCGTACTTGGCGAATCCCTCGTTCAGCCAGATGTCCCGCCAGTCGGCGATGGTGAGGCTGTTGCCGAACCACTGGTGGGCGAGCTCGTGCGCGACGAGCCGCTCCCAGCCCCGCGCGCCGTCCACGTGGTTCGCGCCGAACAGGGAGAGCCCCTGCGCCTCGACCGGGACGTCGAAGTCCTCGTCGGCCACCACGACGGCGTACTCACCGAAGGGGTACGGCCCGAAGAGGTCCTCGAAGAGCCGCATCATCTCGGGCTGCCGGGCGAAGTCCCGTGAGAACTCAGGCAGCAGCCGCACAGGCACGTACGCGCTCTGCGGCACGCCGCCGAGCCCCGGCTCGCCCAGCAGGACCGTCTGGTACATGCCGATGGAGAGGCCGACCAGATAGCTCGGCGTCGGTGCCTGCTGCTCGTACACCCACGTCGTCGTCGACGACTTCGTCGTGCGCGTGAGCAGGCGCCCGCCGACGACCACCGTGTACGGAGAGGGGACCGTGAGGGAGATCTGGTACGCGGCCTTGTCGTCGGGCCGGTCGTTGCACGGGAACCAGGACGGCGCTCCGACGGGCTGGCTCGCCACGAGGGCGCCGTCCGTCAGCTCCTCCCAGCCGAGCCCGCCCCAGGGGCTGTTCACCGGACTGGGGTTGCCCGACCAGTGCACCTCCACCGTGAACGCGGCGCCGGCCCGCAGCGGCTTGACGGGCCGGATCCGGAGCTTGCCGCCCCGGTGCGTGTAGCGCGGCTGCCGGCCGTCGACGAGCACTTTGCCGAGCCTGAAGGCCTCGAGGTTCAGATGGAACTCGGTGAGCGGGGCCCGGCCCGCTATGGCGCTGATACGGGCGTGACCTGCGAGGCGGTTGGGGCCGGGGCGGTAGTCCAGCGACAGCTCGTAGCGGTGCACCCGGTAGCGGGGGTCGCCGTGGCCGGGGAAGTACGGCTCCGAAGCCGGTGTCTGGCCGCTCACTGAAGTGTCCACTCCCTGCGCCGTACTCAACGTGTCTGTGTCGTGCCCCCCACCCCGTGCCGTACGCATCGAAGCCCTGACCGACCTTAAGGTGTGTCCGCCCTTCTAGGACCGCCAGGCCTCGATCGGATTGCCCAGCCAGCGCGTGTCGTCCGGTACGGACTCCGCGGCCATGACCAGGGACGCGGGCCCCAGAGTGGCGCGAGCGCCGACCGTACTGCCCGGCAGGACGATTCCGCCAGGGCCCACCGTCGAACCCCCGCCGAGCGTCACCTTGTCCATCCGCAGGATCCGGTCGTGGAAGAGGTGCGTCTGCAGCACGCAGCCGCGGTTCACGCTGACCGCGCTGCCCAGCGTCACCAGGTCCGTCTCCGGCAGCCAGTAGCTCTCGCACCACACGCCCCGGCCGACGCGTGCGCCCAGGCCGCGCAGCCACAGCGTCATGAGCGGGGTGCCCGGCACCGCGCCGATCAGCCAAGGCACGGCAACCACCTCGACGAACGTGTCGGCCAGCTCGTCGCGCCAGACGAAGCCGCTCCACAACGGGTGCTCACCGGCCCGGTGCCGGCCCACGAGAAGCCACTTGGCGGCGACCGCCGTCAACGCGCCCACACCGCCCGTGCCGAGGAGCACCGCCCCGGACAGCGCGGCGGTCGCCCACCAGCCCACGCCGGCCGCCGAGGCGAGCGCACACAGGGCCCCGCCCGTAAGGACGGCGAGCGCCGCCGAGCAGAAGACGGGCACGAGCCGGCACAGTTCCACCGCGCCGCGCGCCCACAGCAGCCGCGTCGGCGGGTCGTACGTACGGGAGTGGTCGCCGCCCTCGGGAGCGCGCGGCAGTTTCATCGGCGGCAGACCCAGATACGACGTGCCCTTCTTGGCCTTCTTCGGAGTGGCCGACAGGACACCCACCAGACCTCCGTCGGGGACGCTCCGTCCCGGCCCGGTCATGCCGGAGTTGCCGAGGAACGCCCGCCGGCCGATCGCGGCCCGCCCGATCCGCACCCAGCCGCCGCCGAGTTCGTACGGCGCGGTCAGGGTGTCGTCGGCGAGGAACGCCCCGTCACCGACCGTGGTGAGGCTCGGCAGAGCGAGGACCGTGGACACCTCCGCGCGACGGCCGATCTTCATGCCCAGCAGCCGCAGCCACACCGGCGTGACGAGGCCCGCGTACAGCGGGAACAGCGTCTGGCGGGCCGCGTCCATCAGCTGGGTGATCGTCCAGGACTGCCAGCCGATGCGGCTGTGCGTCGGGTGCAGCCCCGGCCGCAGCCCCAGGCTCAGCAGTCGCACGGCGCCCACCAGCGCCAGCGCGTACGCGCATCCGAAGGCCAGTGCGGCGGGAACCACCGCGAGCAGCGCGCCGCGCAGCGCCTCGGCGAGGGCGGCCTGCGCGGGCACGAAGCGGAGCGCCACCGCGAGCGCGGGCACGGCCGCGAGCACCGGCAGCGCGGACAGGGCGACGCCCGACGCCCCGTACATCAGCCGCCACCCGTACGACCGCTTCGGCCGCTGCTTCGGCCAGTCCCGCTTGGCCTTGCCCAGCTTCACGGCGGGGGAGCCCGACCAGCGCTGGCCGGTCGGGATCTGCCCCGTCACCGCGGATCCGGGGGCCACCTCGGCCTTCTTGCCGACGCGCGCACCGGGGAAGAGCAGGCTGCGGGTGCCGACGACAGCGCCGCCGCCGACCTTGACGGCACCGATCACCAGACGGTCGCCGTCCAGCCAGTGCCCGGAGAGGTCCACGTCGGCCTCGACGGCGCAGCCGCGGCCGAGCTTGAGCATGCCGGTCACCGGCGGCAGCGAGTGCAGGTCCACGTCGGCGCCGATCCGGGCGCCCAGGGCGCGCGCGTACCGCAGCAGCCACGAGCCGGTCAGCGAGGTCGCGCCGCTGTACTCGGCGAGCCGCTCCGCCGTCCACAGCCGCAGATGGACCTGGCCGCCGCGCGGATACGTGCCCGGCCCGACGCCCCGCAGCAGCAGCCGCGCGCCTCCCGCGGCGAGCGCGAGCCGCCCCGCCGGGCTGAAGAGCACCGCCGCGCCCGCGGCCACCCACCACCAGGACACGGCCGGAGCCCACGCGTAGGACCCGAACCAGTGCAGGACGTTGCCGAGCGCGGCCAGAGCCACGCACCAGCGCAGCCCGACGAGCGTGAACAGCGGGAGCAGGAGCAGGAGTTGAAGGAACTGGGCCCGCACCGGAACCGGCCCGACGTCACGGTGCGCCTCGGTCTCCTGCGCGGACTCCTCCAGATGACGGGCGAGCTTGCGCAGCGTCGGGTGCAGGTAGATGTCGAGGACGGCCGCGCTGGGGTAGCGGGTGCGCAACCGGGTGGTCAACTGGGCGGCGGCCAGGCTGGACCCGCCGATCGCGAAGAAGTCGTCCTTGGCGCCGGTCACGGACACCCCGAGCGTGTGCGCCCACTGTTCGGCGAGCCACGCCTCAGTGCCGTACAGCTGCTCGGCGGGACCGGTGGAGGTCTCCAGGTCGGGCAGCGGCCAGGGCAGTGCGGCCCGGTCGACCTTCCCGGAGGTGCGGGTGGGCAGACTCTCGACGGGGGCGAGGAGCGGCACCAGGGCGGCGGGCAGCGCGGACCGCAGGCGCTCGACGGCTTCGGCGCGGTCCCAGCCGTCCTGCGTGACGACATAGCCGACGAGCAGTTGGTTGCCGCTGCGCGCCGTGCGCACGGCGGCGGCCGCCCCGGCGACGCCGGGAAGCGCCTGCAGAGCCGCATCGACCTCCCCGAGCTCGATACGGCGCCCGCCGAGCTTGATCTGCTCGTCCCCGCGCCCCAGGAAGACGAGACCTTCCGGATCGGCCCTGACCAGGTCGCCGCTGCGGTAGGCGCGCTCCCAGCCGAGGGAGGGCAGCGGCGCGTACTTCTCGGCGTCCTTGGCGGGGTCGAGATAGCGGGCGAGTCCCACGCCGCCGATGACGAGCTCGCCGGTGGCGCCGAGGGCGACGGGGTCGCCGGCCTCGTCGACGACGGCCAACTCCCAGCCGTCCAGCGGCAGTCCGATCCTGACCGGCTCCTCGCCGGTCATGAGGCACGCGCAGGCGACGACCGTGGCCTCGGTGGGCCCGTACGTGTTCCACACCTCGCGGCCCTCGGTGACCAGGCGCTGTGCCAGCTCGGGCGGGCACGCCTCACCGCCGAAAATGAGAAGGCGTACGTCGTCCAGGACGTGGGGCTCCCACAGCGCGGCGAGCGTGGGCACCGTCGACACGACGCTGATGTCCTGCTCGACGAGCCAGGGCCCGAGGTCGGCGCCGCTGCGGACGCGGGAGCGCGGAACCGGCACCAGGCAGGCGCCGTTGCGCCAGGCCAGCCACATCTCCTCGCACGAGGCGTCGAAGGCGACGGACAGGCCGGCAAGTACGCGGTCGCCGGGGCCGATCGGTTCGTCGGCGAGGAACAGCGCGGCCTCGGCGTCGACGAACGCGGCGGCGCTGCGGTGCGAGACCGCGACGCCCTTGGGTTTCCCGGTGGAGCCGGACGTGAAGATGATCCAGGCGTCGTCCTCGGTTCCGGGCAGGCACGCCGCGGACCCCGGGGGTGTGCGGACTCCGTCCTCCTTCGCGCCCTCCGGTCCCCATGCGGTGAGGTCGTGGCCGGCGCCGACGACGGCGCGGACCCCGGCCTCGCCGAACACCAACTCGGCGCGCTCGTCCGGGTCTTCGGCGTCCACCGGTACGTAGGCCGCACCGACGGCGAGCACCGCGAGAATCGCGATGTAGAGATCATTGGTCCCGGACGGGACGCGGACCCCGACCCGGTCGCCCCTGCGGACCCCGGCCAACGCGAGCCGCACCCGCAGGTTCTCCACCTCGTCGGCGAGCGCCCGGTATGTGAGCTGCTTCGCGCCGTCGTCCAGGGCCACCTCGTCACGGTGGTCGCGCACGGACGCCCCGAAGATGTTCATGAGGGTGCGGGCGGGTGCGGCGGGGCACGCGGTGAACAGGGCCCGCCCACCGCGTGCCGCCACCGTGCTGTCCTCGAAGGACTCCGCGTCGGCGGGCGTGGTGAGCGCCAGGTCCAGGGGTTCGACCAGGTCCAAGGGTCCGTCCGGCTGGGGGACGTCGCTGCCGTTGTCTGAGCTCGTCATGGGTTCCTTGCGTGTCGCCGCCGGAGCCGGATCAACGGTGATCCCGCATGAAAGCCGTGCTGCCGGTCCGGCCGGGCGCCGAACAACCTGACGAAGTGTAGTAACCCGCTCGATTGTTTACATGCAGGGACTTGCCTGGATCTGTGTGACAGTGCTGACTCCGCCACGTCTGTCGACGGCCGCTCCGGGACCAGCGGTGCACCCGGTGAGGAGTGGACGCGAGTTACCTATTCGGCGCACATGAATTACCTGTTCTTGTGTAGTGACTTGATGCGCCATCGGCAGTAGAACTCGTTTCGATTCCATCGAAAGTGAGGAACGTGCCATGAGTGGTTCCACCACGCGTGCAAACAGTTCCAAGAACGTCTCGCGACGCACTTTTATCGCTGGAACTGGTTCTATTCTGAGCGCCGCGGCGCTGTCGGTTCACGCCACCGCGGCCCATGCGGCCACCGCCTCCGTCGCAGCTCCCATCGACCCCGGCGCGCACGTCCGCGTCCTCGTCGTCGGCACCGGATACGGCGGCTCCGTGGCCGCGCTGAGACTCGCCCAGGCAGGCGTCGACGTCCACATGATCGAAATGGGGATGGCCTGGGACACCCCCGGACCGGACGGCAAGATATTCGCCAACACGACCAGCCCGGACGCCCGTTCCTACTGGCTCAGGACCAAGACCAAACAGCCCCTGAGCAACTTCCTCGGCTTCCCGCTCGACAAAGACGTCCCCCGCTACACCGGAATTCTGGACGCCGAGGAAATGGGCGGGATCATCGTCTACCAGGGCCGCGGCGTCGGCGGCGGCTCCCTGGTCAACGGCGGCATGGCGGTCACGCCCAAGCGCGAGAACTTCGGCGCCATCCTCCCGTCGGTCGACGCGGCCGAGATGTATGCGACCTACTACCCGCGCGCCAACGCCGCTCTCGGTGTCGGCACCGTGGACCCGGCCTGGTTCGAGAGCGCCGAGTGCTACCAGTTCGCGCGCGTCGGCCGCAAGCACGCCCAGCGCTCCGGCTTCCCCTTCGTCTTCGTGCCCGACGTGTACGACTGGGACTACATGAAGCAGGAGGCGGCCGGCACCGCCCCCAAGTCGGCGCTCGCCGGCGAGATCCTCTACGGTAACAACTACGGCAAGAAGTCACTCCAGAAGACCTACCTGGCGCAGGCCAAGGCCACGGGCAAGGTCTCCATCTCGCCGCTGCACAAGGTGACTTCGGTCGCGCCCGCGTCCGGCGGCGGATACACGGTCGTCATCGACCAGATCGACACCACTGGCACCACCATCGCCACCAAGACCGTGACGGCGGACCGGGTGTTCTTCGCGGCCGGCAGCGTCGGCACCAGCAAGCTCCTGGTCAAGCTCAAGGCCACCGGTGCCCTGCCCGCGCTGAACGGCGAGGTCGGCAAGGGCTGGGGCGACAACGGCAACGTCATGTGCGGCCGCGCGAATCATCTGTGGGACCCGACCGGCAAGGTCCAGGCGTCGATCCCCTGCGGCGGCATCGACAACTGGGCGGCAGGGGGAGCGTTTGCCGAGGTCGCGCCGCTGCCGACCGGGATCGAGACCTACGCCTCGTTCTACCTGTCGATCACCAACACCCCGCACCGCGCGGAGTTCTCGTGGAACGCGCAGGCGGGCAAGGCCGATCTGAACTGGCAGACGGCCTGGAAACAGACCTCCATCGACATGGCCAAGACGATCTTCGACAAGATCAACGCGAAGGAGGGCACGATCTACCGCACCGACCTGTTCGGTACGTACAAGATCTGGGGCGACCACCTCACGTACCACCCGCTCGGTGGCGCGGTCCTGAACAAGGCCACCGACAACTACGGCCGCCTGTACGGCTATGCGGGCCTCTACGTGATCGACGGCTCGCTCATCCCGGGGAACACGAGCGTCAACCCGTTCGTCACGATCACGGCGCTCGCCGAGCGGAACATCGAGAAGATCATCGCGACGGATCTGTAGAGGGAAGGTGCGGAACGCGGGGGCCGCGCGCCCGGCCCCCGCGTCTCAGGCCGTGGGCAGTGCGCACACGGTGTCGAGGCCCAGTACGTGGTTGAGCCGGCCGAACGCGAGCCAGGAGCCGATGCTCATGCTCAGCTCCACGATCTCGACCTGGCTGTAGTGGGCCGTCATCCGGGCCCAGAACTCCTCGTCCAGACCGTGGTGATCGAGTGCGTACCGCTCGGCGTACTCGGCCGCGAGGCGGGTCCGGTCGTCGAAGATGTCGGTGGTGCGCCACTCGGTCACCGCATCGGCGAAGGACTCCTCGACCTTCTCCCCCTCCCGGTCGGTACGCCAGTCCAGGCAGAACTGGCACCCGTTGATCTGCGCGATCCGCAGCCGGGCCGCCTCGAACTCCCGCAGCCCCAGCGTCGTATGGGCGTACACGGAAAGGGAGAAGTTGGCGGCCGCCATGCCGATGCCGGGGACCATGTCCCCCCAGACGTAACCGATCGGTTCCTGTCCCTCGGGGATGTCGATGATCATCATTGCTTCCTTCCGCGATGGCCGAGTTTTCCGACTGCGGGGCGCAGTGGGACGTCGAGCGCGTCGTAGAGGCCCGGGGCCTGGTCCACGAGCCAGTCGATGGCGTTCACGAGGCGGCCGACGGCGGTGGCGTTGCCGCCGGCCGACCTGTTCTCGCCCTCGTCCGCGGCCTCGACGGTGACCTCGATGCGCGGACGGCCCTCGATGATCACCCGGTGTGCCCCGGTGCCGTCGGGCGGCGTCGGCCAGTCCGGGGCACAGGACGGGTGGATGCGGGTGACGTGTTCGATGACGATGAGGGGTTCGCCCCCGACGACGCCCTGCACCTCGAACCGTACGGCGCCCTGCGTACCGGCCTCGAAGTCGCCCATCGTGCGCGTGCTCACCGTGGCATCGAGCGGGCGGCGGTCCAACGTCTCGCGGATCTCGTCGAGTTCGACCTCGAGCGCCCGCGCCATCAGTCGTATCTGCCCGCCCCACACCATGGTGGGGACGGTGTGCCACAGCATGGGCGGGTCGTAGTCCATCGGCTGGCCCATGCCGACCAGGAGCCGTACCGAGTCGGGCTGGTCGTACGTCGAGTAGTCGAAGATCTCCTGGCAGCGGATCGCGTCGACGGTGCTGCCGAGCCCGCTGACCAGGAGCGGCAGGACGTCGTTGCCCCAGCCCGGGTCGACTCCGGAGGCGAACAGTGAGCCGCCGCCGTCCGCGATGGCGGCCACCACCGGATCCCGGAACTCCGGCGGGGCGCTTCGGTGGTCGTAGAGCGGATAGAGGGCGGGGGAGACGACGACGGCGCCGGACCCGATGGCCCGGGTGATGTCGGCCAGGGCGTCGTCGGGGCGGATGTCGCCGGAGGCCGCGTAGACGACGGCGCGAGGGCGGGCGGCCAGCACCGCGCCGATGTCGTCACTTGCCCTGACCTCCAACTCGCGGTCCAGGCCTGCGAGTTCACCGGCGTCGCGGCCGACCTTCGCGGGGTCGTGGACCAGCACGGCGACGAGCTCCAGCCCCGGGTGGGCCTCGACGGCACGGATCGCCGCGCGCCCGACATTTCCGGTACCCCAGACAACGGTCGAAATCATGCGCGGAGGGTAGCGCCGGGGCCCGAACCTTCCTAGAGCCATGACGAGTCGAGGAGATTCGAGGAGAGCGGAGGAGATGCGGACGGACGGCCTACGCTCCGCGTGACCGTCCCGGGCGCCCCAGTATGCTCGGCAGTTCGGCCCGCGCGAGATGTGCACGGGCCGACATGCCGAGTTGGTTGTACGGGGATCACGGAGGAATCGTGCGCAGGACGGTAACCGGCATTGCTCTGGTCGCGGCGACAGCCGCTCTGCTGACCGGATGCGGCAGCGGCGGGGACGACAGCAAGGAGGCCGGGGCGAAGCAGGACACGTCGAAGGCCCCCTCGCACGCCGCCTCGAAGCCGGCCGGGGGTCAGGAGGCCACCCGCGAGGTGACCTTCGAGGTGCAGGGCCAGGGCAGTACGCAGGTCTTCTGGACGGCCGGCGAGAGCAAGACGGAACAGGTGAAACTGCCCTGGACGAAGACGACCCAACTCACCATCAAGGGCGCCGAGTTGAAGGTCGGCAGCCTGGTGTCGATCGTCCCCGGCTCGGCGACCGCCTCGGACGGACAGCTCGAGCCGGCATCCTGCGTCATCAAGGTCGACGGCAAGCAGGTCGCGGACAACAAGGGCGGTAAGTCGATCGCGGGCTGCAAGTACCTCGTCAAGTGACCGCCGTCAGATGACCGCCGTCAGATGACAGACAGAGCGCTACGCCACGGCCGCCGACGTCCCCTTGAGCTCGATCTCGACGAACGCCAGCCGCGTGCCGCCCGTGTTGACGACATCGTGCTCGCTGCCCGCGGAGCGCGCGTAGGACTCGCCCGCGCGCAGCTGTGACTCGGTCACGGTGCCGTCGGCGGCGAACGCGCTGATCCGGCCGTTCACCACGGGCACGACCACATAGTCGTGCTCGTGGACGTGACGGCCGGTACGCGTGTCGGGCTCGAAGTCCCAGCGGGTCACCCGCACCTGCTCGTCCTCGTGCTGCACGCTCGGCTTCGCGGTCGTCGTCATCGCACTTCTCCCTGCTCTCGATCATTGGGCGCCGGGTCCAACGCCCACGTCAGAGGCCTGATCGGCATCCGACGTCAGTGGAACACAGACGCGGGGGCGGGCAAAACCTCGTGGAGGCACCCGGCCGCGACGGTCATGATGGCCGCATGACTCATCGCGTGGAGGCCCTGATAGTCGTGGACGTCCAGTCGGAGTTCGTCGTCGGCGACGGGGCGGTACCCGACGCGGACCGTCTCGTGGAGCGGACCACCGACCTGATCGCACGCGCCCGCAGCGGCGGGGCGCTCGTCGTGCACCTCCAGAACGACGGGGCGCCCGGGGCGGACGACGAACCGCACACGCCGGGCTGGGAGCTCCACCACCCGGTCGAGCCGGGCCCCGCCGAGGTCGTGATCCGCAAGCCCAAGGACGACGGCTTCGACGGAACCACGCTGGGCGGCGTGCTCGCGGGCGCGGGGGTCGAGGCGGTCGCGGTCTGCGGCGTCATGTCAGAGATGTGCGTCCAGGCGACGGCCCGCACCGCTCTCGCGCGGGGTTACCGGGTGGTTCTGCCGTACGACGCCCACGCGACGCAGAACGTCCCGGCGGCCCCTGGTATCAGTGAGGAGGTCCCGGCGGCCACGGTGTCGAGGGTTGCGGCCTGGGCCCTCGGCGGCGACGCGGACACGACGACGCACTCGGCGGACGTGATCTTCACGGCCTCGGGGTCGGCCTGATCCGGAGCCCGGCTCGCCAGGCCCCCGTCAGCCCAGCAACTCGGCCCAGTTGGAGGGGACTCGGTCCGCGGGGCCGGGGGTCGACTGGGACGTCGGGTGACTGACCGGGGGCGCGAGGTCCGGGCCCGATTCGATGAGCGAGGACGTGTTGTAGTCCCAGAACCAGCTCTCGTCCGGCTCGAAGCTGCGGATCACCGGGTGGCCCGTGGTCTTGGCGTGCTCCGTCGCGTGCTTGCCCTGTGAGTCGTCGCAGCAGCCGATGTGGCCGCACTGCGCGCAGCGCCGCAGATGGAACCACCAGCCGCCGAGCGCGTCGCACTCGACACATCCATCGCCGCTCGGCGGGACCGAAGGGTCGATTCCGTTCGGGGTGCTCATGAAGGCTCCTGAGGGGGTTCGGGTACGGGCTCGGGGTCCGGGGAGGTGAGGGGGAGAAACACCTGGAAGCGCGTGTCTCCGGGCGTGGAGTGCACTTCGAGATGGCCGTGGTGCTTGTTGACGACGATGCGCCAGGAGATGTCGAGGCCGAGCCCGGTTCCCTCGCCCACCGGCTTGGTGGTGAAGAACGGGTCGAAGATGCGGCCACGGATCTCTGCCGGGATCCCCGGCCCCGTGTCGCGGAACTCCACGAGCAGATGGTCACGGTCGAGCGCGGTGCGCACGGTCAACGTGCCCTCGCCGTCCGTGCTGTTCATCGCCGCGACCGCGTTGTCGATCAGGTTCGTCCACACCTGGTTGAGTTCGCCGGGGTAGGCGGGGACCTCGGGAAGCGTGCGGTCGTAGTCCTTGACGACCTTGATGCCGTCGCCGAACTTGCCGGAGAGCATCATCAGCGTGCTGTCGAGCAGTTCGTGCACGTCGGCGAACCGGGAAGGGGCCCGGTCGATCTGGGAGTACTGCTTGGCCGCGTCGACGAGGTGGGAGATCCGCGCGGTGGAGTCCTCGATCTCGTTCATGAGGAGTTCGGTCTCGACCGTGTAGTTCAGCCACCGCATCGCGCCTTCGAGGGTCTCCTCGCCGACGGCCGACGCGACCTGGTCGAGCCAGTCGACGTCGAGGCCCGCCTGGACGAAGTTCGGCGCCAGCTGCCAGCCGGCCGTGATCCCGTGGTCGTCCAGCCAGTCCGTGAGGACGTCCTCGCGGTCGGAGGTTTCGAGGGGGGTCAGCACAGGAGCCTTGGACACCTGCTCGGCCGTCCGCTCCTGGATCTCGATGAGCGTCTCCAACGTGGCCCGCCGGTACGGGCCCGCGGCGATCGCGCCCAGCTTGTGCCGCATGCCCGCGACCCGCTCCCGCAGCGACGACGTGGCCCGCGCGGCCGCAGCGGCCGGATTGTTGAGTTCGTGGGTGAGCCCGGCCGACAGTGAGCCGAGCGCGAGGAGCCGCTCCCGCTGCCCGATCCTCTGCTGCGCGCTCTGGACACCGAAGAAGACCCCTTCCAGCAGGTGGACGGCCATGGGGAACCATTCCCGCACGACGGCCGCGAAGGTGTCGGCCGGCAGGACGAAGAACCGCGAAGGCTCCGTGACCCGCATCGAGCTGTTGTATGTCTGCGGGGCGCGATCGCCGAGATAGGACTGGAAGGCGCCGGAGTACACACCGCGGCTGGAACTCCGGTTCACCTCGACGTCGTCGGCGCCGACGCGGCGCGACAGAACGAGCTCGCCCTCGAGGAGTACGTAGAAGCAGGTCGCCGGATCGCTCTCCCCGTATACGGGCCCGGGCTCGAAGGCCTCCACGCGGCCCTCGCGGCAGAGCCGGTCGAGCTGGTCCGCGTCGAGCTTCTCGAACAGGAACAGGGACCCCAGCTCCTCGCGGCTGCACGGAACCCGCCGCCCGTTCACGACTGCTCCAGGTACCGGTGTACGAGCATGACGGCCATGGCTCCCTCTCCGACGGCGGACGCGACGCGCTTGGCGGACTCGGAGCGCGCGTCCCCGGCCACGAACACGCCGGGCACATTGGTCTCCAGGTGGTACGGCGGCCGGTCGAGATCCCAGTCCGCGGGGGGCCGTCCGTCCGGGGTCAGGTCGGGACCCGCCATGATGAATCCCCGCCCGTCCCGCAGCACCGTCCCCTCCAGCCAGCTCGTCAGCGGGGCCGCCCCGATGAACACGAACAGCCATTGCGCGTCGACGAGTTCGGTGTGCCCGCTCGCCACGTCGCGCAGGGTCAGCTGTTCCAGATGGTCGGATCCGTGCGCGGCGTCGAGGACGGTGCCGGTGCGTACGGAGATGTGGGGCGCGTCCTCGATCTGCTGGACGAGATAGTGCGACATCGAGGCGGACAGCGACGGGCCCCGCACGAGTAGCGTGACGGACTTGGCGCCCCTGGCCAGGAACATGGCGGCCTGTCCCGCCGAATTCGCGCCGCCGATGATGTACACGTCGTGTCCCTGGCAGGCGCTCGCCTCCGTCAGCGCGGAACCGTAGAAGACCCCGCACCCCGTGAGTCCCGAGAGGCCGGGGGCGTCGAGCTGCCGGTAGGACACACCGGTCGCAAGGATCACGCTGTGCGCGGAGACCGCGGAGCCGTCCGAGAACAGCACGGTACGTGCGGCGCCGTTCACCTCCAGGCCCGTCACCTCTCGAGCGGTGAGGATCTCGGCGCCGAACTTCGTGGCCTGCCGGCGGGCCCGCTCGGTGAGCTGCGACCCGGACACGCCGTCCGGGAATCCGAGGTAGTTCTCGATCCGTGAGCTCTGGCCCGCCTGCCCGCCGGTCGCCGAGCGTTCCACGAGCACGGTCCGCAGCCCCTCGGACGCCCCGTAGACGGCCGCGCCGAGCCCCGCGGGGCCGCCGCCCACGACGACCAGGTCGTAGAAGTCGGCCGTCGGCGTCGTCGCCAGGCCCACCCGCGCCGCCAGCTCCGCGTCCTCGGGTTCGACCAGGGCCGTGCCGTCCGGGGTGATCACGAGCGGGAGCCGCGAGCCGTCCTGCCCGGCGGCGGCCAGCAGACACCTGGCCTCCGGATCCTCCGACGAGTACCACCGGTAAGGCACCTGGTTACGGGCGAGGAACTCCCGCACGTCCGACGACCGCGCCGACCACCGGTGTCCGACGACCTTCGTGGTCGGCACAGGCTTGCGGTCGGTGGCCCGCCAGGTCTCCAGCAGGTCCTCCACGACGGGATAGAGCTTCTCCTCCGGCGGGTCCCAGGGCTTGAGGAGGTAGTGGTCGAGATCGACCACGTTGATCGCGTCGATGGCCGCGCTCGTGTCGGCGTACGCGGTCAGCAGGACCCGGCGCGCGCCGGGATAGATGTCGATGGCCTGCTCGAGGAACTCGATGCCGTTCATCTCGGGCATCCGGTAGTCGGCCAGGATCACCGCCACGAGGTCGCCGCGCAGCTTGAGCTCGCGCAGCGCATCCAGGGCGGACGCCCCGGACTCCGCGCGGACGATCCGGTACGACTCGCCGTAGCGCCGCCGCAGGTCCCGGGCGACGGCGCGGGAGACCCCCGGGTCGTCGTCCACGGTCAGGATGACGGTGCGCGCTGGGCCTGCGGCCTGTGCCATGCGTCTTCCACCCCGAACTCATCGGCGTCTCGCCCCGGCGCCGGTCTCCGCGGGCGTGCGCGGGGGAGCTACCGGAGAACCCCATCGTAAGTTCGATCGCCCGGGTTCGCGCTGGAACGCCCGCGGGGTGCGTGACCGCGGGGATGCGCTGCGTCAGACCGGGAGGCGTGTGCCCCGCGTGAGGTCGCCGGGGTCCGTGTTCGCGCCGCAGAGGATCACGGCGACCTGCTCGCCGGGTGCGGGCGTGTAGACGCCGGAGGTCACCGCCGCGAGCGCCGTGGCCGCCGCGTGCTCCACCGCGAGCCGACGCTCGTCCCACAGGGCCTTGCGGGCCGACACGATCGCCTCGTCCGGCACGAGAACGGACCGTACGTGGTCGTGGCCCGCCCATTCGAGCGCCATGTCGGAGGTACGGCGCGCGCCGAGGGAGTCCGCCGCGACGGAGTCGACCGGTACGTCGACCACCGCGCCCGCCTCCAGAGCGGAGTGCAGGGCGCAGCAGCGCTCCGGCTCCACGGCCACGACGCGCACGCCGTGCTCCCGCGCCGACACGGCGATGCCCGTGAACAGTCCGCCGCCGCCCACCGCGACCAGGACGGTGTCGATGCCGGGCCACGCCTGAACGAGCTCCTCCATGACCGTGCCGGCACCGGCCGCGATCAGCGGGTGGTCGTACGCGTGGGACTCCAGGGCGCCGCTCTCGGCCGCGTACTTCTGCGAGGCGTCCAGCGCCTGTGCGTACTCCGTGCCGACCTGCCGGACCGTGGCGCCCAGCCGCCTCAGCTTGTCGACCTTCACCGCCGGAGCCGTCTCGGGGACGAAGACGGTGGCCTGGACGGAGTGCCGGGCCGCGGCCCAGGCACAGGCGAGCCCGGCGTTGCCCCCTGAAGCGATGACGACACCCGCGTCCGGCATCAGGCCGGCCTCTACGTGACTCCTGACGAAGTTGAAGGCGCCGCGCGCCTTGAACGAGCCGGTGTGCTGCATGAACTCCAGCGCCAGCCACCCTTGGGCCTCACCGAACGCCCCGTCGTCCATGGGCGCCACGACGAGCGGCCTCGTGTGCCCCGCGATGCGGTCGGCTGCGGCCCGTACGTCGTTGAAGGCAATGGTCACGAGCTTCTCCTCGGGTGAGCGGTGATGACGACCCTACGAGAAGGGGCCGAGGTCAAGCGCCCGTAGCGGCCCGCCGAGGTCCATGAACTGGACATCTCCGCGTTTGAATGCCGTGTGCAGCTAACCTGTGCCGGTCCATTCGACAGGAGGCGTCAAGTGAGCAACGGACGGATCGTCGCCGCCCTCGACGGGGCCTGCGTGCGCAGGTTCACGACGGGCCAGGTCATCCTCGACGACATCAACTGGACGGTGCGGTCCGGTGAACACTGGGCCCTGCTCGGCGCCAACGGCGCAGGCAAGACCAGCGTGCTCCGCCTCATCGGCGCCCTGATGCACCCCACCACCGGCACCGTCGAGGTCCTCGGCCACCGCCTCGGCAAGGTCGACGTACGGGAATTGCGCGCGCACATCGGCCTGGTGTCGAGCGCGCAGCGCGTGCCGCAGGACCTCACCGGGCACACCGTCGTCCTGACCGGGCACACCGGCACCGTGCAGCCGCTGTGGCGCAAGTACGACGCCGACGTGCGCGAGCGCGCGCACACGCTCCTGGCCGAACTCGACATCAAGGAGCTCGCCGACCGGCCGTACGGTGTCTGCTCCGGCGGCCAGCGGGCCCGCATTCTCATCGCCCGTGCGCTGATGGCGGACCCGTCCCTGCTCCTGCTCGACGAGCCGTTCAACGCACTCGACCTGCCCTCGCGTGAGGACCTCATCGACACGATGCGTCAACTCGCGGAAGGGCGCCGCGAGTTGGCGACCATCACCGTCACCCACCACCTGGAGGAGCTGTCGCCGGCGATCGGCCACGCCCTGCTCCTGCGTGACGGTCGCGTGCTGGCGCAGGGCCGGGCCGACGAGGTGCTCACGGCCGCCCGGATGACGACCTGCTTCGGCCGCCCCATCGAGGTGTCACGCCACGGGGGCCGCTGGCTGGCCCGCTCGGGAACAGCCGGCTAGGGCCCTAGGCGTCGCGGGGCGGACGGGGTGTTGCGGGCACGGCCCTAGGCCCACCCTGATACGGGAGGCCGGTCGGCCCAGCCCGTCGCGGCCAGCACCTCGCCGGCGATGTCCGCGACCGTCCGCCCGTCGGTCGCCACCCGGACCGTGTCCGCGGGTGCCCGCTCGTCCAGGAGGCGTGCCTTGCGGGCGCTGCCCTGCAGCTCCTTCTCCAGCTCCGAGCCGAGCTCGCGGGCGGTCAGCCGCACGCCGGCGGTGGCGTCGGAGGCGGTGAGCAGGACCCGTACGATCCGCACGCCCGTTCCCATTGCGCGCTCGAACATGCCGGCCGCCTCGGGCAGGACACTCACCGTGTTCGTGTAGATGAGGCGGCGGCAGCCGCGGCGGGCGAAGTTGCCCCACACGGCCGTCAGGTTGTCCTCGGTGATCCCGGCCCGGTGCGGGTCGCCCTGAGGCGCCGGATGTACCTGCCCCATGAAGTCGCCCTCGATCACCGCGTGCGACACCTCCATGGCGCACAGGAGGGCAGACACCTCCCAGCCCACCGTCGTCTTGCCGACACCGGCCCGCCCGCCGAGGAGCAGCACTTCCGCATCACTCATGACAGCAGGGTGCCAGCGCGCGGCCGCCGCGCGCGATCCGAAATCGCGCGATCTTTCCCGCCGCAAGCCCTGGACCTCAACCATGGTTCAGCTTCTAGGCTCGAAGGTACCGAAGGACCTCGCGCACCGGACGGAGTGAATGAGCCATGGAGTTCTCGCACAACGACGTGGAACTGATCGAGCAGCCCATCGGCTACTGGGCCTGGGCCGCCTACAAGGCGGTCGTCACCCGCACGCGGGGCGCCCTCGCGGAGAAGGGCACCACCCAGCCGCAGTGGTGGGTCCTCGCGCAGGTCGCACGGGCCGATCACGTCCAGACCCGGGGCGAGGTGACCGAGACCCTCGGCGGCTACCTCGACGTGGGCGCGGCCGGTCTGGCGGAGGAGATCGACGCGACCATCGCCCACGGCTGGATCACCGAGGACACGGGGGAGCGGCTCTCGCTCACGGCGACCGGCAAGGACTTCTTCGACGAAGTGGCCGCGCTCCAGCGGGAGTTGTGGGCCGAGCGGCATGCGGGCGTCTCGGACGAGGAGTACCTCACCACCTTGAAGGTGCTGCAGCGCTTCATCCACAACACGGGCGGCCACGCCTGGCATCACTGACCGCGGCCGGGCGGACGACGGGACTTCGCGGACACGACCTGGGACACGCCACCGATGACGTAATTGGAGCTCCGGCCTCTGCGGCTGGGACACCCTGTGGTCGTTCGACCGCGAGCGCCCCGGCACCCGTCGTCGCGCGCGCGGCACAGGCAAGGAGGCGGGACGCGTCGTGAGGGATTCCGGAATCGACTACGAGCAGGTGTTCCAGGCGCTGCCCGGATCGGTCGCACTGCTCAGGCCCGACCTCGTGTACGCGGATGCGAACGAGGCGTTCTGCCAGATGTCGGGACGCACCCGCGAACAGCTCGTCGGCCGGTATCTGTTCGACGTGTTCCCCGACAACCCCAACGACGACGGTGCGACCGGCATGCGCAACCTGGAGCGGTCACTGCGGAGGGTGGCGGCCACCGGGGAACGCGATGCCATGGCGCTCCAGCGGTACGACGTCGAGTACCCCGACCGGCCCGGCCAGTGGGACGAGCGGTACTGGAGCCCGGTCAACGCCCCGATCCTCGGTCCGGACGGCAGCGTCGTGCTGCTGCTGCACCGGGTGGAGGAGGTCACCGAGCTGATCCGCGCCAAGGGCGGCCGCGACGGTGACCGGGCCCGGGTGCTGGAGGCGGAGCTGTACACCCGCGCCAGGGAACTTCAGGAGGTCAACGAGAGGCTGCGCCAGGCCCACGCCCGCGAGCGCGAGGTCGCCCTGACCCTCCAGGCCGCGATGCTGCCGATGCCGGAATCCGTCGGCAGCGGCCGGGCTGCCGTGCGCTACCGGCCGGCCGTGGGCACCCTGAACGTGTGCGGTGACTGGTACGACCTGGTCGAACTGCCCCGCGACCGGCTCGCGGTGGCCGTGGGTGACGTCGTCGGCCACGGACTGCACGCGGCCGGCGTCATGGGCCAGCTCCGCAGCGCCCTGAGCGCCGCCGTGCGCGTCGCCGACGGTCCCGCGGCCGCGCTCGACGCACTCGGCCTCTACGCCCGCTCGGTCGAAGGCGCCGAGTCCACCACCGCCGCACTGGCAGTCATCGACCACGACCGCCACACCGTCACCTACAGCAGCGCCGGCCACCTTCCGCCCGCGCTGCTCCACGCCGACGCCACCGTGGAATTCCTCGACGACGCGACCGACCCACCGCTCGGCGCCCGCCTCGTACACACCCCCAGACCGCAGGCCGAGACCGCCTTCGAGGACGGGGCCGCCCTCGTCCTCTACACCGACGGCCTGGTCGAACGGCGCAGTGAGGACATCGACACGGGCCTGACGCGGCTTGCCGACTGCCTGACCCGCAACGCGTCGGCGGGCGCGGAACGCCTCGCCGACGCCGTCCTCGCCGAGTTGATCCCGCGCGGCGGCAACTCCGACGACACGGCCTTCGTCATCATCCGGCTCTGAGCCGACGCGCCTCACCCGCGCGCGGAGTTACGGCTCTGGAGCGTCCGGGCGAGGCGCGGTCCCAGCCACTGCTTGAGCCTGCGCAGCGACTGCATCTGATCGGCGGCCCGGTCGATCCGGTAGTAGAGCTGCGGCGGGACGTGGGGGAGCAGCGGCGAGTGCCGCTGGCCGAGCAGGGCGAACATATGGGCCGGCGGGAGGTGGATGTAACGGGGGAGGTTCTCGTACCACTGGGCACTGTGCCGGGCCGCGCTCTGGACGGACAGCAGCTCGCTCTTGCGGATGCGTTCGTAGTGGGCGAGCGCCGGCCGGATCGCCTTCGCGTCGGCGAGGGAGCTCGCCAGGACCATCGCGTCCTGCATCGCGAGGGTCGTGCCCGCGCCGATGGAGTAGTGCGTGGTGTGCGCGGCGTCGCCGAGCAGTACCAGATTGCCGTGCGACCAGGTCCGGTTGGTGAGGGTGCGGAAGGTCTGCCAGGGGGCCGGGCCGCCGAGGTCGCTTCGTCCGACGAGGGGGTGGCCGTCGAGGAGCGAGGAGAAGATTCCCTCCAGGCGGCGCAGGGCCTCCGGCTGGGGCAGTCGGTCGAGTTCCAGGCCCTGCCAGGTCGTCCGGGAGCACTCGACGACGCAGGTGCTGTGCTCGCCGCTGTACCCGTAGGCGTAGCACCAGATCCAGCCGTGGGCCGTCTCGGCGAAGGCGAAGGTGAAGGAGCGGAACACCTTGGTCGTGCCGAGCCAGAGGTAGGGGTTGCGGCCCAGGGTGGTGTGCGTGCCGAAGTGGCCCGCATGGCGGTCGCGCATACGGCTGTTGGCGCCGTCACCGGCCACGACCAGGTCGGCCTCGGGCAGCTGCGCGCGGTCGGGGACCTCGTGGCCGTACTCGATGCAGACGCCGAGGGACTCCGCCCGCCGGGCGAGGATGCCGAGGAGCTTGTGCCGGCCGATGGCGAAGCCTTCGTCGCCCTGGTGGGTCGTGGTGCGCTCTCCGACGTGGGCGACGCCGTCACGCCAGCGCAGCGACCCCTCGCTGATCTCGGCCGCGGAGTGCGGGTCGTGGCGCCTGAGCCGCTCCAGCATGTCCGGCCAGTACGTGACCCCCCAGCCGTAGGTGGATCCGGCCGGGTTCCGTTCGAAGACGGTGATGTCGTGCGAAGGGGCCTGAAGTTTCAGCAGGATCGAGAGGTACAGGGTGGCGGGACCTCCACCGACACAGACAACCTTCACGCACACTCCCTGGGTCTCGTCGCGGCCCGGCCTCGGAGCCCGGCGGCATCCGTGCAACGACGGTAGGGGGAAGTGGGTGCGTGAACGTGTACAACACCCGCTAAAAGCACCCGAAGCGCTCAGGGTGCGATGCGGCGTAGCGGCCCGGGGTGGTGCCGAGGACCCGCTTGAAGTGCCGGGTCAGGTGGGACTGGTCGTAGAAGCCGGCGGAGGTCGCCACCTCGCCGGGCGGCTGCCCGGCGAGGAGCAGGCGGCGCGCCAGGTCGATGCGGCGGGACATCACGTACTGATGCGGCGGGATGCCGAAGGCGCCACTGAAGGCGCGTACGAGATGGGTCGGATGGGCGTGGACGAGACGTGCCGCCTCTTCGAGAGAGATGCCGTCGAGGAGCCGTGCGTCCAGAAGGTCCCGCAGGTCGTGGGCCACGCCCCGGCCGGGCCGCTCGGGAGCGGGGACCCCGGGGCGCAGGTGGGTGCGCAGCCGTTCGGCGATCAGGGCGAGGCGGCTCTGTGCCTCGAACTCGTCGCCCGGGTGCGCGAGGGCGCGGTGGAGCCGGCCGACGCGGGTGCGCAGGACGGGGTCGGTGAGGTCGGGCCCGTCCACCGCCGCTCCGATGAAGGTCTCGTCGAGCTGCGTCATGTCGAGGTACAGGACGCGCTTGCGGAAACCGTGGGCGGTGGCGGGCGCCCCGTCGTGCGGGACACGCGGCGGAAGCAGGCTGACCGTGTCGTCCGGGGTGCCGCGCTCATGGCGGTCCAGGTGGTAGCGGACCGCGCCGTCGTCGACGATCAGCAGGGTCCACACGTCGTGGACGTGCATGGGGTACGCGTGCTCCGTGAAGTGGGCGTGGAAGACCTCGACGACACCCGCGACCTGCGGGCGCCAGGCGGAGATCTCGGGCCGGGGCACCATGCAAGGAACGTACAAGACCGGACCGGCGTGGACAGAGCAGTCTCGAGGCATGAGAACGATGGACGAGACCCTCACCGACATTGCGATGCGGACGCCGACGTCGACCCCGGCCGGGGCGGGTGCCCCTTCCGGCCCCGCGCCCGTCCGTTTCGACACCAAGATCGCCGTCCTGCTGCGCGACGACCTGGAGCCCTGGCAGCGGCTCAACGTGACCGCGTTCCTCGTCAGCGGGCTCGGTACGGCGGCTCCCGAGGTGGTCGGAGCCCCGTACGAGGACGCCGACGCGACCGCGTACCTGCCGATGTTCCGCCAGCCGGTGCTGGTCTTCGAGGGGTCCAAGCAGACGTTGACCACGGCGCACGGACGGGCCCTGTCCCGCTCGCTGCCGACGGCCGTGTTCACGGCGGAGCTGTTCGGCACGGGCAACGACCGGGACAACCGCGCGGCCGTGCGGGCCGTGGCAGCGGACCAGCTGGACCTGGTGGGCATGGCTGTGTACGGCCCGCGCAACGCCGTCGACAAGGTTCTCAAGGGGGCACGGATGCATCCCTGAGCCCGCCGTTTAATCGGGTGCCCGGCACGGGCCCGGTTCCCTACACTCGCCACGTATTCACGCCGCTGCCCCACGTCGCAGCGCGCGCCGTGACAAGTGAGGGGAGCCGGGCCGTGCGTCATCGCATCGCTGTCGTCGTTCCCCGGTCACGGTTCGAGGTGATCCTGGTGTCTCGGTGCGCCCGGCACCGGCTGCGCGGCCGGTACCGGACACCCGCGACGGACATCTGACACCTCACGTGTCCGCACGACCCTGAACCGCCCTTTCGGCGGGGCCCGTTGTGTGGTCCGTCCGGTCATCGCGCTGCCTCTGTGTGGAACCACCTGAAAGGCCACAGGCGTGCGTACCAACCTGCACCGTCATGACACCGACCCCCTGACCGCCGTCCGTAACGTGGGCATCCTCGCCCACGTCGACGCCGGGAAGACCACCGTCACCGAACGGATCCTCTACACCACCGGCGCCACCTACAAACGCGGCGAGGTCCACGACGGCACCACCGTCACCGACTTCGACATCCAGGAACGCGAACGGGGCATCACCATCTCCGCCGCGGCAGTCAGTTGTGCGTGGGACGGGCACCGGATCAACCTGATCGACACCCCGGGCCATGTCGACTTCGCCGACGAGGTGGAGCGCTCCCTGCGCGTCCTGGACGGCGCGATCGCGGTGTTCGACGCCGTCGCGGGCGTCGAGCCACAGAGCGAGTCGGTCTGGCGGCAGGCCGACCGCCACGGCGTGCCGCGCATCGCCTTCGTGAACAAGCTCGACCGCGCCGGTGCCGACCTCGACATGGCAGTCGAGTCGATGCGCCGGCGCCTGGAGACGGTCCCGATGGTGGTCCAGCTGCCGGTCGGCCGCGAGGACGCGTTCGCCGGTGTCGTCGACCTGATCCGCATGCGCCTTCTCACGTGGCGAGAGGGCGGCGACACGTACGAGGAGGGGCCGGTGCCGGAAGGGCTGCGCGAGGAGGCGTGGCGGCGCAGACGGCTCCTTGAGGAGACGGTGGCGCAGTTGCATCCCGGCGCGCTGGAGGAGTTCTGCGACGGATCGGCGTTGTCCGCCGGGACGTTGACAGCGGCGCTGCGGGATCTGACGCGCAGTGGTGAGGGCGTCGTCGTGCTGTGCGGATCGGCGTACCGCAACCGCGGTGTCGAGCCGCTCCTGGACGCGGTCGTCGCCTATCTGCCGTCACCGCTCGACGTTCCCGCGGTGCGCGGTGCCGTTGGCGACGACGAGCAGGAGCGTACCTGCGATCCGGCGGCACCGCTGGCCGCGCTGGTGTTCAAGGTGCAGGCGACTCCTCGTGGGCGTCTGACCTATCTGCGGGTGTACTCGGGAACGGTTCACAGGGGAGAGGCGGTGTGGGACGCGGGCGCACGGCGTACGGAGCGGATCGGCCGGATCCTGCGCGTCCAGGCCGACCGGCACACCGAGGTGGAGCGCGCGGTGGCCGGGGACATCGTCGCGGTGGCCGGCGTGAAGTCCGCCCGCAGCGGCGCCACCCTGTGCGCACCCGACGCGCCTGTCGTCCTGGAACCGCCCACGGTGGCCGAGCCGGTCGTCTCCGTGGCGGTCGAGGCACGCAGGAACGCCGACAGCGCCCGGCTGGTGTCGGCGCTCGCACGACTCGTCGAGGAGGATCCCTCACTCGTCGTCAGGACCGACCGCGAGAGCGGCCAGACGGTCCTTTCGGGCATGGGCGAGCTGCATCTGGAGGTGGCGGTGGAGAAGATCCGCCGGGCCCACGGCCTGGAGGTCGGCGTCGGCAGGCCGCAGGTGGCCTACCGGGAGACGGTCTCGCGCGGGGTGTCCGGGCTTGTGTACCGGCATGTCAAACAGGAGGGAGGAGCAGGCCAGTTCGCGCACGTCGTCATCGACGTGCAGCCCATGGCGATCGCTCAGGACGGTACGGGCGAGGGCGCGGCGGAGTTCGAGTTCCGGTCGGTCGTCACCGGCGGACGGCTGCCGCGGGACTACGTCCAGGCCGTGGAGGCCGGGTGCAGGGACGCCCTGAGCGAGGGCCCCCTCGGCGGCCATCGGGTCACCGGGGTGCGGGTCACGCTCACCGACGGGTCCACGCACCCCAAGGACTCCTCGCCGATGGCGTTCCGCACGGCCGGCCGCTTCGCACTCAGGGCGGCCTTCCGGGCGAGCGTCATGGCGCTCCTCGAACCGGTGGTCGAGGTCACGGCCACCGTGCCCGAGGACGCCGTGGGCGGGGTGCTCGGGGACCTGGCGGCGCGCCGCGGTCAGATCTCCGCCTCCGCGATGCGCGCGGGCACCGCGGTCGTCACGGCGACGGTGCCCCTGGCCGAACTCTTCGGCTACGCGTCCCAGTTGCGCGGCCGGACCCAGGGCCGGGGCACATTCACCAGCCGGGCGACCGGCTACGCCCGGGTGCCGGGTGCCGTGTCCGATCAGGTCGTATCGCGGTAGCAACGGGAGCGATGGCCCCGTCCGCCCGAGGGCGGGCGGGGCCGTCCGGCCGCTGAGCGGGCCGGAGTTCACACAGCCACCGACAGCGGAGTTCAAACAGTCAGCGACAGCACCGTCTTCGCCGGGGCCGTCCGGTTCTCCAGGGCCTCGTGCACCTTGCCGGCGTTCTCCAGCGGCTCGACCGCCGGGAGCGGCTCGTCCAGGATTCCGCGCGCCACCAAGGAGATGACGGCGGTGAGGGCCTTGGTGCAGGTGGCAGGGCGCAGATGGGCGACACCGCCGATGCTCAGGCCCGACACCGTGCGCGTCGCTAGCCACGTCTCGTCACCGGAGAAGGGGCGATCGTCGCGGCCGGCGTTGCCGAGGACGACGTGGCGTCCGAAGGGGGCGAGGTGCTGGAACGCCGTGGCGCGCAGCGGGCCGCCCACCGGATCGATGACGACGTCCACCGAACCGTCCGGCGTGAGCCGGTCGAGCGCGTCGGCCAGCGTGTCCGCGACGACCACGTCCGTGCACTCGGCCGGGGCCCGGTCCGGGTCGCGGCCGACGACCCCGATCACCTGCCGGGCCGGGAAGAGCGCCGCCATCCGCGCCGTGGTGGCGCCCAGGCCGCCGGTCACGCCGAGGACCAGGACCCGGTCCCGGGAGTCGAGCCGCGCGACATCGTGCAGGGCCACCCACGCCGTGACGCCGTTGACGACGGCCGCGGTGACGCGGCGCAGGTCGACGCCGTCCGGCACCGGAGCGGCCATCGAGTGGTGTGCGACGGCGACCTGCGCGTAGCCGCCCGCGCGCTGTCCGCGCCCGAAGTCGTTGAGCAGCGCGGCGACACTCTGGCCGACGTCGAAGCCCTGGACGTCGCGGCCCACGGCACGGACCCGGCCGGTGACCTCGATCCCGGGAACCATCGGCGTCCACAGCGGAAACGCCCCGGAGCGCAGCAGCGTATCGACGAACCCGACACCGGCGTACGTGACGTCGATGCCGATCTCCCCAGGACCCGGCTCCGGGACGGGACGGCGCGACACGGTGAGAGTGGAGGCGGGCCCGAACTCGTCGACCCCGGCAGCGAGCATGGTCTCGTCATTCATCAGCGGATCTCCAGACAGCCCGGCATTACGTGTCGTCGGGCTCCGGCCGCATGCCTCGGTGGCGCTCGGGACCACGACCGCAACCCCACGGACCGACCTTGCCACCGTGACGGGCGGACCGGGGGATCACACGCGCGAACGCGACGGGCAATGGTGGGTCCCGGCTTCCCGGGCGCGGCACCGGCGGCCTCCCCGGCCACGTACCTTCTCCCTGTGCAGCTCATCGAGATATCCGATCTGGTCGTGGACCACGACCCCGGCACGCGCGAACGCCTGCCGGTGCGGCGGGCCGACGTCGTCGCGCGGCTCGCCGCCGCGGGTGACCGCCGTGGCGCCCGTATCGCCGCCGGGCTGGCGTGCGACGACGACGGGAACCTCGATCCGCTCGCCGTGGACCGCCGGCTCGTCGCCGTCCACACCGAGCTCCAGCGGCTCAGCGAGGAACTGCGCCTCGGCGACCGCATCGCCGAACTCCTGCGTCCACTGCTCGCCGTGATCCGCGCCGCCGGACGGAGCGACGGCCCGCTCCGGGTGGTCGACGTCGGCTGCGGCCTCGGCTACCTCGTGCGGTGGCTGGCCGCGTCCGGCGTCCTCGGCCCGGACGTCGACCTGGTGGGCGTGGACTTCAACGCGGCCCTGGTCACCGAGGCCGGACGGCTCGCCCGCGCCGAGAAACTGCCCTGCCGTTTCGTACGAGGTGATGCGTTCGCCCTCGACGAGCCCGCGACCGTCTACGTGTCGACGGGCGTCCTGCACCACTTCCGGGGCGCTGACCTCGACGCCTTCTTCGCGGCCCAGGCCACGCCGGGTACCGTCGCGTTCTGCCACTTCGACATCGCCGCGACCGGTCTCGCCCCGATCGGCGCGTGGGTGTTCCACCGCGCGCGGATGCGCGATCCGCTGGGCCGCCACGACGGAGTGATGTCGGCCCGCCGCGCCCATGACGACGAGACGCTGCTGACGGCCGCCGCGCACGCCGACGGCCTGACCCCGCTCGTGTACGAACCGCGAGGCCGCAGCAACCCGTTCTGCACCACGCTGCGTCCCGTCATCGGCGTACGCCCGGACCTGCTGCCGCCGCTGAGGGCCGAGTTGGGACCCGGTCCGTCGGGGCGCCTGGTGGGGCGTGCCGTCACCGGGGGCGGGGCGCGCCAGGGGGCTTCGGCGGGGGAGGGCGCCGGGTGAACGCCTTCCTGCTCGCCGCTCTGGCGCTCGTCGACGCGGCGTTCGCCGGATTCCGTGGCTACACCGGGCGGGACGGACGCATCCGTAAGTCGCGACGGGCGCTGCTCGCGGCCCGCCGCGGTCTCGCGGTCGGCGCCCCGGCACTGCTGCTGAGCACGGCGCTCGCCGTGACGCTGCTCGCCTCGGCGGCGGACCGGGCCGCGCGCTACGCCGAACTCGACGCCGCCGCCCACCGGATGCTCCTGTGCTACGCGCCCTACGCGGTGATCGTCGCCCTGAGTCTGGCCTGCTACCTGTGGGGACCGTTCCGGGCAGGCACCCTCGCCGTGGTCGTCGGCCTCGGGCCGCTGACCCTGGTGCGCCCGCTGATGGTACTGGCCGGGGCCGTCGCGGCCGCGGGGGGTTCGCTGCCGGCGGCATCGGTGGCGGCGGTCGCGGCGGTGGGCGTGCTCCTCGTGGAGCCGGTCGTCCACCGCCGCTGGTACCGGGAGCCGGTGTGAGCGCTCCCCGAACCCCCGATCCTTCCTACAGGCCCGCGTCGCGGTGCGTCGGGCGGCCGTCGAGGACCGTGAGCAGCACCGGCAGGTTCGGCAGCGCCGTGTCGGCCGTGGTGAGCGGGTTGTCGGCGAACACGGTGAGGTCGGCGCGGTAGCCGACGGCGATCCGCCCCGCCTCGTGGTCCTCGCCCGCCGCGTAGGCCGCGTCGACCGTAAGCCCCTGGAGCGCTTCCAGCGGCGTGAGCGCCTGCCCGGGTCCGTGCGGGGCCTGGGTGAGGTCGCGGCTGGGGCGGCGGTGGCGCGCGCCCGCCATGACGCCGAGCGGCGCATACGGGGCGATCGGCCAGTCGGAGCCGAGGACCACGGTGGCCCCCGAGTCCCGCAGATCGCGGCAGCGCCAGGCGCGGGATGCGCGCTCCTCACCGAGGCGGCGCGACCAGTTGTCGGTGTGGTCGGCCCGGGTGAAGTCGCAGCAGTGGGTGGGCTGCATGGATGCGATGACGCCGAGTTCGGCGAACCGGCCCAGGGTGTCGTCGGGCACGGTCTCGATGTGCTCGACCCGGTGGCGCGCTCCGCGCCCGCCGGTGGCCTGTGCCTTCTCGACGGCGTCGAGGACATGGCGTACGGCGGCGTCACCGATCGCGTGGGTGGCGGTCGGCACTCCGGCGCGGTGCAGCTCGCCGATGATCCGCGTGTAGACCTCGGGGTCCGGCCAGAACGCGTGGGTGGACTCTCCATGGCAGTCCGGGCGCTCCAGCCAGGCCGTGCCGTTGTCGATGGTGCCGTCCATGAAGATCTTGACGCCGTCCGTGCGCCACAGCGCACCCCCGGCGCCCTGCTGCTCGATGAGCGCCCGTACCCCTTCGGCGTCCGTGCCGGGCTGGCACCACGGTGCGACCCGCAGCCGCAGCGCGAGTTCACCCGCGGTGTCCAGCGCGTCGAAGAGGGCGAGGCTGTCGCCGTTCGCGTCCATGACGTGACCGCCCGTGAGCCCCGAGGCGGCCATGGCGCGCAACGCGGCGGCGAGCCGGTCGCGGCGCTCCTCCCTCGTGGCCTGCGGAGCGACGCGCTCGACGAGTTCGCAGGCGGCGTCCTCCTGGAGCAGACCGGTGGGACGGCCCTGCTCGTCGCAGACCACTTCGGCGGAGGCCTGGTCGAAGGTGCGCGGGCCGTCCACACCGGCCAGCTCCAGCGCGCGCCGGCTGGCCAGCATGGAGTGGGCGTCGAACAGCAGAAGAAGGGCCGGTACGCCGTCGAGGACGGAGTCGAAGGGGGCGATCCCGACAGGCCGGTCACCGAAGACGTTCGGGTCGAGCCCCCAGCCGTGCAGCCACGTCCCCCGCGCCAGGTTCCGCACCTCGGCGGCGAGCGCCGCGCGCACGCCTTCCACGTCGGTGCAGCCCGACAGGTCGAGACCGTGCGTCAGCTCGGCGCCCGAAACGGGGTGGAGATGCCCGTCGACCAGGCCCGGTGTCACCACGGCGCCCTTGAGGTCGATCACCGTGGTCGAGGAGTCGACGTGTTCACGTATGCCGTGGTCGTCGCCCAGGGCACAGATCCGGCCGCCGGACACGGCGAGGGCGGTCTGCGGCAGGAACGTGCCGGTGACCGGGTCGAGCAGACGGGCGGAGAGCAGGACGAGAGGGGTGGGCACAGCGGCTCCTTCAAGGACGGGAATGTGACGACACGACCTGGCCTGTGAGTGGCGCCGCGAGCGGCGCGTCGGTTCGGGTGAATGCCCCCTCCGGAAGGCCGAGTTCGCGTTCCGCAGTGCTGGCGGCCATGCGTGACACCGCGGCGGGGCGGTTGAGGGTGTCGCTGTTGGCCTGCGCTTCGAGGCCGTCGAGTACGACCAGGATCTGAAGGCTCGTCATATACGGGTCGTCCGTGCGGAATTCGTGCCGGTCGACGCCCGCCCGGATCAGGCCGGTGAGCCGCTCGCGCCAGGCCGCCTCTTGCTCGGCGACCCGGTCGCGCAGGACGGTCCGGTCGCGGCTGAGGTGGCGCGCGTTGATCCAGAGGCGGCTGATGTTGTCGTAGGACTCGCCCGATGCCCGCGCGAAGAACCATCCCAGGTGCAGCGTGGGCGTCCCCTGGGCCCGCTCGGCGGGCAGCAGGCTGTCGAGTTCGGCGCCGGCGGCACTGCCGAAGGCCTCCGCCATGAGGTCGTCCGCCGAGGGGAAGTAGTGACTGATCAGCCCTGGGCGGACGCCGAGCTCCTCGCCGATCCGCCGCAGGGTGACGCACTCCAGCCCTTCCGCGAGGGCGACCGCGGCTGCCGTGCCGACGATTTCCGCACGTCGGGCGGCCGGCGTGCGCCGAATTCGCTTGCGCTGGACGCTGGGCGGCATACCCGGAATGTTATTGAGTGTGCGACCAATAGGCAAGGCCGGTCAACGGACCATGGCGCGGGGCAGGGGAATCGTCATGATGCGGCGAGCGGGCCCCGAGCCCGACACGACCGGGCACGGCGACCGACCGCACCCCGCGGCCTACGGCACGTCATACCGCTGGAGCGCGCGGGCGACGGGCTCACCGGACCGCTCGGCGTACGCAAGGCGCTCGCGCACCTCACGCAGACCGCGGGGGCGGAACCCCGGGCCGCCGCAGCAGCTCTTGTGGAAACCCACGCCCGCGTTCAGCAGAACCGTGAGCGTCCGCCATGCGGCGGTGTCCCGGTGGCGCGGCGCGGCGAAGGCCGACCCTGCGTGGATCATCGGCTCGGCGCAGCGCGGACAGATCCGCTCCCTGTTCCGGTCGTGGGGCTGCTTGAACGAGACCCGGCAGGGCAGGCATACGTAGGAAGTCTTCCCATGGGTCATGCCGCCACAGTAACCAGACGCCGTCCGCGGTTTCGACGGAATTCTTCAGCCCACCGGTGCGGCCGGCGTGGCACCGGCCGCGGCGAGATGGTCCAGGGCGGAGTCCGCCAAGGCGCGGACGGCCGGATGCCAGGGGCGGGACCGGGGCCCGGTCAGTACGAGGCGCCGTGAGGTCTGGGGGTGCAGCGGCAGCAGTGCCAGGTCGGGCGGGATCAGGGAGCGGGACACCTCCGACAGGACGGTCACGCCGATACCGGCCTGCACCATGCTGATCAGGGTCGCCAGATCCCGCACCCGGTGCGTGGGGGTGAACCGCAGCCCGGCGAGACGATGGATGGTCCGGATGCGGTCCTCGCAGCCGTTGGGCGAGATCAGGAACGGATCGTCCTCCAGGTCGCGGATGTCGACGACCGGCTCGCCCGCGAGGGGATGGTCCAGGGGCAGCACAGCCCGGTAGCTGTCGGCGGCCAACTGGATGCCCGGGCCCGGGGGAGGGTCGATCAGGATGGCGGCATCGGCCGTCCCGTTCTCCAGCCAGGCGGCGATCTCGGCGCTGTCTCCCTCGAAGACCCTGACCGTGATGCGGGGCTGGTCCTCGCCCCAGTGCCGCAGCAGCCCGGGGACCAGGCCCTGGCAGACCGTCGGGGTCGCGGCGAGACGCACCGTGCCCGTCATGGTGGCCGCGTCCGAGGCGAGTTGCTCAACAGCCCGGGCGGCTGCCACGGCGGTCCGGGCGTGCGGCACGACCCGCTCGCCGAGTGCCGTGGTGCGCACCGGGGCGGCACGGACCAGCAGCGGAGCGGTCAACTCGCGCTCCAGCGAGGCGACCGCGTGCGACACCGCCGACTGGCTGAGGCCGAGATCGGCAGCCGCCGCGCTGAAGCCGCCCGCGTCGACGACGGCGAGGAACGCCCTCAACTGGGAAAGGTTCACGGTCATGCACGGGCCTCATATACCTATGACACGTATGCGTTGGATCAATGGTGCCAGGTCGGTGACGCTTGGTCCGTGCCGCCGCCTCCGGCGGGCGCACCCCCTCACCTGCACAGGAGAAGCGATGCCTTTCATCCGCGTCACCGTCACGGACACCGCACTTCCCGCCGACGCGCAGCGCACCCTCGCCGAGGGGCTGACCGGCCTGGCCGTGTCGGCCCTTCGCAAGTCCGGCGCGAGGACCATCGTGCACGTGGACCTGGTGCCGGCCGGGCGCTACTACGTGGACGGCCGGCCGCTGACGGGTGGCCTCGACGCCCATGTCGAGGCCACCGTCACCGTCGGCACGAACAGCGCCGCGGAGAAGGCCGCGTTCATCGCCCAGGCGGGCGAACTGATGGCCAGGACTCTTGGCCCGCTCGCCCGTTCCGGTGTCGCGCTGCACGAACTGCACCCCGAGAGCTATGGCTACGACGGAGTGACCCAGTTCGACTTCTACCGCCGGGAAGCCGCTCGGCGGTAGCTGCGGCCGGCTCTCACGTGTCGAACTCGCCGTACCAGGCACGGTCGAGCAGACACTTGGGCAGATACGGCGACGAGCTGTCGACCGGGAACTCCGAGTCGAAGGCGAGGCACGCCAGCGCGAGCGGGCCGAGGGCCACCCGGCTGTGCGGCTCCGTCGAGTCGCCCCAGTAGCGCTCGTGATGGGTCAGGGCCTCCGTGAGCGCTTCCGCGAAAGCCTCATGGTCGCCGGTCACGAGACGGTGGAAGAGCGCGACGGGCTGGTAGTCGACCAGGTTCAGGAAGTCCGCAGATGTACGGGTGGCCACGTCGGGGTGGGACGTGTTCATGGTGGCGAGCAGCTTCTGGACCACATCGTCCATCGGGTGCTGGAGCCAGTACGTCTGCAGCGTGTCGATCCAGTGGAAGACGTACTCGTCCATGGGGGCGGCCCGGCGCAGATCGTCCAGCGGGACGTGGCACAACCAGGTCATGCGGTCCCGCTCACGGCAGACGACCGCGAGATAGAAGGCGTTGAGCCAGGCGCGGCCGTCCGCGTACGGAGCGGGGCCTGTGACCGGAAGCGTCACGACGTCGTGCCCGATACGGCAGTCGACGGCGCTCTCCCGGGAGGCCGTGGTGGCGAACAGTGCCGAGCCGACCTGCATGGCCCCGACCCACGCCTCCCAGGTCTCCAGTGCGCCCCCGTCGGGGTCGGACGCGCAGCGCACGTGGCTCAGGGCGAGTGCCGCGCCGAACGCGTCGCCGAAGGATGCGGGGGACTGAGGCAGCCGTGCCGTCAACTCGGCTGAAGTCTGGGTGAGTTGGTCGGCGGTCTGCGTTTGGGGGGCCGAGGTGGCAGCGGCGGAGTCCTGGCCGCGCAAGGACCTCATGACATCCATCAACTCCTGCGGCGGCACCACGGAGAACGACCGGGCCTCGTGGTCGAACACCGTGAGCGACACCAGCCGCCCCTGGTGCCACCAGTACAGCCGCGGTGAGAGCGCGCCCGGCCCGTCCTCGTAGGCGCCCATGGCGTAGGTGCCCAGGTCGTTGACGGCGTCCACCACGCTGCCGTCCACGATCGGGTGGAAGGCCAGCAGATGCCTGGTCGGCAGCACGACGAGCGCCCCGGCGTCCGGCAGCTCCCGGCCGGTCAACTCCCTTACGAGTTCCGGGAGTACGAGCGCCTTGCTGGACACGAAGAACGAGTCTCCGTACACGGAGTGCAGCAACGCGCCCTGCGGACCGCGGAATTCGTCGTGCTCGACCGGCTGGCGGAGCAGATTCGTCCGGCCCGCCGCCCACAACCGCTCAGGGCCGACGCGTGTCACGTCCTGGTCGTCGAGGATCCGTACGGAGGTGGGTGCGTCCAGGGCGAGGGCCGCGAGGAGCCCCTCGGCGACCGGCCGCGCATAGCGGAAACCGTCGGCTGTGTCGCCGGTGAAGGCGTCGTCGGGCAGAAGCCGCCAGCAGGTCCGCTCCAGGAGTTCCGTGCCGCTCTCGCCGCCCTGGGAGGCGTTCTCCAGGCCGTCGAAGTGCTGCTCCACGATCCCCGGCCAGTCGTTCTCGGCCGACTGGCGACACCGCTGCGCCAGGTTCGACAGCGGGCTGAGCCGGCCCTCCAGGTGCACCGAGTCCCCCGTCACGGTCGGCGATATGCCGTGACGGGCGAGGAAGTGATGGACCGTCAGGCTCCGCAGGCGCTCGGCCTGAGGGACGTTCAGCATCGGCAGGTGCGGATCGGGTGCGTGGTGAAGGTTCACCGCACAGACTCTACGAAGCGATGCGGGACCCGGTGACACGCGGGTCCGGACGCGTGGCCTTGGTCGGGCTCGTGTAGGCGAACCAGGGCAGGAAGAACTGCGTCATGGGCCCGACGGCCAGGGCGTACAGCACGGTGCCGAGCCCCACTCCGCCGCCGAGCAGCCACCCCACGGCGAGTACGGCGATCTCGATGGAGGTGCGGACCACGCGGATGGAGCGACCCGTCAGCGCGGCCGCGCCGGTCATGAGTCCGTCCCGGGGCCCCGGCCCGAAGCGTGCACCTACGTAGACGGCGACGGACAGCGCGTTGGCGAGGATCCCGGCGAGGAGGAGTCCGACGCGCTCGGGGAGCCCCAGGCCCTCGGGGACGAGCGCGAGGCCGAGGTCGGAGGAGAAGGCGATGACGACGATGTTGGCGGCGGTCCCGAAAGCGGGCCGCTGCCGCAGGGGGATCCACAGCAGCAGGACGGACGCACCCACGACCGCGGTGAGCGTGCCGAAGCTCAGCGAAGTGTGCTTCTCCAGGCCCTCGTTGAGGACGCTCCAGGGGCTCAGCCCCAGCCCGGCGCGGACCATGACGGCCATGCTGAACCCGTACAGGGCGAGGCCGATGAACAACTGCGGCAGGCGGAGGAGCGGGCGTTCGCCGAAGCGTACGTAGGTGAGCGGGGGAGTCGTACGGGTGCCGCCGCCGCGCCTGCCGGGTGCGGTCGTCGGGTTCCCTCCGGGCCCCGGAGCCGGGGTCGTCGGGTTCCCGTCGTCACTCCGTGGTGTCGCCTGTTCGGGGTGGTCCGTCATGTCCGTGTCCTGCCGCATGTGTGCTTGTCTCCGTCGTCGGTACCGAGTGCCTTCAAGGCCATTGCGGCAACTCTGTAGAGTGATTGGCCCGGATGACATGGCCAATCTGGGGAGAATGGTTTGACTGACGCGAAGACCTTCCTGCCGATGGACAGGGCGGGCCGAGCGGACCGGACCCTGGGCAGCCGTCAGCTCGCCGCGATGCTTCCCGGCGCCTCGGGCACGAGGCCCGCCTACCGCCACCTCGCCCAGGCGATCAGCGCGCTCATCCTGGACGGACGCATCGCCCTGCACGTCAGACTCCCCGCCGAGCGCGAACTGGCCGCCGCCGTCGGCACCAGCAGAACCACCGTCACCGCCGTGTACGACCTGCTGCGCGAGAGCGGCTACGCGCACAGCCGCCAGGGATCGGGCACGTGGACCGCCCTGCCCGAAGGCCGCACCCCCAACGGCGTCGCGCGCCTCCTCGGCCCCGAGGACACCGCGATCGACCTGGCCAGAGCCTCACCCGGGCTGCCCCCGCAGGTACTCGTCGACGCGCTGGCGCACATCGCCCCGCAACTGGCCGAGCAGGCGCACACCCCCGGCTACCACCCCTACGGCCTGCCCGACCTGCGCGCCGCCGTCGCCGAGCGCTACACCCGACGGGGCCTCGCCACCCTGCCCGAACAGATCCTGGTGACGTCCGGCGCGCAACACGCGCTGACACTCGTCCTGGGACTGCTGAGCAGCCCCGGCGACCGGGTCATGGTCGAGAACCCGTCCTACCCGAACGCCCTGGAGGCGCTACGGCGCGCCCGGCTGCGTACCGTGTCCGTCCCCGTGACCGACACCGGCTGGGACATCGAGATCACCGAATCGACGCTCCGCCAGGTGGTGCCCCAACTGGCCTACCTGATCCCCGACTTCCACAATCCGACCGGCTGCCTCATGCCCGAACACGAGCGGGTGCGCGTCCTGCGCGCGGCGGAGCGCTCCGGTACGTGGCTGGTCATCGACGAGACGCTGGCCGACCTCGCGCTCGACGTCCCGGCCCCGTCTCCCTTCGCCTCCCACACCGCGCCCGGTGGCACCGGCCAGGTCATCACCATCGGCTCGATGAGCAAGACCCATTGGGGCGGCCTGCGCATCGGCTGGCTGCGCGCGCCCGCACGGCTCGTCACCGAACTCGCGGGCCAGCGCGTGGCCACCGACATGGGCGGATCGGTCGTCGACCAGCTCCTGGCCCTCGCCCTCCTGGACCGGGCCGACGAGCTCCTGCCGCCCCGGCTCGAGCAACTACGGCTGCAGCGCGCCGCGTTGGCCACCGCACTGAGCGAGCACATGCCGCACTGGACCTGGCAACTACCGCCCGGCGGGCTGTCGTTGTGGGTCGACCTGGGCGAACCGGTGGCCTCCGCGCTCTCCGAGCGAGCCCTCGACAACGGCGTCCGGATCGAGAGCGGCGCCTGCTTCGCCACCGACCCGGGCATCTTCGAGCAGCGGATGCGCATCCCCTACACGACCCCGGCGGACACTCTGCGCGAAGCCGTCCAGCGCATGGCGACCACGCTCGCCGCCGGCCTCCCGTCGGCATCGACCGCGCGCCGCCCGCACTGGGTCGCCTGAGCACCGAAGTACGAAGGAGATCGGTGCATGCCGTACGGGGTGAGCGTCCCGGGACCGGTCCGCCCTCACGATGCCTGCGATGTGGAGTGCGGTGAGTCAGGCCGCTCCCCGGTGGTACTCCACCCCAGCGCCCGTCACGACCTGTGCGTCGCTGTAACCGCTGGGGTCATCCGTGCGAGAGCCACAGCCTCCTCGCTGCCCTCCTCGGCGCTGAACACGTGCACGACGAGACCCGTCTCGCCCGGCGCGGCCGGTACGTGCAGCGTCTCGAAGTCCAGCGTCAGCAGCCCGGCCACCGGGTGCCTCAGCCGCTTTCGGCCCGCCGCGCACATCACGACCTCGCCGCTGTCCCAGATCTGCCTGAACTCCGCGCTGTGTGCGGTGAGTTCGGCGATGAGCGCGGCCAGTTCCGTATCGCCGGGGTAACGGCCCGACCAGACCCGAAGCTGGCCCACGGCCTCCGCCGCCCGGTCCTTCCACTCGGGGTGGACGACGCGGGAGGCGGGGTCGAGGAAGAGGTACCGCGCGTTGTTCCGGTCGCGGCGGGCGGGGTCGGCCAGGCCGCCGAACAGCTCGGCGCCCGGGGCGTTCCACGCCACCACGTCCAGACGATGGTTCGTGGCGAAGGCCGGGAAACCGGCCATGGAGTCGAGCAGGCGCCGCAGCACGGGGCTGACCCTGGCCTCGGGCGCGGGGCCCTGCCGGGCGCCGGCCAGGGTCGCGAGATGCCCGCGCTCCGCTGTGTCGAGGCCGAGCGCGCCGGCGAGCGCTTCGACGACCTCGGGGGAGGGCTGGGTGGCGCGGCCCTGTTCCAGGCGTACGTAATAGTCCATGCTGATCCCGGCGAGCTGTGCCAGCTCCTCACGGCGCAGTCCGCGTACCCGTCGGCGACGACTGCCCGAGAGCCCGACGTGCTCCGGCGTGACGCGCGCACGACGGGCGCGGAGAAACTCTCCGAGGCCACGCTGCGAGCCGCCGATGGGCGAGCCCCCGATGGGTGCCCCCCCGATGGTGAGGGTCGTTCCCGCGTCTGTGTGCCCGATGTGGTTCACGCCGTCCATGGGCCCAAGTATGCGTGGCCCTCGCAGTACCAGGATGAGCGTTCCGCCGTTGACCAGGGTGCTGGCTGCCCGGACGCGCCTGGGCGAGCGTGGGGGCATGAACGACACGACGTCTCAGCAGCCCAAAAGGATCCTCGTGGTCAGCGCCCACCCGGAACCCCGTTCGCTCAACGCCGCGTTGACCGGCTTCGCGGTCGAGCACCTGCGTACGGCAGGACACGAGGTGAGGGTGTCCGACCTCTATGCGATGAAGTGGAAGGCGACGGTGGACGCCGACGACTTCCCCGAGCACGCCGAAGCAGGCCGGCTGCACGTCATGGCCGACTCCGAGCGGGCGACCCTGGGGGATGGCCTGTCGCCCGACATCGCGGCGGAACAGGAGAAGGTGCGCTGGTCGGACGCGGTGGTCCTGCAGTTCCCGATGTGGTGGTTCTCGGCGCCCGCGATCCTCAAGGGCTGGATCGACCGGGTCTTCACGAGCGGGTTCGCGTACGGCCCGGCGGTCCCGCCGCCGTACGGCGAAGGCTCCCTGGGGCAGAGGCGGGCGCTCGTGTCGGTGACCGTCGGCGCGCGCGAGTCGGCCTTCTCCGATCGAGGCATCCACGGAAGCCTCGCGGACGTCCTCCACCCCATCCAGCACGGGCTGTTCTGGTTCACCGGCATGACTCCGCTGGAGCCGTTCGCGGTGTACAGCTCGAACGACCTGCCCGACGACCGATTCGCCACGGCGCGGCAGGAGTACGCCCGACGGCTCGACACGCTCTTCACGGCCGAACCGGTCCCCTTCCGACCCCTCGCCGGCGGGGACTACGACCACGACATGCGGCTCCTGCCGGGGGTGGAGACACCGGGCACGAGCGGACTCGGCCTGCACGTCCGCACGCGGGCCTGAGGGCCTCGGGCCTCCACACCCTCTTCCTTAATTGAACGTGTTCAAATATTTGCGCTAAGGTGGTGGCGACACGATGAGGGGGCCCAATGAAGATCGTGATACCCGGCGGCACCGGGCAGGTAGGGACGATCCTGAAGCGTGAACTGACCGGTGCGGGACACGAAGTCGTGGTCCTCACGCGGCACCCGACCCGCACCGGGGAAGTCCGTTGGGACGGCGAGACCCTGGGCCCTTGGACCGAGGCCGTGGACGGCTGTGATGTCGTGATCAACCTCGCGGGACGCAGCGTCAGTTGCCGCTACACGCCGGCCAACCTCAAGGCCATGATGGATTCCCGCGTGCGGTCGGCCGAGGTCGTCGGTGAGGCCATCGCCACCGCCGCGCGACCCCCGGGGGTGTGGCTGCAGATGAGTACGGCCACCGTCTACGCCCACAGCCTCGCCGCACCGAACGACGAGGCGACCGGCGTGCTCGGCGGTGACGAGGCTGGGGTGCCGGGCTACTGGGCGTACAGCGTCGAGATCGCCAAGGCGTGGGAGCGGGCCCAGGAACGGGCCGACGCCCCGCACACCCGCAAGGTCGCCCTGCGCTCAGCGATGGTCATGAGCCCCGATCGCGGTGGCGTCTTCGACGTCCTCCTGCGCCTGACCCGGCTCGGCCTCGGCGGTCCGGTCGCGGGCGGTGGCCAGTACGTGTCCTGGATCTACGACCGTGACTTCGCCCGCGCGGTCCGGTTCCTGATCGAACGCGACGACCTGGACGGGCCCGTGAACCTCGCCGCCCCCGAGCCGCTGCCGCAGCGTGACTTCATGCGTGCGCTGCGCGCGGCATGGGGTGTTCCGGTGGGCCTGCCCGCGACGAAGTGGATGGCTGAACTGGGTGCGTTCGCGCTCCGGTCGGACACCGAACTTCTCTTGAAGAGCCGCCGCGTCGTCCCGGGACGGCTCCTCGAAGCGGGCTTCTCCTTCGACCACGCCGGGTGGCCGGAGGCCGCCGCCAACCTCGCGCGACGCGTACGAGGCGGACGAGATGTCACGCGGGCCATGGCGGACGGGCCGGTGTGAGGCGGGGAGCCGGTGGATCGCCTCCGTCGGCTGGCCCGCGTCGCCGCGTCACCAGGGGAGCGGGCCCTCGGCGTCGACGTACGTGCCGGTCGGGCCTTCGGGGCCCAGCTGTGCCATGCGCACGATGATCTCGGCGCCTTCCTCGACGGTCTGGGTGCCGGTGTGAGCGTTCAGGTCCGTCGCGGTGTAGCCGGGCTCCACCGCGTTGATCCGCATCCCGGGGAACGCCTTCGCGTACTGCACGGTGATCATGTTGACCGCGGCCTTCGACGCCGGGTAGGCGACTCCGGGATACGCGTGAGCCGGGGTACCCGCGTCGGCAACCCGCGCCAGTGAGGCCAGGCCGCTGCTCACGTTGACCACGACCGGCGCGTCGGACTTCTGCAGCAGCGGCAGGAACGCGTGGGTCACGCGTACGACGCCGAAGACGTTCGTCTCGAACGTCGACCGCATCTCGTCGGCGGTCACGTCCGCGGCACCGATCACACCTCCGTCCGGTGTCCGGCCCTCGATACCGGCGTTGTTGATCAGCACGTCGAGGCCGCCGTCGGCCTCGATCGCCTTCGCGGCGGCAGCGACGGACGCGTCGTCCGTGACGTCGAGCCGGACCCAGCGTGCGCCGAGCCGCTCGGCGGCGCGGCGTCCGCGCTCGGCGTCACGGCTGCCCACGTAGACGGTGTGGCCCGCGGCGGTGAGCCGGCGGGCGGTCTCGAAGCCGAGACCCTTGTTCGCTCCGGTGATGAGTGTTTTCGTCATGCCTCCAGGGTGCGGTGGCGCGGTGCCCTCAGCCAGGCGTCCCGTCTTCCTGGGACTGGCGGTACCAGGAAGGTCCCAGGCGCGCTCCCAGAGGGTCCCTGGCGTGGTCTCGTCGAGTGGCACCTCGACCTCAGCTTTAGGGTGAGACTTTGGTGATCTTGCCTCGTCGCCGACGGCACGGTGACGGTGGTTCGCCCAATTGGTCGCGGTCGGCGCGCGCGTCTTACCGGGCCGCGGTGCCGTTGGCACAGATGCGTGCCGACGTCCCGCGCCGAAGGGCGTTCGGCCCTCAGCCGTGGAAGGACTACGCATGCACATATCCGGACCGACGGCGGGCCGTCGGGTCTGTGCCGCGGTCATCGCCGCGTTGGTGACCTGCTCGACCGTTCTGACCGGGCAGATCATCGCCCAGGCCGGTGGATCGCCCACACCTTCGGTGCCGGCCCCGAAGCTGGACTGGAGACCCTGCGTTCCAGGCAGCCCGTTCGACTGCGCGACCGCGAAGGTGCCGCTGGACTACGACGACCCAGGCCGCCGCACCATCGAACTGGCAGTCGTCAAACGGAAGGCGACCGGCCCCGGCCGACGCATCGGCACCCTGCTCTTCAACCCCGGCGGACCCGGCGGGCCGGGAACGGTCCAGATGCCGCAGAACTACGAGGCCTTCCCGCGCGAGGTGCGGGAGCGGTTCGACATCGTCAGCTGGGACACCCGCGGCATCGGCAGCAGCACCGCGGTGAACTGCTTCGCGACTCCCGGGGAGGCCGCCGCGTGGAACGCGGGCAAACCGGCCGGCGTCCCCGTGGGCGCGCAGCAGCGAGCGGCCGTGTTCGCCGCGTACAAGGACCTGGCCCGGCGCTGTCAGCGGCGTGACCCCGAACTGCTGCGCCATGTGTCGACCGCCGACACCGCGCGCGACCTCGACGGGCTGCGCCGGGCGGTGGGCGACGCACAACTCACCTATCTCGGAATCTCCTACGGCACGATCCTGGGCGCCACGTACGCCAACTTGTTCCCCGGCAGGGTCCGCGCGATGGTCCTCGACAGCGACATCGATCCGCAGGCCTGGACGAACCACGCCTCCGACGCGGACCCCCGGCTCACCACGTTCCTGCGCATGGGCTCGGACCGCTCCGCGGCAGCGGTCCTGGACCGGTTCCTCACCCTGTGCGGATCCACGGACACCGCGGGCTGCGCGTTCTCGGCCGGCAGCCCGAAAGCGACCCGGGACAGGTTCGACCAGCTGATGCGGCGGCTGCGGGCGCAACCCGTGGGTGAGTGGACCTACGGCCGTACGGTCGCCGACGTGGTGAGCGGCCTCTACATCGTCCACCCGGGCTGGCCGGACCTCGCCGGCAGGCTGCGGGACCTCTGGCAGGGTCGCGTCCCCAAGGCGTCCCCACTCCCGCCCCCGCCACTTGTCCCGCATCCGGATCCGTACCTCGGCGAGGAACAGGCGAGTGCGGTGGCCTGCGGGGAGAGCCCCAATCCGCGTGACCCCGCCGCCTACCACGCCATGGAAGAGGCCGCCGCCGCCCGCGCGGGAGACGCCGGACGCTTCTGGACCTGGGCCACCGTGGCGTGTGTCTCCTGGCCGGCCGTCGCGGCCGACCGCTACCGCGGCCCGTGGAACAGGCCGACGGCACACCCGGTCCTGCTGGTCGGCACCAGGTACGACCCCGCTACTCCTTACGCGGACGCGCAGGCGCTGGCCGGGGAAATGGCCGACGCCCGCTTGCTCACCCACGAGGGATACGGTCACACCGCACTGATCAACCCCAGCAGCTGCGTGAAGACGTACGAGAGCCGGTACCTGGTCGACGGCACGCTCCCGCCGGCCGGAACGTCCTGCCGGCAGGACGAGCCCCCCTTCCCCGCGCCCAAGACGGTCGGCGGCGTCGCCACCGGCGGCGGTGGGATGGCCGGCCCCGCCCATTGAGTCGGCCACAACGCACGGCTTCACGAACTGAACAGAACGGCCGACTGGAGCGTCGGACGACGACACCGTCGAGCGGATCGCGGCACGGACCGCCATGAGGACCTCCGGCACTGTTTCGCACGGGACGGCGTGCGAGGAGTGGGGCGGGAGTGCCATGAGTCGTCTGCGGGCGGTGGCTCCGGACTGCCGACCGGGCCAACTCGGCAGTATTGAAAGGTCTGTTGACTGTCCGTTGGGAAGTTGACTTTCGGTCAAGACGGGACCCGTAGAAGACCGGTCCACTCGGCGGCGTCACGCGCGTCCGCCCCGCCGAAACTGCCTTCGGGTGACCGGCCGCCCTGGCCGGACCGCATCGATCCGGCCATCTCTGCCTGATGCCCGTAATGATCTTGGATAGGTTCGTCAGGGCTCTCGCGCCGCGGGGCGCGTCACTGTCCGGCCCTACGATCCCGACCAGGCAGGAGCCACATCATGGGACCGCAACCCGTCGCACTCGACCCGGCCGGTGCCGACGTCCACGCCGAGGCCGCCCGGCTGCGTGCCTCGGGCCCGGCGACGCTCGTCCGACTCCCGGACGGCCCCGAGGCGTGGGCCATCACCAGCCACAGCCTGCTCAAGGACCTGCTGACCGACCCACGCGTGTCCAAGGACGCCCGCCGGCACTGGCCCGCGTGGCAGCGCGGCGAGTACCACGAGTCCTGGCTGGCCACCTGGGTCGGCGTGAACAACATGTTCACGGCGTACGGGAGCGATCACCGACGGCTGCGCAAGCTCATCGCACCGGCGTTCACGGCCCGGCGCACCGACGCCATGCTGCCCTCGGTCGAGCGCATCACCACCGCTCTCCTCGACGAACTCGGCACGGTGCCACCGGGATCTGTGGTCGACCTCCGGGAGACCTTCACGCACCAGCTGCCGATGCAGGTCATCTGCGAGCTGTTCGGTATCCCCGAGGGCGACACCCGCGCCGAACTGGCCCGGCTCTCCGAGATCATCATGACCTCCGTCGACCCGGAGGAGGCGGGCGCCGCGTACGTCGACGTCCAGGCACTGCTGACAGGGCTGGCCGGCCTCAAGCGCGAGGAACCCGGGTCGGACCTGACCAGCGTGCTGGTCGCCGCGCGGGACGAGGAAGGCCACAGGATGACCGAACAGGAGCTGATAGACACGCTCCTGCTCGTCCTCGTCGCCGGCCACGAGACCACGGTCAACCTCATAGGCAACGCCGTTCACGCCCTGCTCACGCACCCGGAGCAGCTCGACCTGGTCCGTGCGGGCGAGCTCTCCTGGAACGACGTGATCGAGGAGACCCTCCGCTGGGCCCCCAGTGTCGCCAACCTTCCGCTCCGGTTCGCCGTCGAGGACATCGAGATCCCGGACGGCCCCACCATCCGCAAGGGCGAGGCGATCCTGGCGTCGTTCGCGGGCACCGGGCGCGATCCGCAGCAACACGGGGCCACCGCCGACCAGTACGACGCACGGCGCCCGAGCGCCGAACACCTCAGCTTCGGATACGGAGTCCACCGCTGCCTGGGCGCACCCCTGGCCCGGATGGAAGCGGCGATCGCCCTCCCGGCCCTCTTCGACCGCTTCCCCGACCTGGAACTCGCCCTGCCCACCGAGTCGTTGGAGCCGGCCGGCGGCTTCATCGTGGGAGGCCTGAAGGCGATTCCCATGAGGCTGACGAAGGCCTGACCCCGGATTCGGGCCCGCGCGGCGGCCGGCGCTCCGCAAGCCCAGCCGGCCACCGCGCGCACCGGGACCGATGACCAGCCGCGCAGAGTGTTGTGCACGAACGGGGTCTGCGGACCGGCGGGTTCCAGGTGCTCGATGCGGCGGACCAGCGCGCGGAGGAGTACCTCCATCTCGAGCCGGGAGATCGGCTGCCCCACACATTGGTGGATCCCCATCCCGAACGCCGGATGGCCACTCGCCGCCCGTGTGACCCGGAACGCGTCGGCGTCAGGCCCGCATCGCCTCGGGCCGCGGTCGGCCGCGCCGACGAACAGCAGGACCTTCGCCCCGCCCGGCACTGGACCCCCGCCCGGACGGGCGTCGCGTGCGGCCGTCCGGTAGAAGGCATGGAAGGGCGACTCGTGGCGGAACGACTCGTCCACGGCGAACCGGATGCTGCCCGGATCCTCGCGCGGCAGGGCCCACTGCCCGGGGTCGTGGGCCAGGGCCCGCAGCGGGTTGCCGATGGCGATCACCGTGGTGTCCAGACCGGCCGACAGCATCGCGCGCATCAGGAGCGTCGCCTGTTCGCCGCTCAGGCGCCCCGCCCCGGCGTGCTCCCAGATCCGGGCGCCCAGCCCGTCGTCGGACAGGGACTCGCGGGCGCAGTTGCGCTCGCCCGCCCCGGGCTGCGCCTGGCGGTACGCGGCCCGCATCACACCGCTCGGATATGTGTCCTGGGAAAGATCCCCCGCCAATGGCGTGGCCAGGAGCGGACGCGGTCGTTGGGCAGCGCATGAACGACCAGCGCAAAAGCGTTCCTGCGCCCCGACCCCGTCACGCTGCCCCGCTGGGCACGGGCGGGGCCGCCTCGCCGACGCCCATCTACGACGCGCTCGTGCATCAATGGCGCGCCCTGCACCGGGAGGTCCCGCGCCCGCCCTCCACGCGGCAGGGCTGGGTGCGCGTCGATCCGCAGGACCTGTTCCACCGTGGTTGAGGAAGTTCCACAAGAATCATTGCACAAGAACTCTTGTGTAAGTAGTGTCGCCCGTATGGCCCCTCCGATCACCGATTCCCGGGTGCTGGCCGCGATGGCCCACCCGGTCCGTCGCCGCTTGCTCGACCTGCTCAAGCTCGACGGCCCTTCCACCGCCAGCGCGTTGTCGCAGGCGACGGGCGAAGCCGTCGGCAATGTGAGTCACCACCTGAAGGCGCTGGCCGCCGCGGGGCTGATCGAGGAGGCCCCTGAACTCGCCCGCGACCGTCGCGAACGGTGGTGGCGGCGCACCACGCCGAAGCTCCTGTGGTCCTCCGTCGACTTCGCCGACGACGCGGCGGGGGAGGCCGTCGCGCACGCCGCCGAGTCCCTCAACCTCGAGCGGCAGATCAACCAGGTGCGCCGCTGGGCGGATCGGCCCCAGTCCGAGCAGCAGCGCTGGCCGCTCGGCCCCTTCGTCGCCGAGGTGTGGCTGCGGATGACCGATGCCGAACTCGCCCAGTTCAAGGACGAGATCGTGGAAGTCATGGACCGATGGGCCGACCGGGAACTCCCCGACGACGGCCAGGAGCGGGAAACCGTCTTCACCTTCGCCCGTGCCGTACCGGGGCACCCGTAAGCCCGTAAGCCCGTAAGCCCGTAAGCCCGTAAGCCCGTAGGCCCGTACAGCGCGCATGGCACGTACGGACCCCTGCGGCACATGCCGTCAGTCACGCTCACGAAAGCAGGAGACATGTCTATTTGGTTCATCACCGGCGCCTCGCGTGGACTGGGTGCGGAGATCGTGCGGGAGGCGTTGGCGCGAGGGCATGAGGTCGTCGCCACGGCGCGCGATGCCGAGGCCGTTCGCCGTGCGTTCCCGGACGCGTCCGACGCCCTGCTCGCCGTGGACCTGGACGTCACCGAGGAGGCGACGATACGCACCGCGGTCGACGCCGCTCTCGCGCGCTACGGCCGCATCGACGTCCTGGTGAACAACGCGGGGCGCGGCCTCCTCGGGGCGGTGGAAGAGGTCTCGGACGAGGCCGTCCGTGCCGCGTTCGACATCAACGTCTTCGGAGTGCTCAGCACCCTGCGGGCCGTGCTGCCCACGCTCCGGGCCCAGCGGTCCGGACACGTGATCAACATCGGCTCGGTCGGTGGCTTCGCCACCGCTCCCGGCGTCGGCCTGTACGGCGCGACGAAGTTCGCCGTCGAAGGCATCACCGAGGCACTGCACGGCGAACTCGCCCCCTTGGGCGTCCACGTCACCGTCGTCGAACCCGGCGGCTTCCGCACCGACTTCCTCGACGCGTCGAGCCTCTACACCGAACGCCACGTGATCGACGACTATGCCCCCACCGCGGGCGCCACCCGCAAGGCCCTCGCGGACGTCAACCACCGACAGCCCGGAGACCCCGCCAAGGCGGCTGCCGCCGTCGTCGGCCTGACCGACGCCCCCGAACCCCCGCTCCGCCTCGTTCTCGGCCCCGACGCCGTGGCCCGGGTCGAGGTCAAACTCGACGGCGTCCAGCGCGAACTCGACCGGCACCGCGCCCTGGCCATGTCGACGGACCTGGCGCCGTCGGGCGGCCCGGCGTGACGTAGCCGCAGCAGCGTCGAACACCGGCCCGCAGGACCGCGTGAGCATAGAGTCGCGGGCGTCGCGTCGCTTCACTCTCATGGGGAGGCATGGTCATGCAGTACCGCAGCATCGGCAGTGTGACGGTCAGCGCCATCGGGCTCGGCGGGATGCCGCTGTCCATCGAAGGGCGGCCGGACGAGGCGCAGGCGGTCGCGACCGTCCACGCGGCCCTCGATGCGGGGGTCTCGTTCATCGACACGGCCATGGCGTACTGCTTGGACTCCTCCGAGACCGGGCACAACGAGTCGCTGATCGCGCGGGCGCTCGCGTCGTACGGCGGCGACACCTCGGGGGTGCTCGTCGGCACGAAGGGCGGGGCGGCGCGCGGAGCCGACGGGGCGTGGTTGTTCAATGGCGACCCGGCGATCCTGAGGGAGGCGTGCGAGGGATCGCTCGAACGCCTCGGAGTGGACGCCATCGGGCTCTACCAGCTGCACGTCCCCGACCCGAACGTGCCGTACGCGGAATCGGTGGGCGCGATGGGGGATCTGTACGACGCGGGCAAGATCCGCGCGATCGGCATCTCGAACGTGAATTCCGGTCAACTCCTTGAGGCCCACGGCATTCTCGGCGAGCGGCTGGTGTCCGTCCAGAACAACTTCTCGCCGGCGTCCCGCGAGAGCGAACCGCAACTGCGCCTGTGCGACGAGCTCGGCATCGCGTTCCTTCCTTACAGCCCGCTGGGCGGCATCTCCCGTGCGGGTGCCCTGGGTTCGGCGCACGCGGCGTTCGCGAGCATTGCCGAGGCGCGCGGCGTCAGTCCCCAACAGGTCTGTCTGGCCTGGGAGTTGGCCAAGTCCCCGGTCGTCGTGCCGATCCCTGGATCGTCCCGTCCGTCCACCATCGAGGACTCGGCAGCGGCGGCGGAACTCGAACTCACGGCCGCGGAGCTCGCCGAGCTCGACGCGGACTAGGACTTCTCGCCCGGCCGGCCCCAGCCGCCGCACCTCCCCCTAGTGTGCTCGAAACTGCTCGAAAGTTTCATTGACCGAGCAATTTCAAGCAGATAGCTTTCCTTCGTCCTCAGATCGTCGGTTCCTCGCGTCCGCTCCCCTCGTCACGTCTCGGAGCTGCGCGGGCGAACAGGGCGGTGGGCCGGCGGAGCCACCGGCCGCGCCCGCCCTCGTACAAGGAGAGTCACGTTGTCGGCGCGCTACCACCTGCGATTCCAGCTTCCTCCCCGCAAGGACCCGGCCGACGTGGTCTCGCACGCGACCGCCCTGGCTCGGGCCTGCCAGGAAGCCGGAGTCGACGAAGTCGTCCTCCTGCTGGCCGCCGAGGAGGTGTTCGACGGCTATCTCTCCGGTGAGGCCGAAGACCGCTGGTACGAGACCACGGCCGCTGTCAGCGGCATTCTGCGCGACGCCGGACTCGACGTCAGCCTCAACCCCTGGGTGACGACCGGCCACGCGGACCGCGGCCGCAAGGACGGTCACGGCTTCCGGCCGATGGTGTCGCCCACCGGGCGGACCGCCGCCGCGCAGGCCTCGTTCGCCTGCCCCCGCTGGCGCGATTGGCTGTACGCCCACTACGGACGCTTCGCCGGACTCGGCCTCCGCGTGCTGTGGCTGGAGGACGACTTCCGCTACCACAATCATGCCCCGCTGGACTGGGGCGGCGGCTTCGAGACCCCCGTCCTGGACCGGCTGGCCGATCTCGTCGGCCGACCTGTGACCCGCGACGAGGTCGCACGGGTGATCGCCGAGCCCGGCCCGCCGCACCCGTGGCGCGCCCTCCTCCAGCAAGTCTGGCGCACCCTCCAGACGGAGATCGCCGAGCGGCTGAGCGAGGTCGTGGAGGAGCGTTCGGCGGGGCGGTCCCGACTCGGTCTCATGAGCTCGTTGCCCGACGTCCACTCCGTCGAGGGCCGCGACTGGCCGGCGCTGTTCCAGGCACTGGCCGTACAGGGCCGCGCCACGCACCGCCCGCACTTCGCCCCGTACAGCGACAGCGCCCCGCGCTCACTCAGCAGCCAGATGTGGCTCCTGGAAACCCAGCGCGCGCTGCGGCCCGCCTGGGTCGAGTCCGAGCCGGAGATCGAGAACTGGCCGCACACCACCTGGTCGAAGTCGGACGTGCAGACCTGGTCCGAGATGACCACGGCTCAACTGTCCGGCGCGGACGCGCTGTTCCTCAACGTCCACCCGATGCAGGCCGGCCGCCCCGACCGCTTCCCCGGCACCACTCGGCTGCTGCGCCGCTCGCGCCCGGCCCTCGACTGGATCGCGGGACGCCACACCAAGCACGCCCGGACACTCGGTGTCGGGCTGCCGTACCGGCAGGACGCGGCGGCTCACGTCCGCACCCGGTCCGGCAGCCTGGACGAGCTGCGCACCGGCCCGCGAGGCGCAGCCGACTTCCTGCTGCGGTACGGCATCCCGGTCACCGCCTCAAAGGCACCGGTGCAGGCTGTCTTCGGCACCCTGGCCTGGGCGTTCGACGACGACGAGATCCGGGAGATGCTGGCGGGCGGGCTGCTGCTCGACGGGGTCGCGGCCGACGTGCTGACCCAGCGCGGATTCGGCGGCCTCCTCGGTGTCCAGGTCGCCGAGGTCGTCGACCGCGAGGACGCGCAGGCGGCGGACCCCTTCAGCTTCGAACAGATCACCCACCACCCCGACCCCGACATCGTCGGCACGCTGCTGAGCGTCAACACACAGCCGGCGCTGGCCCGTCTGAGCCCGCATCCGGACGCCGTGGTGTGGACGCACATCCTCACGCCGGGAGAGGACGCCTGGGGTGCCGGAAGCTGCGGATACGTCAACGAGCTCGGGGGCCGCGTCGCCGTACTCGCCGCCACGGACCCCGCCGACCTGCCCCGGGACGACTTCGGGCAGCGCGTCATCCACGCCGTCATCCGGTTCCTCGAAGGACCGGACCCGGCGCTGCCCCTGGTCAGCGGCGGACCGCACCTGATCCCGCACCTGTCGCACCAGGACGGGGTGACCCGACTCGCCATAGCCAACGGCAGTTTCGACCCCGCCCTGCCCCACGTGGACGTCCCCACGCCACCCGACGCGGTCTCGTCGGTCCGCCTCGACCCCCTGAAGACCCCGGAACCGGCGAGTGTGCTCCACGGCGCGGAAGGCATCACGGCCGAGACGGAACTGCCGCATCGCGCTTGGCTGATGCTGGCCTGGTGACGCCCCGGACCCACGTCTACCTGGGGCTCGGATGGTCTCCGTCGCCCCGGGTGTCCGTCCGTTCGCGAGGCGTGGTTCCGATCAAGTCCGGAGTCTGTGAAGCTTGAACAGTCACGCTCGTCGTGGCAGCCCCCGCCGTCCCATCCCCGTGACGGCGGGGCGCTACGCCGCCACGTCGCCGGCGAGGGCGGCCCGAGCCGCGACGGCCGGTTCCAGCATGAGGAGTTCGCCGCCGAGGCGGCGCGGCACCCGGTGTTCCGGCTCGTGCCGTTTGCCTGAATCGCGTACGACCGTCCGTCCCCGATCGGGGCGTTGCATGGAGCGGCGTGCGTGACCCGGGAGACGTGGAAAGTACGATCGCCCAATGTCTGATACGACCGAAACCACGCCCGGCTGGCTCACCTCCGAGGAACTTGAACTGGCGCGCGCACGCATGCCGATCCTGTACGTCGAAGCCGTACCGGTGCGAGTCGACAACAATGGTGAAGTCACCCACATCGGACTGCTGTTGCGCATCGGGCGGGACGGGACGGTCAGCCGTTCCTTCGTCTCCGGCCGGGTGCTGCACCACGAACGCGTCCGTGACGCGCTGCTGCGTCATCTGGAGAAGGACCTCGGCCCCGTGGCACTGCCTCGCGTGCCGGCGTCCTTGCAGCCGTTCACTGTCGCCGAATATTTCCCGACGCTCGGAGTCACGCCGTTCCACGACCCGCGTCAGCATGCCGTGTCCCTCGCGTACATCGTCCCGGTGACCGGTGACTGCCGGCCCCGGCAGGACGCGCTCGACCTGGTCTGGTTCACCCCGGAGGAGGCTTCGTCGCATGTGGTCCAGAACGAGATGCCGAGCGGGCACGGCGTCCTCCTGAAGCAGGCCCTCGCGTACGTGGGGGCCCTTTCCTGAGCAAGGGGCCGGGCGGCTGCCCCATGAACGCCTCGGCGCCCCCCTGGCAGTTACCTCAGAGGTAATCGACCCCCAAATGCCCGCGGGCTACGTTCAGGTTCTCGTCTTCGCACCGCGAGGACCTGAACGAGGGAGCCCGACCATGCCTGCCTATGGCTTCGCGCATCTCCGCAGCCGCCGGCATCACGCCGACATCATCGAGTACCTGGAGCGCATCCAGGCCACGCTCGATCCCTTCGACGGCCGCTTCGTCATCCATGGTCCGCCCGCCGAAGTGGTCGAGGGGAGCTGGCCCGGCAGCATGGTGCTGATCGAGTTCCCCGGTCTCGCCGAGGCTCGTGCCTGGTACAACTCGCCCCCGTACCAGGCCATTCTGCGGCTTCGGGCCGACCACATCGAGGGTGATCTGCTGCTGATCGAGGGCGTCGGACCGGACTACGACCCGGCCGACCGGGCCGCGAAACTGCATGCGGAGGCGGTGCGTCCGGGCGAGTAGGGCAGGCCGGAGAGTGACGACGAGCGTGACCGGAGTCGTGGGACGTTGCCGTGGAGGGGCCGCGGGAGCCCGGTCCTGCGATGGGGTGATCGGGTGTCATCGGGAGTCTTCGGGCGGCCAAGGGGAATAGCGGCGTCGGATCGGGACTTGGTGGTGAATATGACCGACACTTCGTTCAGCCCGCGCACGCTGCTCGCCCAGAGCCGACTCGGTGTCCTCGCCACGATCAAGTCGGACGGTCTGCCTCAGCTTTCCCCCGTCATGCCCTTCTACGACGAGGAGGCCGGTCTGCTCTACGTCTCGATGACCGAGGGACGCGCCAAGACGGCGAATCTGCGCCGTGACCCGCGCGCCGCACTGGAGGTCACCAGCTCCGACGGCTGGTCATGGGCCACGGCCGAGGGCCCGGTCACGCTCGTCGGACCGGGAACCGACCCGAATGGCCCCGAGGTCGAGGCCCTCGTGGGCTACTACCGCGCCGCTTCCGGCGAGCATCCCGACTGGGACGAGTACCGGTCGGTGATGGTGTCGGACCGCAGAGTGCTCATGACGATGACGGTCGAGCGCGTGTACGGGTCCCAGGCAGGCTGACGCGTTCGCCGGGTCACCTCTCGAGTGAACCCGCCCGGGAGAATGCCGTCCGCCACGGCCGCGCGGCGATCAGGGGACCGGCGTGCCCTTCGCCCCTGTTCACGCAGGGTGTTACAAAGGGGATATGACGCAGTCCCTCGGGCGGCCTGCCGCCCGACAGGAGGGCGCCGTTCTCGGGGAGCCGCGGCCCTCCTGGGGACAGAGCCTCCGCTCCCTCGTCAGCGTGCACAGCGTCGCAGGCCAGGTGTTTCTGCTGCAGCTGACACTGACCGTGCTGCTCGTCGTCGCGGCCGGTACGGCACTCGTGCTCCAGACCAGGGACTTCGCCATGAAGGAGGCCGCGCAGCGCTCGGTCGCGACCGCGGAGGCGTTCGCCCACTCCCCAGGGACGCTGAGCGCCATGAAGTCCACCGACCCCGGCGCCGTGCTCCAGCCCAGCTCGGAGGCGGCCCGCAAGGCGGCCGGCGTCGACTACGTCGTGACGTTCAACCGGGCGGGCATCCGCTGGTCCCACCCCGACCCGAGCCTGATCGGCAAGCACGTGATCGGCTCGTTCGCGCCTGCGCTCGCGGGTCACACCATGACCGCCACCTTCCGTACCTCCGTCGGCCCCGCCGTGAACACGACCGTCCCGGTCATCGACACCGACGGTTCCGTCGTGGGCCTCGTGAGCGTCGGGATCACCGTGGAGAACGTGAACGCCGGGGTGTCGGACAGGCTGCCTCTGCTGCTGGGGTCCGCCGCAGGGGCGCTACTGATCGTGACGGCCGGCTCGGTTCTCGTGAGCAGGAGGGTGCGGCGCCAGACCCATGGCCTGGATCCCACCGAGCTCTCGCGGATGTACGAGCACCACGACGCGGTCCTGCACGCCGTGAAGGAGGGCGTGCTCATCACCAGCGGGGACGGCCGCCTGCTGCTCGCAAACGACGAGGCGAAACGGCTCCTGGACCTGCCCCCGGGCGCGGAAGGGCGGAGCATCGCGGACCTCGGTCTCGCCCCGCACCTGGCCGAACTCCTCGTCGCCGAACGGGTCGTGACCGACGAGGTGCACCGTGCGGGCGACCGCCTGCTCGCGGTGAACGTGCGGTCGACCGCCCTGTACGGCGGGCCGGCCGGAAACGCGGTGACGCTGCGGGACTCCACCGAGCTGCGGGCCCTCGCGGGCAGGGCCCAGTCGGCCCGGGAACGCCTGCAGCTCCTCTACGACGCGGGCGTACGCATCGGTACGACCCTGGACGTCGTACACACCGCGGAGGAACTGGCCGATGTCGCCGTTCCCCGCTTCGCGGACGTTGTCACCGTCGAGCTCCTGGACGACGTCATCAGGGGCGGCGAGCCCAGCGGAGACACCACCGAAATGCGCCGCATGGTAGTCAGGGGCATTTCGCGCAAGGACGTGTTCTATCCGGTGGGTGAACTGATCCGGTTCGCCCCGTTGACGCCGATGGCGCAGTCGATGGGCAACGGCCACGCGGTGCTCGAGGAAGACCTGAGCGAGGTCGGCGGCTGGCGAACCCAGAACCCCGAGCGGGCCCAGCTGATTCTGGAACACGACATCCGCTCCCTGATCAGCGTGCCCCTGAGCGCGCGCGGCGTCGTGCTGGGCCTCGCCGACTTCTGGCGCCTGGAGAGCACGGGGCCCTTCGAGCCGGAGGACCTGTCCACCGCCGAGGAGCTGGCGGCCCGCGCCGCCGTGGCGATCGACAACGCCCGCCGCTTCACCCGCGAACACTCCATGGCCGTCACGCTGCAGCGCAGCCTGCTGCCCGGAGCGCTCCCCGAGCAGTCCGCGCTCCAGGTCGCCCACCGGTACCTCCCGGCCGAAGCGGGGGTCGGCGGCGACTGGTTCGACCTCATCCCGCTGCCCGGCGCCCGTGTCGCGCTGGTCGTCGGCGATGTCGTGGGGCACGGCGTACGCGCGGCGGCCACCATGGGACAGCTGCGTACCGCCGTCCACAACTTCTCGTCCCTCGACCTGACCCCCGACGAACTCCTGAGCCACCTCGACGAACAGGTCGCCCGCATCGACGCCGACGTCGCACGCGACGGCGACGGCGACGGCGCGGGCATCGCCGGGGCGACCTGCCTGTACGCGATCTACGACGCGGTCACCGGACGCGTGACGATGGCCTCGTCGGGCCACCCCGGACCGGCAGTGGTCCGCCCCGACGGCACCGTCACCTTCCTCGACGTTCCCGTGTCCCCGCCCCTCGGGCTCGGCGCCAGCATGCCGATGGAGACCCTCGAACTGCTCCTGCCCGAAGGCTCCCGGCTCGTGCTGTACACCGACGGCCTGATCGAGGACCGCCACCGCGACTTCGACACCGGCACCGAGCTGCTGCGCGCCGCCCTGACCAGCAAGGTGGACCGTACACCCGAGGAGACCTGCGCGGACGTCCTCGACGCGGTGCTGCCGGGACGGCCCGACGACGACGTCGCCCTGATGGTGGCCCGCACCCGGCTCCTCGACCCCGGCCGGGTCGCCGAGTGGGCTGTGCCCTCCGATCCGGCGGCCGTGGCCACCGTACGCTCCGGGTGCCTGCGCCAGCTCGACGCGTGGGGCCTCGACGGGATCGCGTTCACCACCGAGCTCCTCCTCAGCGAACTGATCACCAACGCCATCCGCTACGGCACCCAGCCCATCAAGGTCCGCATGCTGTACGACCGCAACCTCATCTGCGAGGTCTCCGACGGCAGCAGCACAGCACCCCATCTGCGCCGGGCCGCCACCACCGACGAGGGCGGACGAGGGCTGTTCCTCGTCGCCCACTACGCGGAACGCTGGGGGACGCGCTATCCGCCGCGCGGCAAGGTGATCTGGGCCGAGCTGTCCCCGCACGCAGGAGAGCAGGAGCTTGTCCCCGACCTCGGCGACGACTTCCTGGACCAGTGGGTGGAACCAGAGATCTGATGGAGCGTCAGTCGGTGTCCGTGGCGGCGAGGACGGCGAGCCGGCGACGGTCGGGCGAGAGCGCGGCGATGCCGTAGTCGGAGCAGCAGTCGTTGTGGAACCACTCCGCGTCGGCCTCGAAGTGGAACCACGTGCTCTGGCTCGCGTGGCGCTCGACCTCCTCGGCGCTCGCGCCCGCGGCGGCTCCGCTGAGGCCCGCCAGCGAGCGCCACGCCCAGAGCCGCCCGTAGGCACCCTGGACGCCCGTGCCGTACATGCCGCCCATCGACGCCGTGGCGAAGAGCAGCCGCCATATCTCGTCCACCGGGCGGATCGCGATCTCGAAGCGCCCCGTGGGGCCGAGTCCGTCGACGCAGGGCATGGGAAGCGTCGGAAGCAGAGTCGGCACCTGCTCCGGTGCGATCGCCTCGTCGAGCCTGAAGACCCACGCCCCTTGGTCACCCCACTCTCCCGCCTCCGGTGCGGCGACGATGCTCTCGTACACGTCCCTGGTGGCGACGTCCTGAAGGGCGCTGCGGTCGGTCGCACGCGGCGTGGGCGGATCCATCCGGCCCTCGGTGGGCAGGACCGACCCGCTGCCGCCGGCGGAGCCGCGCAGTGAGCGGCTGGGGAAGTCGACGACGGCCTCCATGGCGCGACGCTCCACCGGCAGCCACGTGAGGGCATGCCAGCCCGGCCGGACGATCGTCCAGGTGCGCAGCGGCCAGAAGGCGTTGATGTCCACGCCGCGAAGGAGCAACTCGTGGAAGAGGCAGCCGCGCAGATCGTCAAGGCGGTCCGCGTGGGGACGGTCGAACGCGGTGGCCGCCAGATCGGCGGGGTCCTGGTGCTCGGCGACGAGCGAGGCGACGAAGCCCGGGTGGACGGGGCCCACGGACTCTTCGTCGAGGAGCCGCAGCAGATGCGTCAGGCTGTCACGCCCGGGGGTGAGGGCAAGTACCCGTACGACATGGGCCAGATGGCGTCCGTACTCCCTTGCCTGCTCGGCGGCGGCTTCACGCCGGTCGGCGAGGCGCCCTCCCAACTCCCGCAGATACGAACTGTCACCGCGCGCCGCGCGCTGCTCGACCTGGTCCCAGTCGAGAGGGCGGAGGTCATCCATGGCGTCTGTCACGGTCGGTCACCTACAGGGCGGGGACGGCGGAGGGGTTGCGGTGTCACGACCACGATCTGGACCTCGTCCTCGTAGATGACCTGGCCCGGGTCGGCGGACCGGACCATGCGGCATTCGACGCCGTGCGCCGCGAGGATTTCCAGGTAGCCGCCGACGCGGTCTATGAGGTGCGTCGCCGTCGGCTTGAACCAGGCCGTGGCGGTGGGGTTGACCGCCGGGTCGTAGACCGACGGATCCGTCTTCGAGGGGTCGGGGTACGCGAGGTCGTACCAGGCGTTGTTCTCGCGCCGGAAGCGTTCCTGCTCCTCGCTGAGCCTGCCCGCCCGGCCGAGGCGGTTGACCAGCCCGAACACGCCCGTGAAGTGTCCCCGTTCGTTCGGCGTGACTGCCTGGAAACGTACGAACTCGGCGGGATCGCCGCTGCCTGGAGTTGTCATCGGGTGATCCTCGCAGGCCCGATCCGGACGGTCTTCGCGCGTCCCGGATACAGGGTGGCGCTTCTGCCGGCCCTCCCCGACTCAGTGCTCCGCCATACCGCCTGCGGGCGACAGATCCTCCAGGAACACCGGGGTCACGGACACGGGGAAGCGGACGATCGACCCGTCACGCGTCACGGGTACGGGGACCCCGAAGGCATCCACGGCGTGAACCTCCGCATGCGGCCACGGGCGCTCGATCCACGTGGGCGGCTCGTCCTCGCCGGCGAACACGTCCCCTGCCGTCCACACGACCTCCAGGGGGCCGCGGCCGGGCCGCGACACCTCGAAGACGTACAGGTCCGGACGTTCCCCGGCCTCGATGCGGCGCACCTCGTCGGTACCGTCCAGATGTCCGGCCAGGCGGGCGAACGCGTCGGCCGAGGGGTGTCGTACGGTCAGGTCCGGTCCGTCGTAGTCGAGCAGGGCCAGCTTGCCGAACAGGAAGCCCATCATGTTGAGCCGGTCGCGGTAGCCGGGGATCTCGGGCGCCAGGTTCCAGCAGACGGTGCGGGTCACGCCGGCGGCCAGGGCGAGAACGTTGCGGGTCACGACCTGGCGGCAGTTGATCCGGTCCCTGCGCGCGGCGAGTTCCGCAGGGCAGTCCTCCAGGAACATCCGCAGTGAGTCGGGGAGTTCGGCCTCCCGGGCGTACAGCGCCCGCATGGTGCTGCGGTCCGGTGGCTCCGCCTCCGCACCGGTGGTGGGGGATGTGAACGCCGCCATCATCTCCCCCTGGAACGCAGCCTGGGCCTCGGGGAACTCGAACAGGGTCGGCCCGTTGTACTCGCCGGCTACCACAGGCCGTTCGTAGCCGTGCCGGCGCATCATCGCGCGCACGGACTCCACGTGTTCGGGGATGTCGTGCGGGTCGCCGTACAGGTGCACGGAGAAGAGGTCGAACGCGTCGCGGCCGTGCTCCACCACGTGCTCGAAGAAGGCGCGCTCCTCGCTTTCGGGCGGGCTCGACAGCACGTCGTAGCCGCAGCTGCCGAGGACGATCCGGGCGTCGGGGTCGGCGTCGCGCACCGCGCGATGGAAGGCCGTCAGCTGCTCGACGTACTCGGGCGCGGTGCCGTCCCAGAGAAGGCCCGTATTGCTCGGCTCGTTGTTGCACTGCCAGTAGTCGATACGGCCCCTGCAGCGGGTCACGAGGCTGCTCACGAAGCGCGCGTACCTCGCATTGTCCTGCGCCGGCGACGACGGCAGGAAGGCTGACGGGTTCCGGGTGGCCCAGGGCGAGCTCGAACAGACCGTGATCCATGCCTCGTCGGCCGGGTCCAGTTGGTCGAGGATCGCGTCCACCACGGTCCAGTCGTAGCGGCCGGGCTCCGGCTCGACCTGTCCCCAGTAGACATAGACACGCACCAGCGTGCCGCCCAGCGCCCGGATCTGCGGGACGAAGGGATCCGGCTTGCCGAACATGCCGTAGCTGATTCCCCGGACGATGCCGAGCCGGATCCCGCTGGGTGCGGCGATCGGGTCCATGACGCTCTCCTCACGCTTACGTTTATGTCATAAACTCTAGCTGATGGCATAAACTACAGCCATGAAGGACGAGCGGACAGCGGCCGGAGACTTCGGTACGCCCTTGATCTGGACCCGAGCGGAGCCGTCGAAGCGCCGGCAGAGCCCGCTGGAGCGGGACGACATCGTCCGCGCCGCGACGGCCGTCGCCGACGAGGGCGGAGCGGAGGCCCTGACCATGGCCGCTGTCGCCCGGCGCCTCGGGCCGTACACACCGATGGCGCTGTACCGCCACGTGATGAGCAAGGACGGACTCGTCGACCTGATGCTCGACGCCGCCACCGCGGAGATTCCCGTGCCCGCGGAGCCTGGGCCCGACTGGCGCGCCGACCTGCGGGGGATCGCGACGGAGAGCTGGGTGATGGCGAAGCGGCACCTGTGGTTCGCGCAGCTCGTCCCGACCCGCCCCCCGCTGGGTCCCCACATGCTGCGCCGCACCGAGTTCCAGCTGCGTGTGCTCGTGGGGCGCGGCGCCGCACTGGGGGAGGCCGTCGCGTACGCCGCCCTGCTCGACCGCCACGTCTTCGGCGGCGCACAGCAGGAGGCCGAGGAACACGCCATGCGCCGCCGGTTGGGAATCGACACTCCGGAGCGGCTGGCCGCGGCGGTCACCGCGGTCAGAGGAGTGGCGGAACGGGGCGGGCACGAACTGCTGGCGCGATGGATGGAGGAACCGTCCGGGCCCGACATGGACGAGCAGTTCGCCCTCAGTCTGACGTTCCTGCTCGACGGCATCGAGGCGCGCCTGTCAGGGACGTGATGGTCGGACCCCCGAGATACAACAACCCCGGACCTGCGCTAAAAAGGCGACAGCAACTCATCAAGATTCCAGGGGCGAACGTGGCAGACCAGGGCATACCCGACGCATTTCTCGACGGATACGCCCGCATCCTCGCCGGGGCCGCCGCCACCGGAAGGCGTCTGACCCGCGACGAACTCGAATCGCGCCGCGCCTTGGGCGAGCGCGCCGCCGAAGCGGGCCACGGCCTGCGCGCCCTGGTCGGCGCACACCTGGACGCGACGCGCACGCACTGGCCGGCCACCGTGGCGTCGCACGACAGGGTGCTCGCCACCGTCGCACAAGCAGTCGACGCCTTCGCCGAGGGCTACGAGAGAGCACAGCGTCTCGCCGTACGCCAGGAGGAGGCCGCACGCCGGGAGTTCATCGACGACCTGCTGTACGGGCGCAGTGACCTCGGCCTGATCGCCCAGCGCGCCGAACGCTTCGGGCTGCGCCTGTCGTTCGAGCACGCGGTCGCCGTCGCGCAGGGGACCGTCGCCTACGACGAGTCGGACGCCGTCCTGCGAGAGGTGGAGCGCGCGCTCATCGGCCGCTTCGGAGACCGCAGCATTCTGCTGACCACCAAGGACGGCCGTCTCGTCTGTGTCGCCCCGGGCGACCAGGACGAGGTCCTCGCGTTCTTCGCCAAGCAGGCCTACGCCGCCACCGACGGGTGCCAGGTGGCCATCGGCCGCCCGCAGCCGGGCGCCGGTGGTGTCGTCCAGTCGTACGAGGAGGCGCTCAACGCCCTGGACCTCGCCGAACGTCTGGAGCTCGACGCCCCGCTTCTGCGCGCCGCCGACCTCCTCGTCTACCCGGTCCTCACCCGCGACCGTCAGGCGATGGCCGACCTCGTGCACAGCGTGCTCGGCCCGATGAGAGACGCCCGCGGGGGAGCGCGGCCTCTCCTCGACACGCTCACCGCCTACTTCGACGCGGGGTGCGTCAGCGCCGAAGCGGCCCGGAGGCTGTCGCTGAGCGTGCGCGCACTCACGTACCGGCTGGAACGTGTTCACCAGCTGACCGGCGCCGACCCGTCGGACCCGGTCCACCGCTACACACTGCAGACCGCGGTGATCGGAGCGCGCCTCCTCGACTGGCCGTCCGTCGACTTCTGACCTGCTTCTGACCTGCTTGTGACCACCTTCTTCGAGCCCGGCATGATCCGAACGAGAGGCCCTAGGCGTCGACGGACGCCCGCAGCCGGGCCCTCGCCCGCGACAGGCGTGAGCGGACCGTGCCCGGAGCCACGCCCAGAATCCGTGCGGCGGCCTCGGAGTTGAGCTCCGACCAGCCGCACAGCAGAACGACATCGCGCTCCGCTCGGTTCAGCCGGTCCAGCGCCGTGCGGGCGGCCGCGACCTGTTCGGCGTCCGCGATGCGGTCGACCACCTCGTCCGCGAAGTCCGGCAGGTGCTCGCGGGCGGGCAGCAGGGCCAGGGCCGCGCGGTGGCGGCGGGCCGAGCGGGTCTGGTTGCGCAGGACGTTCAGGCCTACACCCAGGACGAACGGCCGCAGCGGGGCATCCTCGCGGCGCACCGTCTGCCGCAGCCGCCATATCTCCAGAAAGGTGAGCGAGACGACGTCCTCGGCCTGCGCCCAGTCGCCCGTCACCCGCAAGGCCATGCGGTGCACCTCGGGAGAGGTGTCGTCGAAGAGCTCCGCGAAGGCGTCGGCGTCGCCCGCCCTGATCCGGGCGCGCAGTGAGTCCTCCATGACCGCATGTCTCCGTTCCGCGGCAGCCGTTGCGTGAGCCACGCCATGGTGCCGGGCGCCGGCGCAACACCGAACGACGCAAAGGCGCTCTTCGGGTGAACACCTGGTTGAGCGCTCAAAAGAAGGGCCCGCGGCCGCAACACGAAGGGCTGACCGGACAGTCCCAGACGTGACCAGGACTCCATACGCCGGAATTCGCGCAAGAACGAACGCCGGACAGACAGCAACCGATCCCGCCGCGCAGTCGACGAGGACGGTGGAACAGCAGCCCGCACCCGACACCGGCCGCACCCCAGCCCCGTCCGGCGCGACCCACACCGGGCCTGCGCAGCGTCCGGACATCCAGGGACTCCGGGCCCTCGCCGTCACGCTGGTCGTCCTGGGCCACGCCGGAGTCGCACGGTTCAGCGGCGGCTACGTCGGGGTCGACGTCTTCTTCGTGATCTCGGGATTCCTCATCACGTCCTCGCTCCTGCGTGAACTGGCCGCGTCCGACGGCATATCGATCCGCGCGTTCTACGCCCGCAGGGCGCTGCGCCTGCTCCCCGCCTCGGCCCTCGTCGTCCTGGTGACCCTCGCCGGATCGTGGCTGTTCCTGTCGAAGATCCGCTTCGCCGAGTACATGAGCGACGCGTTCGCCAGCACCCTGTACGCGGTCAACTTCCGCCTCGCCGCGACGGGCACCGACTACCTCGCCGAAGGCAGCCCTCCGTCCCCGTTCCAGCACTTCTGGTCGCTGGCCGTCGAGGAGCAGTTCTACCTGCTGTGGCCGCTGCTCCTGCTCCTGGGCCGGCGACTGTCCCGGCGTCGCCGCCCGCTCCTGGCGATACCCCTGGTGGCGCTGTGCGTGGTGTCGTTCGGGCTCGGCGTCTACGTGACCGGGCGGTCGGCGCCCTGGGCCTACTTCGGTTCGCACACCCGCGCCTGGGATCTGGGCGCCGGTGCGCTGGTCGCGCTCGCCCTGCTCCGGCCGCCGCGGCTGCCGGCCGGCGTGGCCGTCGCGATGACGTGGGCCGGTCTCGCCTGCGTGATCGCCGCCGCTGTGGGCTTCGACGCCGACACGCCGTTCCCGGGAACGGCCGCGGCGGTACCGGTCATCGGCGCCGCGCTCGTCATCGCCGGCGGCACCTCGCCCGCGTGGCCGGGAGCGCGCCGCATGCTCACCGCACGGCCGGTGACCTGGCTGGGCGGCCTGTCGTACAGCTGGTACCTGTGGCACTGGCCGTTCCTGGTCATCGGGCCGAAGGCGCTGGACAGGCCGGCCGGCACACACCTGGAGCTCGCCCTCGGCGTGGCCGCGCTGCTCCCGGCCTGGCTCACCCTGCGCCTGGTCGAGAACCCGGTGCGCTTCCACCGCGCCCTGCGCGGCCGTCCGGGCCGAGGGCTGCGGCTCGGCCTCGCCCTGACCGCCGTCACGGCGTCCACCGCGCTGGTCGCGGCGGCCTTCCCGCCGTCGATCAGCTCCGGCCGGCCCGCGCCCGCACTCAAGAACGCCCTCGCCGCCGCCCCGGACCCCGGCGCGCGCCTCACGCAGGCCCTCGGCACGACCGGCACCCGCCTGCCGGCCAACCTCACACCGCCGCTGACGGGGATCACGGACGTACGGTCGGCCGTGTACCGGGACGGGTGCCATCAGAACTACGCCAGCACGAGCACGCCCACGTGTGTGTACGGAGACCGCTCCTCGAAGGACGTCGTCGTACTCTTCGGCGACTCCCACGCGGCCCAGTGGTTCCCGGCACTCAACCTCCATGCCCTGCAGCACCATTGGAAACTGATTTCGATGACCAAGGCCTCCTGCAAGGCGGCGGCGGTCACCACGCTCAACGCCCACCGCCCCTACACGACATGTGACCGCTGGCGCGCCGTCGCGCTCGCGCAGATCGAGAAGCTCCGCCCCTCCCTCGTACTCGTGTCCTCCTCCGACGCGGGCACTCCGGCGAAGACGATGCGCGACCCGCTCGCGGGATGGACCGACGGCTACGTCCGGACGTTCCGGAAGCTCTCGCGGTCCGGCGCCCGGGTCGTCGCGCTTCTCGACACGCCATGGCCCCGCGAGGACGTGCTCGACTGCGCGGCCACCCGCCCCTTGAACCTCCGGGACTGCTCGGTCCGCGTCCCCGAGGCGTTGCACGACGTGACCCGCAGGAACGCCACGAAGGCAGCGGCACGCTCGACCGGCGTCTTCGTGATCGACCCGCAGCCCTGGCTGTGCACCTCGCACGGCGACTGCCCGGTCGCGGTGTACGACACCCTCGTCTACCGGGACGAGAGCCATATGGCCGAGGGCTACGCCGAGGCCCTGGCGCCCGTCCTGGGAAGGGCGTTGGAGACCAGGCACGCAGGCTGACCACCTGTCCGGCCGGGTCCGCGACAAGATCCGCCGGACAGGCCCTGGTCCTAGTGCGCCGACGCGACCGGGAACTCCGTACCGCAGGGGCCGCCGCCCTCCGCCTCGGCGAGGAAGACCTCCTGGCCCTCCAACGTGAACGTGCGGTAGTGGCGGGCGATGCGGCGGGCCGAACGCGGTGCGTAGTGGCACACGAAGCTGCGGCGGAAGCGGTCCGTGGTCGTGTTGGGCTCGGAGCCGTGGACCAGGCTGCCGTTGAAGAAGAGGACGTCGCCCGGCTCCATGTCGACGGGCACGCGCGCAAGTCCTGCCGGCGGCGGCACGTACTCCCTCGTGAAGTAGGTGTCCGGGTCGGCCTCTTCAGGACAGAAGAGGTCCATGAGGTGCGTGCCGGGGACGACTTCGAGCCCTCCGTTGTCGCGGTCCACGTGGTCGAGCGCCACCCACGCCGCGACACACGTGCCCGGCTCGACCCGCAGATAGAAGTTGTCCTGGTGGAGCGCCTGCCCGCGCGCGCCGGGCGGCTTGAAGTACAGCATGCTCTGCGCTGCTATCGGCTCCTCGTCGATCAGCTCGGCGACGATCGCGGTGATCCTCGGGTCGAGGAGGTAGCGCATGGCTGTGTCGTCGATCAGATGGGGGTGCATGATGCGCGGGTACTCGCGCAGCGGATCGTGCGGGCCGTCGGGATCCTGCGCCGACGGCCGGAAGTGTCCTGGTACGGCTCCTCGCCGGGGGTAGTCCATGAAACCGTCGGTGAGGGCGGCCACTTCTTCGCGTGACAGGAGCTGGCGCGCGATCGCGTAGCCCGAGGTCCGGAAGGTCGAGATGTCGACTGTGTTCATGGGACGACCGTAGAACCGTCCTGGTGTGCCAGGCTATGCGCGTGTCCGCCACAGACCTTCGTGAAACTGCTGCGCCGCCTCCGGGTGTCCTGATCGTCGGCCGGTACGACGGGCAGCCCGACTACGCGGTCCGCAGGACGGCCGGCGCCGCGAGCTGGCTGCTGCTGTGGACGGAGTCCGGTGCCGGTCACGTCAGCCAGGGCGGCGCAGGCACGGTTGCGGGACCCGGGAGCCTGGTGCTGCTCGCGCCGGGCGTGCGGCACACCTACCGGACCGCGCCGGAGGTGGAGCACTGGGGACTGTGGTGGGCCCATTTCCTGCTGCGCCCCGGGTGGGAACAGCGCCTGCGCTCGTACGACCTCGGCAGCGGCTGCCACGTGGTGCCCGACGTCCACCCGGGAGCCCGTACCGGCGTCGCCGCCGCGCTGCGGCAAGCGCACGCGGACAGCCGCTGGACCGGCGCCGGCGCTCCGCCCCGTCCGGTGAGCGCCACGCGCCGCACCGTCCCGGCCTCGGTGGCGACGGGACCGGACGCCGCCGCGCTGGCCCTGGGCTCCGTCGAACGCGCCCTGCTGCTCGCCACCTCCCCGTCCGGCGGCACCGGCCCCGGCGATGCACGCGTCCGCCGCGCCCAGGCCCTGATCGACGCCGACCCTGCGGCCGCACACACCGTCGACTCCCTTGCCGGGGCGGTGGCCCTGTCACCCTCGCGGTTCGCCCACCTGTTCGTCGAGGAGACCGGCTCCACGCCGATGCGCGCCCTGCGGGAGGCGCGGCTGCGCCATGCGGCGTGCCTGCTGACGAGTACCGAACTCACCGTGGCCCAGGTGGCCGCGGCCTCCGGCTTCGCGGGCCCCTTCCACTTCAGCCACGCCTTCCGCGGCAGGTACGGCTCGCCTCCGACGGCGTACCGATCCGCCGCGGGGTGAGGGCCCGCCCACCGGGCGGACGCGGTGCCGCCCTACGGCCACTGAGCGCCGGACTGCTGACCCGCGAGTGTCTGGGTGCCGATGACCCCGAGGAGCGCGAGGCGTTCGGCGTCCTGGGTGCCGGGCTCGGCGGTGTAGATGATGATGCGCAGGCCGGTGCCCGCGACGCTGAGGATGTCGCAGTCCAGCGTCAGGGCGCCCACCTCGGGATGATCGACGGTCTTGCGCGACGCCTCGGCCTGGCCGACTGCTCCGGAGTCCCACAGCTCGGCGAACCGGTCGCTGGTCGCACGCAACTCCGCGATCAGCCGCCGCAGTCGCTGGTCCTGCGGGTAGCGGCCCGCCGCCGCACGCAAGTCGGAGACCTGAGCGGTCTCGAGCGCGCGCAGGGAATCCGGGGTGTGGCGGACGCGTCCGGGCGCGCCGAGGAAGTTGCGCCACACCGCGTTGCGCTCGTCGCCGTGCCGCTCACCCATCAACGCCGTGTACAGGGGATTGGCGAGCAGCAGCGTCCATGTGGCATCGGAGACCGCGACGGGCGTCCCGGTCAGCCGGTCCAGCATCCGCTGGACGCTCGGCGTGATGAAGGCGGGCACTGTGCCCTGCCCCGGAGGTACGAGCCCGGCCAGGTGGAACAGGTGCTCGCGCTCGGTGCCCGACACGCGCAGCGCCCGGCCCAGCGCCTCGACGACCTGTTCGGAAGGGTTGGTCGCACGCCCTTGTTCGAGGCGCGTGACGTAGTCGACGGAGATACCGGCCAGCATGGCGAGCTCCTCGCGGCGCAGGCCGGGCGCCCGCCGGCCACCGCCGACGGGCAGCCCGGCAGCCTCCGGCGAGACCCGGTCGCGCCAGCGCCGCACCGTGTGCCCGAACTCCGTGGTCGCCATGACTCCACTGTGCACCGCGCGCCGCGGATCTACCTGGTACTGGGAGTCCCACCCGGTGAGCAGCCCCGCAGCCCCATGACGATCAGGTGACGACCACGACGACCACAACCTGTTGAAGTGTTCGAAGGTCTACTCCGGTCAAGGCGGCCGAGCTGCGTTCCATGAACTCGCCCGCGCCGAACGCCTGTGAAGGGTGCCTGGCTCGTGTTCGTCATCCTGATAATGCCCGCTCTGCTCGCGCTCCCTGTCTGGATCGTCGTGGTGGTCATCAAGCTCATCTCCGTCGCCCTTCCCGGCCGCCGGGTGGACTGGAAGATGGATCTGCTGCGGTGGGGTGCAGCGATGGCGGCGGCAGCGGCAGTCGTGTTGTACGTGCTGGGGCTCGGCGGTGTCCAGCTGTCCGAGCACCAGTCAGAGAGCGGCGCCGACTCGTCTCCGGCGCCCGCGTGCCGCGACGCCGACGTCGACGGCAGCACCCTCCGGCACCTGGTCGGGCACCGGGCTTCCTATGTGCCGCTGGCGTTCGACTGCGTTCTGGACGATGGACGCACCTACTCCAGCAGCAGTGGCTACTACGCGTGGCTGAACGGCCTCACCGCCACGTTCGGCGTCGGCGCCGGCGCACTGGTGGTGACGGCCGGGTTCGTCAGCGAACGCAGGGCTCAACTGGCAGGCGTACCGAACCACTTGGGCAGGTGACCGAGAAGACCCTGCTGATTGTCACCGACCCACGCCACGTGGCCGTCGGGCCGCAGCAGCACCGCGGGCACGTCCAGTTCCTCGCTCACGTCGACGACGTGGTCGACCCGGTCCGCCCAGCCCTCCACCGAGAGCCGGCCTGTCTGGTCGAGGAGCAGACCGCGCCCTTCGTGCATCAGCTCGTAGAGGCGCCCCCGCTTCAGCCCCACGTCCCGCATCCGGCGGCCGAGCAGTTCGTGGCCCTCGCCGAAGTCGTAGCTGACCCCGACCGCGGTGATCATCTCGGTCACGTACCGGTTCACCTCCTCGAAGTCCATCAGCTTCGAGAACAGCTCCCGGAGCGCGGTCGCGCCGGCATCGGTCCCCAACAGGGTGATCTGCGCACGGGTGTTGTCCAGCACGCGGGCGCCCACCGGGTGCCGCTCGACGTGGTAGCTGTCCAACAGGCCCTGCGGCGCCCAGCCGTTGACCGCGGCGGCCAGCTTCCAGCCGAGGTTGAAGGCGTCCTGGGCGCCGAGGTTGAGCCCCTGCCCGCCGGTCGGCGGATGGATGTGTGCCGCGTCCCCGGCCAGGAACACCCGGCCGACCCGGTAATGCTCGGCCTGTCGGGTGGCGTCGCCGAATCGGGACAGCCAGCGCGGCGAGTGCACGCCGAAGTCCGTGCCGGCGGTCGCCCGCAACTGCTGTTTGAAGTCATCGAGGGTCGGCGCTGCCGCACGGTCCTCGGCAACTTCCGCTGCGGGCACGACGATGCGGTACATGCCGTCCCCCTGGGGGGTGAGGCCGAACCGCAGGTGGGTCTTGCGGGCTTCCTCGACGACGGCGGCGATCGTCGCCGGATCCTCCGTGGCCCGCATTTCGCCCAACAGCGTCTCGACCGTGGCCGGCTCACCGGTGAAGCCGACCCCGAGCTGCTTGCGCACGAGGCTGCGGCCGCCGTCGCAACCGACGAGGTAGCGCGACCGCAGCTGCGTGCCGTCTGCCAGCTCGACGGTCACTCCGGCCTCGTCCTGGCTGACCGCGGCCACCTCGCACCCGCGCCGGATCTCGGCCCCGAGTTCGAGCGCACGCTCGTTGAGCAGCCGCTCAGTGACCGGCTGCGAGGCGGCGACACCGAACGGGTGCGCGGTGTCCAACCGGTCCGGCCACGGCTTCATGATGCCGCCGAAGAGACCGCCGGCGCTGAACTTCTCGCTGACCGCGAGGAACCGGTCCAGCAGGCCTCGCTGGTCCATGATCTCGACACTGCGCGCGTGCAGACCCTGCCCGCGGGACTCCTTGGTCGGCGCGGTCAGCTTCTCCAGCACGACCACGTTCACGCCGTGCAGCCGCAGCTCACCGGCGAGCATCAAGCCGGTCGGTCCGCTGCCCGCGATGATGACATCGATCATGAAATCCCCTACGTGACGAGTTGACTGTCGGCCGGGCGCTGCGCGAAGTCCGATGAAGACGACGACCATCAGGCATGTCCCGTACATGAACCGAGCGCACGTACTCCCCGCATCCCTGATGTCCGCAGGCCCTGGCTTAGGCCGGTCATTCTGCGCCACGCCCCGGGCCTTGCCGCAAGGCCCCCTGTGCGCTATAAGTTGGAGAGGGCAAGGGAGCGGACACTCTCTTGCCCTTTGTCGTCCGCCGGACCGACGGATGTGGCGCGAGGGGTTGGGCGCCACGGTCACATGCGGGGTTCTTGGGGCCGTTGTCTTCGGCGTCGAGGCACGAGGGCGGCCGTCCCGAATTTCCTGCATCTTCTGAGAGCCTCAAGCCGAGAACGCATTCCGAGGAACCGAATGCCTTCGTAGCTGAAGAGTGCGTAGTGGCCAGTCGGAAAGTGATTCGCCGGTAGCCGGTAGCCGGTAGCCGGTAGCCGGTAGCCGGTACGGAGGCGCGATGGCATTCCCGGACCGATAAAGCGCGCCCTTTTGATGAGTCCCTTGAAGTGGAGACGCACGTGGCCCGTACCGGTTGGTCCGGTACGGGCCACCGCTCGGTGCTGCGGACTACTCGGCGGGCGCCAGGTCGGTGATCTTGCGGGTCTGGAGGTCCGACTGGACCTTGATCTTGGTGACCTCGGGGTTCGCGCCGTCGCTCCAGGTGAGCGTGACCAGCGCGGTCGCGTGGCCCGCACCGGAACCGGTGTAGTCGACCTTCCACTTCACGGGCACGTTCTGGGCGAACAGGATGCCGTCGGCGTGCTCCTTCGCCTCGAAGGCGGCGACCTTCTTCTGAGCCGCGGCCGACAGGTAGAAGGAGCGCAGCGCCTTGGCGTTGGCGCCGGCGGCCGGGTCCTCGTTGTCCCAGATCGAGTCGATGTACGCGCCGTAGAAGTCGGCGACGCGGTTGACGGTGCTGCGCGGGTCGCCCTGGGACGGCGCGGGGGCGGAGGCGACGGCCGTGGTGTGGGTGGAAGTGCCGGCCAGGGCCGGGGTGATCGCGGTGAGGGACAGCGTGGCCGCGATTGCGGCGGAGGCGAAGAGAGCGGTGCGGGTGCGAGCGTGCATGGTCGGTGAAACCTTCCCCGTCATTTGGTGCCGCAGTGAATCCTGCGGGTTCCTGGTCACGGGATAAGACTGCACTTGTGGCCCGCCAGTTCCCCCATTCTTCGAATTCTTTTTGCGTGCGTGGCGTGAATGGCATTCATGAAATGGTTGTGCGGTCGGATGGAAAAATGACGGCAAAATCGCGCCTGAGCGGTGGTCGGGTATCCGTACTCAGGCCGGCGTCCCGATGGGGCGTCAGGCCGTGGGGAGGCCGTTGATCAGCGCGCTGAGCTCGGCCAGTTCGTCCGGCGTCAGGTCGGTCAGTGGCGGGCGGACCGGGCCCGCGCCGTGCCCGACCACAGTCATGCCTGCCTTCACGATGCTCACCCCGTAGCCGGGACGCCGGTCGCGGATCTCGGTGTACGGCAGGACGAAGCCGTCGAGGAGCTTGGTGACGGTGTCGTGCTTGCGCTCGCGGACGGCGCCGTAGAACTCGAGAGCGAACTCGGGCAGGAAGTTGAAGAGGGCCGACGAGTAGGTGGTGACGCCGAGTTCGAGGTAGGGGAGGGCGAACGTCTCCGCGGTGGGCAGGCCCCCGATGTAGGTGAGGCGCTCGCCTAGGCGCGTGGAGATCCGCGTCATGGCGTCGATGTCGCCGACGCCGTCCTTGTAACCGATGAGGTTGGGGCAGCGGTCGGCGATCCGGGCGAGCGTCGGGGCGGTGTAGACGGCGTTGGCGCGGCTGTAGACGATGACGCCGAGCGAGGTGGATCGGCACACGGCCTCGACGTGGTCGGCCAGGCCCTCCTGTCCGGCCTCGGTGAGGTACGGCGGGAAGAGCAGGATGCCGTCGGCGCCCGCACGTTCCGCGGCCTGCGCGTACTCGACGGCCGTGCGCGTGCCGTATCCGGCCGGGGCCAGGATGGGCGTTCCCTCGGGGGCGCTCTGTACGGCTGCGGCGACGACGCGCTCGACCTCGGCGCCGGTCAGGGAGAAGAACTCGCCGGTGCCGCCTGCGGCGAACAGGCCACCCACCTCGTACGCGGCCAGGCGCGTGATGTTGTCCCGGTAGGCACCCTCGTCGAAGGAGAGGCCGTCGGCCGTGAAGTGGGTGACGGGGAAGGACAGCAGGCCGGAGCCGATGCGCCGACCGAGTTCTGACGGGGTGTAGGACGACATCTGCGTTCTGCTCCTGGAGTCGAGGTGGGGCGTGATGGGTGCCCCTGGTGACGACGCTACGAGCAATGAGTCATGCCGGTCCAACACTGATTTCGCATCCAGTGATACCGGATCGGTATGGCGGCAGGGGAGCCGTCCAGACATGGCTCGTCCGCGCCCCAAGAGGAGCGCGGACGAGAGGGCGTTGTGTGAAGTGGCGTCAGTGGCGCTTGCCGGCTTCGTGGGTGGCCTGGGTCCATGCGCGGGCCTGGTCCGTGAGGGTGATTCCGAGGCCGGGGCGGGACGGGACGTGCATGCGGCCGTCGCTGATGGTGAGGCGCTCGTTGAACAGCGGCTCCAGCCAGTCGAAGTGCTCCACCCACGGCTCGATCGGGTAAGCGGCCGCCAGGTGGAGGTGGATCTCCATGGCGAAGTGCGGTGCGAGCTGGAGGTTGTGGTGCTCGGCGAGCGCCGCGAGCTTGAGGAACTGCGTGATGCCGCCGATGCGGGGGGCGTCGGGCTGGATGATGTCCGCGGCGTTGTTGCGGATCAGTTCCCAGTGCTCGGCGACGCTGGCGAGCATCTCGCCGGTGGCGATGGGGGTGTCGAGCGACGCGGCGAGCGCGGCGTGCCCCTGCGCGTCATAGGCGTCGAGCGGCTCCTCGATCCAGATGAGGTCGAACTCCTCCATGGCCCGGCCCATCCGCTGGGCGGTCGGCCGGTCCCACTGCTGGTTCGCGTCGACCATCAGCGGGGCGTCGTCGCCGATGTGCTCGCGTACGGCGGTCAGGCGGCGCAGGTCCTGCTTGCGGTCGGGGTTGCCGACCTTGATCTTTATGCCGCCGATGCCGCTCGCAAGGGAGGCGTCGGCATTGTCGAGCACCTGCTCGGTCGGGGTGTGCAGGAAGCCGCCGGAGGTGTTGTAGCAGCGTACGGAGTCGCGGTGGGCGCCCAGGAGTTTGGCCAGCGGCAGGCCCGCGCGCTTGGCCTTGAGGTCCCACAGGGCCACGTCGTACGCGGCGATGGCCTGCGTGGCCAGACCGCTGCGGCCCACCGAGGCGCCGGACCAGGCCAGCTTCGTCCAGATCTTGCCGATGTCGCTGGGGTCCTCGCCGAGCAGATTGTCGGCGATCTCCCTGGCGTGAGCGAACTGGCCGGGCCCGCCGGCCCGCTTGGAGTAGCTGAAGCCGATGCCCTCGTGCCCCTGCTCGGTCTCCAGTTCCACGAAGAGGAAGGCCACTTCGGTCATGGGCTTCTGACGCCCGGTGAGGACCTTGGCGTCGCTGATCGGCGTGGCCAGCGGCAGGGTGACCGAGGAGAGCCTGATCCAGGAGATCCTGTCGAGCGTCGCCTCGCCTGCTGCGTGCGCGGCGTTGGTGGTCGTACGGGTCTTGGTCACCACTGCGTGTCCCTGGGGTGTGAGGCGGCTGCGACCGGCGGGCATGCTGCACGCGCGTGGCGGTGCCGGTGGGCGGGTGCGGGCCGCTGCCGGCGCGGGCGGCTGCCGGTCTGCGGCCGACGGAGGCGTTGACTCCCCCTGAAGCTAGAGTCGGCGATTGATCCACGTCCAAGACCAATTTTGCATGCGCTGATACCCGGAGAGAATCATTGTTCACGCTGGCACAGCTCGTGAGCTTCGTGGCGGTGGCCGAGGAGCTGCACTTCACCCGCGCCGCGGAGCGGCTTCAGATGACGCAGCCCCCGCTGAGCCGGCAGATCCAACTCCTCGAGCACGACCTGGGCGTACAGCTGCTCGACCGCACCAACCGGTCCGTGCGGCTCACCCCGGCAGGCCGCACTTTCCTCAACGAGGCGCGCCACATCCTGCGCCAGTCCGAGCACGCGGCACTCGCCGTACGGCAGGTCTCAGCCGGTGAGGCCGGGGCCATCGCCATCGGGTTCACGGCGGCCAGCGCGAACTCGGCCCTCGGCACACTGCTCGAAGTGGCCCGCTCGGCCCTGCCCCGCGTGGAGGTGGTGCTGCGTGAAATGGTCACCCGCGACCAGTTGGAGGCCATCACCGAAGGCTCCCTGGACCTGGGCATGATCCGCCCCGCGAACACCGGGCCCGACCTGGAGACCCGGCCCGCCGTCAGGGAAGGCCTGCTCGCCGCCCTGCCCACCGGCCATCCGCTCGCCGTGCGCGAGGGCGACCTGCGCGTGGAGGACTTCGACGGGGAGCAGTTGCTGATGTACTCGCCCGTCGAGGCCCGCTACTTCCACGAGCTGCTCGTCAGCATCTTCCGCGCCGCCAAGGTCGCGCCCGTCTTCACCCAGTACCTCAGCCAGGTGCACAGCATTCTGGCGATGGTGAACGCCGGCTGGGGCATCGCTCTCGTCCCGGAGGCGGCGGCCCAGATGAGGTTCAGCGGGATCACCTTCAAGCCGCTGTCTCTCAGGGAGCCCAAGCCAGTCGAGCTGAATCTGGTGTGGCGCAAGAACAACGACAATCCGGCATTGGAGGCCCTGCTCCGGCACCTGTGACGAAGCTCAGGGCTCACCCCGACGCAGCGCCTCACCGCCAGTCGGGCGCCCCCGAGTGAGGCGACAACACCGCCTCGATCTTCGTCTGTACGTCCCGCATCACGGCGACGACGTGTTCCTGGCGCTCCCCGGTGAGGCGGGCGACCGGAACCGAGCAGCTGATGGCGTCGGCCGCCGGGGACTCGTACCGCAGAGCGAAGCCGAAGCCCGCGATGCCGGTCACCGTCTCCTCGTGGTCGATGGCGTAGCCGCGCTCGCGGACGCCCGCCAGGTCGGCGAGCAACGCGGCGCGGTCGGTGTGCGTGTTCTCCGTCAGGGCGGCCAACGGGCCGTCACTGAGCGGTAGTTCGCTGTCCGCACGCTCGGCGAGCAGTGCCTTTCCGAGGGCTCCGGCGTGCGCGGGGACCCGGCGGCCGACGCGGCTGATGGTGCGCAGGTATTCGTGGGACTCGCGGGTCGCGAGATAGACGACGTGCGGACCGTCGAGTCGCGCCAGGTGGATCGTCTCGCCGAGCGCGTCCGACGCCTCGTCGAGGTACGGGCGCACGGCGCGCACGCGGGGATCGCTGTCGAGGTAGCTCGTACCCGTGAGAAGGGTGCGGATCCCGATCCCGTACAGCGAGCCGGTGGTGTCCGTGCGCGCCCAGCCGCAGTCGACGAGGGTCCGCAGCAGTTGGTACATGCTGCTGCGCGGCACGTCCAGTTCCTCGGCGAGTTCGTCCAGGCGTGCGGGCCGGTCGCCCCGCGCCGCGAGCAGTTCCAGCAGCGCGACGGTGCGCAGCGCCGACTTCACCCCGCGGACCCCTGATGCCATGTGCGTTCCCCCTGCTTCCCGGTGCCGGTCATCGTAAATCCGCGGTGCCTCCCCCATTGACCCGGCCAGTTCACCGACTTAGCCTCCATTCTCATACATGGACGCCATCTGCATATGGGGATCAGATCTATGAACGAGGTCGGTACGCAACCCGAGGACGTCGCACAGAAGCTGCGTGACGGGATGGCGCGGGGGGTGCTGTCCTTCCCGCTCACGAGTCTTCGGGGCGACGGCAGCCTCGACCTGGACGCCTACCGGACCTATCTGACCGCCCAGTTGGCCAACGCGCCGGGTGTGGTCTTCCCCGCCTGCGGTACCGGGGAGTTCTTCTCGCTGGACGAGGAGGAGTACCGGGCGGTCGTCAGAGTCACGGTCGAGGTCGCCGACGGGCGGCTGCCGGTCGTCGCGGGCATCGGCTACGGCTGGTCGCAGGCGCTGCGGTTCGCCCGGATCGCGCAGGACGAAGGCGCGGACGCCCTGCTCGTGCTGCCGCACTACCTGGTCGGCGCTCCGCAGGACGGACTGGTGGAGCAGCTGCGGCGGATCTCCGCCGGCACCCCGCTGCCGCTGATCGCGTACCAGCGCGACCAGGTCACGTTCGACGCCGATGCCCTGCGCCGGATCGCCGAGATCCCCACCGTCATCGGTCTCAAGGACGGGCACTCGGACCTCGACCGGCTCCAGCGCCTGACACTCGCCGCACCCGACGGCTTCCTCTTCTTCAACGGCGCCGCCACCGCCGAGATGCAGGCCCGCGCCTACGCAACCGTCGGCGTGCCCGCCTACTCCTCCGCGGTCCACGCCTTCGCGCCCGAGATCGCGAACGCCTTCTTCACCGCACTGCGCGCGGGCGACGACGAGGCGGTGAACAAGCTGCTGCGCGACTTCTACGTTCCCCTGGTGGAGCTGCGCGACCGCGTCCCGGGTTACGCCGTCTCCCTGGTCAAGGCCGCTGCCCGGCTGCGCGGCCTCCCGGTCGGTCCCGTACGCGCTCCGCTCACCGACCCCTCCGCCGCCGACCTCGCGGATCTCGAGAAGGTCCTCGACGCCGGGCTGAACCTGGTCGGAGCGGTGCGGCGCGTCAACTGACCGCCACCAGCGCGTAGTTGAAGCCCCGCCGCTTCGACGCGCTTACCCCCGTACCTGCCTGACCCGCAATCCACAGTTCAAAGGGGAACTGACTTGCCTCTCGTCGTAGTGGGAATCAGCGTTCTGATTCTGCTCTTCCTCATGACCAGGCTGCGAATGAACGGGTTCGCCGCACTCCTCCTCGTGGCGATCGGCGTCGCGCTGGTCCAGGGGATTCCGGCGGCGACGATCCCGGACGTCCTCTCGGAGGGCATCGGCGGACAGATCGGCGACACGATGCTGACCATCGGCCTCGGCGCCATGGTCGGCCGCGTCATGGGGGACTCCGGAGCGGCGCAGCGAATAGCCAACCGGCTGCTCGACGCCTTCGGGCCGCGCTGGGTCCAGGTGGCCATGGTGGTCACGTCCATGCTCATCGGCGTCACCATGTTCTACGAGGTCGCCTTCATCATCATCGTGCCCATCGCGTTCACCCTCGTGCGGGTCACCGGCGCGAAGCTGCTGTGGGTCGGGCTGCCGATGTCGATCGCCCTGTCCACCATGCACAGCTTCCTCCCGCCGCACCCCGGCCCCACCGCCGTCGCCGCGACCTTCCACGCCTCCGTCGGACACACCCTGTTCTACGGCCTCTTCATCGCAGTGCCGGCCGGAGCGCTCATCGCCCTCGCATGGCCGCGCCTGCCGTTCGTGCAGGCGATGAACCCGTCCATCCCCAAGGGCCTTGTCAGTGACCGCGAGTTCACCGACGAAGAGATGCCCGGCATGGGCTGGTCGCTGCTCGTGGCCCTCTTCCCGGTGGTCCTGATCGCGGGCGCCGCGGTGATCGACATGGTCACGTCCGGCGAGAGCCCGCTCCTGCACGCGGTCGCGTTCATCGGCTCGGCCCCGATCGCGCTCATGCTGACGCTGCTCCTGGCGATCTGGGCCTTCGGGCCGCGCATCGGACGCAGCCTTACGGACGTCAGTGCCTCCTGCGCCTCGGCGGCCCAGGCGATGGCGATGATCCTCCTGGTCATCGGCGCCGGCGGCGCCTTCAAGAACGTCCTCGTGGAGGGCGGAATCTCCGACTACATCAAGGACGTCACGGACAGCTGGGCCATCTCGCCCCTCATCCTGGCGTGGCTCATCGCGGTCATCCTCCGCGTCGCACTCGGCTCGGCGACCGTCGCCGTCGTCACGGCGTCCGGTGTGGTGCTTCCGCTGCTCGCGGGCAGCGGGATCCACCCCGAAATCATGGTGCTCGCCGTCTCCTGCGGGTCGATCGCGTTCTCCCATGTGAACGATCCCGGATTCTGGCTCTTCAAGGAGTACTTCAACCTTTCGGTCATCGAGGCGATCAAGGTCAGGACCACGTACACGACCGTGCTCGCGGTACTGGGCCTGGGTGGCGTACTTGCCATGGAATGGGCCTTGGACGTCCTGAGCCTGTGACCCACATCAACCCCCACACCTTCCGACCACAGGAACCGCAATGACCTTGAGCAAGCAGCCGACCGTCACCGCGTTCGCCGTCTACCCGGTCGCCGGCCGGGACTGCATGGAACTGAACCTCTCCGGTGCGCACGGCCCCTACTTCACCCGCAACATCGTCGTCCTCCAGGACTCCGAGGGCCGCACCGGCCTGGGCGAGGTGCCGGGCGGCGAGAAGATCAGCCAGACCCTGCGCGACGCCGAGTCCCTCGTGGTCGGCGCCAAGGTGGGCGACTACAAGCGCGTCCTGCGCGAGATCGGAGCCAGGTTCGCCGACCGCGACGCAGGCGGACGAGGCGCCCAGACCTTCGACCTGCGCACCACCGTCCACGCCGTCACCGCCGTCGAATCGGCGATGCTCGACCTCCTGGGCCAACACCTCGAAGTCCCCGTCGCGGCCCTCCTCGGCGACGGCCAACAGCGCAACTCCGTACGGGTGTTGGGCTACCTCTTCTACGTCGGCGACCCCGGCCGCACCGACCTGGAATACGTCCGTGAACCCGACTCGGCAGTCGACTGGCACCGCGTCCGGCACGAAGAGGCCCTCACACCCGAAGCGATCGTCCGCCAGGCCGAGTCCGCGTACGACCGCTACGGATTCCGCGACTTCAAGCTCAAGGGCGGCGTCCTGGAAGGCGCCGAGGAGGTCAAGGCCGTAACTGCGCTGAAAGACCGCTTCCCCGAGGCCAGGATCACCCTCGACCCCAACGGCGCGTGGACGCTGCGCGAGGCGATCGAACTGTGCACGCCCCTGTCCGGCATCCTCGCCTACGCCGAGGACCCCTGCGGAGCCGAAGGCGGCTACTCCGGCCGGGAGATCCTCGCCGAGTTCCGCCGCGCCACGGGCCTGCCCACGGCGACCAACATGATCGCCACGGACTGGCGTCAGCTCACCCACGCCCTGGCGCTCCAGTCGGTCTCCATCCCCCTGGCCGACCCGCACTTCTGGACCATGCAGGGCTCGGTCCGTGTGGCCCAGCTCTGCAACGCGATGGGCCTGACCTGGGGCTGCCACTCCAACAACCACTTCGACATCTCCCTCGCCATGGTGACCCACTGCGGGGCCGCCGCCCCCGGCGAGTACAACGCCCTGGACACGCACTGGATCTGGCAGGAAGGCCTGGAGCGACTCACCACCGCCCCGCCCCGGATCGTCGACGGTGAGATCGCCGTCCCCGATGCCCCGGGCCTGGGCGTCCAGCTCGACATGGACCGGCTCCTCGCGGCCCACGACCTCTACAGGACGAAGGCCCTCGGCGCGCGCGACGACGCCGTCGGGATGCGGTACCTCGTCCCGGACTGGCAGTTCGACAGCAAGCGCCCTTGCCTCGTCCGCTAGCCCTCCGCGAGCACGTGGTCATGGGGACCGGCTGCGATGGCGTACGGTGGTGTCTACCGACGCGGGGTGGAGCAGCTCGGTAGCTCGCTGGGCTCATAACCCAGAGGTCGCAGGTTCAAATCCTGTCCCCGCTACTGACGGCCAAGGCCCGGATCCTTCTGGATCCGGGCCTTGCTGCGTCTGTGAGGGCCTTCCGGCCGTATCGCCGAACCGGCCACTCGCGGCCGGAGCGTGACGCCCCCGGGCCGTACGTCCTCGGCCGTGTTGGTCGTCGTGGACGGCCGCCGCGGCAGAGAAGGTGACAACTGCACCTCAATCCTGCTTTTCCGGCCGCGGGTCGAGGCGCGATCACCGGGCCCGACGCCGCGAACAGAGGAGAACCATGGACGACGACAGCGCAACCCGCCATGCCGCAGCCACGGCGCGCGCCTGCGCACTCCTGCGTCGCCCGAAGCTGTGGCTGGTGCCCACTGTTCTGACCGGGCTGCTGGCACTGCTGCTGTCCCTGCTCTACATGGGCGGCATCGTCAACCCCAACCGGGACCTCCAGAACCTGCCCATCGCGCTCGTCAACTCGGACCGGGGCAGACCCTTGCCAGGGCAGAGCCAGAACCTGGGGACGCAGGTCGCACAGGCCGCCCTCGCCGACACCTCCGGCGGCACGGTCGACTGGCATCCGCTCACTCGCGGCAAGGCCCAGGACGAGCTGGGATCAGGCAAGATCTACGGCGCGCTCGTCATCCCACCCGACTTCACCGACTCCATTGCCGCGCTCACCACCAGCAAGGCCACGCAGCGGCCGACGATGACCGTGCTGACCAACCCCGGCATGGGCAGCCTCGGCTCCTCCCTTGCCGGCCGGATCAGCACGACGGCAGCCGAGCAGGCCTCCCGGACCATCGGCAAACAGCTGACGGCGGCCAACGCCGACCGTCAAGTCACCCCCACCGCACGTCTGTTGTTGGCGGACCCGATCAGTGTCACCACTCAGGTGGGGCACCCGATCGGAAGCCACAGCGGCCTTGGCCTGAGCGCCTTCTACTACACCCTGCTGCTCGTCCTGACCGGTTTCCTGGGCGCCAACCTCACCAGCGCGGGCGTCGACACCGCTCTCGGCTACGCCGACAGTGAGGTCGGCCCCTGGCACGCCCGCCGCCCCACCGTGCCGATCAGCCGTACGCAGACGCTGCTGCTGAAGATGGCCATGACCGCCGGCATCACGCTGCTCACCACCACACTGATCATGCTGGCCACCGTCGGGATCCTCGGCATGGACGCCTCCCACCTGCCGCTGCTGTGGGTCTTCTCCTACTGCGCCACCCTGGCGGTCGGCCTGGGCGTCCAGGCCATCAACGCGGCCTTCGGCGGGATCGGCCAGCTCGTGTCCATGTTCGTGTTCATCGTCCTCGGCCTGCCGTCATCCGGAGCGACCATTCCGCTGGAGGCGGTCCCCGGCTTCTATCGCTTCCTCGCCGTTTTCGAACCGATGAGGCAGCTCAGCGGCGGAGTCCGAGCCATCCTCTTCTTCGAAGCGCGGGCCGATGCCGGTCTCCTGCGCGCCTGGATCATGATCGCGATCGGTGCCGTCGTCTCCGCGGCCTTCGGGTTCGCGATGACCCGCTACTACGACCGCAAGGGGCTGCACCGCATGACCCCGCAGCCTTCCGGGTGACGCTGAGCGCGGGGGACCGGCAGGGGTGGGTCGGCCCGGGTCTTACGCGGCCTTCACAACCTCGCCACGTATCGCCGCGGACCATTCGATGACGAGAACTTCGTACTCCCGGCGCTGCTCCGCGCTCAACCGGCCACCGCTGCACAGCATCAGACAGCGAATCTCTTCGTTCAGATCGTCGGCGGACCGCACGGAACCAGGGATCGGAGTGGTGGACATGTGAAGAAGCCTAGAGGGTCGGTGTGACAATCGGCGTCGCTGCGCCACGAGGCGGAGGGCGGAAGTTGCTCTGTGGGCGGCCCTTGACCTGGGAAATTGGGGGTGGAGTCGGCCGCTCCGCGCGAAACTGTGACCTTGGCCTCACGTAGTGTCGCGGCGCTCTGCTTCGCTCCGGAAGGCGAGTTGGCGTTCGCGTTGCTGTCGTCGTTGCCGGGTTCGGGGTCGGTTGCCGGGCTTGTCCTTCGGGCCACCATGACGGCCAGGGTGACGACGCCGGTCACCGATACGGCGAGGCCGCCCAGGCTCGTGATCGCGCCGACGATCCACCGCCATGCCTGGGTGACCCATGCGAAGCTGTCGCCGGGCGGCGCTGCCACCTTGACGTGGGTGGTCGCGGGCGATTCCTCGAAGAGCACGGTGTCGCTGTCCCGGTAGTAGGCGGTCACCGTCACGGACATGGTGACCGTCCCCGCCTTCTTGGCACTCACATCCCACAGCCACGTCGCCTTGTCCTTCTTGGAGAGGACGTTCTGACGCTCCGACGACAGCGGCGTGCACCGCACTTGGGCGCCCGAGCAGTGCAGCTTCACGCCGATCTGGGCACCGGCGCTGGTCGGGGAGTGTGTCTCGCCGGGACCGTCCGAGCGCCAACTGCCCAGGATCTGGGCCTGGAACGGGAGCGGGTCGCCACCGGCCACGAGATGCAGCGATTTCGTACTGGTGCGGACGAGTTCGCCCTTGAAGAGCTGCTGCCGTGCCTCGTCGATCTCGTCGACGTAGGTCTGCTGTTTGCTGCCTCCGGGTGGGCTGCCCACGGGTGGGTGGCCGCTTCCCCCTTCGCCGCCGCCGAGGAGTAGGAACAGTCCGGAGACCAGGGCGATCAGAACCGCGAGCACCGTCCACGGAAACCATCCGGAACCAAAACGGGACGCCGCCGGTGCCGCAGAGTACGGCGGCGGTGGCCCCTCGCGTCTGGCCATGACTCCCTCGTCCCCGTACCTGTCGATCGCTGCCGGGCCTGCCGGGTGCCGTCTCTGCAGGCGCCTACATGGTCACTCAACTCCCGTTCATAATGCACGCGTTCAGCCGGATCCTCGGCGGCATCGTCATAGCCGGTCGACATCCCCGAAGACGTGGACCTGGGGGGCGAAGGCCTGTATGGCCTGTTTGAGGCGTTCGGCGTCCACCTTGCACAGAGCCATGGAACGGGTGGACTCCTGGGTTCCCCTGAACGACTCGACGAAGTCGGGATCCACATGCGTCGACAGATAGGCATCGAATGCGCGCAGCTCGGGCGGCGCGGCCGGCTCCCCTCGCGGGGTGGGCCCCTTGCGGTGACGCACTTCGAGCTCGGGAAGCCGGAAGCGTCCCGGCTCTCGCACGCCGTTGGAGAGGCTGACGGACACGATCTCCGACCAGGGGAGGAACTCCGGTCCACGGAAGAACAGCAGGCCCCTCAGGGTGATGCCCTGGGGGTCGATACGTACGGCGGTCCGTCGGAGGGCGGCGGCCGGCAGGACCAGCGCCACGTACGGCGCGAGGAGCAGCTCGACATGGTCGTTCCCCGGAGGTGCGGCGCCGGGGGCGAATCCCGCGCCGATGAGCAGGGCGAACGCCAGAGCCAGCCAGGCGGGGGAGTTCCACCCGTAGCGGATCTCGTAGGCAGCGCCCGGCTCGTCCATGGGCCGAATGCTGCCGCCCGCACCGAGTCCGTTCAACAAGCTCGCGGTCAGGGTCTGTCCAGGGTGAGGTAAGGCCGCCGTGGCTCTGAGGCGGTGTGTGCGCGTGTGACAGCGGAAGCGCTTCAGGCGGCGGCCATCGCCCGGTGGGATCGGCCGCCCCATGCCTGGCGCGTCCGGCTCAGCGGGTAAAGTCGCAGCTGGACTGTGCCGGTCCCACCCGGACAGGCGCAAGGTCAGAACCACTGTTGATCACAGAGGTGTGCTCCGCGCAGCTACGACCGCTCCTTCTCCCGTCGTCCTGCCGGCCGTGAGCCGCCTGCCCCAGAAAACGTCACCGTGAGCACCGATTCCGTGCTGCGCCCGCAGCCCCCTTCTGTCCCCGATTCGCCCCGCCCGCGGCGCCGATCCGGCCGGGCACCGGCCCGTCCCACCGCGGCCGCCGCCATCCACAGCATCAGCGCTGTCACCGCGGTCCTGCTCGGGCTCGTGGCGATCGGCGCGATGATCCATGAGCCGGTCCTGATACCGCCGCTGGCCGCGAGCGCCGCCCTCGTGCACAGCGCGCCCACCCTGCCCCTGGCCCAGCCCCGGAGCATCGTCATCGGCCACCTGCTCGGGGCCGGGTCCGGTTACGCGGTCCTCGCGCTGACCAACAGCAGCCCGTGGACGGCGGCACTCGCGGGAGGCATCACCCTCGCCGCGACGATGCTCGCCCGTACCCCGCACTCGGCGGCCTGTGCCACCGCCGTGATCGTCGTGCTCCAGACGCCCGCCCCAGGGCGCTTCGTACCGCTGCTGTTCGGCTCCACCGTGCTGCTCGTCCTGACCGGCTTCGCGGCCTCTCGCGTACGCCGTGGGGCGCCGAAGTACCCGGCGTACTGGTGGTGATACCGGTGGTGACCTCCGGACGCCGCGCATCGCGCCGGAATTACCGGCGTCATGATGCGCAAACGCCGAAGTCCAGGCCGGCCCACTGCGGGCCGGCCTGGACTTCGTGATCAGGCGTGATCAGGAGAGGTCGAACCGGTCCAGGTTCATGACCTTGTCCCACGTGGCGACGAAGTCCTTCACGAACTTCTCCTTCGCGTCATCGCTCGCGTAGACCTCCGCGACCGCGCGCAGCTCCGAGTTCGACCCGAAGACGAGGTCGGCACGGGTGCCCGTCCACTGGACCTTGCCCGCGGAGTCACGGCCCTCGAAGGTGTTCGCGTCGCCGGCCGTCGCGCTCCACGTCGTGTCCAGGTCGAGGAGGTTGACGAAGAAGTCGTTGGTCAGCGACCCGGGGGTCGTGGTGAGGACGCCGTGCGTCGACTGCCCGTAGTTCGCGCCGAGGACGCGCAGGCCTCCGACGAGGACCGTCAGCTCGGGCGCGCTCAGGTCGAGCAGGTTCGCCTTGTCGATGAGCAGGTACTCGGCAGGCAGGCGGTTGCCCTTGCCGAGGTAGTTGCGGAACCCGTCGGCGGACGGCTCGAGCGCGGAGAACGACTCCACGTCCGTCTGCTCCTGCGTGGCGTCCGCACGTCCCGGCCTGAAGGGGACCTGGACGTCGGAGCCCGCGTCCTTCGCGGCCTTCTCGACGCCCGCGGCACCCGCGAGCACGATCAGGTCGGCGAGCGAGATCTGCTTGCCACCGGACTGGGCGCTGTTGAAGGTCTGGCGGACCCCCTCCAGCGTACGCAGCACGGCCGCCAGCTCGTCGGGCTGGTTGACCTCCCAGCCGCTCTGCGGCTGGAGGCGGATGCGCGCACCGTTCGCGCCGCCGCGCTTGTCGCTGGCGCGGAAGGACGAGGCCGAGGCCCAGGCCGTGGACACGAGCTGAGAGACCGTCAGGCCCGAGGCCAGGAGCTGGCCCTTGAGGGCGGCGACGTCAGCGGCGTCGACGAGCGGGTGCGTCACCGCGGGCAGCGGGTCCTGCCACAGCAGCTCCTCGCTCGGGACCTCCGGGCCGAGGTAGCGCACGATCGGGCCCATGTCGCGGTGGGTCAGCTTGAACCACGCGCGGGCGAAGGCGTCCGCGAACTCGGCCGGGTTCTCGTGGAACCGGCGCGAGATCGGCTCGTAGGTCGGGTCGAACCGGAGCGAGAGGTCGGTCGTGAGCATCGTCGGTGCGTGGCTCTTCGACGCGTCGTGGGCGTCGGGTACGCTGCCGGCCCCCGCGCCCTCCTTCGGCCGCCACTGGTTGGCGCCGGCGGGGCTCTTGAAGAGCTCCCACTCGTAGCCGAAGAGGATGTCGAAGAAGGTGTTGTCCCAGGTGGTCGGGGTGTTCGTCCAGATCCCCTCGAGACCACTGGTGTTCGCGTCGTCACCCTTGCCGGTACCGAACGAGTTCTTCCAGCCGAGGCCCATCTCCTCCATCGGGGCGGCCTCGGGAGCGGGACCGACGTCCTCCGCGGGGCCCGCGCCATGGGTCTTGCCGAAGGTGTGGCCGCCGGCGATCAGGGCGACCGTCTCCTCGTCGTTCATCGCCATCCGGTGGAACGTCTCACGGATGTCGCGGGCCGCGGCGATCGGGTCCGGGTTGCCGTTCGGGCCCTCCGGGTTGACGTAGATCAGGCCCATCTGGACCGCGGCGAGCGGGTTCTCCAGCTCACGGTCGCCCGTGTAGCGCTCGTCGCCGAGCCAGGTGGTCTCGGGACCCCAGTAGACGTCGTCGTCGGGCTCCCAGGCGTCGACACGTCCGCCGCCGAAGCCGAAGGTGTCGAAGCCCATCGTCTCCAGGGCGACGTTGCCCGTGAGGATCATGAGGTCGGCCCACGACAGGTTCTTGCCGTACTTCTTCTTGACCGGCCACAGCAGACGGCGGGCCTTGTCGAGGTTCCCGTTGTCCGGCCAGCTGTTGAGCGGGGCGAAGCGCTGCTGCCCGGTGTCGGCGCCACCGCGGCCGTCACTGATCCGGTAGGTGCCGGCGCTGTGCCACGCCATGCGGATCATGAACGGGCCGTAGTGGCCGAAGTCGGCGGGCCACCAGTCCTTCGAGGTGGTCAGCACCTCCGCGATGTCCTGCTTGACCTCGGCAAGGTCGAGGGTCTTGAACGCCGCGGCGTAATCGAAGTCCTCGCCGAGGGGGTTGGACACGGCAGGGTTCTTGGCAAGGATCTTCAGATTGAGCCGCTCCGGCCACCACTGGCTGTTCGCGCCGTTGCCCTGCGTCGGGTACGGGGCGCTGCCGTGCACGACCGGGCAGCCTCCTCCGCCCTCTGTTTTCGCGTCTGTGACGATCGCATCTTGGTTCTCAGACATGGGAAATCCTTCCGGACGGGGCGGATCACACTGCTCAGGAACTACGGCGGTGGAACGGGTGGGGCGCGGGCCCCGTGGTTGGCCTCAGCCTTGTCGATCCAGGCAATCGAGGCAATCGAGTCAATCTGGACGATCGCGCGGGCCGGGGCGATCGAGACGCGGGTGCCGATCGAGCGGATCGCGTCGATCGCGAGGCCGCGATCTTCCGGGACGGTTCGACACTACGGCTCAGAGCGCGGCGAAGCGGTACGAATCCGGCCGAGTCGAGGGCGCGGAGGGCTTCGCGCGGCGTGCAGAGAACAACGACCGACGCACGACCGCGCGCCCCTCGGAGGTGATCAACTTCTGTCTCCTGCCGCACTGGAGTCTTCCTGTCCCTTGGCTATCGCCATAACCGATCCTACGATGGACAGAATCCAAGTCAAGAAGTGCACCAACCGCATTTCCGATGGGACCGGGAGTGCGCCGGTCAACCTCGGGTAACCCACCGAACCTGAAAAGGTGAACCGATATGAGTGGCCTGCTTGAGCGACTGCGGGGGCGTGGCTGGCGGATGACCTCTCAGCGGCGCGTCGTGGCGGAGGTTCTCGACGGTGATCATGTGCATCTCACGGCCGACGAGGTGCACGCCCGCGCGGTGCAGCGGCTGCCCGAGATCTCCAGAGCGACCGTGTACAACGCGCTGGGCGAGCTGGTCGCTCTGGGCGAGGTCGTAGAGGTCTCCACCGACGGCCGGGCGAAGCGCTACGACCCGAACGCGCACCAGCCGCACCAGCACTTGGTGTGTTCCAACTGCGGAATCATCCGCGACGTCCGTCCGACCGGCGATCCGCTGTCCGGCCTCCCGGCGCAGGAGCGGTTCGGCTTCAGGGTGTCCAAGGTCGAGGTGACCTACCGCGGGCTGTGCCCGTCCTGCGCCTGAATCCAGCTGAGCGGCGCGGCGGCCTTTTCGGAGCCGGAGCCGGTGCCGCCGGCCGGGTCGTCGGCTGGAACCGGGCCCACCCCGAAGGGGGCGCTGTAGCCCCGTACGCCCGTGTCCCGGGTCGTGACCTCGACGGTGTAACCGGCGCCGTCCGGCACCGCGGGCACCGCCGCGACCAGTTCACTCGCCGGCTTGCTGCTCGCTTTCGAGGCCAGCTTGAACAGGCGCTGCACCCCGCCGTCGCCGTCTTCCTGCGCCAGCCAGACGTCGACCTCCTGCCCTGTGCCGTTGCGCCACCCGACGAACAGACTGCTGTTCACGGGGTGCACGGAGTCGGCGGCCGGAGAGGTGACGGTGACCGTGGCGTCGGGCGGTTCGGAGACCGCTGGAGCCGCCGAACCGAGCCAGACGAGCAGCGATGCGGTGGTGACGGACAGGAACCTGGTGCGGAGCATGTGACGACCTCGTTCCGGTGGCTGGAGTACGTCCATCCCCCTCCCAACCCCTCCCACTTGTCCTCGGCGGCCAACGGGCGGGACCGCAACCTTCACCCCATGGGGTGTCGCTCCGCGGAACAATCTGCCGGTGCGGCGATGAGTTCCGGCGGACGATGAGTCATATGAAGCAGCGGACGCACGCGGCGTCCGTCCGAGGAAAGGACGACGCCCCATGCTCACGGACGCGCTGAAGGACAAGGCCGCGGTCATCTACGGCGGAGCCGGCTCCCTGGGGGCGGGTGTGGCACGGGCGTACGCGGGCGCGGGCGCGCGGGTCTTCCTGGCGGGGCGCACGGAGGACACCCTGCGGAAGGCTTCGGCCGAGGTGGGTGCGGAGTACGACGTCGTCGACGCTTTGGACGAGGCGGCCGTGGAGGCGCACGCGGACGCGGTCGTCGAGCGGGCCGGCCGGATCGACATCTCCATCAACCTCGTGCCGCGAGGCGACCTGCAGGGCATCCCGCTCACGGACATGTCCGTCGACGACTACACGCGGCCGGTCGTGCAGGGCATCTCCTGTCAGTTCATCACCGCGCGAGCCGCCGCCCGGCGCATGGTCACCCAGGGCGGGGGAGTGATCCTCTCCCTCGACAGCGGCTCCAGGAACGGCACCCCGATGCTGGGCGGTACCGGCGCCGCAGACGGCGCGATGGACGCGCTGATCCGCCAGCTCGCCCAGGAGCTCGGCCCGTCCGGCGTGCGTGCCGTGGGCATCTGGACCGCGGGTGTCGCCGACACGCTGACGCCGGAGAAGCTGGCCGGGGCCGGCGCACCGGACATGGACGAGGCGGCGTTGCAGGGGGTGCTCGCGCACCTCGACAGCCTGCGCATGACGAAGCGTTCGCCGCGGATCGCGGACATTGCCGCGCTCGCCACGTTCCTCGCGTCGGACGCCGCTTCCTCGGTCACGGGTACGTGGATCCATGCGACGGCGGGGATGTTCCCGAGCTGACCGCCCGAATGCGAGTCTCTGCATCCGCCCCCGGAGGCCCGCTGCCCGACGCCCCTGATGGGTGCAATGAATAGCGTGCGGAGGGTGATAAGGGTGTTATTGGTTCGGAAGTACCGTCATCTCACTTGAGGAGAAGAATGCGTATCCGGACCTATATCGTCACTGCCGCCCTGGGCGCCGTCACCGCCCTCGCAGGGGCAGGCGTGGCCAGCGCCGACGGCGATGCGGACGGCCTTGCCGCCAACTCGCCCGGCTTCGTCTCCGGCAACGTCATCCAGGTACCGATCGACGTGGACGCCAACGTCTGCGGCAACTCGATCAGCGTCATCGGCCTGCTGGACCCGGCGCTCGGCAACCACTGCTCCAACGACTGATTTGACGCCGGAGCAGCACCGCTGGGCCCGCCCGGGGAACCCCTGGGCGGGCCCAGCCCCGTACCGGTCCGGCCGTAGCCGGGTGGCCCGGCCGCTGCCACGTAAAATGGACCAGCAGGTCCACAGTGGCAGCGAGGGAATCCATGACCGCCAGCGGGACGACAGCAGCGCGCCTGACCGTGAAAGGTGCCGCGACCCGGCTACGCATCGTCGAGGGCGCCGCCGCGGAGATCAGGGAGCGGGGCGCTGCCACGACGACCCTCGACGACATCCGTGCCCGCACCGCGACCAGCAAGAGTCAGATCTTCCACTACTTCCCCGGCGGCAAGGACGAACTGCTCCTCGCCGTCGCCGCCCTGGAGGCGGACCGGATCCTGGCGGACCAGCAGCCCCACCTGGACGACCTCGGCAGGCTGGACACCTGGCAGGCTTGGCGGGACTGGCGCGACGCGGTCGTCCGGCGCTACGAACGGCAGGGCGTCACCTGCCCCTTGGGCGTGCTCATGACCGAGCTGGGCCGCAGAACGCCCGCATCGCAGCAGCTGACCGGGCAACTGCTCGCCCAGTGGCAGGCCGCGCTGCGGGACGGAGTGCGGTGCATGCAGGAAAGCGGGCGGATGGACCCCGCGCTGGACGCCGACCGTACGGCGGCCACCCTGGTCGCCACGGTGCAGGGCGGGGTGAGCGTCCTCATGGCCACCGGCAGCATCGCCCATCTGGAGGCGGCGCTGGACACGACGTTGGAGCTGCTCGGCAATTCCGACGCGGATCCGACGCGGAGTGACGATCCGGCCGATGGCCTCCGCCGCCCCTAGGGTCTTTCGTTCGGATCAGGCCGGATCAGGAACCAGGCCCCTCGAGCCCGGCATGATCCAAACGAGAGCACCTAGCGCTGAGACTTCGGGCGCACGGCATCGACGACGAGGTCGAGCATTCGGCCGGTCTGTTCGGGCGTGCCGGTGGCGGCCGTCGACAGGAACGTTCCGAGGACGATCGCGGTGACGTCGTCCGGGTCGACGTCGCCGCGGAGTGAGCCCGCTTCGGCTCCTGCCGCCAGGATCGTCCGGATCGCGGCCGTGATCCGTTCGCGCGTGGTCGGGGTCGTGAGTCGTCCCGAGGCCCAGCCGGCGCGCAGCGTGTCGATCATTCCGCGCTTCGTCGCCGTGAACTTCGCGTAGTTGTCCAGCCAGGCGCGGAGCGCGACATCGGGCGGGAGCTCTGCGAGCAGCGCGGGAGCGCTCATGGTGACGGCGTCGAGCTCGGCGGCGTAGACGGCCTCGAGGAGCGCCTCGCGGGTGGGGAAGTGGCGGTAGAGCGTGCCGATCCCGACGCCGGCCTCGCGGGCGATGGCCTCCAGGGCGACGGTGCCCTCGGCGGCGGCGAAGGCTGCCCGCGCGACGGTCACGAGGTTCTCGCGGTTGCGCAGAGCGTCCGCGCGCAGGGGGCGTTCGCCGCGGTCGGCGGGCGGGGGCGCGTCTGCGGGGGCGCCGGTGGGCGTCGGTTCCGGCGGAGTCAAAGCGGAGGTCCCTCCGGTAGTGGTACGGTCGAGAGAGCGGAGGTTCCTCCGCTTACGCCTATCGTCCCACAGGAGCGACTTCCTTTGACGACCACCGGCACTCCTTCCTCAGACACCACGGCCACGGGCTCGACGCGCCCCGGCGGCCCCGGACAGCTCGCGGGCCGCACGGTCTCTCGCGTCGGCTTCGGCGCGATGCAGCTGGAGCGCCTGCGCGACGACCGCCGCGGCGCCCTTGCCCTCCTGCGCCGCGCGGTCGAGCTCGGCGTCGATCACATCGACACCGCTCACTTTTACGGCAACACCTTGGTCAACGGACTCCTGCGCGAGGCGCTCCGCCCCGAGGACGGCGTACTCGTCGTGAGCAAGGTCGGCGCCGACCCCGATCCGGGCGGTCGCATCCCCCTGCGTCCCGCGCAGCGGCCCGAGGAGCTCCGGGCGAGTGTCGAGGACAACCTCAAATCCCTGGGTGTCGACCAGGTCCCGGTGGTGAACCTGCGGCGGCTCGACTCCGGACCCGGGCTCCGGGCCGAGGGCGACCAGGTGGTCGACATCGACGACCAGCTCGCGGCCATGACCGCGATGCGCGACGAGGGCATGATCGGCGCGATCGGGCTGAGCAGCGTGACGGCCGAGGGCCTGCGCCGGGCGATTCCGGCGGGCATCGTGTGCGTCCAGAACGCGTACAGCCTCGTGTCGCGCGACGACGAGACCATGGTGGAGATGTGCGCCGCCGAGGCAATCGCCTGGGTGCCCTACTTCCCGCTGGGCGGCGCGTTCCCGGGCATTCCCAAGGTGACGGAGGAGCCCGCGGTACTGGCTGTCGCGCAGTCCCTCGGCAGCACGCCGTCGCAGGTCGGTCTGGCCTGGCTGCTCCGGCACTCCCCGAACACGCTGCTCATCCCGGGGACCGCGGACCCCGACCATCTCGAGGCCAATATCGCGGCCGGCGCGATCGTGCTCGACGAGGCGATGGTCGCCTCGCTCGACGCCGTTCCGTCGCGCTCGGCGGACGTGCGCCTCGGCTGATCGACCGCGCCAGGGACCGGCGTTGTCAGACCCCTCTGCGATGGTGTTCGTACGGGGACGGTGCGATGAGCTGCCCGTGCAGTGGGGGAGGGCGGACGATGGCAGAGGTCAACAGCGGCTGGTCAGGCGTGAAATGGGCGGACTGGAAGGACGCCGACAGCATCCGGCGGCGCCTCGATCAGGGCGCTGACCCTGAAGTGTGCGGCGGGGGACGGCCGTTGCACCGGGCGGCGGCCTTCGGCTCACCGGAGGTCGTGGCGGAACTGGCGCGACGCGTACGGGATGTGGACGCGCTCGACGACGGGACGGCCGCGCTCTGGGAGGCGGTCATGGAGAACCGGCCGGACACTGCACGGGCGTTGGCCGCCGCCGGGGCCGATCCTTGGCGACCCCAGGTCGGCGATCTGCGTCAGCGGATCTGTTCCGGCGTCACCGTCAGCCAACGCTTGTCCGCCGTGACCTTCTGGCCCAGCTCCTTCTGCCGCTTCGCCCCCGCGGCCTTCATGCCGTCGATCTCCTTCATGTAGCTGTCCTTGCGGTTGACCCACACGCGCACGCCGCCGTGTTCCACGTCCGTCGACCGCAGCAGCATCGGGCCGTCGCTCTTCGGGGTGTCGCCCGCGGCCAGGATCGGCTTCTGCCAGGCGTCGATGTACGTGCTGATCGCGGCGAGCTTGCCCTCGTACCAGGTGGCGGGCGCCCAGAGGGTGGGCGTCAGTTCGTGATCGGCCAGCTTCGCCTGGTCGTAGTGGCCCGCGGCGATCTCCTTGCGGGAGCTGGTCACTTCACCCGTCTTGCGATCCTTGAGCAGGGCGGAGACGCCCAGTACGTTCTCGGGCCGCACACCGTAGCCGTACTTGGGATCGGCGAGCACCATCCGTACGAGGTCCTCGCTCGCGGCGCTCACGACGTACACCTTGATGCCGTGCTTGCTCAGCGTGCGGTAGAGCTCCTGCATGCCCGTCGAGAACTGCGGCGGCTTCACCCCGCCCGGCAGCGGCTTGTCATAGGCCAGCAACTCATCGATGTAGCCCTTGAGTTGCTTCAACGTGAACCCGGAGAAGATCTGCGCGGCCCACGGATACGAGACCTGGTCATCGATGTCGCACAGGCGGGCGTAGTACTCGGTCAGCGTCTCCTTGTGCGTGGCTGTGTCCTTGAAAGGAATGATCTTCAAGGACGGGTCCATGGTGTCGCGCGTCAGGACGCCCTTCATCTCCAGGAAGGGGAGCAGAGCCTCTTCGAGGTCGTTGCGGTACGTGGTGTTGTCCGCGTCGAAGACCGCGTACGCGCCCTGGTGGTCATGTGCTGCGATGACCTTCGCCAGCTTCTTCGCCGCGGGCGCCGGCCAGTGCTTGAGCTCCGCCGCCACGGAACGCTGTTGTGCGCCGTCCGCCGCCGCCGTGGCCTCGGTGTCCGGCCACATGGCGCCGGCTGCGACCACCGCACCGGTGAGGGCGCCCGCCACGCCGAGGAGGACGAGCTTCTTGCGCTTCGGGTGTCTGTTCACGGCCCGCAATGCTAGGGGGAAAGCGCTCCGATTACCCATGATCGAAATCATGGATTGGGGATGAGGGGCGGGGGTAGGCGTGATGTCGGTGTCTGCGGCGGTCAAGGGAGTTGGCGCATCGGCTGCCGCTCGCGGTCACGGGGATTCCGGAGGGGTCTGCGGCGGTACGAACCAGGCGGTGTCCGCCGCCCACCGCTCGGCCGCCGCCATCAGGATTTCGGTGGCGGGCGCCTTGATCCGACCGTAGTCGAACAGGTCGGGCACGCTCGCCGCCAGCCTCTGCTTGAACGCTCCCCAGGCCCGCCGGGCGGGCGCGTCGGCCCGCAGGTAGTCGCGAAACAGGAGCGCGTAGCGGGCACCTGCGCCTGCGCTCTCCCGGAGATGGACATTGCAGGCCCTGGCGCCGGCCGGAGGTGCGAAGACGAGTTTGCGGCACGGGATCCCGCCCGACACCTCCGTGCGGTTCCACGGCTCGGGCCGACACCGGAAGCCGATCGCCGAGAGCAGGGCGACGTCCCGCGCCTCGTCGATCGAAGGCACCCGGATCTGGACGTCGATGCAGTCCTTGGCCGCGAGACCCGGCACCGAGGTGGACCCCACGTGATCGATGGCCACGGGCACCCCACCCATGGCCACACGCAACTGCCTGGCCAACTGCTCGAACTCCGATGGCCACTGCGACCGGTGGTCCACGACTGCCAAGGGGGGAGACGACCTCATCGGGAAACGGCATGTGATGGCACGCTACCGTCCGGCCGTACCGCCCTCACCTGTCAGGACACGAAGATCTCACCCTGTGTCCCGACGCTCCATCAGATCAAGCCGTGGAATCATCGGGCGGCGGACAGGTGCGGGAACTCTGTGACGGGCGGTGGGTGGGGATGGTCGGCGGATGGGAGTGGGACGACACCTTGTTCGCCGGGACAGCTCGCCACTACCGGCGCGGGCGACTGCCGTACGCCCCCGGGCTGGCGGACATGCTCGCCGACGTTCTGAAGCTTGACGGGCGGGGGCGGCTCATCGACGTCGGATGTGGACCGGGCGTCATCGCCCTGACCCTGGCGCATCTGTTCGGCGAGATCGTCGGCGTGGACCCGGACCGCGGGATGATCGCCGAAGCCACACGTGAAGCCGCCGAGGAGGGCGTGACCGGGAAGACGCGGTGGGTCCAGGCCCGGGGCGAGGATCTGCCGGCGGGCCTCGGCATGTTCGACGTCGCCACCTTCGCCCAGTCCTTCCACTGGATGGACCGTGACCTGGTCGCGGCAACCATCAGGGGCATGCTCAGTACCGGCGGGGTGCTCGCGCACATCTCCGACGTGAAGACGGAGACGGAAGCGGAAACGGAGACAGAGTCGGAGACGCGAAGTGTCGAGGGCCTTCCACATCCGGCGGTGCCCTATTCGGCCATGGACGAGCTGGTGAAGCGGTATCTGGGACCGGTCCGCCGGGCCGGCCGGGGCGTGCTGCCGCACGGGACGCCGGGCGGTGAGGCCGCGGTGCTCACGAGGGCGGGGTTCTCCGGTCCGCAGCGCCATGTCGTGCCCGGTGGCCAGCCACTGGAACGCACCGCTGACGATCTGGTCGCCGGGGTGTTCTCGATGTCGTTCTCGGCGCCACACCTGTTCGGCACGGGGCTCGACGCATTCGAGACGGACCTGCGCCGACTGCTGCGCGAGGTCTCCCCGTCAGGCCGATTCTCCGAACGCGGGCCGAGCACCGAGGTCTTCATCTGGCGCACCGACCCCCGCTGAGCGCGCGTCCCTGACCCACACCACGTCACCCCTGGGACTTCACGCCGGATTCGGCACCGTGGCCAGACCCCTCTTGACCTGACGGGTCACTTCATCGGCCAGGATCTCGGGGAGGCCGTCCTCTACGGCGTCGAGGGCCTGGGCTGCCACATCCGCGGGGGCGACCTTCTGGTCGGCGGGGACCTGGGCGGCCATGTCGGTGTCCATGTACGCCACGTGCAGAGCGGTGACCGTGATGCCGCGGGGTGCCAGTTCCTCGCGGACCGCGTTCGTCTGCGCCCACGTGGCGGCCTTCGTCGCCGCGTAGGACCCGAGACCGGCCGGGTGCAGCCAGGAGAGCGCGGAGAGCACGTTCAGCACCGCCCCTGGGCCGTTGCCCTCGATGACCGGGGCGAAGGCCCGCGTCAGGGCGAGCGGCCCGAAGAAGTTCGTCTCCAACTCGAGCCGAACCGCGTCCAGTTCGCCTGCGATGAGAGTGGTGCCGGTCGAGATCCCGGCGTTGTTCACCAGCAGGGTCGCGTCCGATGCGACGCGGACCGCCTCCCGGATCGACTCCTCGTCGGTCACGTCCAGGCGGAGCGGGGTGACGCCCGCCAGGTCCACGGTCTCGGGGCGGCGTGCCGCCGCGTACACCTTTGCTCCGCGCTGTACGAGCTGCTCGGCCAGATAGCGCCCCAGCCCTCGGTTGGCCCCGGTGACGACCGCGACCGCGCCCTTGAGTTCCATGTCCGCTCCCAGCGATTCGGGGGCCCGTCCGATCGGGTCCGCCAAGTAGATTACGAATGTAATCTAAACAGGGTCTAGGATAGATGGCAACCGACATCCATGCAGGCATCCAATGGCGTCCGTACCGGCATCCAATGGGGAGAACGGGGAGGTGACCGATGGGCCGCGTATCGCAGGCGCAAGCGCTGGAGAACCGCAAGCGCGTCGTGGAGAACGCTTCCCGGCTGTTCCGTGAGCAGGGGACGCACGTCAGCGTCGCCGAGCTCATGAAGGCGTCCGGCCTGACCCATGGCGGTTTCTACAAGCAGTTCGCCTCCAAGGAGGCGCTCGTCGACGAAGCCACCGCCCACGCGTTCGGCGAGCTCACGCAGCGTCGGGCGGCCGGCCTCGAGCAGAGTGACGGGCGGCGTGATGCCGCGCAGCAGGCGTTGATCGACGCCTACCTGTCCGTCGCGCACCGCGACAACTCGGCGGACGGCTGTCCTGCCGCGGCCCTCGCCACCGACATGGCTCGCGGGTCGGGTGACCGTGAGGCCCGCCGCGTGTACAGCGAGGGGGTCGGCGACTTCGCCGACTGGCTTGCCACCGACGACCAGGACGGCGTGGCCCGGCTGTGCACGATGGTCGGGGCGCTCGTCCTGGCGCGCGCCACCAGGGAATTCCCGCTGTCCGAGGAGATCCTCACCGCCGCGCGGGAAGCTCTGAAGTCAGGAGATTGAGGGGGCTGTCGGGGAGCCGAGCTACTGCTGCGCTCCCTCGACGGCGCGCCGCATGAGGCTCAGGAACTGCTCCCGCTCGACGGGGTTGAAGTGGGCCAGGATCTCTTCGCTGATGGCGACGACGGCGGGCGCGAGAGATGTGGCCAGCTCGCGGCCCGCGTCGGTGATGGTGACGAGCTTGCGCCGCCGGTCCTTGTCGTCCTTCGTGATCGCCACGAGGCCGCGGCGCTTGAGGCGTTCCAGCATCGGCGCCGCGGTCGACTTGTCGAGGCTGGCGAGGGTGCCGAGCGTGCCCTGATCCATGGGTCCGTGTGTCCGGAGCAGGCCGAGCGCGGTGAACTGGGGGCCGGTCAGATCCTGGTGGACCTGCTCGTGCCACAGGCGGGTGTGGATCTGGCCGAGCTGGCGCGCCAGGGGGCCGAGTCCGTCGAGCGCGGCGTGGATGGTGGCGGAGGTGCCGGACGTGCCGTCGGGCGGAGTGTCGGTTCCGTTCATCGCTCTGCGCTGCCCTTCCGGAATTGATTAGGACGTACACGTACTATACCTTCGAAGGGATAGGGCGTGTACGTCCTTTTTTGGTGAGAGCGCTGACGCGAGACGGAGGTGGCGACGGACGTGAGACTTGTCGTCGCGATGACAGGAGCGACCGGTGCGCCCTTCGGTGTACGGCTCCTGGAGGTACTGGCGGAACTGGGCGTGGAGACACACCTGGTCGTCAGCCGCTGGGCGCGGGCAACACTCGCCCAGGAGACCGGGCTCGGCGTGCGCGAGGTGCAGGCGATGGCATCGGTGTGCCACAGCCCCGACGACCAGGGGGCGTCGATCTCCAGCGGGTCCTTCCGGGTGGACGGCATGGTCGTCGTGCCGTGCAGCATGAAGACGCTGGCCTCCATTCGCACGGGATACGGGGAAGGGCTGATCGGGCGCGCGGCGGACGTGATGCTCAAGGAGCGGCGGCGCCTTGTCCTGGTGGCGCGGGAGACCCCGCTGTCGGCCGTACACCTGGAGAACATGCTCGAGTTGACCCGCATGGGCGCCACGGTCATGCCGCCGGTGCCCGCGTTCTACAACCACCCCACCACCATCGCGGACCTCGTCGACCACATCGTGGCGCGCGTCCTCGACCAGTTCGACCTGGACATGCCCGCCGCCAAGCGGTGGCAGGGCATGGGAACGGCTGCACTGGGCGGTCCCGTTCGGGACGCGAAGAGCGTCTGAGGCATCGCGTCGGTCGCCCCAACTCACGTATAGAGAACAGGATGTGTCATGACTCAACGCGGCAGTGCACTCAACTTCCGTGACTTTGTGCAGGAGTTGCTCGACACCGCAGACGCGGTCGACATCCAGACGCCGGTCAGTCCCACTCTTGAAGCCGGTGCCGTCACCCGCCGCGTCTACGAAACCCGCAGCGCAGCACCGCTGTTCGGCAACCTCACCGAGGGAGACGCGGGATTCAGGATCCTCGGCGCGCCCGCCGGTCTGAGCCCTCTCAAGGGTGGTGCCTACGGTCGGATCGCCGCGCACTTCGGACTGCCGCGCGACACGACCCCCCGCGCTCTGCTGGAACACCTCGTCTCCGCCATGCACGCCGACCCCGTCGCCCCACGTGTCGTACAGACCGGCCCCTGCAAGGAGAACATGGTGCGCGGACGCGACGTCGACCTCCGCCGCTTCCCGGTTCCGCTGCTGCACGAACAGGACGGCGGCCGCTACCTCGGCACGTACGGCTTCCATGTGGTGCGCACGCCCGACGGTCGGTGGACGAGCTGGTCGGTCGCCCGCACCATGCTCAACTCCCGTGACACGCTGGTCGGCCCTGCCATGCCGCAGCAGCACATCGGAATGATCCACCGGATGTGGCGCGAGAAGGGCGAGCCCACCCCCTGGGCGATGGTGCTCGGCGCCCCGCCGGCGGCGCTCGCCGCCGCAGGCATGCCGCTGCCCGCCGGGGTCGACGAGGACGGCTACGTCGGCGCGCTGACCGGCAGCCCCGTCGAGGTGGTCCGTACCGAGACCAACGGCCTGTACGTGCCGGCCAACGCCGAGATCGTCCTCGAGGGCTGGATCAGCCACGACGAGACGGCTCCCGAAGGGCCCATGGGGGAGTACCACGGCTACTCCTTCGCCGACAGCAAGCCGCAGCCCGTCTTCCACGTCGAGGCGGTGACCCACCGGAACGAGGCCATCCTCCCTGTCTGCGTGGCGGGTCTGCCCCCGGAGGAGAACCACACCATCTGGGGCACGATGATCTCGGCCACGTCCCTGGACGTACTGCGTTCCGCCGGCCTGCCCGTGTCCATGGCCTGGTGCTCGTACGAGGCCGCGACCTGCTGGATCGCCGTGTCGATCGATACGGGGCGACTGGCGGCGACCGGGATGGGGGAGAAGGAGCTGGCGGACGCCGTGGCCGGGGTCCTCTTCGGCTCGCACACGGGCTGGCTGGTGCCCAAGGTCGTCCTGGTCGCGGACGACATCGACATCACCGACGTCGACCAGCTGGTGTGGGCCATGGCGACCCGCTACCACCCGGGCACGGGCGAATACGTCTATCCGCAGGCGCCGGGGATCCCGATGGTTCCGTACCTCACGGAAGAGGAGGTGCGCACGGGCAGGGGCGGCAAGTCCGTCATGAGCTGTCTGCTGCCCGGACAGTTCGAGGGTCGAGCCCCGGGCGTCACCGCCTCGTTCGCGAACTCGTTCCCGGACGAGGTGCGGCAGCGGGTGATCGACAACTGGACCGACTACGGTTTCGCCGAGACGAGTTGAGTGTGCGGCCGGACGTGCTCGGGGTGTTCGGCCCAGGTGTACGTGGGATCGGCGGGCGGGTTTGGCCTCCGGTGGGCCTTCGCGGGTTGCGGGTGCGCTGGGCCGAGAGGCCTGGGCCCTCCCGCCGACGTCGTCAGGCCAAGGTCTGCGTCAGCTCGCTTCGGGTCGGCGTGTGGACGATGCGGCCGAGTGCGCCGTTGACGATGGGCATGTAGGGCGGGAGGTGGCCGCATTCCAGGTCGGCGACGATCGGCACGTTCAGGGAGCCGAGTGCGTCGAGCACGGCCTCGTGCTGGGTGAGGGTGCGGCGGTCCGGGGCGTCGGTCCGGCCGACGAGGATCGCGTTCGCGTGGTCGAAGAAGCCGGCGAGCTTCATGCCGTGCAGGTTGCGGCAGATGGTGAAGGCGTTGTCCTCGCACGCCTCGACGTAGACGAGGAGCCCGTCGGGGGACTCGTCGCGGGCGAAGGCCGAGGTGTCGAGGTAGGGGGTTCCCGCGAGATTGCACAGCGTCTCGATGCAGCCGCCGATCAGCCGCCCCTCGGCCTCCACGTCGCCACTGCCGTCGAGCCGGGTCCAGGTGCCCGGGACGTCCAGCGTGTACTCGCGGATGTCCGGGAAGACGGCGAAGTCGTCGAAGCCTCCGGAACGGTGGTGGCCGGGCGGGGTCTGCGTGAAGCGGTGACCTGGGGGAGCGGCGACGATGTCGAGCCATGTCAGCAGTCCGTCGGGCACGCGATAAGGCGTGTCCATGAGGTTGTTGCCGTGGACGGTCGCGGTGCCGGTGAGCAAGGTCAGCGGGGTGATCAGGGTCGAGACGTCGGAGAACCCGACGAGCCAGGTGGGCTCGGCGTCGCGCAGCCGGTCCCAGTCGAGCAGCGGGACCAGATCGATCGCCGTCTCCCCGCCCCACGGCGGAACGACCGCGCTGATGGTCGGATCGGTCAGCATCGACATCAACTCGCCCGCACGATCGGCGGCCGAGGCACTCACGTGCCGGGAACCGCCCATGCACTGCCCGACGACGACCTCGTACCCAAGGTCCTGCACCGTACGAACGGCGACCTGGAGCCGCGCACCCAACTCCTTCGACACACCGCTCGACGGAGAGGTGACACCGATACGGTCACCGGGACGCAGGGGGCGCGGGTATCGAATGGGCATGCGCGGAGTCTGGCACGAGGCGCTGCGCGGCCGACAGGGGTTTGCGCGGCGCCGAAGCCGGCTGTGACAGGGGGGATTGGCACATCGGGTGGGAGCGGGCCCCGTAGGACTGCAGCTCTGTCTCGGTAACCTGCGCTCGTGAAGCGTATGGAGCGTGTCATCGGTGCTGTTGTCGGCTCGGCGGTGGGTGACGCGCTGGGAGCCCCCTTTGAGTTCGGCCCCGAAGGAGCGTTCTCCGCGCGGTTTCCCAGGCCGGGTGTCGGCGGCGAGATGTGCGGGGGCGGCGGCTGGGATCCGGGGGAGGCGACGGATGACACGCAGATGGCCGTGCTGGTCGGGGAGTCGCTGCTGGACCACCGCGGCCTGGATCTGCCCGACATCTTCGCGCGCTTCAGGAAGTGGGCGGCGTCGGAACCCAAAGACATCGGCCTGCAGACCGAGGACGTCCTGACCAACGGCATGCCGTGGGACCAGGCCGCGGCCATCCATTTCCAGGTCAACCAACGAGCCGCCGGCAACGGCTCCTTGATGAGGGCGTCGACGTCCGCGATCCACTTCGCCCGTGCCGGTCAATCGGCCACAATGGATGCCGCCCGGCGCATCGCCGCCCTCACCCATGGAGATCGCGCGGCCTGGGAAGGCACCGCCATCTTCCATGAAATCGTCCGTGTCACCCTGGCAGACGCCGATCCCCTCGACGCGCTCGCCGACATCCTGGATCTCGTCCATCCTGACCACCGCCCGCGCTACGCCGCGGTCCTCGCCCCCGACTGGCATCCCGATCTGGCGACCGAGTTCAACGGCGCGGTCTGGCCCTGCCTTGGGTCGGCGGTCTGGGCTCTGCGCACCACGACCACGTTCGAGGATGCATTGTGCGCGGCCGTCGACATCGGTGGTGACACCGACACGGTTGCCGCAGTCACCGGTGGCCTGGCGGGAGCCCGCTACGGGCTCGGTGCGATCCCCGTGCGATGGGTCGAGCCGCTGCATGTCCCTCTGCCGGGGTTCGGCGGGCGGGTGTTGCGGCTGCGCGAGTTGGTCGGTCTCGCGCAGCGCCTTGGTGGCTGACGGCAGGAGGCGACTCCTCAGGCGAGCGTGACTTCCACGGGCAGCTTCTTGATTCCGTTGATGAAGTTGGAGCGGACGCGTGGGACGTCGCCGGTGAGGCGGATGCCGGCCAGGCGCGGGATGAGCTCCTCGAACATGATGCGGATCTCGGTGCGCGCCAGCAGGTTGCCCAGGCACAGGTGCGGGCTTCCCTTGCCGAAGGTGACGTGGTCGTTGTCGGCGCGGGCGACGTCGAAGTCGTACGGGTTGGCGAAGACCTTCTCGTCGCGGTTGCCGGAGGCGTACCACATGACGACCTTGTCGCCCTCCTTGACCTGTTTGCCGCCGAGTTCGACGTCGCGGGTCGCGGTGCGGCGGAAGTGGTAGACGGGGGACGCCCAGCGCAGGAACTCCTCGACCGCTGTCGGGATCAGGGAGGGGTTCTCCTGGAGGCGAGCCAGCTGTTCCGGGTGCTGGAGCAGCGCCAGCATGGAGTGGGTGATGGTGTGGCGGGTGGTCTCGTTGCCGGCGACGACGAGGAGCAGGAAGTAGTTGTCGAAGTCCTGTCCGGACAGCGGCACTCCGTCGCGGGGGGTCTCGTTGACGAGCTTGGAGACCAGGTCGGTGCCGTGGCCGCCGCGCCGCTGCCGGGCCAACTCGCGCCCGTACTCGAAGACTTCGAGGGAGGCCGGGGAGCGGAACGGCAGGTCGCGGTACTTCTCGCTCTCCTCGCTGCCGAGGAGCACGTCCGCGTAGTCGGGGTCGGTGTTGCCGATGATCCGGTTGCCCCAGTCGATGAGCTGCTGGTTGTCCTCCGGCGGTACGTCCAACAGGCGGGCCAGGACGTTGATGGGGAAGTCGGCGGAGACCTCCTTGACGAAGTCGAAGCTGCCCTTGGCGAGCGCCGCGTCCAGGGTCTTGGCGGTCAGCCCGCGCAGGAAGTCGGTGTAGCTGTTGATGACGCTCGCGCCGAACTGGCGCTGGAGCAGGCTGCGCATCGCGCGGTGACGCACGCCGTCGAGTTCCAGGATGGAGGCGCGCTTCTTGATCTGGTCGTCGTCGACCTCTTCGAGGTTGACGAATTTGGTGGAGGTGAACGTCTCGGCGTCGCGGTCGACGCGTGCGATGTCCTCGTGCCGGGTGACGGCCCAGAAGCCCGAGTTGGGGGCCTCCTCCGGCTGCCAGTGGACCGGGTCCTCGTGGCGCAGGGTGTGGAACATGCGCCAGGGGGTGACGCCGTCGGTGAAGTTGTCGAGGTCTGCGAGGTCGACGTCGGCGAGCGGCATGGGGTCGGTCGGGGCGATGGCGTCGGTCGGGTTCGTCATGAGGGTGCTCCTGAAGGTGGGGCGGCTGCTCAGAGGTGGTACGCGTACTCGGTGAACTCCCAGTCCGTGACGCGGCGGTTGAAGCGGTCGACCTCGTCGCGCTTGTAGGTGAGGAAGGACTCGACGAAGTCCTTGCCCAGGGCCCCGGCCAGCGCGTCGTCCGCTTCGAGGGCGTCGAGCGCGGCGGGCAGCGTCGTCGGCAGCATGTGGGACTTCTCGGGGTCGTAGCCGTAGCCCTCCAGGGGCGCCGGCGGCTCCTTGCCGTCCTGAATGCCGAGGAGCGCGGCGGCGCAGAGCGCCGCGATCGCGAGATACGGGTTGGCGCCGGCGTCGCCGAGCCGGAGCTCCAGGCGGGCACCGGAGCCGCGCTCGGGCGGGATGCGGACCATGGCGCTGCGGTTGTCGAGGCCCCAGTCGATCAGCCACGGTGCGAGGGTGTCGGGCCCGAAGCGCTTGTACGAGTTCACGGTCGGGTTGAGCACGGCCGCGAGCGCGGGTGCGTGCGCGAGGATGCCGGCGATGGCGTGGCGGGCGGTGTCCGACAGGCCGTAGGCGCCCGAGGGGTCGTCGAAGACGTTGCGGCCTTCCTCGGCGGCGGAGTCGCCGGCGGCCTCGCCGGAGAAGTGGAGGTGGAAGCCGGAGCCTCCCGCGTCGTTGAAGGGCTTGGCCATGAAGGTGGCCAACTTCCCTTCCTTGCGGGCGAGTTCCTTGACGGCCGACTTGAAGAGGAAGGCGCGGTCGGCGGCGTCCATCGCCTCCGAGTGGGTCAGGTTGATCTCGAACTGCCCCGCGTCGAATTCGTGGTTCGCGCTGATGACGCCGATATCGAGATCGCGCAGCGTGCGCAGAGTGGGCAGCAGGGTGTTGTCGGCGTCGGCCCGCAGACCGGCGGTGTAGACGGCGCCGGTGACGCCCTGCCCGTAGCGGCGCCAGCCGGTCGGCGCGGCCGTGTCCTGTTCGAGCAGGAAGTACTCGAGCTCGGGGCCGATGATCGGCCGCAGCCCGGCTTGTTCGCAGCGGGCGAGCACCGAGCGCAGCAGGTCGCGCGGGGACTCCGGGCTGGGGGAGCCGGTGGCGGGGTCGGTCGTCTCGCCCAGGCACCAGGCGACGCCAGGCTCCCAGGGGAGTGCGCGGGAGGTGGAGAGGTCGGGTCGTACGGTCACGTCCGGGAGGCCTGCGTCGAGTCCGCCCCGGACCGGGACCACGTCGCCCTGCGGGCTGGTGTGGTAGACCGCGCGGCAGAAGGCGAGGCCGTGGTCGCAGGCGGCGGGCAGGTGGTCGAGCAGGATGTCGCGGGCGCGGTCGGTGCCGATCAGGTCGGGATACGTCACCCGGACCACGTCGATGCCGTCGGCGGCGAGCCGGTCCATGGCTGTGCGGACTTCTGGGGTGTCTTGAGCGCTCACCGATGTCTCCTCGGCGGATGTGAACGGGGCGTGGCTGCGGGCGGCCGGGGCGACGTGGCCCGCCCGGCGGAGGCCCGGCGTCGGGGTACGGACGCCAGACCGGTGTCCGCCCGTTGTTTGGTGCCAAACGGTATGGATGGCCGCCCCTCTCCGCAAGGGGTGTGGGGCAAGAATTTATCCATCTGGATAGCTCTTGACCAGCGCCCGTTCGCTTCCTATGTTGTTTGAAGCCAAACGAGTTGGGGAGCGCGGTCATCCGCACCCCTTTGGCCGGGGCCCGGCCATGCAGCCGGGCCCCACTTCCCGCAGAGCGCCCCGACGCCCTCACCTCCAGGAGGACCGGCCATGAAGGTCGTCGTCGACATGAGCAAGTGCCAGGACCACGGACAGTGCGTCTTCTCGGCCCCCGACGTCTTCCAGCTGGACGACAACGGGCGCCTCGCCTACGTCAGCGACCCCGACGACGCGCTGCGCGACGAGGTCGAGGAAGCGGCCGACGTCTGTCCGCTGCAGGCCATCCGGATCGAGGACTGAGATGGCCGACACGACTCACGTCCCACCGGGTCCGGGACGCGTCGTCGTCGCCGGTGCCTCGATGGGCGGACTGCGCGCCGCCGAACAGCTGCGCGCCGCCGGCTGGACGGGCGCGATCACGGTCATCGGCGACGAGCCTCATATGCCGTACAACCGGCCGCCGTTGAGCAAGGAAGTGCTCGCCGGGAAGGCGCCCTTCGAGTCTCTCGCGTTCACGCCCCGAGCGAGCGCGGCGGACGTCGAGTGGCGGCTGGGCACCACGGTCGCCGCCGCGCGCCTTGCCGAGCGCGTCGTCGTACTCGACGACGGCACGGAACTCGCCTTCGACGGCCTGGTCGTCGCCACCGGAATGCGGCCGCGCAGGCTGCGCTGCGACGGCCCCACGGGCCCGGGCAGCGGCCGGCACACCGTGCGCAGCCTCGCCGACGCCCGGGGCCTGCGTGACGAACTGACCCGGCCCGGAGTCCGTGTGGTCGTCGTCGGCGCGGGCTTCATCGGCTGCGAGGTCGCCGCCACCGCGAAGGGCCTCGGTGTCGGGGAGGTGACGGTGGTCGACCCCGAGCCGCTGCCGATGCTTCGCCCGCTCGGCGCACTCCTGGCCGGCTCGCTGCACCGGCGCCACGAGGAACGCGGCGTGCGCTTCGCCCTCGGTGCGGGCGTCGCGGGCTTCGAGGGCGAGGACCGGGTGACCGGTGTCGTCCTGACCGACGGGACGGTGCTGCCGGCCGATGTGGTCGTGGAGTCCGTCGGCTCGATCGCCAACACCGAATGGCTGGACGGCAACGGCCTGGATCTCTCCGACGGGGTCCTGGCCGACGAGCAGCTCCGCGTCGGTGGCCACCCGAACGTCGTCGCCGTCGGCGACGTCGCCCGCTTCCCCAATGCCCGTTACGACGGCGTACCGCGCCGCGTCGAGCACTGGTCGATCCCCACCGACACCGCCAAGCACGCCGCGAAGAGCCTCGTGGCCCATCTCGTGGGGGGCGGGGCGCAACCCGCGCCGTTCGCCCCGCTGCCCACCTTCTGGAGCGACCAGCACGAGTTCCGGCTGCAGTCCTTCGGCGCACCCGCCCTCGGCATCGCCGACGTGCGCGTCCTGGACGGCGACCCGGAAGGCGACGTCCTCGTCGGCTACCACGCCGACGACCGGCTCGTCGGCGTGGTGGCGCTCGGCGGCCCCGCCACCACCACCGGCGCCGTCCGCTACCGCGCCCAGCTCCTCGCGCAGCCCGCCCTCATCTCGTAAGGAACCCCCTGACATGGCCAGCGTCCGTGGTTACTTCCACCCCAAGACGGCGACCGGCGACGCCTCGCTGATCCCCTCCCCGCCGTGGCACTACTCCGGCGACCTGCTCACCGTCGAGTACCGCACCGACCCCGCCCGCGTGCGTGAACTCCTGCCCGAACCGCTGGAGTTGGCCGACGAGGACCCCGGCGCCGTTGCCCTGATCTGGGCCGACTGGCAGTCCTGTGCCGCGGACGGGCGCCAGCTGCTCGATCCCGTGCTCGCCCAGTACAAGGAGGCCTTCGCGGTCGTGCGCTGCCGGTACAAGGGGCGCACCTACTCGCGGTGCGTGTACATCTGGGTCGACAAGGACTTCGCCGTCGCGCGCGGCCTGCACCAGGGCTACCCGAAGAAGCTCGGCTCCATCCACCAGACCCGGCCGCACCCCTACGGGCCCGCTCCGCGGATCGAAGCGGGCGCCCGCTTCGGCGCGACACTTGCCGCGGCCGACCGTCGCCTGGCCCAGGCCGTGGTCACCCTGCGCGAGCCGTCCGTGGCCAACGGCTTCGTCAACAGCCACCCCATGGCCCACCACCGCTGGCTGCCCTCGATCGAAAAGGGCAAGGGCCTGGCTCTCGACGAGCTGATCGAGACGGGCGCCGCGTCCTTCGAGGCCGGTCAAGCGTGGGCCGGTGACGCGGAGTTGGAGCTGTTCGAAGCGCCCACCGAGGAGCTGGCCCGACTGGAGATCAGGGAGCCGATCGCCGCCTACTACCGGCAGGTCGGCGTGGTGTGGGACGGCGGCACGCTGCTCGAGTCCGGCACCTCCGACGCCGAGTAACTCCCGCTTACCACACGCCACTTGGAGACTGGACATGAGCGAACACACCCTCACCGTGGCCGGTGTCACCGTCGACGCCCGGCACTGGATCGGCGGCGAACGCGTCGCCTCCACCGACACCTTCGTGGACGTCTCGCCGATCGACGGGAGCGTCCTCGGCGAGATCGCCCGCGGGACGGCGACGGAAGCCTCGGCCGCCGTCGCCGCGGCCCGCGCGGCCTTCCCGGGCTGGGCCGCCACCCCGCGCGCGGAACGGGCCCGGATCCTGCACGCCGTCGCCGACGCCGTCGAGAAGCGCATCGAGGACCTCTCGATCGTCGAGACCCATGACAACGGCGCCCTGCTGCGCTCGCACCGACGTGGCGTGATGCCCCGCGTGGCCCACAACTTCCGCTTCTTCGCCGACTGGCTCCTTCGCCTCGGCCACGACGACTTCACGACATATACGAGCGGCTCCGCCGCGGGCCGCGGCCACACCAACCACGTCAGCTGGGATCCGGCGGGCCCCTGCGTCCTGATCACTCCGTGGAACGCACCGCTGATGCTCGCCACCTGGAAGATCGCCCCGGCGCTCGCCGCGGGCAACACCGTCATCCTCAAGCCCGCCGAGTGGTCGCCTCTCACCGCCTCTCTGTTCGCCGACATCGCCGCCGAGGCCGGACTGCCCGCCGGAGTCCTGAACGTCGTGCAGGGCTACGGCGCCGAGGCCGGCGGTGCCCTCGTCTCCCACCCCGACGTGCGCCGCATCAGTTTCACCGGATCGGTGCCCACGGCGAAGACCATCGCCGCGGCGGCGGCCGCCAACCTGGTGCCCGCCAGCTTCGAACTCGGCGGAAAGTCCCCGCTGTTGGTCTTCGCGGACGCCGACCTCGACCTCGCCGTCGACCTGGCCGTGGAGCAGTACGACAACGCCGGACAGGTGTGCCTGGCCGCGACCCGCATCCTGGTCGAGGAGACGATCGCGCAGGAGTTCACCCGACGCTTCACCGAGAAGGCATCGGCCCTGCGCCAGGGAGACCCGCGCGACGAGGCCACGGACATCGGCCCGAACATCCACCCCCGCCAGCTGGAGAAGATCGACGGCTTCGTGCAGCGGGCACTCGCGGCCGGGGCCCGCGCCGTCATCGGCGGCCACCGGGGCGAAGGCCAGTGCTACGCGCCGACCTTGCTGACCGATGTCGCCCAGGACTCCGAGATCGTGCAGGAGGAGGTCTTCGGCCCCGTCCTGACGCTGCAGACGTTCGCCGACGAGGACGAGGCGGTCCGCCTGGCCAACGACACCCGCTTCGGGCTCGCCGCCACCGTCGCCACCGGCGACCGCGAGCGGGCCGAGCGCGTCACCGACCGGCTCGTCGCCGGCACCGTCTGGGTCAACTGCTTCTTCGTACGCGACCTCCAGGCGCCCTTCGGCGGCTCCCGGCACTCCGGGGTGGGCCGCGAGGGAGGCACCTGGAGCTTCGACTTCTACTGCGACCTCAAGAACACCGTGACGTCACCGAAGGGCTGGCGGGACCATGGGTGAGATCGTCGGGGCGGGGCTGCTCGCCCACGTACCCACCATCGTGCTCCCGAAGGAGACGCGCCTGGAACTGAACGAGGGCAAGGAGATCACCCTCGTCACCGGCCTGAACGAACTGCGGCGAGACGTCTTCGGGCGGGATGCCTCCCAGGAGTACGACACCGTCGTCGTCCTGGACTCGCACTGGGCCACCACCGTCGAATTCGTCGTCACCGCCCAGCAGCGCCGGGCCGGCCTCTTCACCTCCGAAGAGCTGCCGCGCGGCATGTGCCGGATGCCCTACGACTTCCCCGGCGACCCCGAACTCGCCGAAAACATAGCCAAGTTCGCGGACAGGCACGGCACCTGGATCACGGCGATCGACGACCCGTACCTGCCGGTCTACTACGCCACGACCAATCTGTGGAAGTACCTCGGCGAGGGCCTGCCCGACAAGAAGTGGGTCACCATCGGTGTCTGCCAGACCGGTGACACGGAGGACCATCTGCGCCTCGGGCGAGCACTCGCCGACGGCATCGCCGCCACCCCTGGCCGCCGCGTCCTGCTCATCGCCTCGGGTGCCCTCTCGCACACCTTCTGGCCGCTGCGGCAACTGCGCGACCACGAATCGAGCGACCCCGCACACATCTTCACCGCCGAGGCGCGCGAGGCCGACCACGAACGCATCGCCTGGTTCAAGGAAGGCCGCCACGACAAGGTCCTCGACACGATGGACGAGTTCTGGAAGTTCAAGCCCGAGGCCAAGTTCTTCCACTACCTGATGATGGCGGGCGCCCTCGGAGAGCGCGCCTGCGTCGCCAGGGCGCGCCAGTACGGCGAGTACGAGAACTCGATCGGCACGGGCCAGGTCCACCTGTGGTTCGACCGCCCCGCCGAGGGCTGGACCGGCAACGGCCTGCCCGCACACCCCGCCCCGCACAACCCCCACAGCCGCGCCTAGGAGTCCCCCATGCCCGAGTACCGCCGCATTCTCCTGGACGGCGCGGCCGTCCAGGTCGTCCGCGAGGACGACGAACTGGTCGCAGGCGACGGCCGCCGAGTCAAGGTGGAGGAAGCCCACCACCTTCCTCCGGTCGTCCCCTCGAAGGTCGTCGCCGTCCATCTCAACCACCGCAGCCGCGTCGACGAGTTCCAGATCGAGCTCACGCCCACCCCGACGTACTTCCACAAGCCCACCTCGGCCCTCAACTCCCACAAGGGCGCGATCGTGCGCCCCGAGGGCTGCAAGTGGCTCAACTACGAGGGCGAGGTCGCCATCGTGATCGGCAGGACGGCGCGCAACATCTCACCGGCCGACGCGGGGGAGTACATCGCCGGATACACGATCGCCAACGACTACGGCCTGCACGACTTCCGCGACACCGACGCCGGCTCCATGCTGCGGGTGAAGGGCTCCGACACCCTCTGCCCGCTCGGTCCGGGTCTGGTCACCGACTGGGACTTCCACGACAAGTACCTGCGCACCTACGTCAACGGAGAGGTGGTGCAGGACGGCTCCACAGCGGAGATGGAGTGGGACATGCACTACCTCGTGGCCGACATCGCCCGCACCATCACGCTGTACCCCGGCGACGTGCTGCTGTCCGGCACGCCGGCCAACTCCCGTCCCGTACAGCCCGGTGATGTCGTCGAGGTGGAGGTGGAGGGCCTGGGGCGGCTGACCAACCACATCGTCACCGGCCCCACTGCGATCCGCTCCGACGTGGGCGCCCAGCCCACCGAGTCCGAGGAAGTCCTGTCCACCGCGCTGGGCGGCGACTGGGAGTTCCGCGGCATCCGCCCGCCCCGCCAGGGCTGACGGACCACGAACGCGCCGTGCCGGGCCGGGCTCCGAAGCCGCCCGGCGCGGCGCCCCGAGCGCGGTGCTGCACAGCCGAAGAGCAGCCACCGCGGGCTAGGTAAGGTCCCTGACGTGACCGAATCCGCCGAAGCGCCGGACGAGAAGAAGAGCCGAAGCCCTCGTGGCGACGCGCGCAAACGGCTGGACTACGGAGCGGGCCGTGACGCGCTCCTGAGCGCGGCCGTGCGGGTGGTGGCCCGTGGCGGCCTGCGCAGACTGACGTACCGCGCCGTCGCGGAGGAGGCCGGGGTCACCCACGGTCTGGTCGTGCACCACTTCGGTTCCCGCGACGCTCTCATCGAGGCGGCGCTGGCCCACACGGTGCACACCAGCCTGCACACCAGCGCCTTGGAGTCCGGCACCGGCAGGACCGCGGACTTCTCGGCGGGACTGTCGGAGATGGTCGCCGCCAACCCGGACCTGCAGGCGTTCCAGTACGAGCTGATGCTGGAATCCCGGCGCAGGCCGGAGCTGCTGCCGCCGCTGCGCACCCTGTACGACGAATACTTCGACGCGGCCCAGCGCGAGTTGGACCGCATGCTCCCCAAGGACGCGAGCCCGGCCCTCATGCGGCTCGTCTTCGCCGCGCTGGACGGCCTCGTCCTGCACCAACTGGTGCTCGGCGAACCGGAGATGACCGAAGCCGCCCTGGAGGAGCTGAGGTCCCTGCTGCGCGGGCTCGGGGCCGACTCCGAAGAAGACGCCTGACCTTCGCGAGCCACGGGTTCGAGGAGGCGGGTGGCGTCCAGTCGGAACCCTCCCGCAGGGCCTTGCCAAACGCCGAGTCCCATCCCACTATGAGGCAACTCGTTTGGCCTGAAACGAATTGCCCCTCCCTCATCCCCGGCAGGTGATCCGCGTGGACAGTCAGACGGTCACAAGGCAACAGAACGTGCAGGACCCGCCCACGGCAGGCAAGCTCAAGTCCAACGCCCTCGGCGTCGTGGGCATCCTCTTCTTCGTCCTCTCCGCGCAGGCGCCGCTCACCGGCATCGCCGGCGCCCTCCCGATCTCCGTTGCCCTCGGCAACGGCGCAGGCGCCCCGGCCGGATACGCCGTGGCAGGGGCAGTGATCTTCCTGTTCTCCGTCGGCTTCGTCGCGATGGGCCGCCACGTCGTGGACGCGGGCGCCTTCTACACGTACATAGGCAAAGGCCTCGGCCGGACCACGGGCACCGGCAGCGCCGGTGTCGCGCTCTTCGCCTACTGCACGATCCAGGCCGCCATGTACGGGCTCTACGGGTCCCTCGTCAGCGGCCTGGTCGCGAAGTACACGGGCCTCGACGCGCCGTGGTGGGTCTGGACCGTGGTCACCATGGCGATCGTCCAGGTGCTCGGCGCCGCCGGAATCGAGATGGGCGCCAAGGTGCTCGCGGTCTTCGTCCTCGCCGAGTTCAGCATCCTGCTCGTCTTCGCGCTGTTCACCCTGATCAAGGGCGGCGGCCCCCAAGGACTCGGCTTCGCCGAGAGCTTCTCACCGAAGGCCGCGCTGCAAGGGGCACCGGGCGTGGCGCTGATGTTCGCCGTGGCGTCGATGTTCGGCTTCGAGGCCACCGCGATCTACGGAGAAGAGGCACGTGAGCCCAAGAAGACAGTCCCGCGCGCCACTTACCTGTCCGTGGTCGTCGTCACCGGCTTCTTCGCCTTCACCTCCTGGATGCTCGTCTCCGCCTACGGCGCCTCCCACGCCACCGCGGCCGCCGGCAAGGCGCTGGAGGGAGGCGACGGCGTCGTGTTCGTCATTTCACCCGTCGCCGACCTGTTCGGCGGCTGGGCGGGCGAGGTGCTGCCGATCCTGCTCGCCACATCGCTCTTCGCGGGCATCCTCGCCTTCCACAACTCGGCCAACCGCTACCTGTTCTCGCTCGGCCGCGAAGGAGTGCTTCCCCGCAAGCTCTGCACACTCAACCGGCGCCACTCGCCCGGGGCCGCCGGCACCGTGCAGACCGCTCTCGCGCTGCTCCTCGTCGTGCCGTTCGCGCTGCTGGGCAAGGACCCTGTACTGAGCCTCTTCTCCTGGTTCAGCGGCGTCGCCGTCCTCGCGATGATGCTGCTCTACTTCCTGACGTCGGTCTCCGTCATCGTCTTCTTCCGCCGCGAACGCCTCGACACCCGCCCCTGGAACACGCTGATCGCCCCGACGCTGGGCGCGCTCGGGATCGGGGGCGCGATCTGGGTGATCCTGGCCAACTTCACGACGCTGATCGGCGGTTCGGCCGGCACGGCGACCTGGCTGGCGCTCAGCGTCCCGGCCGTTCTCGTACTGAGCGCCGCCGCGGCCCGGGTGGTCCGCGCGCGGTCGGCCGCCGCTGCCTGACTTTGCTGCGCCCCTGTCGGGGTGCGCTGGGTGCGCCCGGCACGCCTGTCACCGGCGCACCCCGACATGCGGGCGCGATCTCCCTTGCGCGATCTCCCTTGACCTCGAATTCGACCTCGAACACCTTCAGTGAGCCGGAGGCCACACCATGCTGGAACTCACCCACGACGAGTGGCTGAGCCGTGCCAAGGAACTTGACCTGCCCGGCTTCCACCACATCGACGGCGCCGACGAACCGGGCAGCGGCAAGACCTACGCGGCCGTGTCACCCCGTGACGGACAGGTCCTCGCGCAGGTCGCGGACGGTGGCGCGGCCGAGGTCGACGCGGCGGTGGCCGCGGCGCGCCGGGCCTTCGACGCAGGTCCGTGGCCCCGCCTCGCCCCCGCCGACCGTGGCCGCGCACTGCTCCGCCTCGCCGACCTGCTGGAGGAACGGCGCGACAGCCTCGCCCTCACCGTCACCCTGGAGATGGGCAAGCCCATCACGGACGCCTACGACATCGAGCTGCGCGCTGCCGTCAACACCTTTCGCTTCTACGGGCAGTTGGCCGACAAACTCACCGACGAGTCCCCGCACACCGCGCCCGACGCGCTCGCCCTGGTCACCCGCGAGCCCGCCGGAGTCGTCGGCGCGGTCGTCCCGTGGAACTTCCCGCTGACCATCGCCTCCTGGAAGGTCGCCCCGGCGCTCGCAGCCGGCTGCACCGTCGTCCTCAAGCCCTCGGAGAACTCGCCCCTGTCGGCGCTGCAACTGGGGCGGCTGGCCACCGAGGCGGGCCTGCCCCCAGGCGTCCTGAACGTCGTCACCGGCGACGGCCCCACCGCCGGGCGCGCCATCGGACTGCACCCGGACGTCGACGTCCTCGCCTTCACGGGCTCGACGGCCGTCGGACGCCACTTCCTGCGCTACGCCGCGGACTCCAACCTCAAGCGGGTCTGGCTCGAACTGGGTGGCAAGTCACCCAACATCATCCTGCCCGACGCCCCCGACCTGGAGAAGGCGGCCGTGACCGCCGCCTGGGGCATCTTCTTCAACCAGGGCGAGATGTGCACCGCCCCCTCCCGTCTCCTCGTGCACACCTCCGTCGCCGAACGTGTCACCGAGGCGATCGTGCGACGGGCCGGCGAACTGCGCGTCGGTGACCCCCTCGACCCTGCCACCGAGATGGGCGCTCTGGTCGGCGAGGCCCACCTCGGCCGCGTACTCGACCACATCGGCACGGCCGCGGGCGAGGGCGCCCGGCTGCGCACCGGCGGCACCCGCACCCTGAGCGGCACAGGCGGCAGCTTCCTGCAGCCCACCGTCTTCGACCAGGTGAACCCCGGGATGCGGCTGGCCCGCGAAGAAGTCTTCGGCCCCGTCCTGTCGGTGCTCACCTTCGACGACCTCGACGAGGCCGTCGCACTGGCCAACGCCACCGAGTACGGACTCGCCGCCGGACTGTGGACCTCCGACCTGTCCACCACCCACCAGGTCTCCCGCGCCCTCAAGGCCGGAACGGTGTGGGTCAACTGTTACGAGGAGGGTGATCTCACCGTGCCCTTCGGCGGCATGAAGCAGTCCGGCAACGGCCGTGACAAGTCCGCCCACGCACTCGAGAAGTACACCGAACTCAAGACCACCTGGATCCAGCTGTGACGCCCCGGCCCCTCATCGCCGTACCGGCCCGCTTCGCCGCCTCCACCTCGGCCCTGCGCTATGCCGCCGAGGTCAACGCCCGCGCCCTGATCGAGGCGGTCTGGAACGCCGGCGGGGAACCGGTCACCCTCCACCCGCACGCACCGCGCGGCACCGCCGACCCCGGCGAGGTGGCCGACCGCCTGTCCCGCTTCGACGGCCTGCTGCTGCCGGGCGGCGGCGACATCGCGCCGCACCGCTACGGCGCCACCGCGGTACACGCCGGCGTCTACGACGTCGACGACACCCAGGACGCCTTCGACCTGGAACTCGCCCGCCAGGCCCTGGACGCGGCGCTGCCGCTGCTGGCGATCTGCCGGGGGCTCCAGGTGGTCAACACCGCGCTCGGCGGCACGCTGCATCAGGACATGGGCGGTCCAGAACGCGAGCACCGGCACGTCGTGCACCCGGTGGCGATCGAGCGCCTCTCGCTGCTCGAACAGGCCACCGGTACCGAGAAGGTGGACGCGTCCTGCTACCACCACCAGCGGGTGGACCGGCTCGGCTCCGGACTCAAGGTCACCGCCCGCGCCGCCGACGGAACGGTGGAGGCGCTCGAACTCCCGCAGGCGCGCGGCTGGTTCACTGCCGTGCAGTGGCATCCGGAGGACACGGCACACGAGGACGGCGCACAGCAAGGCATCTTCGACGCCCTGGTCCGGGCGGCGCGGGCGCACGGCTGACACCTCCCGTGGCGGCGATCAGGCCTTGGGGCGGCGCCCGCTGCGGCGCTGGGCGGGCTCGGCGCCGTCCAGGAGGGCGAGCCGGCGCTCCTCGCCGTGCTCCTCGACCTGGAGCACCACCCTGCGCAGCGCGTCCGCGACGCTGCGGCACTCCTCGTCACTGAGCTGCCCCGCGACGAAGGCCTCTTCCTCGTTGAATTTCGGGAACACCCGCCGCATCAACTCCTCACCCTCGTCCGTGAGGCTGAGCAGCACGAGCCTGCCGTCGCTCGGATGCCCGGCACGCCGGACCAGCCCCCGCCCCTCGAGCGTGCGGGACACCCCGGTGAGCGTGCCCTTGGAGATGCCGGCCTCCTCGGCCACATGACGGGTCTCCGACTCACCCCAGACCCAGATCACCCAGAGCACGACGAACGCGGTCCAGGTGAGGTCGGCCTCACGCAGGACCGAGTTCTCCAAGTGCTGACGCACGGCCGAGGCGGCACGGTAGATGTTGGCCACCACCGCCATCTGTTCATGGCGGACCGGCATTCCACCGAGCTTCGCCTCTGCCAGCTTCTCGGCTTCTGTGATGGATCGTTGGCCTGGCACGAGCACACTCCTTCGGCGCCACCGCGGCGCGTTCCGGGCAGGGTATCGTTCGGGGCCAAATTATACGAAGTGCTGCGGATTTCGTCGTGCGGGGCCGTGTTGTCGGCGCGGCTTCGCCTGCGCGGTCATGAGGTCGGATCGGCGGGCGCGTACGTGGTCACCCAGCCGCGCCGTATCTCCCATGTGCCGCCGTCGGCGGTGGCGCCGCGCAGGCCGTGCAGGGTGTCAGGGCCGGTGAGTGCCGGCAGGCGTGAGTCGTTCAGGGAGGCGAACGCGTAGGTGCGGGACGGGTCCCAGTCGGTGGAGTGGCGCAGGCGGCGGGCCAGTTGGGCGAAGCCGAGCGGGGCGGCGGCCACCACCCATGCGTCGGGGAGTTCGGCCGTGAGCCGGGTGGCCGGTCGCAGCCAGGAGGCCGCGCTCTCGGGCCAGTTGACCGTCGTGAGCATCTGGCCGCCTCGGGCCGTCCACGCGGTGGCGAACGCTTCGGCGGCCGCACGGGACGCCTCGTCACGGCTGTGCCCTACGGTGACGGTCTCGATCCGGGACTTCGGGAGCGTCAACAGCCCTATCAGGGCGGCGAGTTCGGCATCGGTGTGCGGCAAGGGCCGCGGCAGGCTGCCTTGCGCGGCCAGGTCTGCGGGCCTGATCAGGGGCGAGCGGGGCGGTTCGCGGTCGGACATGGTGTTCATGGCGTGGTGCGTGCTCTCTCGATCGGCTCTCCAGCGGGCGTACTCCTCGGGCAGACAGACCGCACACGGCCGGAATCCGGCCGTGACGGCGGTGACCTCGTCAGGGAAGAACACCCTGTGCTTCACGTAGTGACCGCGGGAGATGGCCCGCAGCGCGGAGGGGCAGTCCAGGCGCCCGTAGAGGCGCCCGCGACGGTGCCCGCCGAGCGTTCCCGGGGCGGCACTCAGGTAGGGCCTGCCGTCCAGGCCGAGCAGTGTGTATGTGCGCCCGGGCTCGTACGGGGCGCCGGGCCGACCGGCTTCATGCCGCGTCATGGAAGACGAGCCCGAGGGTGCGCCGCTGCCCGGAGCGCACGGTGCTCACGCCGTGCCGCATGGGCGCGTTGGACCAGCCGCGCTTGGAGGCGACGGGCCGGTCGCGGGTGGTGAAGATCAGCCCGTGGCCCTGGAGCAGGGTTGTGGACGATCCCCTCGACTGTGCGCGGGCGCGCTGTTCGGTCATCAGGAACTCACCACCCGTGAAGTCGGTTCCCGGCGCGTCGAGGCCGATGACGACCTGGAGCGGGAAGAGCATGTCGCCGAACACGTCGCGGTGCAGCGCGTTCCAGTCGCCGGGCCCGTACTGCAGCAGAATCTGCGCCGAGCGGTCCTGCCCGGCCGCGTGGCACATGTCGATCCACTCGTCGAGCGAGTCGGGCCAGGGCGCGGGCTTGCCGAGCTTCCCGGCCCAGTCCCGGGCGACGGGCAGCAGCCGCGGATAGAAGGCCTCCCGCAACTCGCTGACGATGTCGGGCAGTTCATGAGTGAAGTAGCGGTACTGCCCGGAGCCGAAACGGTGGCGGGCCATGTCGACGGTGGTGCGGAAACGTTCGGTGTCGTCGTAGAGGTCAGCGATCCGCCGGCACTCCTCGGGTGTGAGGAGGGGGCCGGTCGGGGCGCTTCCGTGGGTGTTGAGCTCGTCGGCCAGGGCGCCCCAATCCTGGTGGTCGACGCGGCCCGTGACCGGGCCCGTCAGGCGGGTGGTGTCCAGCATGGTGGGGATCCTCGGGTCGATGGTGATGTCCTTCCGGCTCCCCGGTTCGGACGGACGGTGCCTTCGGAGCCGGGGGAGCCGGGGGAGCCGCGGGCGTCGTGGGAGCTCAGTCGGTCCGGCGAAGGCTCTCCAGGTCCAGGAGCTGCTGCTTGCTCTCAAGGCCGGCCGCGTAACCCGTGAGGGCGCCGTTCGCGCCGATCACGCGGTGGCAGGGGCGGACGACGAGCAGCGGGTTCGCGCCGATCGCCGTACCCACGGCGCGTACGGCGGCCTTCGAGGCGCCGATCTGAGCTGCGACGTCCCCGTAGCTCAGGGTGCTGCCGTAGGGGATCGCTTCCAACGCCTGCCACACCCGCCGCTGGAACTCCGAGCCGCTGCCGGTGTACTCGATGTCGAAGTGGGTGAGCCCGCCGTCGAAGTACGAGCGCAGCTGCGCGATGATCTCGGCGAACGCTTCCGCGTCCTCGGCCCAGTCGTCCTTGACGACGGCGCCGTTCTTCTGGCCCGGCACGGTCAGCGCGGCGAGTGCGGTGCCGCCCTTCGCGGTGGCCGACTCCTCGCCCACGAGCAGCAGTTCACCCAGCGGGCTGTCGAGCGTCGTGTAGACGGTCATGGGCCTCTTCCTTCCAGGTCTCGTCGTACGGTGATGTCCTACCGCCAACTTTGCGCCTTATGTGCTGCTCTGTCTGGCGGGATTCGGACATCGCGCTGACAGTCAGCGGGCGTTGTGGAAGATGAGGCCGAGGGTGTTGCGGTGCCCGGACTCGACGGCGTTCGTGCCGTGCCGCATGGGGTGCCGGCGGAAACCGTTCTTGCCGCGGACCGGGCGGTGCCGGACCGGGAAGATCATTCCCTGGCCGAGCTGCGGCTTGACCACCATGGCGCGGGACTGGAAGCGCGGGCGCTGCTCGACGAACACGTTCTCGCCACCGGTGAAGTCCTCGCCGGGCTGGTTGAGCATGATCGCGATCTGCAGCGGGAAGACGATGTCGCCGTAGATGTCCTGGTGAAGGCAGGCGTAGTCGCCCTTGCCGTACTGCAGGATCAGCGGGGTGGGCCGCTTCTGCCCGTTGTCCGCGCACTCGTCGATCAGCTCGTCCAGTGTGCCGGGGAAAGTGCGCTCGTCGAGCTGCGGCGCCCACTGGTTGGCCATCCACGCCATCGGCGGGTAGAGCAGCTCGCGAAGGGCGCGGACGAGCGGTACGGCGGCGGGGTCGGCGAAATACTTGTAGGTGCCGCGGCCGAACTGGTGGCGCTGCATGACCACGGTGGACCGGAACAGGGCGGGTTCCTCGAACGTGTCGATGATCTCCTGGCACTGTTCACGGGACAGCAGTGGCGGCGTGACCGCTACGCCTTCGTCGTTCAACTTGCCGTACAGATCAGCCCAGTTGAGTTCGCTGAGTGCCGGGATGCTCGCGTCGTGGGGGATGCGGGGTACCGCGTCGGCGAGCGCATGGTCGCTGAAGAGTGTGTCCGGGGCGGGGGTGTGCTGGTTCAAGGCAGGGGTCTCTCGCGCGGCGGAACGGGGCGGGCCCGAGGTGCTGCCCCGAGGTGCTGCCCCGTGGTGCGGCCGAGGGGCAGGCCGCACCACGGGTGGCGGCGGGCCGGCCCCTTCGGTGTGACCGATGCTCGCCGCCCGCGCGAGCGAACGCTGGCGGGATTCGGACGTCGCGTTGGCGCGAGCCCATGTCTTCCTGGAGTGGCGAGCCCACGTCCTCCTGGAGTGGTGCGCGCTGTCGGACCCGCTTGCGCCCGCCGTGCAGGCTCTGGCTCAGCCGATGACGAGCGGGAGCCTCGCGGCGAAATCGCCCAGCGCGGCCCTCTCCTCGTCGGTCGGCGAGCGGCGTCCGGTGCCGACCAGCAGGGCGTCCTTGTCGGAGAACGAAGCGGGGAACGGGATCCCAGCGATCTTCTCCAGCGTTGCGCGAACCGCCGCGAGTGCCTCGGCGGGCGGCTCGGCGGCCGATGGCAGCTGCGCGATGAGGTCGAGGTGGTGCAAGGTCCATTCGAGGACGTAGGCGGACAGGAAGTCGCCGACCGTCAGCACCTCGTCGCGTGTGCTGACGACGGCGGCGGGATCGGCGAGTTGGGCGGCGCGACCTGCGGCGGAACCGACGTCGTCGAAGTGGAACTTGAGCCACCGCGGCTCGCCGTATGCGGCGGCCAGCCGGGGGATCAGCGCGTCGAGCGGGTCCTCGCCGGTCGGGGGTTCGACGATGCCCCAGTACGTGACCGCGTCCACGGTCGGTTCGGTTTCCGCGGGCGTGACCAGGGTGATCAGGACATCCTGGGCCCCGATGACCAGGTGGCACACCAGATCCCGCACGAGCCAGCCCGTACAGCCGGAGGGCCGCTCGAAGTCCTCGTCCTGGACTTCGGCGACGGCTGAGCGCAATGCCGTCCAAGAGTGTGAGAAGAGATCCACCGCTGCACGGTAATGCGGCCACGGGACGGTGGACAAGCGTATCCGGGCGGCCGTCGGCGCGGTCACATCACCCTTCCCTGCGCTCCCCGTCCGTCTCGCGCAGTCTCGGTGACGAATTCATCGATTTCACTGATGAACAACATCACACGCCACCAAAACACCTATAAGCAAAATATCGACCTACTCTCAACCTGGCCGGCTCTTCCGCCCCTGTAGCGTCGCCGTCATTCGGGACCCGGGTCGCTCGTCCGGCGCGAAGTCCGGGCGCGGGACACGGGTCGAAGCCCCGGCCCCGTCGCAGGACGTCGACCACGCCGCCGACGGCGAGCGGCGCCTGCCGACACGACCGCAGACACAGAGCAGGACGGAGCCTCCATGCTGGGAACGCACATGCCGCTGCCGCGACGCGCCAAGCAAGGACTCGCCGCGGCCCTGGCCGCCGGCTCGGCGCTCACCGCCTTCGCGGCCGCCACCCCCGCACAGGCGGGCACCGCGGGTACGAGCACGGCCGCCACGAGCGTCGCAGGCTCCCCGGTGGCGTGCACCTCGCACCGGCCCGGACTGGCGGACCGGCTGGAGCGGGACATAGCCACCGCGCTCCACGGACACGGCAAGGCCTCGGCACTCGCGCTCTACGACCGGACCACGGCCACCTCGTGCACGTTCCGGGCGAGCACGGCCTTCGACTCGGCGAGCGTGGTCAAGGTCACGATTCTTGGCGCCCTGCTGCGCCAGGCCGCGGAGGAACACCGCCTCCTGACCTCACGCGAGGTCGACCTGACCACCGCCATGATCACCAAGTCGGACAACGCCGCCACGAACGCCCTGTGGCACCAGATCGGCCATGCCGGCATCCAGCACTTCCTGGACCTGGCCGGAATGCGGGACACCGTGCCCGGCCCGAAGGGCGCGTGGGGGCGCACCCAGATCACGGCCGGCGACCAGGTGAAGCTGCTCCGCCTGCTCACCTCGGACAACCACGTCCTCGGCATACGCGCCCGGACCTACGCTCTGCGACTGATGAACCGTGTCGTCCCGGATCAGCGCTGGGGAACACCGGCCGGTGCGCCCGGGACGGCGACCGTTCACGTCAAGAACGGCTGGCTGCCACGCTCGACGAACGGCTGGCGCGTGCACAGCGTCGGCGTCTTCACGGGCGGCGGTCACGACTACGGGATGGCCGTGCTCTCCCACGACAACCGCACGATGAAGAACGGCGTCGCGACCGTCGAGCGTGCGGCCCGCGCCATCAACAGTGACCTGAGCCTGCCGAAGGCCTCCTAGACGCTTGAGGTCCACATCCCACGCGCCACTCTCGTGCCGGCCGGACTCACAGTCGGCGCTGCGCCGCCTCGACGCTGTCGCCACCGTTCGTGTTGAACGCGATCGCGGCCTGGGGCGCATGGAGGCGGATCAAGTTCACGATCTCCTCAAAGAGCGGAAGTAGCTGCTCCGTCTTGCGGATCCCACCGCCGACGACGACCACGTCCCACGGACGCTCCGTCAGCGCCGCGACGAGGACGGACTCGGCGGAATCGTCGTACGCGACCAGCGCCATGGCCGCATCGATGCCGTGCTCGCCGAACCGGTCCAACTCCTCGTCCAGGGCCTTGCGCAGGGCTCCCGTGTCGACGCCGGGAATCGCCTCCGGGTCGTAACCAACAACAAGTGCAGAGGGCATGCGGCAAACCTACCGGGAGGGATGCGACCGGGCACGGTCTGCCCTTCTCTCCACGTGATCAGCATTCCCGTCATGCGATACCTGGGCCGGACGTGCAGACTGCCTAACTGGAAGACCTGTGTGGCGCGCATCACATTTGGACTCGTCACATCTTGCCGAGCCGCTCCGTCAGAGGGATGTAGCCACCATCACGAACCCAGGAGCTCGCCATGGAAGAAGCACGCCTCAACCTTTTCGCCAACCACGTCGCAGCCAAGGTCCTGAAGCACATCAACTCGGGCTCCAAGGTGGTGACGGACTCGACGCTTCCGGCTGCCACGCAGGAGCTGGTGAAGATCCGCTCCAGCCAGATCAACGGCTGCAGCTTCTGCACCGACATGCACACCAAGGACGCCACGGCGGCCGGGGAGGACCAGACGCGCCTCAACATGGTCGCGGCGTGGCGCGAGGCCAAGGTGTTCACCGACGCCGAGCGCGCCGCCCTGGAGCTGACCGAGCAGGGCACCCGTATCGCTGACGCGGCCGGCGGCGTCTCGGACGAGGCCTGGGCGAATGCCGCCAAGTTCTACGACGAGGACCAGCTCGCCGCGCTGGTGTCCCTCATCGCCCTGATCAACGCCTACAACCGTGTGAACGTCCTCGTTCAGCAGCCCGCCGGCGACTACCAGCCCGGCCAGTTCGGATAGCAGGCACGGCCTGTGACCTGCGGAGACCGAGCTCCGGGCGGCGATTGTCAGTGGGGGCTGCCATGCTGCGGTGCATCGGGATTCGTCAGTACACGAAAGGCCTGATCATGCTCTCGACGACGTACGTACCGGGCGCGCCGAACTGGCTCGACCTCGGTGTGCCGGATGTGGACGCGGCCGCCGCGTTCTACGGCGGCGTGTTCGGCTGGACCTTCCTGTCCGCCGGGCCGGAAGGCGGCGGCTACGGGTTCTTCCAGCTCGACGGGAAGAACGTGGCCGCCGCCGGTCCACTGACCGAGGAGGGCGCCTCCCCCTCCTGGACGGTCTACTTCCACACCCCGGACGCCGACGGTGTCGCCAAGGCGGTCGAGGCTGCCGGAGGCACGGTCCGCGTGCCTCCGGGCGATGTCTTCACATCCGGACGGATGGCCGCGTTCACGGATCCGGCCGGCGCGCAGTTCGCGGTTTGGCAGCCCGGTGACGTCCAGGGGCTTGAGACGGTCATGCGGCCCGACGCCCTGTGCTGGACCGAGCTCTACGCGACCGACGCCGGCGCGGCCAAGGACTTCTACGGCCAGGTGTTCTCCTGGCAGTACCAGGACATGCCGACGGGCGACGGCGGCCCCCCGTACACCGTCGTCGCCCCGGCCGGTTCCGCGGACGTGGGCGAGGCGGGCCACGGCGGCATCATGCAGCTCCAGAAGGAGAACCTCGACGCCGGATCCGGTGCCGAGTGGCATCCGTACTTCGGTGTCGAGGACTGCGACGCGACCTACGCGGCCGCCATCGAGGGCGGCGCCACGACGCTCTTCCCGCCCATGGACGTACCCGGCGTCGGCCGCCTGGCCATGGTGAAGGACCCGTTCGGCGCCACCTTCGCCCTCATCAAGGGGGACCCGACCATCGGCTGACGGTCGGGCGGACGCGATCACTGCACGACGAGGACCAGCTTGCCGGTCGTACGGCCGGTCTCGCCCAGCTCGTGTGCCTTGGCGGCCTCGGCGAGCGGGAAGGTGCCGGCGATCGTCGCGCGGAGCTTGCCCGTGGCGATCAGGTCGGCGATCGCGTTCATTCCGGCGTGATCGGCCTCCACGATCATCTCCACGCCCCGCACGCCGAGCCGCTCGGCCTCCTCGGCCAGCTCCGTGGTGCCGGTCGGCAGGATGGAGACCAGCAGGCCGCCCGGGCGCAGCGTGGGCAGGGACCGGGTGCGGTAGTCGCCGCCGATGGTGTCCAGGACGACGTCCACGTCGCGAACCGCCTCGGTGAAGTCGGTCGTCCGGTAGTCGATCAGTTCGTCGGCGCCCAGATCACGCACGAAGTCGTGCTTGGCCGCACTGGCCGTGGCGATCACGTACGCGCCGCGCGCCTTGGCGATCTGCACGGCGAGATGGCCGACGCCGCCGGCAGCCGCGTGGATCAGGACGCGCTGCCCCGGCTGCACCTGCGCGGTGTCGACGAGGGCCTGCCACGCAGTCAGGGCGGCGAGCGGAATGGCGCCCGCCTGTACGTGGTCGACCTGGGACGGCTTGTGCGCGAAGGCGCGGGCGGGCGCGGTGACGTACTCGGCGTGCGAACCCACGCCGTGCGGGTACGGCAGCATGCCGAACACCTCGTCGCCCGGCTTGAACAGGCTCACTCCGAGGCCCGTCTGCTCCACGACCCCGGACACGTCCCAGCCGAGGACGAACGGCGGTTCGCCGAGGAAGATGCCGAGCGCCCGGTGCTTCCAGTCGGTCGGGTTGACGCCTGCGGCGTGGACCTTGATCAGCAGCTCGTTCAGACCCGGTGCCGGGCGTTCGAGTTCTACCTCTTTCAGTACCTCGGGGGCGCCGAGGATGTCCTGGCTGACGGCCCGCATGGTGGGGGCCGTGGGCTTGATGGGCGTGGTGGGTGCGGTGGTCTCTGAAGTGCTCACGGATCCAGCGTGCCGTGGCCGGCCGTTCGAGAAAATGGCATGACGGCCACTATTCGATAAGATCCTGCCATGAGTGGTGGCGGTAGTGGCAGTGGTTTCGGTGACGTCAGCGGCGTGCACAGGGTCGTGGTTCTGGCGCTCGACGGGGTGCACCCGTTCGAGCTGGGCATTCCGCAGCGGATCTTCGGCGCCGCGGACGGCCGGTACGAGATCCGCACCTGCAGCGTCGACGGGGGCCCGGTGCGCACGGACGCCGACTTCCTGATCACCGTCGAGCACGGCCCCGAAGCGCTGGCCGAGGCGGACACCGTGGTGATCCCGCCGGTCGACGAGTACCCGCCCAACGGCACCACGCTCCCGGGCCCGGTGGCCGACGCGCTCGCGCACATCCCGCCCGGCACCCGCATCATGTCCATCTGCACCGGCGCCTTCGTCCTCGCCGCGGCCGGTCTGCTCGACGGCCGTCGGGCGACCACGCACTGGGTCCTGGCCGACCGTTTCCGACGCCTGTTCCCGCAGGTGAAGCTCGACCCCGATGTGCTCTTCGTCGAGGACGGCGACATCCTCACCTCGGCGGGTGCCGGAGCCGGCGTGGACGTCTGCCTCCACGTCGTACGCCAGGACCACGGCGCGGAGGTGGCCAATCAGGTGGCGCGCAAGTGTGTGGTGCCGCCCTGGCGTGAAGGGGGTCAGGCGCAGTACATCGAGCAACCCGTCCCCGAGGCGTCCGCCGCCGGTACGGCCGCCACGAGGGAGTGGGCGCTCGACCACCTCGACCTGCCGCTGACGCTGGCCGAACTCGCGGACCATGCGCAGATGAGTCTGCGGACGTTCGCCCGACGGTTCCGGGACGAGGCAGGGATGAGCCCTGGCCGGTGGCTCACCCAGCAGCGGGTCGCGAGGGCGCGTCATCTGCTGGAGTCCAGCGATCTGCCGGTGGACCGGATCGCCGGTGAAGTGGGCTTCGCGACGGCCGCGTCACTGCGGCAGCATCTGCACGCCGCGATCGGCGTCTCACCGCTGGCGTACCGGCGCACGTTCCAGGCGGCGCGCTAGGTGTGTTGACCTGGCCTCGCGAGACGCGATGGGACCCTAGCTGCTTGACGCGGAATCAGAGGCTGCGGCCCAGCAGGCCGAGCAGCGTGCCCCAGTGCCGTTCGGCGGCCTCGGCGTCGAAGCGGTCGGTGTCGGCCATGGTGAAGCCGTGGTGGGCGCCGGTGTAGACCTCGGAGTGGTGGCGGACGCCCGCGGCGGTGAGTGCCTTGTCGAGGCGTTCGATCTGCTCGGGCGGCATGGACGGGTCCTGGTCCGCGTGACCGAAGCAGAGCTCCGCGGTGATCCGGCCGGCGAGCAGGTGGGGGCTGGTGGGGTCGTCGGTGGCCAGGCCCGCGCCGTGGAACCCGGCCGCCGCCGCGACCCTCTCGGGCTGGCTGCCCGCGGTGACCAGGGCCAGCCGGGCGCCCAGGCAGTAACCGGTGACGCCGACGGGCCCGGCGGCGGCCGCGGGGCAGTCGGCGAGCCAGGAGAGGTAGGCGGCGGAGTCCCGCGCCACCGCGTCCGCGGTCAAGTCGCCCATGAGGGGGACGATCTGCTCGAACAGCGCCGGTCGCTCGGCGTCGGTGATGAAGTCGGGCAGCGTCACGACCGGCGCCGGACCGTGACGGTAGAACACGTTCGGGACGAGCACGGTGTAGCCGGCCGCCGCGAGACGGTCGGCCATCGACCTGAGCTGGGGGCGCAGTCCGAAGGCGTCCATGTAGAGCAGGACGGCCGGGTGGGCGGCATCGTCGTCGGGGTGAGCGAGATAGGCGTCGGCGGTGCCGTCCCCGGTGGGAATCTCGACAGTGGTGCTGCGTGTGGCGGTGGTCATGAGGTGCAGTCTCTCAGGGAGCGGCGTGGGGGATGTCCCTGAGGCTGAGTCGGTACCAGGCGCTGCCCGAAAGGGCGTGCAAGTCCGGGCCGCGGCCGATCACTCGTGTGTACTTCGGCAGGGGATCACCGTTCGGCAGCACGATCCGGTACTCGGCCGTGATGCGGAGGTCCTCGCTGTCGAGGGTGCCCACGCACAGGCGGTCGCGGTGTGATCCGTAGCCGCCGAACAGAGCTACGCGTGAGTCTTCGACGGCGAGGGCCGTGGCTCCGCCCACGCTGTTGCGCCAGGCCGTCACCGCGCCGTCGCGTACGCGGACGATCGGGAAGTCCGTGTAGTAGCAGGCCCAGGCGGTGTCACCGTCGATGTTGAGTGCGTAGCAGTCACTGATCCGTCCCCACGGCTCGGACGTGTGCGACGGGAAGCGCCACGCCGCCTCAAGACCGGGGGAGAAGCGGATCAGGCCGTACTCCCCTATGGGCGCCGGTGTGCCGGGGCTGCCCCACCCGAGGTTGCCGTAGACACCTTCGTCGAAGTAGCCCACCCAGATGTCGCCGGTGCGCGTGGTGAAGACGTGCGAGATCCCGTCGCCGAGGGTGGCTTCCGCGACCACGCTGCCGTCGGCGTCGTAGACGATCGCGTTACGGTCGGCGCCCTCCGGCCGCCACCTCGCGCGGGCGCCCACCACAAGCGTCCGCTGCTCGGGCAGTGGCTGAACGGTGACGTGGGCGAGCTCCAGGCCGGGGAGTTCGACGGAGGCCGTGAGGTGCGGCGCGTGCACCGACACGCGGGCGTCCACGGCTGTAGCCGCGCGCGGTTCAGGGAACGTCGCGCCTCCGGCGTCGGTCGTGGTGGCCGAGAGCCCGGGGAGGTCGCGTGGCTTGGCCCACAACGCGATGACCTGGCCGTCCGGACCGACGGACGCCGCCACCTGCTCTTCACCGGCTTCGCCCTCGATGACGGCGTGATGCCGGAGCTCCAGCGTGGGCAGTGCGAGCACGGCCGCCCGGCTCTCCTCGTCTTCGTTCATGCTCACACCCCACCAGGGGGTGGCATGCCGCGCCAGCGAATATCGACCGGGGAGCGGGTAGGAGACGCGGGGCACGGGTCGGTTCGAAGCGGTGGTCTCTGTCAGGCGCTGCTCATCAACAGAGCGGCACCTCAAGGGAATTGGGGTGGGGTTCGTGGGGTTCGGTCAGTGGGTGGGTGGCTTGTTCGGGTGGTCCGGTCGCCCGCCGCGCGCCCCCGTGGGCGCCGCGCAGCACGCCGAGGGCACCGCAGTGCTGACCGCCGCCGAGGCGGCGACGGGCGTGACCAGGACGGTCAAGGTACGCGCCCGGCGACTCTGCACGCGGTGCCAGGGCCGGACCTGGTGGAAGGGTGCACGGTGCCGCCGCTGCGGGGCCACCGGACTGGGCCGGACCGGCCGCCGAACCCTGACGCTGCGCATTCCCGCCGGGACACGGGACGGCACCACCGTGCGGGTGAAGCGGAAGGGCACGCCCGGCGTCGCCGGTGTGCGACCGGCCGGAGACCTGCACGTGCGGGTGCGTCTGCGCGGGACCGTCGAGCCCTCCGCAGCGCCCCCTACTGGTCGTCCGGCCACCGGCGGCACGGCAGCCGGCACAGCAGGCGGCACCCTTCAGAGCGAGCACGTGATCGTCACCGCGAACGCCTCAGGGTTCGAGGTCAAGCAGTGCCGCCGGGTGGGGGTCTGGGAGACCGAACTCACGCTGTCCTGGCCGGAGTTACGACGCCTGTCGTTCGACACCGCGCCACACGACAGGGTGATCGCCCTGTATGCGTGGACGACCGACGGCCGCCGTCGCTACGCCTTCGACGCCGGTCACATCACGCGTCCCCAGTGGCGCACCCTGGCCGCGTACGTCGAGCAGGCATCCGGCGGCACGGTCCTGCTCGACCTCGCCAGCCGCGATCACCCGCACCCATGACGTCGGCCTTGCAGTGCGTGGCGAGACGCCCTACCTCCGCGGAAACACCGGAGGGAAGAGCTCGTCCACCGAGCGACGCCGATGGTCCCTCTCCGGATACGAGGCGCGCATCACGTCGAACAGCTGCTGCCCCGCTCGCCTCAGGGCGGGCAGGTCGACGCCGGGGATCGAGCCGTCGCGCATGACCACCTTGCCCGCGACCATCGTCAGGACCGCGTCGCGCGCTGTGCCGTTGAGCACGAGGGTGCGCAGCGGATCCTCGGTCACGCCCATGCGGAAGTCGTCGAGTGCGAACGCCGAGAGGTCGGCGGTGGCCCCCGCGGCAAGGCGGCCGAGGTCCGGCCGGTGCAGGGCGGTCGCGCCACCGCTCCAGAGCGCTTCGAAGTAGCCGGCGAGATGGCTCTGCCCCAGGTCACCGGCCTGGATCTTGGCGACCTGGGTACCCACGTCGATCCCGCGGATCAGGTCCGGCGGGAAGGAGTCCGTGCCGAGACACAGGTTCACCCCCTGTGCCCGGTAGCCGGCGAACGTGTGCAGGTTGTGGGCGTACCGGGCGTTGGTCAGCGGGCAGTGCACGATCGAGACACCCGCGTCGGCTAGCACCGTGACATCCCCGGTGTCGGCACCGGACACTTCGGGGTGCACGTCCAGCACCACACCGTGCGGAATGATCAGCCGGTCCGACAACAGCCCTGATTCGGCGATGAGTTGAAGTGGCGTCCGTCCGTAGGCGTGCTGGATGAAGTCGCGCTCCGACATACCTTGGAGGGCGTGCAGGCGTACCAGCGTGCCGCGTTGGTTCGCGGCCTGCGCGACATCGCGGAGCAGGTCGGGCGTGAGGGTTTCGATCCGGCAGGGGAGCAGTACCCCGGTCACCAGTGGATCGGCGAGCTGCGTCGTGTGGTCCAGGAAGCGCAACGCGTCTGTCAGACCGCGCCGGCCCGCCTCCTCGTCGAACCGCACCGTGCGCTTGCCGTCCGCGCCGATCACGTTGACCCCGGACCGGAACGACGGCCCGAGGAAGGCACGTAGACCCAGCTTCGTGGACACCTCGGCCATCGCAACGAAGTCCTCGTACGTCTCGGCCCAGTCGCTGTGCACCTCGGACGCGATCGGCATGTAGCTGGTGACGCCGTGCAGGGCGAGCTGGGTCAGCGCGTACTCGCGCACCGTTCGTCGTTGCGCGGCGTCGAACACCGCGCGGCGCGCGTCGAAGTGGTCGGTCGACCAGGTGAAGCCCGAGGACAGATCCGGGGAGGCCCAGGAGTCGAGGATCAGGTGGTCGATGTCGGTGAGGGCGTCCAGGTCGATGAGGCCGGGGGTGATCACCGCATCGCCGAGGTCGATGTGCTCGTCGGCCTGGTGGCGGTCGAGTTCGGTGCGCGCGCCCACGTCGACGATGGTGTCGCCGTCGATCAGCACAGCGCCGTCCGGGAGCTCCACGTGTGAGCGTCCGTCGTGGGCGATCACCCAGGAAGCGGTCACCAAGGTTCTCATCGACATCCCTCTCAGATTTGGTACACCAAGTGCGCGAACAGGCCACCAATGCCCCGGAGTGCGGGTGGCTGTGGCGCAAGGCGGGCGAGTCACCGACACGGGCTCGCGCAATGCTCGGCACGACCATAACCCGCCGACGACAAGGCAAGTAGAGCTGATCTGGGGTCTGCGGAACGGTGATGCGCCGGATGTCACATCGCCCTGGTGGAAACCGCGATTCTTGGTATACCGTTCCGGCCACCCACACCCCCGAGCGCCGAAGGACCGACGTGCCGGATCCGTATGAGTCGCCGAGTCGGACGCGCCGCTCCGGCGCGCCGGAGCCCTCCGAAGGGCAGCTGGCCACCCTGCCCTCGCCGGAGTCCGAGGCCGCACCAACCGAGCGCGAGCCGACCGCCGAGGTCGCCACCGCGCGATCGCTGCTCGGCACGGCGTGGCTTCGCATCCGGCGCAGCCGGATCGCCGTCGCCGCGCTGGTAGTGGTGGCCCTGATGGTGCTGTTCGCCGTCCTGGCCCCGGTGTTGGCGGCCATCGAGGGCTCCGACCCGTTCACCGCCCGCACCGGGCCCGACTTCCTGGACGACTTCGACACACCTGGTCTGCCGCTGTCGTACTACCGCTTCCCGTCCGGCGAGCACTGGCTCGGTCTCGAACCAGGGCTCGGGCGCGACATCTTCGCCCGCATGGCCTACGGAGCGAGGATCTCCCTCACCATCGCGCTGCTGTCCACGGTGGTGTCGGTGGTCCTTGGCACCGTGCTCGGCGCGGCCGCCGGATACTTCGGCGGCAAGGTCGACATGGTGATCAGCCGCGTGATGGACCTGTTCCTGGCCTTCCCGCACCTGCTGCTCGTCCTGTCGCTGACCCCGATCCTGCAGTCCCGGCTGAGGGGCACCGCTCTCGACTCGGGCAGCCTGGTGCCGATCGCCTCACTGGTGATCATTCTCGGCTTCTTCGGCTGGGCGTACCTGGCCAGAGTCGTGCGTGGCCAGGTGCTCTCGATCCGGCAGCAGGAGTTCGTCGAGGCCGCGCAGGCCTACGGTGCCTCCCACCGGAGCATCATTTTCCGGCAGATCATCCCGAACGTGATGGGGGTGGTGCTGGTCTACGCGACCATGATGATCCCCACCAACATCACCGCGGAAGCGGCCCTCTCGTTCCTGGGCGTCGGAGTCAAGGACCCCACGCCCTCCTGGGGCCAGATGCTCAACGCGGCCCAGTCGGGGAACTGGTACCTCTCCGATCCCTGGTTCCTGGCCGTCCCGGCCGGCGCACTGGTGATCACCGTGCTCGCCTTCAACCTGCTCGGCGACGCGGTCCGGGACGCCCTCGACCCCAAGTCGTCCCGAAGCTGAACCACTTCCCCCTCTGCGACACACATGATCCGCCTCGGATCGGCCCCTGACGCGCGCCATCCCTTTCCCGTCCGCAAGGAGACGCAGTGAATCGAAGCACCAAGGCGGCGCTCGCCCTGACGGTGAGTGCCGGGCTGGCCCTCACCGCCTGCGGCGGCCCCAAGCCCACCCCCGGTGACAGAGCCGGCGCCAAGGCGGACGCCTACGCGCCCGTGACGGTCGGCAAGGGCTACACCACCAAGGGCGGCAACATCAACGTCCTGATGTCCTCCGACTTCCAGACCCTGGATCCCGGCAACAGCAACTACGTACAGACCGCCAACGTCGGGCAGCTGTACTACCGCACCCTGACCATGGCCAAGGAGACCGCCGGCCGGCCGCCCACCATCGTGCCGGACCTGGCCACCGACCTGGGCAAGGCCTCCGCCGACGGCCTCACCTGGACCTACACCCTCAAGAAGGGGCTGAAGTTCGAGGACGGCACGCCCATCACCAGCAAGGCCATCAAGTACGGCGTCGAGCGCACCTACGCCCGCGACGTCTACACGCAGGCCCCGCAGGAGCTGAACTCGGCCCTGGCCGACGACGGTTACAAGGGCCCGTACTCCGGCGGCGACTTCAAGGCGATCGACACCCCCGACGACCGGACCGTCGTCTTCCACCTCAAGCAGCCGTTCGCCGAGTTCCCCGCGCTGGTGTCGCGGTCGAACACGGCGCCGGTGCCGAAGGGCAAGGACACCAAGCTCGACTACACCAACCACCCGGTCTCGTCGGGCCCGTACAAGATCAAGTCGTACGACCGTGGACGCTCGATGAAGCTCGTCCGCAACAACCAGTGGAACCCGGCGACCGACCCCAACAGGCCCGCCCTGCCGGACACGTTCACCTTCTCGCTGTCCACAGCCCAGGCCACCATCAGCCAGCAACTGCTCGCCGACTCGGACCCGACGGCGATCACGCTGGACGGCAACGGCGGACTGCAGGCGTCCGACGCGGCCAAGCTCAACGACCCGAAGGTCAGGACGCGCACCGCCGCCGGACTGCTGGGCTGCACCGACGTGCTCGACTTCAACACCGAGACCATCAAGGACCCCGACGTCCGCAAGGCGATGGCACTCTCCATCGACCGCGGCGCCATCCAGGTCCAGTACGGCGGCGCACGCTTCGGCAAGGTGGCCCAGTCGTACATCAACCCGGCCCAGCGCGGATACGTCGCCCAGCACACCGACCTGGATCCCACGGGCAAGCCGAAGCTGGACGAGGCCAAGAAGCTTCTGAAGGGCAAGAAGGTCCCCAAGAAACTGGTGTACGGCTACGCGGACACCAACGCCCGGTACAAGAACGTCGGCACCGTGCTCCAGCAGAACTTCAAGAAGCTCGGCATCGACCTGCAACTGCGCCCCATCCCGGCCGCCAACTACTACACCGTGCTGGCCGGCGACCAGATGCCCGACATCGCCCGCAGCGGCTGGTGCGGCGGCGCGGACAGCGGCTCGGTGCGCACCACCGTCGACCCGAACGTGGGGCCGAGCCTGGACGGCAAGACCTACGGCTTCTCCAACATCCCGCGCTTCCACGACCCGAGGATCTCCCGCGACATGTACAAGCTGCGCGGCACCAACGGGACCAGCGAGGAACTGGGCAAGAAGTGGGCCACCCTCTTCGACCGGACCATGCAGGCCTACCCCCTGGTCCCCCTGGTGCGCAGCTACACCAGCAGCGTGGTCGGCTCCAAGGTCCGAGGCGCCCAGATGGGGTACTTCTTCGGAGCCATCGACCTGTCGATCGTCGGCGCCGAGCGCTGAAGCCCGCTGCACAAGAGAGGTAATTGAACGGTGAGTTCATCCCGAGCCGGCAGGTCGCACTCATGACCAGTTTCCTGATGCGGCGCTTCGTCGCGATGATCGTGCTCTTGTTTGTCATCAGCTTCGTGACGTTCAGTCTGTTCCAGCTCGGCCCGGCGGATCCGGCCGCGGCGGCCTGCGGTCAGGAGTGCACACCGCAGCGCATCGCCGAGGCCCGGGTCGCGCTCGGGATGGACAAGCCGTTCCTCACCCAGTACTTCACGTACATGTCGGGGCTGGTGAGCAGTCACACCGTCGGCGCGCCCGGCGCCGAGACCCTGTGCAACTGGCCGTGCCTGGGCAAGTCGTTCCAGACCAACGAGGACGTCACCACGATCATCGGCCGGGCCCTGCCGTACACCCTGTCGGTGGCCAGCGGTGCGATCGTGCTGTGGACCATCGCCGGTGTCGGCCTCGGCCTGCTCGCGGCGCTCCGCAAGGGCCGGTTCGCCGACAAGCTGATCGTCGGCGGCGCCTCCGTCGGCGTATCGCTGCCCATTCCGGTGACGGGCCTGTTGCTGCTGCTCCTGTTCGTCAGCACGCTGGACCTGCTGCCGTTCACCACCAACGAGATCGCCACGCCGTTCGACGCGGCGGGGCCCGGCGGCTGGTTCCTCAACTACCTGCTGCCGTGGGTGGCGCTGGCCGTGCTGTTCAGCGCCCAGTACATCCGGGTCACCCGCAGCAACATGCTGGAGACCTTCGGCGAGGACTTCATGCGCACCGCCCGTGCGAAGGGGCTGTCCCGGCGGAACGTCGTGTTCAAGCACGGCGCGCGCGCCGGCATCACCCCGGTGGTCACCATGCTCGGCCTCGACATCGGCGGCCTGCTGGGCGGCGCCGTACTCACCGAGCAGATCTTCTCGGTGCCGGGCGTCGGATTCACCGCGGTGCACGCCGCGCAGGCCGGCGACCTGCCCGTCACCATGGCCATCACCATGATGGCCGCGTTCTTCATCATTGTCGCCAACGTCCTGGTCGACATCGCCTACGCGGTGATCGACCCCCGAGTGAGGGTCGCCTGATGACCACGCCCGAAGAAGCGCCCATGCTGGCCATCCGCGATCTACGGGTGAGCTTCCCGACCGACGACGGCGTGGTGCACGCCGTCAACGGGATGGACCTGACCCTGGCGCGCGGGGAAACCGTCGGAATCGTCGGCGAATCCGGCTCCGGCAAGACCGTCACGTCCCAGGCGCTCATGGGCCTGCTCAAGGACACCACGGCCGCCGTCACCGGACAGATCCTCCTCGACGGGCAGGATCTCAACTCGCTCACCGAGACACAGATGCGCGCCTACCGCGGCAAGAAGATCGCGATGATCTTCCAGGACCCGCTGTCGGCCATGCACCCCTTCTACCCCGTCGGCGCCCAGATCGCCGAGGCCTACCGGGTGCACAACGACGTCTCCAAGAAGGCCGCGGCGCAGGTCGCCGTCGACATGCTCGGCCGGGTCGGGATCCCCGACCCCAAGCGCCGCTACTCGGCTTATCCGCACGAGTTCTCCGGCGGCATGCGGCAGCGCGCGATGATCGCCATGGCCCTCGTCTGCGAACCCGAGCTGCTGATCGCCGACGAACCCACCACCGCCCTCGACGTCACCGTGCAGGCCCAGATCCTCGACCTGCTCGGCGAGTTGCAGGACGAGACCGGGACCTCGGTGATCCTGGTGACCCACGACCTCGGCGTGGTCGCCGAGGTGTGTCACCAGGTCGTGGTGATGTACGGCGGGGAGTGTGTGGAGCGGACGACCGTGGCGAACCTGTTCAAGGACCCGCGACACCCCTACACCCAGGGACTGCTGGCATCCATGCCGTCGCTGGCCGGCCGGTCCGAGCGGCTCAAGCCGATCCCGGGCTTCCCACCGTCGCTGCTGGCGCTGCCCGAGGGCTGCCTCTTCGCCGACCGCTGCCCGAAGACAGACCTGGTGCCCGACGACGCCTGCCGTACGCGCCGCCCGATGCTGACCGGGCTCGACGGGCACCCGTCGCGCTGCCACCTGGAGACGCTGCAACCGACCGGAGAGGTGGCCCGATGACGCCGCTGCTGGAGGTCACCGACCTGACCAAGCACTTCCCGATCCGCTCCCGTGGCTTCAGGCCCGGCGGCGGCGTGATCAAGGCCGTGGACGGCGTCAGCTTCTCGGTCGGCGCCGGACAGACTCTCGGCCTGGTGGGGGAGTCCGGCTGCGGCAAGTCGACCACCGGCCGCCTTCTCATGCGCCTCCTTGAGCCGACGTCCGGGAGTGTCCGGCTCGACGGACGGGAGATCGCCGAACTGCGCCGCTCGGAACTGCAGGAATACCGGCGCCGGGTGCAGATGGTGTTCCAGAACCCCTCGTCCTCGCTCAACCCCCGCCAGTCCGTGGGCAGCGCGATCGCCGCACCGCTCCTCGCCCAGCGGATCACCCCGGCCGGCGGCATCAAGGCCAGGGTGCGGGACCTGATGGACCGGGTGGGGCTGCGCCCCGACCACTACAACCGCTTCCCGCACGAGTTCTCCGGCGGCCAGAAACAGCGTGTCGGCATCGCACGGGCGCTCGCCCTGGACCCCCAGCTGATCATCTGCGACGAACCGGTGTCCGCCCTGGACGTCTCGGTACAGGCGCAGGTCATCAACCTCCTGGAGGACATCCAGCGGGACACCGGCGTGGCCTACCTCTTCATCGCCCACGACCTGTCGGTGGTCCAGCACTTCGCCGACCGCATCGCGGTGATGTACCTCGGCAAGATCATGGAATACGGCGACACCTCAAGGGTTTTCGGCGCTCCGGAACATCCCTATACGCGGGCACTGCTGTCCGCCGTACCGCAGCCGGACCCGGCGGCGGACCGGAGCGGACGGATCCGGCTGAAGGGCGATCTGCCCAGCCCGGCCGAACCTCCGCGCGGCTGCGTGTTCCGGTCCCGGTGTCCCGTGCATGCGCAACTGGACCCGCAGCGCCGCCAGTTGTGCACGGACAGTGTGCCGAGCGGCGACATCGCCTGCCACCACACCGACGTCACCGCCGAGACACCCGCCAAGACGACGGCCGGGTAACCAGGCCCATGGCCACATGAACAGCAGCACCACGCAACAGAGCGCAACAAGGCACAAGCACAGCAAGGTGCAAGCGCAACAAGGCACAAGCGCAACAAGGCACAACAGAGAGGTGACAGCAGTGTTGATCCGTGACGTCCGTCCGTGGGGTGGCGAGCGCAGCGACGTCGTCCTGTCCGGCGACCGCATCGCGGCGATCCGCCCGCACGACCCGGCCGCGCAACCGGCCGGCGAAGTGCTGGAGGGCCGCGGCCGGCTGCTGCTGCCGTCGTTCAGTGACGTCCACGTGCACCTGGACTCGACCCGGATCGGCCTGCCGTTCCGGCCGCACACCGGCGGCCCGGGAGTGTGGACGATGACCATGAACGACCGGGAGAACTGGCGCTCGGCGGAGGTCCCGCTCGTGGAGCGCGTCGCGGGCACACTGGAGCGGATGATCGCGCGCGGCACCACCCGCGTGCGGTCGTACGCCCAGGTCGACGTGGACTGCAAGCTCGAGAAGTTCGAGGCAGTGGTGGCCGCGAAGGAGAAGTTCGCCGGTCGGGCCGAAGTCCAGATCATGACGTTCCCTCAGGCGGGCATCCTCCGCGAGAAGGGCACCGTCGAATACCTGGAGGCCTCGCTGAAGGCGGGCGCCGACGTGATGGGCGGCATCGATCCCTGCACCTTGGACCGGGATCCCAAGGGCCACCTGGACGTGGTGTTCGGGCTTGCCGAGAAGTACCAGGTCGAGGTGGACATCCACCTGCACGAGCCCGGGGAGCTGGGCGTGTTCTCCACCGACCTGATCCTTGAGCGCACCCGGGCGCTCGGCATGCAGGGCAAGGTCACCATGTCCCACGCCTACGAACTGGGCTCGGTCTCCGAGTCGGTGAGCCGCCGCATCATCGACGACTTCGCGGAGCTGGACATCGCCATGGCCACCGTGGCGCCGTCGGCGCGCGGACAGCTGTCACTGGTGGACCTGACGGAGGCGGGCGTCCGTGTGGGCCTGGGCGAGGACGGCCAGCGCGACTACTGGAGCCCGTACGGCAACTGCGACATGCTCGACCGCACCTGGCAGCTGGCCTTCACCAACAACTTCCGCCGTGACGAGCTGATCGAGATGTCCCTGGCGGTCGCGACGATCGGCGGGGCGTCGATCATGAGCCACGAGGTGGCCGGGCCGGCCGGGGTCGCCGACCGGCCCGGCCTGGCGGTCGGCGACCGTGCCGACCTGCTGCTCGTCGACGGCGAGACACCGTCGAGCGCGGTGATGGACCGCGGCACGGACCGCACCGTCCTGCACGACGGAGTGGTCGTGGCCGACCAACTGGAGCTGGTACGGGGCTGATCCGAGACCCGCGGGCCCGCGGCCGGGCCCGAGCATCAGCCGTCCCCGCATACGGGGGTGTCCGGGCATACGGGGGTGTCCGGCCGGGACACGCCCGTCACCCTGCGGGTGCAACTGGCCGGACGAGCTGCGGTCAGCGCCGCTTGTCGGCGATGGCGCGGCGGCTGCTCTCCAGGTGCTGGACGACGAGTTCCTCGACGAGTGCTACATCGCGCTCCGCGACAGCGGCGTAGAGGGCCTCGTGTTCCAGAGCCATCGCCATGAGGTTGTCGTGTCGGCTGAGCAGCCAGCGCATCCTGCTGCGCAACGTGCCTTCGAGCTCGCTCAGCAACGCGTTGGCCGCCATCGACGTCACGGTCTCGTGGAAGTCGGCCGCCGCGCGCCGGGCGCGAACGGCGTCGCCTGCGCGCGCGGCCGTCAGCTCCTCGTCCACGTTCGCGCGCAGCTGCCCGAGGCCGGCGCGGTCACGTCGTTGAGCGGCGAGACGGAAGGTCATCACCTCGAGCGCCTCACGGACCTCGTTGAGATCCGCGATGTCCGTAGGCGTGAACTCCCTGACGACCGCCCATGTCCGCGGGCGCGGAGTGACAAGACCCTCGGCGACGAGCACGCGCAGAGCGTCGCGAACCGGCACGCGGCTCACCCCTATCTGCGCCGCCAGGTCGCGCTCGACGAGCTTGCTGCCGGGCTTGCGCACACCGTCGAGAATGTCGTCCCGGAGCTGCCGCGTAACCCGCTCCGACTCCGGCTCGAACTCCCCAGAACCTGCCATACCCCGAGTCTCGCACGGCTGCCGAAGCATGTGGTGTGACGCCGGGGCGAGGTGGCTCACGCCTCTGCCCCGCTCACGACCGGCGCCGCGCATGGGCGGCGATGGCGCCCAGTACCTCCGGCATGTCCTGCTCCGGTGCTCCTATGAGTACCTCTGAGCCGCGGCCCGGGCCGTCGAGGACCTCGCAGACGGCGACGAGGGGGTGGGTCGGTTGCATCTGCTGGGAGCGGGAGTTGTACCAGTGGGTATTCGCAGCTCTTCGCGCGCGTGTTTCTTCGTCGAGGTAGGGCTGGATCGAGTACCGGCGTACGGCGCGCGGGTCGCTGCGGTACGGCGGCCGTACGGTGATCACCCGCAGCGGGCCCGGCAGCGGCTTCAACGCCACCTTCGCCCCCGGGTCCGGTGTCGTGCCGATGACGTCGGGTCCTACGTACAGCGGGCCCCTGATGGCGAGCTTCCACGGCCCGGTGCCGCAGACGGCGCCGTCCACCGCGTGCACCTCGACCGGTTCCACGGGCTCCACGTCGCACTTGCGCGGCAGCCTGGTCCGCGTCCACCGACGCAGCCAGAGCAGAGCGGGTACGAGCAGGCCCACGGCCGCCACCGCGAAGCTCAGAACCACCGCTCGGGGCCGGGGTTCGACCAATGCCGCCAACGCCCCGATGCCGCCCGCGGTGGCGAGGGCGAGTACGGGGGCCAACCACTGCCACGCCATGGTCAGGGGGTTGCGCCGCCCGCGCAGCAGTAGCCACATCCCCGCCCACAGCGGCCCGAGCCCGAGCCCCCACAGGGCTGACGCCAGGGCCGCGGGCGCGGTGAAGAGCCGTCCCGGGTAGTGGCTGGTTCGCACGACGGACCTGTCGTCGCCGACGTCCTTCCCGGCCTGGATCATGCGTACCGATCCGCGCCACCAGAGCAGGGTCACCGGCTCGCCGGCCCGCGCCCGCCCGTACACCGAGTCCCGCTCCTCGTGGGAGCGGTACTCGCTGTAGGAAACTTCCAACGTGCGGTGGCCGGACCGGGTCAGCTCCAGGGTGTACTTGGTGCGGGAGCGTTTGATCGAGTAGTTGGCATCCCGCAGGGTGACGCGTTCCCGCTGCACGCAGTTCGGCTTGCGGTACACATCTCCGCACACCTTCAACTGGCCCGTGCGATGACCGTTCTCGACGATGGCCACCTTCGAGAAGTCGACGTCGTCCTGACGTGCCTGTTGCGCGAACTGCCACAGCGGCCAGGACGCCCCGAGCAGTATCACGGCCAGCAGCAGGCACACTCCCGCGCGGACGAAGTCCCCGATTCCGGATCTCATGTGCCCCTCACTGCCCGAATCCCCGCCCTGTGCCTCACCCTTCGGAGCGAGGTGCGGGGAATCCTACTCAGCCGGATCACTGAGCCGGCAGGTGGATGGCGCCGCCCTGCACGGGATCCTGCGGTTGCGTGAGTAGGAGGTGTCCGCTGTACTTTCGGCGGCATGGCTGATGAGAGCTTTGAGCATCCACGGCTCGCCGCCGTGTATGACGCGCTCGATCCTGATCGCAGCGATCTCGACGCGTATGTGGGTATGGCGGAGGAGTTCGGAGCACGTCGGGTGCTGGACATCGGATGCGGGACGGGAGTGTTCGCCCTGCTGCTGGCCGACCGCGGGATCGAGGTCGTAGGGGTCGACCCCGCGCGGGCGTCCGTCGATGTGGCACGGACCAAGCCCGGCAGCGAGCGGGTGCGCTGGATCTGCGGTGATGCGACAGGGCTCCCGCCCCTGCGGACAGATCTGGCGACCATGACGGCGAACGTCGCGCAAGCCGTCGTCGATCCGATCCTCTGGCAGGAGACACTGCGAGGGGCGTACGAGGCACTGCGGCCCGGGGGCCGTCTCGTGTTCGAGACCCGGGACCCGGCCAGGCGTGCCTGGGAGGAGTGGAACCGCGAGGAGTCGTACTCGGCGACGCGGATCCCGGGAGTCGGTGTGGTCGAGAGTTCGGTCGAGGTCACCGACGTCAGTGGGCCGTTGGTGACGTTCCGCTGGACCTACGTATTCGCTGAGGACGGTGAGGTGTTGACGTCCGATTCGACCTTGCGTTTCCGAGAACGGCCGGAGATCGAGGAGCAGTTGATCGCGCGGGGCTTCGTGGTCGACGAGGTTCGTGACGCTGCCGACCGACCCGGCCGGGAGTTCGTCTTCGTCGCACGGCGTCCCGAGGGCCGCGGCTGAACGCGTTGCCTCACGACCCCACGGCTCAGCCGCGCCTGACGCGGCCCCGAACCGGCACCGGCGCCGGGTTCACACCGAGTCGAGCCACTCCGCGGCGGCGTCGAGCAGATGCGTGACCCCGTTGCGCAACGCAGGCTCCGCCACCGGTGCGAAGAACGGCGAATGGTTGCCGTGCACGGTGGACGGCTGCTCGCCGGCCGGGTCGGATCCTTCCCAGCTGCTGGGCTCCGTACCGCCGAAGAACCAGAAGACGGACGGACATCCGGCCGCTGCGGCCAGCAGACCGAAATCCTCGCTGCCCGACAGCGGGGAGCGCAGGGTGTGCACCTGGGCGCCACCCGCTCCGAGCGCCTGCATGACGCGCTCCGTCGCCCCGTCCGAATTGACGGTCAAGGGAAAGGAGTTGAGCTCGCTGAACTCCGGGGGACGAGGCGCGCCGGAGGTCGCCGCCTCCCCTTCGACCGTACGGCGCACCGCGGCGAGCACCCGCTCACGCACGGCGGCGTCGAACGTCCTGATATTGATCTTGAGTTCGGCCTCGTCGGGGATGATGTTCTCCTTGGTGCCGGCCCGCAGCGAGCCAACCGTGACCACCGCCGACTCCGTCGGCGAGACCTCGCGGGCCACGATGCCCTGCAAGCGCATGACGGTCGCCGCCGCCATGACCACGGGGTCGACCGTGGTGTGCGGAGCCGAACCGTGCCCGCCGCGCCCGAGCAGACGCGCCCTGAGACTGTCCGCCGCGGCCATCACCACGCCGGGGCGCGTGGCCACCGACCCCAGGGGGAGCGGCCCCACATGCTGTCCGAGCACCACGTCGGGCCGCGGGAAGCGCTCCAGGAGACCGTCGGCCAGCATGGCCCTGGCCCCGGCGGCCGTTTCCTCCCCCGGCTGGAAGACCGCCAGCAGCGTGCCGCGCCAGAGTTCCCGGTGCGCCGCCAGCTGGCCGGTGACGCCGAGCAGGGCCGCCGTGTGCAGATCGTGGCCGCAGGCGTGCATGAGCGGCACCCGATCGCCGTCCGGCGACAGCGCCGTATCCGTGGACGCGTAGTCGAGCCCGGTCGCCTCGCGTACGGGGAGACCGTCCATGTCGGCCCGGAGCGCGACCACGGGCCCTTCGCCGTTGCGCAGCAGCCCTACCACCCCCGTCCCGCCGACGCCCTCCGTGACCTCCCAGCCCTGCCCGCGCAGCGCCGCGGCGACGATCCCTGCCGTGCGGTGCTCCTGCATGGACAGCTCGGGATGGGAGTGCAGATCGCGGTAGATCAGGCCGAGGCCGGGCAGCCGGGCGTCGAGGCCGTCCCGCAGGGCAACGCCCTCGCGCGGCGCGGCAGCGGTCAGGGATCCGTCGGTCTCCATGTCAGTCCTCCCAGGTCTCCGGCGAGGTCCGGGGGTCGGGGGTCGACACCGGGGCCGAAGTGTGTCCAGGATGGGGATCGTTGATCACTCAACCGTGGCAACGCAGGAATTCGACGGAGAAGTGTGTGTCATGCCCGATAGCAGCATTGATGCCCCGCCACTCCGCCGGGATACGGCGGCCGGTTCGCTTCAGGAGTCGGACCTGGCGTTGATCGAAGCCCTCCAGCACAGCCCGCGTGCCCCTTGGTCACAGATCGGGCCGGCACTCGGCGTGGATGCCACGTCCGCTGCCCGGCGCTGGCACCGACTGGCCGGCCAGGGGCTGGCCTGGCTGACGGTCTACCCGTCCGCGAGCACGACGAGCTTCGCCTACGTCGACGTGCGCTGCCGACCGAACACCGTCGACGAAGTGACGCGCCACCTGTGCGAGCTGCCGCAAGTCCTCAGCGTCGAGGAGGTGACGGGCGACTTCGATCTCTTCCTCACTGTGGCCGCCCCGACGCCGGCCGCCCTCGCGGCCCTCGTCCGCCGGGATCTGCCCACCGCGCCCGGCGTGGAGGCCACGGCCGTCCACCTCGGCCTGCGCCTCTTCCAGGAGGGGAGCGGCTGGCGCATGCGCGCCCTGGACCGGCAGCAGCGCTCACTCCTGGTGCCCCAGCAGCAACCTTCGCGTCGTTCCCGGACCGCGGCCACCGCCGACGCGGCACTCATCGCCGCGCTCGGCCAGGACGGGCGGCGAAGCCACCAGGATCTGGCCCGAGATCTCGACGTCAGCGAGGCGACGGTGCGCCGGGGACTCCAGCGGCTGATGGAGACGCGGTCCGTCCACTTCCGCTGCGACTTCGCCCAGAGCGCCGCCGGCTGGCCGCTCACCGCCACCTACCGCATCGACCTCCCCGCCCACCGACTGGCCGCGGCAGCACGCGCCCTCGGCCTCATGCCCGAGGTCCGGCTGTGCAGCGCCGTGAGCGGAAGCGCCAGCCTCCTGGTCATCGCCTGGCTGCGCACGACGGAGGATGTCACGGGGTTCGAGGCCCACATGTGTGAGCAGCTACCGGATCTGCGCGTGCTCGACCGCACGGTCACGCTGATCACCGCCAAGCGCATGGGCCGACTCCTCGACCCGCACGGCCGGGCGGTGGGCCATGTCCCGTGGGACGGCCCGCGCACCACTCTGTGAGGGGAGGCCGCGGTGTGCTTCCTGCATCAGCGGTCTTGCATCAGCCGTCCTGCATGAGCCGTCCTGCATCAGCCGTGGGCCGCGATCGTGACCGATCCAGCTACGGCAATGCCGGCCGCCGACCACACCACCATGTCCCCCATTTCGCGCCACAGGGCGTTGCCGCGCGTCGCGCCGCGCGCGGCCCCGAAATCCGTATCGTGAAACGCCGTCCCGTTCGTGCGGTGGCCGGTCGCCGCTCGGCGCAGAAAGGCGCCCCATGGAATTGAAGTTGCAGGGCAGAACCGCGGTGGTGACCGGTGCGAGCAAGGGCATCGGACTGGCGATCACCAAGGCCCTCGTGGCCGAGGGCGTCCGGGTGACGGCCGGGGCGCGCCACGTGGGCGGTGAGCTGGCGGACCTCGCCCAGGCAGGGTCCGTCCGGGCCGTCGAGGTGGACCTGGCGACTCCGGACGGGCCTGCCACGCTCGTCGAGGCGGCGGCCTCCGCCTTCGGACCACCCGACATCCTGGTCAACAACGTCGGAGCGGTCCGGCCACGCACCGGAGGGTTCTCGTCCGTCACCGACCAGGACTGGACGACCACCCTGAACATCAATTTCCTCGCCTCCGTACGCGCCACCCGCGAGGTCCTGCCACTGATGCTCCAGCACACCGCCGGGTCGATCATCACGGTCGCGTCCATCAACGCCCGCCTGCCCGACCCGCTCGTGATCGACTACTCCGCGGCGAAGGCGGCCCTGCTGAGCTTCAGCAAGTCGCTGTCCAAGGAGCTGGGACCGCGCGGTATCCGCGTCAACACGGTCAGTCCGGGTCCTGTCGCCACGGATATGTGGCTGGCGAAGGACGGCGTGGCGGCAACTGTCGGTCAGGCCGGTGGACTTGAGGCGGACGCGGTCGTCGAACATGTCGCGAGCGGCACCGCGACGGGCCGATTCACCCGCCCCGAGGAGGTCGCCGAACTCGTACTGCTCCTGGCCTCCGACCGTACCGCCAACGTCACCGGCTCCGACTTCGTCATCGACGGCGGCATGATCACCACGGTGTGATCACACCGGGAACGGGACGGGACCAGGCCCCGGTTGCGTCGACATCGGGACGAGTCCGACGTTGGCGATCTCAGGCGATCTCAGGCGATCTCAGGCGGTCTTGGACAGTCTCATGGGGCGATTCCCACGCCGTCGATCCGGCTCCAGGTCTTCTCCTGGGCGACGGTCATGGCGGGCCAACGCAGGCCGCCCGGCCGCGGGTTGACCCGTGACGCGTAGGAACGGGGAGTGAAGGCCGGATCGTAGAAGCAACCGGTGCCGTACCTGTGGTCGAACGCGGCGCACGAGGCCGCGATCGCACGTGGTGCCGGCTTCTTCCCGGTCCGCACCCAGGCGTCCAGCGCGGAGATCGAGTTGGCGTACTCGGAGTTGCTCAGCTCACTGTGTTCGCTCTCCCGCGTGAACGTCTGCACCAAGTGCCGTTCCCGGTGGGCGCCTTGGAGGCCGGCCCGGTAGGCCGCCTCGTGCTCGACGAACGCGGTGGGATCGTCGATCGCGTGCATGGTGAGAACGGGGATGGTCACCTTGCCGGTGAGGTCGCTGTCGTAGGACAGGTCGCGTACGGCGCTCGGGTCGGCCGAGAAACGCTCGACCCCGGCGTTGAGCGCCCGGTCGTCGTGGGAACCGGAATACCGTACGCCCTGATTGCTGAACGGATTGCGCCCGCCCAGGCGGTTGTGCACGATGTCGCGGAACGTGAACGTCGCGAACCGCAGGTGTGACTCGAGGGTGCGCTCGGGGATCTTCGTGACCGCGAGGATGTCATCGAGGTTGCGCTGCTGAGCCGCCGTCCGCTCCTTGGGGTCCGAGGCGTACCCGGTGCACTCCTGAAGGCGCGCCCGCAGCCCCGCCGCCGTCATGGCCGAGTCGACCCGCAGTCCTTCCCACAGCGGGTACTGAGGCTCGCTGGGCCGAGGATGGTTGCGGCAGTAATACTGGTAGACCACGCGCAGGTCGACCCGGTAGTCGTACCCGCGTGAGCCGCCCCCGAGAACGCCGCTGGTGAGCAGGGCTCCGTCGTACGGGCCGTGCTTGGCCGCGCCGTAGGTCTCGACGACCTTGGCGGCGACGTTGCCGCCCCAGGACTGGCCGTGAACGTAGGTGCGCCTCGGCTTTCCGAATTCGGTCACGAACAGACGACGCAGATTCTCGGTGTCGGCGGCGGCCATCCGCGTCCCGTAGCCACCGCGCCGATACGACGAACCGGCCCAGGCGTAGCCTTCGTCCACCATCACCGCCCAGCGGCTCAGGTCGTCGACGCTGCGGTCCGGATCGGAGCCCGCGCCGAGGTCGGGGCCGCCGTGGGCGTGCACCATGAGCGAGCCGTTCCACGCTTTGGGGACGGCGATCGCGTAGTAGGCGCCGTTCGAGTCCTGGCCGGTGTAACAGGTGGCCTTCCCGGCCAGATTCGCGGGGCAGGCTGCGGACGCAGGTCCGCTCGCAGCGGTGGCCGGTGAAGCGGAAGCCGAACCTGAAGCCGGTACGGGGAGTGCGCAGGCGACCAGACCCGCGATACCCGCAACCATCGCCGCGTGTCGGCTGCGCCGAAGGCCCCGACTCCCGGACCTCCTGCGGAAATTTGATGCGATGCGTGTGGCCATACCCATGTGGCTACTCCTCGTCCTGCGGTGCGCACCGTTGCGCGGCGGGGGAGATGCTAGGGACGGCGGAGCCGGAATCACATGACGTGATCAGTAGCGTTCATATTGTTCGCCGAGTAAGGCTGAACGACGCCCGCGTGGGCGGCAGAATTGTCCCATGACCGCATCGGACCCCAAAGCTGATCTTCACTTCTACCTCCAGTCCGCCCGCGATGCCCTGCTGTGGAAGCTCGAAGGGCTCTCCGAGTACGACATCCGCCGACCACTGACGCCCACCGGTACGAACCTGCTCGGCCTGCTGAAGCACGCGGCCTGTGTGGAACTCGGCTACCTCGGTGACACCTTCGGACGGCCGTCCGGTGAGCCGCTGCCCTGGGTCGAAGAGGGCGCCGAGCCCAACGCGGACATGTGGGTCACCGCGGACGAGTCGCGCGAGTTCATCGTGAAGCTCTACCGGCGGGCGTGGGCGCATGCCGACGCGACGATCGACGCGCTGCCGCTGGACACGATCGGCAAGGTGCCGTGGTGGCCCAGCGGCAAGGACGAGGTGACGTTGAACCATGCCGTCGTACGCGTCATTGCCGATACGCACCGCCACGCCGGGCACGCCGACATCATTCGCGAACTCGTCGACGGCGCCGTGGGGATGAACAAGGGCAACGACAACATGCCCTCGGACGACCCGGCGTGGTGGGAGGACCATCGCGACCGACTGGAGCGTGCGGCCCGGGCAGCCGACCGTGATGCGTAGGGGTGTTCAGCAGGCGTGATGTGTAAGGGAGTTGAGCCCTTCACGAGCCGCTGGGCCGCGCTGGGCGCCTAGTGAACCGAGAATCCGCCGTCGACGAAGATTGCCTGGCCGGTGACGTAGGCGGATGCAGGGCTTGCCAGGAACACTGCGGCTCCGGCGAAGTCCTCGGCCAGGCCGTTGCGACCGACCATCGTGCGGGCGGCCAGCGCGGCCACCTTTTCCGGATCCGACGACAAGCGTGCGTTGAGCGGGGTCATGACGAAGCCCGGCACGAGCGTGTTGCAGGTGACGCCGTGCGGCGACCAGGCCTCGGCCTGCGAGCGGGCCAGCGCCTCCAGGGCGCCCTTGGACACCCCGTACGCGCCGCTCTGGACGAACGCCCGGTGCGCCTGCTGAGACGTGATGTGGATGATCCGCCCGAAGCCGCGCTCGACCATGCCGGGGCCGAACCGTTGGCCGAGCAGGTGGGGCGCCTCCAGGTTCAGCGCCATCGTGGTGTCCCACACCTCGTCGCCGAGTTCGCTCATCGGGGGCCGCAGATTGATCCCGGCGCTGTTGACCAGGATGTCGGGTTCGCCGAACACCCCGGCCGCCTGCTCCGCCGCTGCCCGCACCCCGTCGCGGGTGCTCAGGTCCGCGCTCACCCAGGCCACCCGGCAACCCTGCGCCGTCAACTCGTCAGCGGTGGCGACGAGTTCGGCCTCCTTGCGTGCCAGGATCACCACACTCGCCCCGGCGCGGGCGAGCGCCCCGGCGATGGCCTTGCCGATGCCGGAACTGCCGCCGGTCACCACAGCGGTCCGGCCGTCGAGGGAGAACAGTTCGGAGAGGTAGTTCTGCGAGGTCATGACCGCACCCTAAACGGCGCCTGCATGGTGACCGCGTCCGGGCCGTCTCGCAGAGGTCACTTGACCTGGGCCGCGATGGTCCGCGCGCACTGCAAGGACTCGGTGTGCGTGGTGTCCACCTCCAGGTCGTAGACGACACCCCGGTGGACCGTCTCCGCCTGCGATGCGGCCATCCCCTGGGCCCGGTCCCCGCGGAGGATCTCGCGGCCCGCGGCGACCTCGCTGTCGCACCTGACTCCCACCCACAGCACGCTCAGTCCACCCAGAGCCTTCTGCCACCGCTGTTGGGACTCCGCCCCGCCGAGGAAGACGTCATCGATGACGATCCGGGCGCCTGCTCCGGCTGTCGCGGCGACCCCCTGCATCCACGCTGCTTCCAGCTCCCGGAACGCCGCCCCGACGGTCACCCCGCCGGCCGAGGCGATTTCGATTCCTTCGCCCGACGCCTGCATGGACGGGGGCATTGCCTCGATCAGCGAGTCGATCCCGAAGGCGAGCCACGGATCCGGGAGTACCGCCTGCAGACATCGGGCGATCCCGGACTTTCCCGAGCTGGACCCACCGTTCAACACGATCACCTGAGTCGTCACCGAGTCAGGTTAGCGGCACCCGCCAGGGGTGTTCCCGAGTGTTCTCGCCCCCGGCACAGAATGTGCCCGTTGACCTTCACCCTGGGGGAGGCCACAGCATCGGTGAGGCCGGGCGACGTGCTCGGCATGAAGAGGAGGGTGAGCATGGGGCTCCTGACCATCGGTGCGTTCGCGAAGGCGTCGCGGCTGTCGCCGAAGGCGCTCCGTCTCTACGACGAGCTCGGCCTGCTGAACCCGGCCCGCGTCGACCCGGTGACCGGCTACCGCCTCTATGCGCCGGAACAGCTCGACCAGGCCCGACTCGTCGCCTGGCTCCGGCGCCTGGGAATGCCCCTGGCCCGTATCCAGCACGTCAGCGCGCTGGACGCGGCCGAGGCGGCGCAGGAGATACGCGCGTTCTGGGCCGGGGTCGAAGCCGACACCGCCGCACGGCGAAACCTCGCCACCTTCCTCATCGATCACCTCTCCTGGAAGGACCCCGCCGTGTCCCCGACCGCAAAGCCCCTGGGAATCCGTTACGCCGCGCTGTCCGACACCGGACTCGTCCGCGAGAGCAACCAGGACACCGCGTATGCCGGGTCCCGACTGCTCGCTGTCGCTGATGGCTACGGCAGCGGAGGAGCCGACGCGAGCGCCGCTGCCGTCGACGTACTCAAGCGCCTCGAAACCGACACCATCTCCGCGGGCGATCTCCTCAACGTCCTTGAAGACGCCGTCGAACAGGCGAGGCAGGCCGTGCACGGCGTCCCGGCGGCCCGCTCCACACCTCACGACGCCGGCACGACACTCACCGCGATGCTCTGGACGGGCGCCCAGCTGGCCCTCGTCCACATCGGCGACACCCGCGTCCATCTCCTCCGTGCTGGAGAGCTGTTCCAGATCACGCACGATCACACCCTCGTACAGTCGATGGTCGACGAAGGGCGCATCAGCGCGGAAGAGGCTCTCTCGCACCCCCAGCGGTCGCTGCTGACGCGGGCCCTGGGGCAAGGAGCCGACGAGACCCCGGACATGCGGTTGCACGACGCGCAGCAGGGGGACCGGTATCTGCTCTGCTCCGATGGACTGTCGACCGTCGTGCCGAGCGAAGACATCCGGCGGGTGCTGGCCGAGACCGGGGAGCCGGATGACACGGTCCGCGCTCTCGTGGCCCTTGCCAACGGCGTCGGCGGTCCCGACAACATCGGGTGCGTGGTCGCCGACGTGATCGAGCTCGAGCAGTAGGGCCTCGCCGATCAGCCTCGTCGTCCCCCCCGGCAAGTGACCAGCGGGTGCGAGGGACCCGTCACGTCAACGCACATCCCCGCACCCGCCCACCGCCACAAGCCGGCTGCTGCCGAACGCGGCGGAGCCCCGGTCGGTCGTCAGCCCGGCCGGGGCCCCGCCTTCATGCGTTCTCCAGTCAGGTGGCGGCTTCGATGGTCACCTTGACGTGCTTCATGATCGGCTGGTCGCTCTGCGTGCTGTAGTCGACGAGGGCGCACAGCACGTTCATCTCGGGCATGTACCCGGCCGCGCAGCCGCGCGGGATGTCGTACGGGATGGCGAGGTAGCCGTTGAGATAGCGGTGGCTGCCGTCCCTGGCGGTGCTGGTGATGTCGACGGGTTCGAACTCGGAGATGCCGCGCTCGCGCATGTCGGCATTGTTCATGAAGACGAGTTCGCGCAGGTTCTTGATGCCGCGGTAGCGGTCGTTGTCCGAGTAGATCGTGGTGTTCCACTGGTCGTGGGAGCGCATGGTGCCCAGGGCCAGGGTGCCGGGCGCCGGGACGACGTCGGGCAGGGCGGCGTCGGAGAACTCCGCGCCGCCGGACGGCGTGAGGAAGACCAGTTCGCGGGCGGGCTGCTTCAGGCGGAAGCCCAGTGGCAGGCGCACGCGACGGTTGAAGTCCTCGAAGCCGTCGAGCGCATGCGACATGGTGTCGCGGATGCGGTCGTAGTCCTCGATGTACCACTCCCACGGGGTGGAGCTGGCGGGGAGGGCCGCGCGGGCCATGCCCGCGACGATCGCGGGCTCGGACAGCAGGTGCGGCGACGCGGGGCGCTTCATGCCGACGGACATGTGCACCATGCTCATCGAGTCCTCGACGGACGTGCTCTGGATGCCCTTGCGCTGGTGGTCCTTCTCGGTGCGGCCGAGGCACGGCAGGATGAGCGCCTTGCGGCCGTGGACGAGGTGGCTGCGGTTGAGCTTGGTGCTCACCTGGACCGTGAGGTCGCAGTTGCGCAGGGCCTCGTACGTGATCGGCGAGTCAGGCGCGGCGAGGGCGAAGTTGCCGCCCATGCCGATGAACACCTTCACGTCGCCCCGGCGCATGGCCTGGATGGTGCCGATGGTGTCCAGGCCGTGCTCACGCGGCGGGTCGATCTTGCAGCTCTCGGCGAGGCGGTCCAGGAACGCGTCGTCGGGGCGGTGATCGATGCCGCAGGTGCGGTTCCCCTGGACGTTGCTGTGACCGCGCACGGGGGAGGGGCCGGCTCCTTCACGGCCCAGATTGCCGCGCAGGAGGAGGAGGTTGATGATCTCGCGGACGGTGTCGACGCCGTGCTCGTGCTGGGTAAGGCCCAGGCACCAGCTGATGATGCTGCGGTCGGCGTCGCAGTACACACGCGCCGCTTTGAGGATGTCGTCGCGGCTGATACCGGACTGCCTCTCCAGCTCCTCCCAGGACGTGTTCTCGCACAGCTCCCGGTACGCGTCGAAGCCGGTGGTGTGGCGGTCGATGAACTCCTGGTCCAGTGCCTTGGGGTCCAGCTCGGATTCCTCAATGACCGCCTTGGCCATGCCGCGCAGGAGCGCCAGGTCGCCGCCGATCCGCACTTGGAGGTTCAGGGTGCTGGTCTTCGTCGTCTTGAACAGCGCCATGTCCATGAAGTCGTGCGGGACGATGGTGCGGGTGGCAGCCGCTTCGACGAGCGGGTTGATGTGCACGATCTGCGCGCCGCGGTGGTACGCCTCGGCGAGTGCGGTGAGCATCCTGGGCGCGTTGGAGGCGGCGTTGACCCCCATGATGAACAGCGCGTCCGCGCTCTCCCAGTCCTTCAGGTCGACGGTTCCCTTGCCTGTCCCCAGGGACGCCGTCATGGCGCGGCCGCTGGCCTCATGGCACATGTTCGAGCAGTCGGGCAGGTTGTTCGTGCCCAGCTCACGGGCCATCAACTGGTAGAGGAACGTGGCCTCGTTGCCGAGCCGGCCGGACGTGTAGAAGGAGGCCTGGTTCGGGTTCTCAAGGCCGCGCAGCGTGCTGCCGACGAGCTCGAACGCGTCCTTCCAGCTGATCGGGACGTAGTGGTCCGTATCGGGGTCGTAGACCATCGGCTCGGTCAGCCGGCCCTGGTCCTCCAGCTGGAAGTCGCTCCACTCGAAGAGCTCGGTCACCGAGTGGGCGGCGAAGAAGTCACGCTCGACGCGCTTGCGCGTCATCTCCCACGTGACGTGCTTGATGCCGTTCTCGCAGATGTCGAGCTTCAGGCCTTTGGTGTCGTCCGGCCACGCGCAGCCGGGACAGTCGAAGCCCGTGTTCTCGTGGTTCATCTTCATGATCGCCCGCGGGCCGTCGACCAGTTCGCGCTCCCGTACGAGGAACTGGGTCACGCTCTTCGCGGCACCCCACCCGGCGGCCGGGTGGTGGTAAGGGTGGTACTCCGGATCCTCCTTGGGGATCGGCCCGACCCTGGGTTCCAGTTCTTCCGGCGCCTCACTGTCGATGCTCAAGACACTCAACCCTTCGACCATGCAGTTAGGGGCATAAGCCGACAAAACTCCAGTTCCAGTCAGGCTATGCCGGTCGATCAATGGGCGCCACCTGCCCGGGATCACCGTCGCCCGCGGCAACCAGATCGTCCGCCTGCTGCCCACGTCGCCACAGGGCACGGAGCCGTCCGTCCTGCCGATCGGTCAAGGGTTCCGGCGAGAAATAAGCAGGTGGCGCGGGCGTACGCCGGCAGCCCGGGATCGACAGGCCGCCTGATCAGTGACCCGTCGGGATGTGCTGGACGCCGATCCGCCGGCGGAATACCCAGTACGTCCAGCTCTGGTAGATCAGCACGAGCGGCGTGAACACCGCCGCGACGATCGTCATGACCTTCAGCGTGTACGACGACGAAGCGGCGCTGGCGACCGTCAGGGACCAGTCGGGGTTGAGCGTCGACGGCATGACGTCCGGATACAGGGCGAGGAAGAGCATCGCGAACGCCGCCACGACGGTCAGCCCCGACAGCATGAACGCCCAGCCGTCACGCCCGAGCCGGGTGACGACGAGCGCCCCGGCCAGCGCCGCGAACGCCACGATCATCGCGCCGAGACTCCAGCCGTTGCCCGAGTCCACCTGCGTCCAGATCAGGAACGCCATCGCCAACATCCCTGCCAGCGCCCCGAGTTGAGTCACCCGCGTCCTGGCCCGGTCACGGATCTCGCCGAGCGTCTTCAGTGCAGTGAAGACCGCGCCGTGGGTGACGAACAGCACCAGTGTCATGAAGCCGCCGAGGATCGCGTATCCGTTGAACAGGTCCCCGAGGCCGCCCACGTACGACTTGTCCGCGTCGATGGCGAGGCCGCGGACCACGTTGGCGAAGATCAGGCCCCAGAGGAACGGGGGCACCAGCGAGGTCCAGAAGGTGGCCTCCTCCCAGTTGCGCTGCCAGCGCGCACCGGACTGCTTGGCCCGGTACTCGAAGGCCACGCCCCGCACGATCAGGCAGAACAGAATGATCAGCAGCGGGATGTAGAAGCCGCTGAACATCGTGGCGTACCAGTCCGGGAAGGCCGCGAAGGTCGCACCGGCGGCCGTGATCAGCCAGACCTCGTTGCCGTCCCACACGGGGCCGATGGTGTTGATCAGGACCCGGCGCTCGGTGCTGTCGCGGGCCAGCAGCTTGGTGAGGACACCGACGCCGAAGTCGAAGCCCTCGAGGAAGAAGTAGCCGATCCACAGGACGGCGATCAGGATGAACCAGAGATCGTGGAGGTGCATGACGATCCGTCCTCAGTACGCGTGGGCAAGGGGCTGGTCGGCATCCTGTGCGGAGGGCCCGCGCAGGGTCGGGTCCTTGGTCGGCGGCTGCTCGCCGGAGTCCGGGCCGGCCATGGCGTACTTGGCCATGAGCTTCACCCAGATCACCGCAAGTACCGCGTAGAGCACGGTGAACGCGATCATCGAGCCGATCACCGTGCCGGTCGTCACGTGGGGGGAGTCGGCTTCGGAGGTGCGCATCAGGTGGTAGACCACCCATGGCTGGCGGCCCATCTCGGTGAAGATCCAGCCGAAGCTGTTGGCGACCAGCGGGAACGCCATGGTGAGGATGCCGACCCGCCAGCTCCACTTGGTGAAGAAGGCGTTCATCTCGACCTTGTCGGTGAGCATCAGCATCGGCGGCTCGTCCTCGTCGGTCTTGCGCACCTGCGTCAGCCAGAACTTCCGCCGCGTGGTCCACAGACCGATCAGGCCGACCACGAAGCTGGTCATCCCGAAGAAGATCATCAGGCGGAAGCCCCAATACGTCATGAAGATGTTCGGGATGTAGTCCGCCGGCTCACCGCCGAACTCGGCCGCCTGGTCACGGGCCCTGTCGTTGATGCCAGGGACGGGGGAGTGGAAGTTGTCCTTGGCGAGAAAGGACAGGAGGCCCGGGATCTCCAGCGCGACGGTGTTGTGGCCCTCGGAGACGTTGCCGATCGAGAAGATCGAGAAGGGGGCCGGCCCCTGCGTGTCCCAGAGCGCCTCGGCGGCAGCCATCTTCATCGGCTGCTGCTCGAACATGACCTTGCCCAGACGGTCACCGCTGATCGCGGTGCCGAGCCCCGCCACCACTGCGATGATCAGGCCGACCCGCAGCGAGGTACGCATGGGCGCGATGTTCCGGCGGTTGGTCTCCTTGCCGCGCTTGGCACGCAGCAGGTGGTACGAGGAGATGCCGATCACCAGAGCCGAGCCGGTGAGGAACGCCGCGGTCAGGGTGTGGAACATCTGCACCTGCGTGGTGTTCTGGAACAACACCCGGCCGATATCGGTGAGTTGGGCCCGCCCCGACTCCTTGTCGATTCGGTAGCCCACCGGGTGCTGCATAAAGGAGTTGGCCGCGAGAATGAAGTATGCGGAGAGCATGGTGCCGATGGCGACCAGCCAGATGCACGCGCAGTGCAGTTTCCTGGGAAGCCTGTCCCAGCCGAAGATCCATAGACCGATGAACGTGGACTCGAAGAAGAAGGCGATCAGTGCCTCCATCGCCAGCGGCGCACCGAAAACATCCCCGACGAAGCGCGAGTAGTCGGACCAGTTCATGCCGAACTGGAACTCCTGGACGATGCCGGTGACGACCCCCATCGCGATGTTGATGAGAAAGAGCTTGCCCCAGAACTTCGTGGCGTGGAAATACTTCGGTTTGGCCGTCCGCACCCAGGCCGTCTCGAAGCCGGCCACGATGGAAGCCAGACTGATCGTCAGCGGGACGAAGAGGAAGTGGTAGACGATGGTGATGCCGAACTGCCATCGCGCCATGGTCTCTTGAGCGACTGCTAGTACCACTGCACCTTCTCTCGGCCGGATTTCCCCGCATTCGGGCAAAAGCTATCTTTAGCACAAAGCGGCATCGGGCTGGATGGAGCTGGGGCCGGGTGCGGGTGGGCAATTTCCGCTCCGCTTGCGGATCGACAACCAGCGGGATTGAGTGGAGAGGGTGCCCCCATCAGAGGCGTCGGAAGCTGTCAGCATTTGAGGCTGATCACATGGAAGCCAAGAAGGGCGATTATCTGACCCTGCACGGCCCCAGGGGCGACAGGACCGTGAGAGTCAACGAGATCATTCCTGGCGGGAGCCGGGTTCTCTATCAAGTGACCTTCGCGGACGGCCATACCGCTGTGGTCGCGCCGGGCCCGAGCGTGGAAAAGACACGTGGCAAGCGCCAGACACACGTGGTTGATGTATCCGGTTCGCCGTATCTCTAGTGATCGCGATCTCCGGATTGCGCTGAGACAGACGCGGCTGAGACAGACACGAGAGTCGGGAGCCCTTGATTATCAAGGGCTCCCGACTCTCGCGCCTCCCGCTCGTCGCTCGGGAATCAGTACCGCAGAAGCGCCGCCACGCCGCCGGCCTCCGGGAGTGTCCCGTCGGGCACGAACAGGACTCGGGCGTCGGCCGCGATCGCGTTGTCCACGAGCTGTTCGACGATGTCGGTGGCCACACCCCGTGCGTGCGCCGACGGCTCCATGTCCTTCTTCGGCTCCGGCAGCGTCACGGGCTTCGGCACGTCCACGAGCTCCAGGGCGCGGTCGTCCTCGGTAATGCGGCCCGCCAGCCTCAGCCCCTCTTCCACCACCAGCCGGCGCACCCGCTTGTCGGCGACCGCGGTCCACACATCCGGTGCGCCGCCCACGTACTTTTCCTGCCCGCGTGCCTCGCTCAGCTCGGAGACGGCTTCGCTGACCTGCTTCGCGTAGAAGTCGGCGAGTACCGGCTGAAGCCGCTTCTCCAGATCCTGGGCCGAGTCCTTGTCCATGCCCGTCAGCGGCAGCGTGCCGGCGATCAGATTCCCGTAGCGAGTGATGCTCTTGAACGTCGAGAGAATCTTGTCGCCGCCGATGACGAACAGCGGCAGTCCGTTGTGCTCCTCGAAGGACTGCCCCAGCCGCTTGTCCACGGTTCGCAGATACTGCTCGACCCGCTCCTCATGTCCCTCGTACGGCGCGGAGTGGGGGATGGACCCGGGAATTGCGTCTTCCGGCGACGGGATCCGCGGCTTGTCCGGCCACCCGTTCTCCTCCACTTCCCGCAGGCGTCGCACAGATCCGTGGTACAGCCTGCAGATCTCCTGGTCGAGGACCAGAACCAGGTAGGGGCGCGACCGCTGCTCGGCGGCCACCAGGTACCGCGTCAGGAATGCCGTGGCGAATTCGACGCGAGGTTCCACCGGCGCGAGCGACGTCATCCGCCATACCTGAACCGGCTCGTTCACGGCCAGATAGATGACCATGGCGTCGTCGGGGCGGAAGGGATCGGCCTCGCGCTCGATCGCCGCGGTATCCAGCACATTGTCCCGCAGTTCCAGCCTCGTCTCGCGCTCCACGTCCGGGTCGTCCGCCAGCCGCCTCTTGGCCTCGGTGACGAGGTCGCGGAGCAGGATCCGGTCCTTGTCGCTGAAGGGGAAATCCGGATCGGTCGGCATGACCAAAGTGATCGCGGGATACGGCCGCGGCTTGCTCAGAGCGGCACGGATTTCGGGAGTGAGTTCGGAGGTATGCACCGTTTCAGCGTGGCATTGATCTCCGGGACACGCAGGTGGAGACCGCCAACCGGAGAGTAACGTCGCCCGGCCCTGTGAGCGGGCACATCATGTGCGGGAGATCAGAGGGGAGATCAGCGGCGAGGTCAGCGGGGGTCCGCTCGACCCGCCGTAATCCTCAGGGGCGGCGTACCGTGAAATCTACGGAATGCGCGAGCGGGGTTTTCCGGGCGCGCGGAGCCGACGCGAGATGGCGAGGTGCCGAGACATGAGCAAGAACTCACCGGCGAAGGGGCACCACGGGATAGGTGCACGAGGGCAGGGCAAGCTGCTGTACTTCCACTCGCAGATCCCGCAGGCGGCCGTCAAGCAGTCGAAGGATCAGCTGCCCAACAAGTCTCAGCAGCCCCACGATCACCGCAAGGCCAACGGCCGCTGGGCCCCGTGACGAGGCTCCGGGAAACGACCTGGAGGAAACGATCTGGAGGGCCTCACACGGGCGTGTGGCCCTCCAAGTAGTCGCGCACTGCTCCGGGCGGCGTGGTGTCCACGGCCGCCGCGACCGGAACCCAGTGGATCTGTTCCGGCGCGAGCCGCGCTCCGTCCGACGGGTCCTCGGTCAGCAACTGGCACAGGACGGCCGCTCCCGACTCCGACCCGGTCCCTTCCTGAGCCGCCTCCGGTTCGAGCGTCGATGAACCGTCGACGAGATAGCCGGTGAGCTCGTACACGAGGCGCGCGGCGGTGGCCTGCGCCGATTCGGCGGGTTCGGGAACGCCGGACGGCAGCTCACTGCCGTCCGGCCGTTCCACCAGGAGCAGGCGTCCGTTGTGGATGACGACCGCCTTCACCACGCCTTGGGCCGCCTGCTCCAGCGTCATGATCCGACCGCCCTCTCCCTGTTCCGCGTGATCCGACCGTCCGGTGTGCGGGCCATGCCTTCCTACCCCATGAAGGTCAATTCACTCTGGCGGCACCGGATCAGGGGTCAGGGGCGGACCGGAGTCAGACGCGGTCGGCGGCGATCATCAGGTACTGGAAACTGCCGTTCTTGTACGCGGTGAGGAACGTGTCCTCGATGCCGGTGACCAGATGGTCGGCCTGCTTGCGCAGTTCCCAGTAGGGCAGCGCGGCCTCGGTGAGGTCCTCGACGTGCACGGGGACCAGGCGGTTGCGGGCCATGGCGCGGAAATACTCCGACCGCGGGTGGATGTCGCAGATGTAGTGGGCGTTGATCAGGGACACCTCGCGCGAGGCCTGACCGTAACTGTCGTTGTAGCAGCCGGTGATGACCACGTAGCGACCGCCGCGGCGCAGCAGCCGGGCGTGTTCGGCGAAGAGCAGTTCCAGCTCGACGTACATGGTCGACTCGTTGTTCCACGACGCGGCGAACTCGCCGGTCGGCAGGCCGGTGTCGAGCATGTTGCGGTGGTGGTAGCGGACCTGGTCGTCGATGCCGCGCTTGGCGGCCTGGACGTTGGCGAAGTCCGCCTGCTTGGCCGAGATGGTGACGCCGTCGGTCCGGCAGCCGTACCGCAGATGCGCCACGACACTGCCCCCGCCGCGTCCGCAGCCCGCGTCGAAGACCCGGTCGGTGGGGGCGAGCGGTCCGAGGCGGTCGGCGAGGATGTTGGCCTGGGCGTGTTCGAGCCGGTGCAGTTCGGCCGTGATCCGGTCGTTGCGCCGCGCGGGGTCGGGCTCGTCGAGCACCGAGTTGTCCGCGGGCCCGATCCCGTAGTGGTGGTGGTACAGATCGTCGATCTTGCCGAGTTCGAGGTTGACCGGGTTTTCCTCGGCGTTCCAGTATTCGGCGACACGGGACTGGTACGTGGACTGGGTCGGCACCGGTACGGCCGAGGTGAAGTGGGGAGCGGTGGTCAACAGGGACTCCTCGCAGTACATCTGACGGTTGATCAATTGGGCTGGTGGATCGGAGTGGTGTGCCGGCAGCTGGGCTACCAGTAGTTCGGCAGGTGGTAGCGGCGGCTGTTCGTGGCGTGCCACTCGTGGTTGCCGGCCACCCAGGTGCTGAGCCCCTGGACGTACCGCTCGACGAGGGGTGACATGGCGGACAGGAGCGCGGCCTCCTCCTCGAAGGCCGTCTGGATCTCGTTGTGGATGTCGACGGACTTGAGGTAGGCGGCCTTGAGGCCGCATCGTTCGTTGGCCGCGACGACCTGCGGCAGGTTGAGGTGGGTGGGGTCGTTGGCCAGCTCCTTGGTGAAGGAGTACAGGTCGTTGACGAGTGTCGTCGCGTTGCAGGCCAGCGCCGTGACCCGCTGGATCTCGGGACGGGCGTACACGGCCTCGGGCAGTTCGTAGCCGTCCACCGCGTCCACCAGGGACAGACAAGGGCGGAAGTTGTTGAACTGCCGCATGACCAGGTACTCCCACACGCGCGGCATGTTCCGCGTCTCCGCCCAGGCGGCCTCGGCGAGATAGCCGAGGTGCAGCCGCGCGATGTCGTGGACGAACCGGGTGGTCTGGCTGGGCGTGGCGAAGGCGGCGTAGTCCTGGAAGGCCGCGTGGTACGAGCGCAGCGGGCCGTCGGCCTGCATGCCGTGGCGCCACTGCACCTCCGCCTCGGGGGTCCCGTGGTACGGGTCGATCGCCGACTGGGCCATGATCAGCCGGCCGCCGAGCCCGCGCGGCGAACCGCCCTTGTCCTCGCAGTAGCAGTCGTCGACCATGTTCTCGGCGAGCAGCAGCTTGCCCGCGGCGGTGAGGCGGTCCAGATCGGCCGCCCCCGAATGCTGGAGCACCACGGCCCGCCCGACCTGGAAGCTCGCGAAGTCCTCGAACCACGCCTCGGGGAACAGTTCGAGCCCGCGCGCCCAGAGCTCCAGCCTGCGGTCGACCTCCTCGGCCTTCGCGGGATCGGCGGGCACCGCCGGCTGGTGACGCAGCCCGGGGACCGCCTCGCCGCGCCGTGTCTGCAGGGCGTGGGCCAGGTTGGGCGGCCCCGGTGGCGAGAACGGGGCGATGGTCTCCGGCGGGGCGCTCATCGCGTACCCCGTCCGTCGGCGTGGGTCATTCGGCGGTCCGTCCGATCTGGACGTTCTCGAGGATCCCTGCCGCGTCGGGGACGAGAATCGCCAGCGAGTAGTAGGCGGTGACGAGGTAGTTGATGATCGCGGTGGTGTTGATGCCCATGAACCTGACGTTCAGGCCGGGCTGGTACTCCTCGGGGATGCCGGTCTGGTAGAGGCCGACGGCACCTTGGTCGGACTCGCCGGTGCGCAGCGCGAGGATGCTGGTCGTGTGCTGCGGGGTGATCGGGATCTTGCCGCAGGGGAACAGCGGGACGCCTCGCCAGGCGGGCACTTCGAGTCCGTCGACGTTCGCGGTGCCCGGCACCAGGCCGCGCCGGTTGCACTGCCGGAAGAACGCGGCGATCGCCTTCGGGTGGGCGAGGAAGAGCCGTGTCTTACGGCGCATGGAGAGCAGTTCGTCGAGATCGTCGGGGGTCGGCGGGCCGGAGAAGGTGCTGATGCGCTGGCCGTAGTCGATGTTGTGCAGCAGCCCGAACTCGCGGTTGTTGAGGAGTTCCCACTCCTGGCGCTCGCGGATCTCCTCGATGGTGAGGCGCAGTTGCTCCTCGGTCTGGTCCATCGGGTCGTTGTAGAGGTCGGCGACGCGGGTGTGGACGCGCAGGACGGTCTGGGTGAGGGACAACTCGTATTCGCGCGGCGTGAGTTCGTAGTCGACGAAGCCGCCGGACAGTGTCGGCTCACCCGTGTGCCCCGACTGTACGGGGACGTCCGCCTCTCCCTTGCGGTTCCTCGGCAGGCGCTGCCGTTCGGCATACTCGCGCAGGTGCGCGGAGAGGCTCGGGGTCCGTTCGGCGAACTCCTCGACGACGTCCCAGGGCAGTACGAGAACCGTGCCCGCGGTCTCGGCCCGGACCGAACTCAGCCACAGTGGGTCCGGCTGGCCCACGGCCTCGTCGCCCATCTGGTCGCCGTCCGTGACGACGCCGATGACCTCCTCCTCGCCGTACTTGCCTTCGGTGAAGCGGGTGAACCGCCCGTGGGCGACCAGGTACGCCTCGGTCACCGGCTGCCCGGCCTCGAAGAGGACCTGCCCCGCCCGCACCTCCCGGGCCCGGAACCGGGTGGCGATTTCCTTGAGTACGTCGATGTCGTCGTACCCGCGCAGGACGGGGAGTTCGGTCAGGGTCTCGGGAATGACCTTGACGTCGTTCCCGCCGTTCTGGTCGAACTGCACCCTGCCGCGGCCGACGCTGAGCTGGAGACGCCGGTTGACCCGGTACGTACCGCCCTTGACGTCCACCCATGGTAAGGATTTGAGCAGCCATCGTGAGGTGATGGCCTGCATCTGCGGGGCGGACTTGGTGGTCGTGGCCAGCCGGCGTGCCGCATGGGTACCGAGACTGGTCAGCTGCTGGTCGGTGGGGACTTCGGGTGGGGATTCTTCGTCGCTCGCGGGACCGGTAGCGCTGTCCGATACGGACACATTCCCTCCCAGGACGTGAACGAGGGTGAGCGAAGCGACCGGTGGTGCGAAAGCTCCTCGTTGCACCCACAAGGCAAGCAGCCGGGAGGCGTGGCCAGTACGGCGCGAAGGGGGCGATTTCGCGTCCTGGAATTGCAAACCTGCCGAATGAGGCAGACGGGACAGCGGAACATGATCGCGCGCCGTCCCGCGCTACGGGAACGTGTGCGCGGGACGCGTACGAACGGTGGGGCGTGCAGTGAGGTGGCTACCGGGTTCGCTCTTCCGGGGCGCGCGGTGAGGTGGTTACCGGGTTCGCCATTCCGGAGCGAGGATCGCCCAGACCTGCGTGCCGTGGCGGGTGCCGTCGTAGGGCCAGGACTCGCGCTGTACGCCCTCCAGCGTCATCCCGAGCCGCTTGGCCACCGCGGCGCTGCGTTCGTTGTCGGCCCGGCAGTACCACTCGGCGCGGTGCAGACCCCGTGCGGTGAACGCCCAGTCCAGCAGGGTGCCGCACGCCGGTGTGATCAGACCGTGGCCCTCGGCGCCGGGCTCCAGCCAGCAGCCGATCTCGCAGGAACCGGAGGCGGCGTCGAAGGCCACGAACATCACGCCGCCGACGAGCGTGCCGTCGAGCCAGATGCCGTAGAGGCGGCCACCGTCCGCGGCCTGGCGCTCGGCGTACCGGCGCAGTGTGGCCCGCGCCCCGTCGACATCGGCAGTGACGAACGCCGCCCCGACCCACGGCCGGATGTGCTCGCGAGCCCGGTCCATGTGGGCGGCGAACTCCTCGGCGTGCCATATCTCAAGAGGCGCGAGACGGGCGTCGTCCCGCAGCGGGAGAGAGAACATGAGGACCTCATTCACACAACAAGCGTTTTGGCTATGTACCGTAGCAGCATGCCACGTACCAAGGGGGACCATGAGGCCCGTCGCCGTGACGTCTCCGAAGCGGTGTGGCGGGTGCTGGTCGCGCACGGATTCGGCGGCCTGACCATGCGCGCAGTCGCCGCCGAGCTCGACGCGTCCACGGGCCTGCTCACCCACTACTTCCCGGCCAAGCGCGACCTGGTCGCCTACGCCCTCGACCTGCTCGAACACCGGACGGTCTCGCGCCCCAGGCCTGCCGCGGGGGAGGGGCTGGCCGCGTTGAAGGCCGCCCTGCTGAGCATCCTGCCGCTGACGGCCGAGGCCACCGACAGCAACAGGATCTGGGTGTCCTCCTGGGACACCGCGCTCGCCGATCCCGGGCTGAGCGACGACTACGCCGGCAAGTACGCGCGCGGCCGTGACAGGCTGCGCGACCTCGTCGAGGCCGCGCAGGGGGCGGGTGAGCTGCCCGCAGGAGACCCGGCGCGCATGGCGGCCGGCGCACAGGCCTTCGTGCTCGGCCTGGTGGTGCAGGCCCTGTTCGACCCCGAGGCGTTCGCGCCCCATCGGCAGGCCGAGCTCCTTGACGACTACCTGGACGCGCTGACCCGCACTGGGTGAAGGGCCGTCGGGGCTACCGATGCGCGGACGACGCGGGTGGAGCCGTCGACGCGCGCAGGACCGGCCGGGACGGCAGGCGGGAGGTGACCGTGACGTGGTGGCCTGCGAGCAGGTCGATGAGGCGCGTGACGGCGAGTGCGCCCACTTCCTCCACCGGTACGTCGAGCGCGGTCACGGGAGGTGTCGTGTACCTGAGGCTGCTCAGGTCGTCGGCCGCGGCCAGGCTGACGTCCTCGGGCACCCGGCGATGCGCCGCGGCCAGTCCGTGCAGCAGGCCGAGGGTCAGATAACTGTTGTAGGCGAGAACGGCCGTGGCGCTGCGGGGGAGGGAGCGAGCGGCCTCGATCCCCGCGTCGAACGTGGGTGGCAGGGGTCCGAGGACGTGCAGTCGGGCCTTTGCGCTTTCCGCACGCTCCTTCAGGACGGCGGACCGCTGCCCGTCGGCCCAGGAACCCGCGGGACCGGAGACGTAGGCGATGTCCCGATGCCCCTGGTCGAGGAGGTGATCCATGAGCTGGGCCAGGCCCGTCACCGTGTCGGCCACGACTGCGGGCAGCCGGCCCACCTGGCGGTCGACCAGGATGAGGGGCAGGCGTCGCGCGTGCTCCCGCAGTACGGCGTCGGCGCCCACCGGCGTGACCATGATCAGTCCGTCGGCCTGTTCCGCGAGGCGGTCGGCGAGCTCCGCCTCACGCGCGGGGTCGTACTCCGAGACGGCGATCAGAAGGTGATGGCCGGTCTTCTCGGCGGCCTGCTGCGCGCCCATCACCAGTGGTGCGAAGAACGGGTTGGAGAGTGTCGGCACCACCAGGCCCACCAGTCCCGTCCGCCCGGTGGTCAGTGCGCGGGCGGCGGCGTTGGGGTGGAAGCCGAGGCGCTGGGCGGCTTCCAGCACGCGCAGGCGAGTGGGCTCGGCGACCAGCTCGGGGCGCTGCAGGGCCCTTGAGGCCGTGGCTTTGGACACCCCCGCCGCGCGCGCCACATCCATCAGCGTCGCCATCGCCGCCCCCTGCCTGACATGCCCGCCGAGCGTGCTCGGGCCCTTGTGTTCACTTTCGCTCCACGGCGTGCCATCATACCTGCAACCGGTCTCTGCAACCGGTTGCAGAGACCGGTTGCAGAGACCGGGCCAAGCCGGGTGCCCCCAACTCCCGCGAAGCCCTCCCGCGCCGACGCCGCCGCAGGCAGCCCTGCCCGACCCCTCATCCCCGCCGAGGTTTCGTATGCCACCCACCGCTCCGACCACCGGCGAGCAGACCGCCGTCACGACCGAGCCACCCGCCTCGCCGCCAGCCGCCTCGCCCGTCGAACGGCTCTTCGGCGTTCGCGGCCGCGGCAGCACCCACCGCACCGAACTCGTGGCAGGCGCCTCGATGTTCATGGCCGCCGCCTACGCCGTGGTCGTCGTGCCAGGTCAACTGGCCGCGGCCGGTGTGCCGCACGGCGCCGCCACCACGGCCGTCATCATCGCGATAGCCCTGGCGACCCTGGCGATGGGCCTGATAGCCAACCTGCCGTTCGTCGTCGCCCCCGGCCTCGGCGGAGTGGCGCTTGTCGCGTTCACCATCGTCGGCCAGGACCACGTCCCGTGGGACACGGCGCTCGGCATGGTGTTCTGGTCCGGCGTGGCCTTCCTGCTGCTGACGCTCCTCGGCATCCGCGACCTCGTCACGCGCTTGATGCCGATGCACCTCAAGTACGCCATCAGCGGCGGCCTCGGCCTCTACATCGCCCTGATCGGGTTCCGGGACGCGGACCTCGTGGTCGGCAACGCCGACAAGGCGGCGCTGGCCGTCGGCGACCTGTCCAGGCCCGCCGGACTGCTGGCCCTCGCCGGGCTGCTGCTGCTCACCGCGCTGGCGTCGCGCAAGGTGCCCGGCGCGTTCCTCATCACCATCGCGGCGGTGACGATCGCCGGCATCCCACTGGGCGTGACCGAGATCCCCGACAGCCTCTTCTCGGCCCCGGACTCGCCCGGCCCGCTCCTCTTCCACATCGACATACTCGGTGCCCTCAAGCCCGAGTATTTCCCGTACATCTTCGCGTTCTTCGTCTCGGAGTTCTTCTCCATGACGGGGACGCTGCTGGCCGTCGCCGGGCGGGCGGGGCTGCTCGACAAGGACGGCAACATCCCCGGCTCCCGCCGCCCGTTCCTCGTCGACTCCGTCTCCGTGATGGGCGGGGCCGCGGTCGGCGCGCCGTCGATGACGGCCTACCTGGAGTCGTCGGCCGGTCCCGACTCGGGAGGCAGGACCGGCCTCGCGAGCGTGTGGGCGGCCTGCGGCTTCGGCCTCCTGCTGCTGGTCACTCCGTTCGCGACACTGATCCCGTCCGCGGCGACCGCGCCCGTCCTCATGTACATCGGGCTGAACATGCTCGGCGCGCTCAAGAACGTCGACTTCAAGGACCCGACGCACGCCGTCCCCGCGGCACTGACCGTCGCGACCACCTTGTTCTTCGGCAACTTCGGCACCGGCATCGCGACGGGCCTGGCCGCACACGTCCTGGTCAAGACCGTCAGCGGGCGGATCCGCGAGGTGGCCTGGCCGCTGTGGATCGTGATGATCCCGCTCGGCTACTACTTCTACACCCTCGTCCCGTGACGACACCGTCCACGAAGGAGCACGACGACATGAGTGAACAGCACGACCTCCGGATCTTCGGCGGCAGCGTGGTGTCCACCTTCACCGGCGAGGAGTTCCCCGCGGACGTACTGGTCCGGGGCACCGAGATCAGCGCCGTACTGCCTCCGGGCACGCCCGCCGAGGCGCGTGAGGAGATCGACGCCACCGGCATGCGGATCGTCCCCGGTTTCGTGGACGCCCACATGCACATCGAGAGTGCCTTCCTGACGCCGCAGCAGTTCGCCGCGGTGACGCTGGCCCGCGGCACCACCACGGTCCTCGCCGACCCGCACGAGATCGTCAACGTGGCGGGCCGGGACGCCATGCGCTGGATGATCGCCGCCGGTGACGGGACGCCGCAGACGCAGCTGTGGGGCGTGCCGTCGTGCGTGCCCGCGCTGGAAGGTCTTGAGCACGCCGGTGCGGCGCTGTCCGCCGACGACATCGCGGAGATGCTGCGCTGGCCGGGCGTCGTGGCGCTGGGCGAGGTCATGGACTACCGGGCGGTCGTGGCCGGCGACCCGCGGATGGCAGCGGTCACCGCCGCCGCCCGGGAACAGGGCACGATCCTGGACGGACACTGCCCGAACCTCAGCGGCGCGGAACTCAGCGCCTACCTGGCCACCGGTGTGGACTCCGACCACACCAAGAACCGCACCGAAGTGGTCCTGGAGAAGGCCCGCCTGGGCATGACGATGATGCTCCAGGAGAAGTGCCTCGACGAGGACGTCGCCAAGGCGCTCCTCGGGCTGCCCCAGCTGCCGCCGCTGTGCCTCGTGACCGACGACCTGGCGGCCGACCACATCGTCACCAAGGGACACCTGGACCACATCGCCCGGGTGGCGGTGGCCGCAGGCTTCCCGCCGCACGTCGTCCTGCGCGCGCTGACCTGGACACCGGCACAGCGGCTGCGGCTGTACGACCGTGGCGTCGTCTCACCGGGCAAGCGAGCCGACCTGGTCCTCCTGCGCGGCGAACTCGCCGCGTTCGACCCCGCTGTCGTGCTGGCCGGCGGTCAGGTCGTGGGCAGGGACGGCGCGGCCGTCTATGAGACGCGGTCCGGGGAGGCCGGTGCACTGGAGAGCCGGGTCGACGTGGAGGCGCAGGACGCGGACGGGTTCCGCTGGCGCGTGGACCTGCCCGACGGGACGCACCGGTTCCGGGCCATGCGCGTGAACCCGCGCGACACGTACACCGAGGCCGCCGAGGTCGAACTCCCCGTGTCCGGCGGCGAAGTGGCGTGGGAGGGCAGGACCGTACTGGTCCGCGTCCGCAATCGCCACGGGCGCGACGGCGTCGTGTTCGCGCCGCTGCTCGGCCGGGACCTGGCCGAGGGCGCGGTGGCCACCACGTACGCCCACGACAGCCACAATCTGCTGACGATCGGTACGTCCCGTGCGGCGATGGCCGCCGCGTCGGCGACGGTGGTTGCCGACGGGGGCGGCGTGGCCGTCGTCCGCGGCAGCGCCGGAGAGAGCGTGGCGGCGCGGATGCCGCTGCCCGTGGGCGGCGTGCTGTCCGCCCGGCCGGCCGCGCGGGTCGCCGAGGAGGCGGGCGCCGTGCGAGCGGCGCTGGAGGCGTGGGGATGGGAGCACCTCAACCCGTTCATGAGCGTGTCCACCCTCACGCTCGCGGTGTCCCCCGCTCTGAAGATCACTGACCGGTCGCTGGTGGACGTCGTACGGCGCGCGCCGGTGGGGGCGACGGTCGGTTCCTGACCGGGGCCGGGGAGTGGCGGCGCTGTCGCCACTCCTCCGCCCCGCCGCCCCCGTCGAGAAGGTGGGGTAAGACCGAATGACCTGCGACGCGGTGCGAGAATAGTGGTCATGACAGGGGATGACACTTTTGAACCCGAGTCGGAGCGGGTCACGCGCACGCTGCGCGATCAGATTCTCGACGGGGTGCGGGCGCCGGGCAGCAAGCTCGTGGAGCGGGAACTGGCGGCGGAGCTGGGGGTGAGCCGCCTGCCCGTCCGGGACGCCCTCAAGGACCTGGTGAACGAGGGTCTTGTCACTCCGCGCCCGCGGAGCTGGGCGGTGGTCCGTGAGTTCACCTCGTCCGACGTCGAGGACCTCGACGAGGTCAAGGCGGCCCTGGAGATGCTGGCGTTCCGTCTCGCCGCCCAGCGGCGCACCCGCGCGGGGCTCGCGCGGCTGAGGGCGGACCTGGACGCCGAGCTGCGGGCGGCGGCCAAGGGGGATGCCGTACCGGCGCGGCGGGCCGCGGCCGACTTCCACGAGACCGTGACGGCCCTGGCGGACAACGAGTTGCTCAACGAGCTCGGCCGCACCCTGAGCAGCCGGATGCGCTGGCTGCTCGGCCAGCACGACGACATCACCGGCGTCGCCAAGGAGCACGAGGAGCTGTACGAGGCGATCGAGGCCCGGGACGTGCCCCGCGTAGAGGAACTGGCGCTCAAGCACCTGGCGACCGGCCGCAGCGAGGCCGCCGCGCACCGCAAGCGCACTCCGGAGCAGTAGACGCACACCCACGTCCGCCCTCACGCACCCCGGCTTCGTACCGTCATCCGCTCCAGCGCGACATACGCGATCAGAGCGACGATTAGGCCGGTGACCGCGTCGGAGAACTGGGGCGCGTACCAGTGCACGAGCCCTCCGGCGGCCGCTCCGGCAGCCCACGCGGCGAACGCCGTGAGACGTACCGCCGCCTCGGCGCGCCCGTCGAGGCGGCGGCGCAGGAGCACCTGGTCGGCGATCAGTACGCCGCCGAGCGGTGGGACGAACACGCTGAGGACGACCAGCCAGTCGAGGAAGTGGTCCCACACGCCGGCCAGGGCGGCGACCGTGCCGACGGCCCCCAGGACGAGCGTCATCACCCGCATCCTCGTACGGGTCAGATGCGACCAGCTGAGAGCCCCGTTGTAGAGGCAGTGGCTGCACACGGAGCCGAGGTTGACGAAGACGAACACCGCGGCCAGTACGTCGAGGGCGATGCCGTGACCGCCGGTGAGGATCGGGAGGAAGTTGCCGCCGACCGTGCCGGCCGAGGCGACGGCGCCGGCCGCGACGACGATGCCTCCGGTGATCTGGGCCACCAGACTCGCCACGGGGAACGCGGTGGCCGTCGCGATGACGGCCTGTCTGCCGTTCCTGGACCAGCGGGTGAAGTCGGCCGTCATCGTTCCGGAGTCCGCGAAGGTCGCCATGATGAGGGAGACGGCGGCACCGAAGGTGAGGGCGCTGTTCCCGCCCACGCCCCGGTAGTCGAGGACGGTCGCGAGGTCATGGTCCCGGGAGACGATCACCAGGGCTATCAGGCCGACGAGGATGAACAGCGGGGCGGCGACCGCGCCCAGCCACGACAGGGCGCGGATGCCGAGGAACGTGATCGCGACGAAGGCGATCCCGGCGACGGCGGCGACGAGTTGTTCGTGCCAGCCGAACGCCTGGTGCAGGGTGGCGCCCGTGGCGCCGGTGTTGAAGGCGAACCACCCGACGACGACCGTCGCGAGGAATCCTGAGGCGACGACGTAGCCGACCCTCCCGAAGGTCTTGGTCGCCTGGAGGGAGAAGCTCTCGCCGGTGCTGCCCGCCCGGTGACTGAGCAGACCGACGTAGACCAGCATCACCAGGTTCGCGGCGACGATGGCGGCGAGACCGCGCCAGAAGCCCATGAGCGCGACGACGATCCCGCCGGGGACGGCGTTGGTGAGGATCATGGGGAATCCGAACCACACGGCCGACACGGTGAGAAGGGACTTGCGACTCTCCGTCGGAACGGGAGTGTGCTCGTACTCCGGGTCCAGCTCGAGCCCCGCGTGGGCGGTGTCCGCAGTGACGGGATCGCGTCTGTTCATCGTGGCCTCCGTGGGTGGGCCGGCGCGCCGTCAGGCGACCGTGCGGACCAGGGCGATGGCGGCCTGCTCGAAGACCGCGGCGGGTGGGTGGGTGATCCCGGCGCCGATCATCCCGATGCCCGCCTCCTTGTGGGCGATGGCCGTGTTGATGACCGGCAGGATCCCCGTGGCGAGGACCTTGCGGACGTCGATGCCGGTGGGGATGCCCTGGAAACCCAGGGCGGGGATGGTGACGTTCGGGTTCTGCGCCGTCGTGATCTCGCCCATGTCCCGGGTGAAGGCGACGGCCTCCTGCACCGTTCCGCCGACGAGCGCGACGATGGCGGGTGCGGTCGCCATCGCGAAACCGCCGAAGCCGTACGTCTCACTGATCGCGCTGTCACCGATGTCCAGACCGGCGTCCTCGGGCTTGAAGCCGGCGAACATCGGCCCGACGACGGGCTGGGCCGGGCCCGTGAGCCACTGGTTACCGGGCAGGCCGCTGACACGGAGGCCGAACTCGACGCCGTTGCGGGCCATCGTGGTCACGATCGTCGAGCCCGCGATGCCGTGTGCGGCGTCCATGGCCGCCTTGGCCATCGCAAGCCAGGTGGGACCGGAGAAGTAGTCCGAGCTTGCGATGAAGTCGAAGACTTCCTTCTTCTGCTCGGTGGTGAAGCCCGTCTGCAGCAGGGCGGGAGTCAGGGCCTGCGCGAGGAGCAGGGTGCCCGCGATGTTGCGGTTGTGGCACTCGTCGCCCATGTGCAGTGCCTGGGAGAGCAGGAGGCGCAGGTCGACGGGGCCGCCGATCTCCATGGCCTCCTTGAGCATCGGGCCGAGGACGTCCCGCATCCAGATCAGGCGCTCGATGACGCTCTCGTCGTTCGCCCCCATGCGCAGGATCTTCGCCATCTGCTCGGAGAGGTTGGTGAAGGCGGTGTTGCCATGGGTCTCGTTGCGGACGACGTGCATGTACATCGACGCGGAGGTGACACCGGCCATCGAACCGACGCAGTCGTGTTCGTGGCACGGCGAGAAGGTGATCTCGCCGGAGGCCGCGAGGCGTTCGGCCTCGTCGAGGTCGCGCGCCAGGCCCTCGAACACGAGGGCTCCGGTGACGGCTCCCTTCATGGCGCCCGCCATCCGGTCCCAGGTGATCGGCGGCCCGGCGTGCAGGATCGTCGTCGGCGTCATCCCGGGCACCACGTCGAGGGCACGGCCGAAGCCGACCAGCATCGGCCGGGCGCCGACGATGCGGTCGACGGCCTCGGCATTGGCCGCCTCGGTCCGCTCGGCGACGCGCGGGTCCTCCAGCGCGTCGAGAGCCGCGAGGACCGCGGGGCTGCCGCCGCCGGGCGGAGCCCAGCCGAGGGTCGTGACCTGTGCGCCCTGGGCGGTGATGTCCCGCTCGAACATGGCCGGTCCGACGTTGATGACGCTGAGGTCGCTGGTGAAGAGGCTGGTGGCCTGAGTGCTCATGCGCGGTGTGCCTTCCGGGCGGTCTCACGGGCGAAGTGGCCGGTCTCGGTGCTGCTGCGGGTGACGGTGACCCCGGCGGCCTCCAGGGCCGCGATCTGCTCGGCGAGGCCCGGGGTGTCGAGGTCGGTGCCCAGGACGTAGCCCACGATCTCCAGGTGACGGCCCGCGTCGGAGGCGATCTTCCGGGCCTGCGCGATGGCGGGGAGCGTGACCCCGACCGGGTCCTCGTGAGCTCCGAATCCGAGGACGAAGTCCATGACGACGAGGGCGACTTGGGGGTCCTCGGCCTCCTGGAGCAGGCGTGCGAGACGCAGCGACGGGTCGATCATCGGGTGCGGGCGGCCGTTGGTGAAGTCGTCGTCGCCGAAGTCGAGGAAGGTGTGCCCGACGCTGGGACTGCCGGCCGTCAGGCGGCGATCGGGGTCCTTCTGGATGTTGCTCCACACGTTGTCGCTGACTTCGAGCAGCGCGTACATCGACTCGTCGCACAGGGTCCCGCCGCAGAACAGGCCGCGCACGTAGCGCTGTTCAGGCGCGAGTCGGGCACATGCCTCGTCCACCTGCTTGGCAGCCGGCTCCTCGACGGCCGCGTGAGCGTCGACCCCGAGACGGACCGCCTGGAGCGCCGCGTCCTGGGTGCTCGCGGCGAAGTGTCCGCCGGCCGCGGTCACTGCCTCCTCGGACCCGCCGACGAAGTACACGACCACGGGCTTGCCCGCTTCCGCGATCTCGGCCAGCACCTTGTCCCGCACCGCAGAGGCGGGCGGCTTGGACACGAGCACGATCACACCGGTCCCGGGATCGGCGGCAAGTGCCCGGATCCCGTCGATCATCATGATGCCGCCGACCTGCTCACTCAGATCGCGGCCGCCCGTGCCGATGAGCTGCGAGATGCCCGCGCCCAGCGCGTGGATACGGACACTGACCTCCTGCGCGCCCGTGCCGGATGCCGCGACGACACCGACGGTGCCGGGCCGCACGGCGTTCCCGAAGCACAGCGCGACGTTGTTGATGATGGCGGTTCCGCAGTCGGGCCCCATCATGAACAGGCCCTTGCTGTGGGCGAGTTGCTTGAGGCGGACCTCTTCCTCGATGGGGACGTTGTCGCTGAAGACCATCACGTGCAGGCCGTTCTCCAGCGCCTTGCGTGCCTCTCGGGCCGCGTACGCGCCGTTGACCGCGACAATCGCGAGGTTCGCCCCGGGTATGCCGCGCGCGGCGCTGTCCACCGTCCGGTACGTGACCGTGTCCGCACTGCTCGCACCGGGTGCCTTCTGTACGAGGAGTGCCTCGACCTCGGCGAGCAGCGCTGCCTGATCGGCTCCCTCGCCCGCCTCCACGACAATCATGAGATCCCCGGTACCCGCGGTACCGAGATCCGCCGTGAGCAGGCCGAGGCTGCTCAGCACGCCCTTGTTCATCTCGGTGCCCATGGCGATGAACGCCTGCTCCACGCCGGGCAGTTGATTCGCCCGGGTCGAGAGGGACATCAGCGACACCGAGTCGAAGTAGGTGTTCTTCTTGACGACTGCTGTGATGCTCACAGCGAACCTCGCAGTTCTTTCTCCAGGCGAAGCCCGGTCGCGAGACCGGACAAGATGTCGGTGCCGGACGTGTGGCCGATGGCCAGTACGTGTCGGACCGGCGTGCGGATGGTCTGTGCCAGGTGCGCCTCGCTTCCCCCGCAGGGGCGGGCCAGCGCGTGCAGGACGTCGAGCAGTGAGGCGCGGGCTCGTCCCGCCAGGGCCTCGTCGAGCGTGGCGACGCTCAACCGCGTGGTACGTCCGGGGTGTTCACGCAGGACGTCCTCAAGGGCGCGCGCGAACGGGCCGAGCCCGCTGCCGGGGAGCGCGGACAACAGGGCGGGCGCGGTCAGGAAGTCGTCGCCCGCGGGTGTCAGTCCCGGACCGAGTCCGAGGAGTGACAGGATGCCGCGGCGCATGCCGGCGTCGTCCCCGGACTTGATCGCGCACACGAGGAGGTCCTGCCCGTCGGCGAGTGCCCGGGTGACGGCCACCTCCATCGAGGACGCGGTGGCAGTCGGGCCGAGCATGCCGCCGCGTGAGCCGTGTGCCCGTACCAGCCGGTCGAGCGCCGAGGCTGCGGCCGCGAGGCCGACCGGGCCGAGCTCCGCGAGCGACGGAAGAATGGGATGCCATTCATCCGCACCTTCCATGCGCACGCGCAGGTGTCCGCCCGCCGCGCGGACAGTGATGACCCCCGGAGCGAACTCCACGGTCCGACCCGCCGAGACACCTCTGTCCGACCAGCTGTCCGCATCGGTGACGAGGGTCCGCGGAGCATCACCGCCGCCACGTGCCGCGAGGGCGATGAGCCTGTCATCAGGCGTCAGCACATTGACAGTCCGGTGGAAGACGCCTTCGACGACACCCTGACCGCGCAGCGCGCGCAGGTGCGTGAGCACCGCTGCGTCGCCGGAGACGGCGCGCACCTCAGTGGCCGTACGCAGAGAAGTCACTGCACCCTCCTCGCCCCCACCGTGCCCATGAGGCGTGATGGGTTCCCCTCAACGTTCACTCACTGGTATACCATTTGACAATGGGGAAGCGAACACGTCTGTGGAGGGAATCCATGCGCATCGTCGTGGCTCTCGGAGGCAACGCGCTGGCCCGTCGGGGAGAACCGATGACGGCCGACCATCTACGCGCGAACGTGAAGTCAACGTGCGAGGCGCTCGCCGGCCTCGCCCGTCAGCACGAGCTCGTCATCACGCACGGGAACGGACCCCAGGTGGGGCTCCTGGCTCTGCAGAACCTCGCCTACCAGGACGTGGCCGCGTACCCGCTGGACATCCTCGGCGCGGAGACGCAGGGCATGATCGGTTATGTCATCCAGCAGGAGCTCTCCAACGCTCTCGCGGGAGAGCGCGAGGTGGCGGCGGTCGTCACGACCACCGAGGTCGACGAGGCGGACCCGGCGTTCGAGCGTCCGACGAAGCTGATCGGTCCCCAATACTCCGCGCAGGACGCCGCTGAGGCCGCGGCCGAGTACCGGTGGACGATCGCGCGCGACGGTGCCGCGTTCCGGCGCGTGGTGCCGTCCCCCGCCCCTCGGCGCATCGTCCAGGCGCCGCTCGTGCGCATGCTCCTGGAGAACGGCCGACTCGTCGTCTGCGTCGGTGGTGGAGGTGTGCCCGTGAAGATCGACGGCAACGGCCGCCAGACAGGCATGCAGGCCGTCGTGGACAAGGACCTCGCCAGCGCGGCCCTCGCTGCCGAACTCAAGGCGGACATGCTGGTCATGCTCACGGACGGCGACTACGTCAGCGAGAACTGGGGAACCCCCGAGCAGCGGGACATCCTGACGGCATCGCCGGAGGCGCTCTCCGAGCTGGCCTTCGCCGAGGGGTCCATGAAGCCGAAGGTCGATGCCGCGGTGCGGGTCGCGAAGGCCGGTGGACGCGCGCTCATCGGCCCGCTCGAAAGGATCGACGACCTGCTGGAGCGTCGTGTGGGCACCGAGATCCGAGCCGATGTCGCGGAGGGGATCGTCTTCGCCTGAACCGACGAAGCATTTCTCTTCTATTTCTCCTTTACTTCTCCTCTTCAAGCGCCGCGACTTCTGCTTCCCTGCCCATTTTCGACCTCTCGGGAATTACGGAGAGAAGTATTTGCGCGCGCATATACACGGGTAGAACGGCGACCTGTCAGCGTGGCCGTCGCGACCGCTGCCAGCAGGAGCAGGACGAGGGGGATCCAGATGGCCGAGGCGAAGCCGTGCAGAGTGGCGGCTCGCCGGCTCCCGTGGAAGGCCGCCGCCGCGCTCGCCGCCACAGTGTTGAAGACGGCTGACCCGATGGAACCGCCCATCTGCTGTGCGGAGTTGACCGTCGCCGAGGCGATGCCGGAGTCCTGCGCGGGCACGTCGGAGGTGGCGCCGGTCATGATGGCCAGGAAGCTGCCGCCCATGCCTACGCTGAAGGTGATCAGTGCGGGGAGGACGTTCGCGGCATACGTGGAATCCGGGTCCAGGAGCGTGAGCTGGAACAGTCCGCATGCGGAGATGCACAGGCCGGCCGTCATCATCACGCGCGGCCCGAACCTGGGCAGCAGGCGGGTGCCGAGCTGGGTCGCCGTCGCGGTGGTGACGAGGCTGATGGGCAGGAAGCCCAGGCCGCTGGCCAGCGCGGACCAGTCCAGGACGGTCTGCAGGTAGTACGTGAGATAGAGCGAGACGGACAGCTGGCCTGCCATCAGCGTGCCACCGGCCAGCAGCGAGGCGACCCGGCGCCGGTCGCGCATCAGCCGTGGAGGCAGCAGCGGGGCGGCGGCCCGGGTCTGCCACCAGGCGAACGCCGTCAGCAGGACGGCTCCGGCGAGCAGCACGCCGAGTACAGCAGGAGACGTCCACCCCTGAGCCTCCGCCTGGCTGCACGCGTACACCACCGCCGTCAGACCGCCGCACCCGAGCACCGCACCCGCGATGTCGATACGGCCGGTGAGGCGCTGGGCGTGGTCACGCGGAGTCCACAGCGTGCCGAGCAGTGCGAGGAGGGCGATGGGTACGTTGACCAGCAGGCACCAGCGCCAGCCGAGCCACTGCGTGAGCAGCCCGCCCAGGACGACGCCGAGGGAGGCGCCGGCCCCGCCGAGAGCACCGAAGACGGCGATGGCCTTCCGGCGTTCGCGCAGGTCGGTGAAAGCCGTGGTCACCAGGGCGAGGGCCGAGGCCGCCAGAAGCGCGGCGAAGGCGCCCTGCACGGCACGGGCGGCGAACAGGGCTTGTGCCGTGGGGGCGGCCCCCGCCGCCGCCGAGGCGACCGCGAAACCGAGCAGGCCCGAGGCGAAGACGCGCCCCCGCCCCGCATGGTCGGCGATGCGACCGGCGAGCAGGAGCAGCCCGCCGAAGGCGACCGTGTAAGAGGTGACGACCCACGGGCGGTCGCCGTCCGCCATGCCCAACTCGGTCTGTATGGACGGCAAGGCCACGTTCACGATGGTGCTGTCCAGCAGGATCATCAGCTGGGCCAGGCCGAGGACGCACAGCGCCCACCAGCGCCGGGGATCCGGTAGCTGCTCCTGAGGGGTGCGCGGTGGCGGCGGAGAGACGGGCATGCAGATTTTGTATACCAAAACACGGTCGAACGTAAAGGTCACAGCCTTGGATCGGCCATGACCGCCGCGTTGGTATGCAGGATGACCGCCTTCGGGCGTGCGACGGGGCGAGGGTGGGCCGAGGGGGCGACGTCACGCGGAAACAATTTGCTCACGCAATCTTCACCGCGTGAGAGATGTCACGGTGGGGTGCGGAGTGGTGTCGCATAAATTCTGAGCAGTCACCTATTGACCGCCGCTACCGCCGGCCGTAATCTCCCGTTCCGAAACAAGGAAGAATTATTCCGCGATACGGAAAAGCCGGGAGTATGTCATGGCCGCCGTACACGAAAAGCCACCCACCGCTGCGGTCGACGGGGAACCCCGGACGAGCCCCGGGCTGTACAGCCCCGACCTCGCCCCCACGAAGAAGGAAGGGCGCCGCTGGGGCGCCTACAACGTCTTCACCCTCTGGGGCAACGACGTGCACAGCCTCGGCAACTACGCCTTCGCGATAGGCCTGTTCGCCCTGGGGATGAGCGTCTGGAACATCCTGGTCGCCTTCGCGATCGCGTCAGCGCTGCTGTTCCTGCTCCTGACCCTCTCGGGGTACATGGGCAACAAGACGGGTGTCCCGTTCCCCGTCATGAGCCGCATCGCGTTCGGCGTCAAGGGAGCGCAGATCCCGGCCATCGTCCGTGGTGTCGTGGCCATCGCCTGGTTCGGCATCCAGACGTACCTGGCGGCGTCAGTGCTGGGCGCGCTCGTCAAGGTGCTCTTCCCCGGGCTGAGTTCACTCGACGAGAACTCGATCCTCGGGCTCTCGACCCTGGGCTGGGCGACGTTCCTGACCCTGTGGGTCGTTCAGGTCGTCATCGTCAGCTACGGCATGGAACTCATCCGCAAGTACATGGCGTTCGCGGCACCGACGATCCTGATCACGATGTCCGCGCTGGCGATCTGGATGTTCATCCGCGCCGACGGCTCCATCGCCCTGTCGACCGGTCCCGCGCCGAGCGGCGTGGACATGTGGCGCCAGATCTTCGAGAGCGCCGCCCTCTGGGTCGTCATCTACGGCACGTTCGTGCTCAACTTCTGCGACTTCACGCGCTCCGCCAAGAGCCGCCGGGCGATCGTGCGAGGCAACCTCGTCGGCATCCCGGTGAACATGCTCTTCTTCGCCGGCATCGTGGTCGTGCTCAGCGGGGCCCAGTTCAAGCTGAACGGCGAGGTCATCACCGGGCCCGAGGACATCGTGCGCTCGATCCCCAACACGTTCCTGATGGCGGCGGCCTCACTCGCGTTCATCACCCTCACGATCGCGGTGAACCTCATGGCGAACTTCGTGGCGCCCATCTACGCCCTCGTCAACCTCTTCCCGCGCACGCTCAACTTCCGTCGCAGCGGCGTGGTGAGCGCCGTCATCGGCCTGGTCATCCTGCCGTGGAACCTCTACGACAACCCGACCGTGGTGAACTACTTCCTCGGCGGCCTCGGAGCGCTGCTCGGCCCCATCTTCGGTGTCGTCATGGCGGACTACTGGCTGGTCCGCAAGACCCGTGTGAACGTCCCCGACCTCTACACCGACGACCAGCAGGGCGACTACTTCTACCAGCGCGGGTTCCACATGAAGGCCATCGCCGCCTTCGTCCCCGCCGCGGCCGTCGCCGTCGTCATCGCGCTGGTCCCCACCTTCAAGTCCGTCTCCGGGTTCTCCTGGTTCATCGGCGCGGCCCTCTCCACCGTCGTCTACCTGGTCCTCGCCGACCGGAAGAAGCCGACCAGCGACGTCGATGGTGAGGCCATCGCGGTCGACGCCGGCTGACGACCCCGCGCCCTCCACGCTCCCCGCACCACCTGCGCACCACCCGCGTACCACCCTCGGCCCAGGCCGACCCCAGCAAGAAAGCCCAGAAATGCGCATCCTCGTAGTCAACGTCAACACCACCGCCTCGATGACCGAGAGCATCGGCGCACAGGCCGCCGCCGTCGCCTCACCGGGGACGGAGATCGTGCCCCTCACGCCACCGTTCGGGGCGGAGTCCGTGGAGGGCAACTACGAGAGCTACCTCGCGGCCGTCGCCGTGATGGAGGCGGTCCGCTCCTACCCGCACCCCTTCGACGCAGTCATCCAGGCCGGGTACGGCGAGCACGGACGGGAGGGGCTCCAGGAACTCCTTGACGTCCCGGTCGTCGACATCACGGAAGCCGCCGCGAGCACGGCGCAGTTCCTCGGGCACCGCTACTCCGTGGTCACCACGCTCGACCGGACCGTGCCGCTCATCGAGGACCGGCTCAAGCTCGCGGGTCTCGCGGACCGCTGTGCTTCGGTGCGGGCCAGTGGAATGGCCGTACTGGACCTGGAGAGCGACGAGGAAGCCGCCGTCGAGGCCATCGTGGAACAGGCGGCCCAGGCCGTCGAACGAGACAAGGCCGAGGTGATCTGCCTCGGCTGCGGCGGCATGGCCGGCCTCACGGAGCGAGTGGTCCAGCGCACAGGCGTCCCCGTGGTGGACGGCGTCGCGGCGGCCGTGACCATCGCCGAGTCCCTCGTCCGCCTCGGCCTGTCCACCTCGAAGGTACGCACGTACGCGGCGCCGCGCCCCAAGGCCGTCAAGAACTGGCCGCCGCGGGCCGCATGAGTCCCGTACCGGGTCGCTTCGCGGGGTGGCGACCGTCACCCGGATGCTGAACTACCGCTCCCGACGGGCGCTGTCGTGGTCCAGTTCCGTGCGCGCGTCGGGCAAGCGGTGTGTCATGAAGGGGCTGTGGACGTGACTCAGGGGGCAGCGGATCTCGACGCGTTCGGCGCCCGGGGCCGTGCCCCGGAGCGGCCCCTGCGCGCCACCGCCCGGATCGCGGAGCTGGAACGCCACCCGGTCCTGACCACCTCCGCCGGATCCGCCCCGCCAACCCCGGACGAAGTCGACGCGGCTCAGCCCGCTTGAACCGTCCCCCTGTGCTGTCAGCGGACGACGTCGAAGACCTGCTTCTGTAGACCGTTCGCGTACGCCTCGGACTCGACGAGCCTGAGCTTCTGGGTGTCCTTGTCCGTGTCGCTGAACAGCCGCTTGCCCGCGCCGAGCAGGAGCGGGAAGACGAGCAGGTGGTAGCGGTCGATGAGGCCGGCGTCGGAGAGGCTGCGGTTGAGGGCGGCGCTGCCGTGGATGATGATCGGGCCGCCCTCGGTCTCCTTGAGCGCGGCGACATCGTCGAGGGAGCGCAGGATCGTGGTCTCGCCCCAGTCCGCGACGAGGTCGTCCTCGGTGATGGTGGTGGAGACGACGTACTTCGGCATGGCCTTGTACTGGGCGAACTCCTCCATGCCGGGCCAGACGGGGCTGAACGCCTCGTAGCTGACGCGGCCCATCATCATGGCGGCGGCTTCCTGCTGCTCGCGCCCCTTGATCTCGAACGCCGCCGGGAGGAAGTCGACGTCCTTGAAGGTCCACCCGGAGTTCCGGTAGCCCGGCTCCCCACCTGGGGCCTCGACGACGCCGTCGAGCGAGACGAAGCTGGTGCTGATCAGAGTGCGCATCTCAAGGGCTCCTGGTGTTCTTCGTCCGGGTGGCAGGTGGCAGGTGGCAGGTGGCAGGTGGCCGTCATTCGGGCGGTGGTCGCTACGGCTACGCGCCCGCGGGTCACCCGCTATTACTGACTGGATGACTGCGGAGCTCGCCGAAAATCATCGGCGCGCACCGGGCCACTCTCCTTGCCCAGCCCAGCCCCCTGTCGCTTCAGGCGGGCGTGCTGGACATGCTCCACGGTGCCTGCGGGAGGACGTCGCCGGTCTCGAGCAGCGACTTGAGGTTCGCCAGGACGGCCGGCCATCCCTGCGAAATGCCGTTCAGCATCTCCGAGTTGGCGAGTTTCTCGTGTGTCACGGTGAGCCGGACGATGTCCTCGTGCGGCTCGACAAGGAAGGTGACGACGGAGGGCTCGCGCGGCGGCTGGGCGTCCGGGGTGTCCTCGAACGTGATGACCAGACGCGTAGGCGGCTCGGCCTCGAGTACCTGACCGACGACGTCCACGGCCCCCGATCCGTCGACGCGGCGGTGTTCCCAGGCCGAGCCCGGCTGCCAGTCGGAGACATTGGAGTGTCCCCAGTAGCGCGCAGTCAGGTCTGCGTCCGTCAGGGCCTGCCACACCTGCTCGGCGCCGGCCCGGATGTAGGTGACGTAGACGTAGGACGGTACGGATGCTGATTCGTTTTCGTTGGTCATGGCGTACTCCTCTGCCTGGTGCTTGATGGCACTGATCGCTTGCAGGCGGGGCTTGTCGAACTCGGAGATCCAGCGTTCCTCGATCTCGTGGATCGGAGCCGGATTCAGGTAGTGAAGCCGTTCGCGTCCGCGGCGGACGACGGTCACGAGGCCGGCCCTCTCCAGGATGTCGAGATGCTGGGTGGCCGACTGGCGTGCCATGTCCAGGCGCTCGCACAGCTCGCGCAAGGTCTGGCCGTTGTGCTCGCGCAGCCGGTCGAGCAGCCGCCGCCGGGTGGGGTCGGCCAGCGCTTTGAAGACCGGGTCCATCGCTGTCGCTTCGAGGCTCACCCTCCAATTATGCAGGCAATCGCCTGCATAATGCCAGCGGTCGCGAGGAGAGGGTTCGTGCATGCCTAGTGCGCCCTGGTCGTCGCCCGCGTCAGAGGTCGGCGGGTGAGGGGGCTTCGGTGGGTGTGGCGGCGGGCTCGGGGGCGGCGTGCGGACGTGCGGGAACGCCGCGCCGTCCCGCCATCCGGCACCCGAGGCAGTCCGCATGTCCATCGCGGGCGGCGCGGTCCCGGCCCCTGAGCTCAGGAGACCGCGGGCCTGGCGGCTTGCCCCGGCCCGTCAGGTGCAGGCCCCATGTGGCCAGCGCCGCCGCGGCCAGTACGCAGATCCCGAGCCAGATCCCCGGGCGCCAGCCGCAGATGCCGAGGCCGGTGATGACGGCCCCGGCTGTGGCGATGGTGAAGCCCGCCCACCCGGCGACGGTGTGCCCTTCGTCGTGCCGGTGTGAGTGGAGAGGTCCGTCCAGATGCCGCCTCTCCGGTCGCCCGCCCAGACGCCCGTCGAGCTGCCCATCCTGCTGTCCGCCCATTGGTTGAGGGCCTCCTTGGCTTTGGCTTGCTCTATTTGTTGATCGATCACTCAAGAATCGAACCTAGCATGAGTTCTTGAGCGAGCGCTCTAGAATGGCGAGCATGAGCAAGGCACGCGGGCGTCCGCGCACGTTCGACCGGGACGCGGCGCTGGAGGCGGCCATCCGGCTGTTCTGGGAGCGCGGCTTCGAGGCGACTTCTCTGGGTGAGCTGACGGTGGCGATGGGCATCCGTCCGGGCAGCCTCTACGCGGCATTCGGCGACAAAAAGGCGCTCTTCAGGGAGGCCGTCGAGGTGTACGGGCGGTCGCCGGTCGGCTCCTTCCCGGCGCGTGCGCTGGCCGAGGAGCCGACGGCTCGCCGGGCCGTGTCCCGGATCCTGCATGAGGCGGCGGCGGTCTACGCGGATCCATCGCACCCGGCGGGTTGCCTGGCCATCAGTGCGGCCACCAACGTCACCGTGCAGGACGAGGAGATCGCGAAGTTCCTGCGCGACGTGCGCAACGCGGGCCTGGCCGCCATCGAGGAACGGCTGTGCCGGGCCAAGGCGGAAGGGGAGCTGCCGGCCCGGACCGATGCGTCGGCTCTGGCGTCCTACTTCGCCACGATCGTGCAGGGGCTTTCGCAGCGCGCACGGGACGGGGCCGACGCGGACGCGCTGTCCCGGGTGGCTGAGCTGGCGATGGCCGCGTGGCCGAGCGGGGATTGACGGTCGTGCCGCTGAGGCAACGGGACATTTTCAGTGGAGAGTGCCGAATGCCCCACACTCAAGGCTGTCGAGGCCAAGACATAGATATAGGTCAGTTGCCACCCAGCTGCTCGCGCAACACCGTGCTCAGGGTGGCGGGTTCTCGCCCGATCAGGTCGGCGAGTGTCCGGTCGACCGTCGCGAATTCGCCGGCGCGGCTGGCGGTGAAGACGCCGAGCAGCTGACCGGCCGTCTCGGCGGCACGCCATGACCCACGAGCTGCTCGCGGAACGTGTCATCAGGCGTCGTGATCCTCTTGACGCTACGGCCGCCGACTTCGGTCGCGATGCCGGCGATGTCGTCGAAGGTGAGCGCCTGCGCGGCGGTGAGCGGCGGCGTCGGGCCTTCGAAGCGTCCCTCGTCGGCCAGGACGGCGGCGGCCGCGTCAGCGAGATCGGCGTGCGCGGTCCAGCTCACCGGTCCGTCCGCAGGGAGTTCGACTTCTCCCGACTCCAGCCCACGCCCCAGGAACTGCAGCGCGCTCGTGGCGTAGAAGCCATTGCGCAGCGAGGTGTACGGCACACCGCAGGTCCGCAGGAACTCCTCGGTGGCGGCGTGGTCACGGCACGGCTCGAAACGAGACGTGGGGCTCGCGCCCATGTGGCTGGTGTAGAGGATGCGTCGGGCGCCCGCCGCGACGGCGCCCTCGATGGCCGCGCGGTGTTGTCGGACCGCTTCCTCGCCCATCTTGTCGACGGACATGATGAGCACTTGAGAGGCGCCCTCGAAGGCGTGCGCGAGGCCGGCGGCGTCGTTGAAACTGCCTTGCCGAACGCGCACCCCTCGGTTCGCGAGGTCCTGCGCCTTCTGCGGGGCGCGGACGCTGACGCCGATTTGGTCCGCGGGTATGCGTGTCAGCAGGCGCTCGACGATCTGGCGCCCGAGCCGGCCGGTGGCTCCGGTCACGATGATCATGGTTCACTCCAAGGTTTGGTTCCAGTGGAATCGCATTCAGCGTATCACCGATATTATCGACGGTATCGGGCGTGCTGTATCGTTGATATATGTCACGACGTTCACGAGGTGGCCGTGACGCGGCCACTGTCGAATCCGGCGAATCCGGGACCGCACCCACGGAGCGCGAAGAGCCCCGGCAGCGGGTGATCGAGGCCGCCGCCGACCTGCTGGGGCGCGAGGGTCGTGACGCGGTCACGACGCGCGCCGTCGCCGTTGCGGCGGGTCTGCAACCCCCCGCCATCTACCGGCTGTTCGGCGACAAGGACGGACTGCTCGAAGCGGTGGCCGAGCACGGCTTCGCCAAGTTCCTCGCGAGCAAGACCGTGGTTCCTCATCCCGAGGACCCCATCGAGGACCTGCGGGCCGGCTGGGATCTGGCCGTCGAGTTCGGGCTGGACAATCCGGCGTTGTACACGCTGATGTACAGCGAGCCCGCCGCCAACTCGTCGGCCGCGTTCGAAGCGGGCATGAAGATCCTCATGGGGCGGATCCGGCGGCTGGCCGCTGCCGGATGGCTCCGGGTCGACGAGGAGCTCGCCGCCATGATCATCCATGCCACGGCGCGCGGCGCGGTCCTCACCTGGCTCTCGCTGCCCGACGACCGGCGCAATCCGGCCCTGTTGACGACGCTTCGAGAGTCCATGGTCGCCACCGTGACCAACCAGGAACCGGCCGTGCAGGCCGCGGGCCCCGCCGGTGCCGCACGCGCCCTGCGTGCAGCCCTGCCCGAACAGACGACCCTCAGCGGGGCGGAACAGCAGCTGCTGGCCGAGTGGCTGGGGCGTCTGGCCGCCGACGGCTGAGCTTCTCAATAGGCCGTGGGTGGCAATGTGCCCCGCCCCCGCTTGTGCCTGTCGCCAGGTCACCCGCACCGGACTGCACAATCGCCCCTGTCAGGACGCATGGGCGTGTGTGCGCGGCACGCGGCACCGAGGGGAACGACCGATGGACGCAGCAGAATCTCCGCACCGCAGAGTTCTCCTGGCCGGCGCACTTGCGAGCGCCACGGTCGCGCTCACGGGGTGCACACGGACCAGCGCCGTCACAGCGCCGTCAAGCACGGCGCCGTCAAGCACGGCATCGACAAGCGCAACGCCGATGCCGCCGCCGTCCACGCCCGCGGCGGCATTCACGAGACTGATGGAAGGCAACAAGCGCTGGGTGAGCGGAGACCTCCAGCACCCCGACCGGGATCCGGACCGGCGTGAGCTCGTGGCTCAACAGCAGGAACCGTACGGAGCGGTCCTTTCGTGCATCGACTCCCGCGTACCGCCTGAACTCCTCTTCGACACGGGGCTCGGCGACCTTTACGTGATGCGTACCGGCGGGGAGGCGATCGAACCGGTGGTCACCGGTTCCGTCGAGTACGGGCCCATGACGAGCGGCACCCCGCTCATCGTGGTGCTCGGCCATCAGCGCTGCGGAGCCGTCAAGGCGGCGTACGAGTCCCTGCGTGACAGCAAACCGCTGCCGGGCAACTTGCAGGCGATCGTCGAGGCTCTGAAACCGGCCTACCGGCAGGCAGTCCGCCAGGGCGGCGCCGACCCCGTCGAGACCATGGCCCGCGCCCAGGTCACCCTGACCGCGACCGATCTGCGCACCAACAACGACCTCGCCCCACTCGTGAAAAAGGGAGAGCTCGCCGTGGTCGGCGCCTACTACTCACTCGACACCGGCAAGGTGGAAGTCCTGTCCGGCGCCCCTTCCTGAACCGACGCGTGCCCCCAGGCCATCACCGACCCGCAGTCCTCGGCCACCGGACTGGAGCCGTCGGCGCTCATGGGTCCCGCTACTCCCTGGCGTCGAGGTCCGTCGCCACGAGCGCGGCCAGTTCGTCGATGGCGGCGTCCGCGCCGTCGCCTTCGGCGGTGAGCACCACGGAGTCGCCGTGCTTGACCGCGAGCGCGAGCACGGACAGCAGGCTCCGTGCGTCGACCGGGCTCTGCCCCTCACGCCCCACCGTCACCTTGACCGGCTGCTTCGCGGCGGCCTGGACGAAGACTGAGGCCGGGCGGGCGTGCAGCCCGGTGCGCGAACCGATGACGACTGTGCGCTGCGGCATGAGTTGACTCTCTTTCTGGAGGCGAAGGGCGGGAGGCCCTCCATGAATGTGGATTTGCATCTGTTTGATGTCTGAGATTCTTTGTTTTCCGGGATGCTACGGGGATGGCGCGGCGAAGTAAACAGATACGGGCATGAAGTGTGGGCTCGGGCCGCCCTCGGTCTCGTCTCGCAAGACCCGGGCGGTCTACTCCACCGGGAGGTGCCGGACGGATCGGGGAAGGGACTGAAGATGCGTCTGGTACCCGAACGGCTTCTGAAGCCGCTGAGCCGTGTCCCGAGTGGCCGTCGGCTCGTGAAACGGATGCGGCACCCGGTCGCTGTGCAGACGCTGAGGGCCACCGCCGCAGCGACGATCGCCTACGTCATCGCCTTGCACCTCAGCCGCGAACCGGTCCCTCTGACCGCACCCCTGACTGCTCTCCTGGTCGTGCAGGTGACCCTCTACGCGACCGTGAAGATGAGCATCCGCCGCATCAACGCCGTGGTCGTCGGAGTGTTCATCGCCATCGGGTTCAGCGCTTTGGTGGGGCTCACGTGGTGGAGCCTGGCGCTGATCATCCTGTCCTCCCTCACCATCGGACCCTTCGTAAGGGCGAACGAGTTCGTACCCGAGGTGGCGATCAGCGCCATGCTCGTGCTCGGCGTCACCCAAGTGGCATCGAGTGCCTGGGACCGCGTACTGGAAACCCTGATCGGAGCCCTGACCGGACTCGCCTTCAACCTCTTCTTCGCCCCGCCCCTATGGGTGGACACGGCGGGCGACGCCCTGGAGGACCTCGCCCGGCGCATGCGCCGACTGCTCCTCGATCTGAGCGACCAGCTCGACGAGGAAACCCCCTGGCCCCTGGCTGCGGAACGACTCCACGAGGCACGCCGCCTGGATCAGGACATCGCAGACGTGGACGCCTCCCTGCGGCAGGCCGAGGACAGCCTCCGGCTCAATCCGCGCGTACGGGAAGGACGGCTGCATCGCGTGGTCCTGCGGACCGGTCTCGACACACTCGAAATCTGCACCGTCGTGCTGCGCGTCATCGCCCGGACCCTCACGGACCTGGCCAAGCAGCGTGAGGCGGAGTCGCTGCTGGAGCCCGAGGTGTCGAACGCGATGCGGGATCTGCTCGGCCACGTCGCGGACGCGGTGGTCAGCTTCGCCGTGCTCGTCTCCACCGGAACCAGTTCGGAATCGGAGACGGCCGAGGGTCGCCTGGTCAGCCATCTCGCCGCCGCCGGTGCCCAGCGCGAACACGTCGCGCGGCTGCTTCTGGACACCGTCAAGGACAACCCGAGCCAGTGGCAACTGCAGGGTGCCCTGCTCACCGAGATTGACCGCATCCTCGCCGAACTCGACACGGACCACCGCACGCAGCGGCTGATGGAGGAACTGGACCGCAACGCTCAACAACTGCACGAACGCTTCCCGGCACTCGCCGACGTGCAGAAATGGGCGCGCAGGCGCCGGCCTCGCGTACGCAGAAACCGCGCATGACGGAAGGGTGTGACGGGCGTGCGTGACGGACGCGCGTGACAGGGAGGAGATGCGGGCTAGTTGCCCGTGAGTGCGGTCCTGAGTTCGTCCAGCGATTCCCTGAGGAACTGCGACATCTCGCGTTCCTCGGCCGTGCCGATCCACCGCTCGAAGCCCACCTTGAAGACGGCGACCCCCGCCTCGGCGGTCAGGCTCGCGGCCGGCTCCGCCACGCCGCGTCGGCGCAGGGTGTCGGCGAGCGCCGCCGACATCGAGGCGAGCTTGATGAGCTCGCGCTCCCGGAGTTCCGCGTTCGCCATGATCACGGCCTGTCGCTGCCGCGCGAAGTCGCGGCGGTCGGCGAAGAACCCGGCGACGGTGTCGAGGCCCACGGCCACCGCGTCGATCGGCGCCGCGGACTTCGGAACGTCGGCGACCGCTTGCACGAGCGCCTCCTCCAGCTGGCTGGAGCCGGCGAACAGGACCTCGCGCTTGTCCGCGTAGTGCCGGAAGAAGGTGCGCTCCGTGAGTCCGGCCCGTTTGGCGATCTCCGCCACGGTCGTCTGCTCGAACCCGCGCTCGCTGTAGAGCGCCAACGCCGCGTTCGCCAGACGTCCACGCGCGTTCGGCTCCCATCTACCCATGCGCAGATCCTACGTGATGACAGTGAATGACATCAGGTGTAGCGTTGATGACAGGCACTGACATCACCAGGGCCGCACTTGCCATCGACTCTTTGGGGTTTCTTCATGCGCATCTTCATGACCGGCGCTTCCGGCTGGATCGGCTCCGCCGTCGTTCCCGAGCTCATCGACGCGGGGCACGAGGTCGTAGGGCTGGCCCGCTCCGACGCCTCCGCGGCCGCGCTCACTGCCGCAGGGGCGGAGGTCGTCCGCGGCACGGTCGACGACCTGGACGTGCTCCGTGACGCGGCCGCCGCGTCGGACGGGGTGATTCACCTCGCCTTCAAGCACGACATCGCGTTCAGCGGCGACTTCCAGGGGGCCGCCGAGGCGGATCGCCGCGCCGTCGACACCATCGGCTCCGCGCTCGCCGGCACCGACCGGCCCTTCGTCATCGCCTCCGGCGTGGCCGGCCTCGCACCCGGGCGGGTGTCGACCGAGCGGGACATGGCCGCGGTCGACGGTTCGCCGATCTCCATCCGCGTGGCCACGGCCGATGCGGTGCTCGCACTCGCCTCACAGGGCGTGCGCTCGTGCGTGGTGCGGCTCTCTCCCACCTGCCACGGCGATGGGGACAACGGCTTCATGGCGTCGCTGGTCGCCACTGCCCGCGCCAAGGGCGTCTCCGGCTACATCGGCGACGGCGCCAACCGCTGGCCGGCCGTCCACCGCCTCGACGCCGCCCATCTGTTCCGCCTCGCGGTCGAAAAGGCACCTGCCGGATCGGTGCTGCACGGCGTCGCGGAGGAGGGGGTCGCGATCCGTGACGTCGCCGAAGTGATCGGCCGTCACCTCGACGTGCCGGTGGCCTCCGTGGCTCCCGAGGACGCCCCCGAGCACTTCACCTGGCTCAGCGCCTTCGTCGGGATCGACGCCCCGGCGTCGAACACGCTGACCCGCGAAATGCTGGCCTGGGAGCCGACCCGCCCCGGTCTCCTCGACGACCTCGACAAGGGGCATTACTTCCAGGCGCCGACGACGACCGCCTGACCTGGGCACGCATCCCGAGGCCCTTATGCCCCTCATGTGCCTTGCGGAGTAGGTCAGTTGGCCAGCAAGCGGATTTCGTCGTGGATTCGTTCGGCGAGCGGTTGTGCCAGCTGGCGATGGTTGCCGTCGGTGATGGTGGTGACGACCGACGTGCTGCCGTGATGGGTGACGGTGACTGCGAGCGGGTGGCCGGGGCCGAGTGGCGGGATGGCTGCCATCGCGGTGAGTCTCGCCGGCCCCAGGGTCAGTTCGCCGGCGTGTGTGGACACGCTGCTGCAGAGGAGAGAGAAGTAGCGAGGTGAGTCGACGTAGCGGCTCGCCGCGTTGCTCAGAGGGGTGATTTTGTGCGGTCGCGATGAGACCACCGCGGCCTGGGCGCGAGCCCTGGCTCCGATCGCGCCGCGCCGGATGAAGGAGTCGACGGCGGCGAGCCTCAGTCGCGCGTCCCGCTGCAGGGGGAGTGGCACCCGGACGGTGGCGTAATGGTTGCCGAGGAGAGCTGATTCCTCGTGGGTGCGTACGTCGACGGGGACCAGGGCGCAGATGCCGGGGAAGGTCGGCAGGAGGTGCCCGGTGAGGCCCGTCGTTCGGAGGGCTCCGGCGGTGGCGGTGAGGAAGACCGCGTTGGTGGAGGCCCGTTCGGCGGACGCGGCGGGGCTCAATGCGGCGCGGGCGGCGTCGAATTCCTTGCGCGGTACCTGGCGGAAGGACAAGACACGGTGAGAGTCCACGGGGCCGTGAAAGGGCAGTGGGCGGGCCTTGGGGAGCAAGTCGCCCAGAATCCAGCCGAGTTGACGGGCTCGGGAGGGTGCGTCCGCTGTCGCAGTGCCACCGGCTCGCGGAGGGTGCAGTGTGGCGGCTTCGTCGAACAGGGCGCGGAGCACTGTGGCGATCGACCCGCCGTCAAGCAGCGCGTGGTGGGCGCGGAACAGGAGAACGAAGCCTCCTGCGGTGGGGATGAGGTGCAGCTGCCAGGGAGGGCGGCGCTGATCGAGTGGCGCGGTGAACAGTGCTGCGAGGTGTGCGTCGGGTCCGGTCGTGGCGACGTCGGGGCTTTCGACGATGTGGTGATCGGCCTCGAAGTGTGGGCCGGTCGACCACAGCGGCCAGCTGTCGGCGGTGGGATGGACCGGGCTCGGCAGCTGTCGTAGCCGCCGGTAGTGCGCGAGACGGTCACCGGCCAGGCGGCGAAGGGCTGTCAACGTGGGTGGGGGGCCCTCGACCCAGGCGAGCAGCGCGGCGGTCATGTTGGAGCCGCCCGTGCTCTGTTGGCGGTGCAACCAGGCGTCCAGCGGTGGCATGGCGATGGTGGGGCTCGCGTTGTTGTGTTCTGATGCGGCCGACGAGGTGGCGAGATGTGATGGCGGGGCGGGCTGCGTCATAGAGGGTCCTCAAGCCAATGATGGTGGGTGTCCTGCTCCGTTCGGTGCGTTCCGCGAGCGACAGGGCGGAGCACGCGCCGGACGGCAGGGATCAGCCGAGCGCGGCGACCGCGCGTGCCACGGCCCCCGCCCCGTCCTCCTGCGCCAGCCGTACGGCCGCTGCCGCGGCGTTCCGCGACAGCGCGCGGTCCTGGGTCGCCCGGGTGAGCGCGTCGGTCAGCCGTGCGGCGGTCAGTTCGGTGCACGGCAGTGCTTCCGCGCTCACCCCGAGCTGGACGAGGCGGGCGGCCCACCAAGGCTGGTCGGTCATGACCGGGACAGGTACCGCCGGAACACCCGCCCGAAGACCGGCCGCGGTGGTGCCGGCGCCCGCGTGGTGGACCACCGCCGCCGTCTGCGGCATCAGCCAGCTGTGCGGGATCTCGCCGACGGTGATGACGTCGTCGTCGACCACCGACAGACCGGCCCAGCCCGACTGGACGACCCCACGCAGTCCCGCGCGCCGCAGAGCCTGCGCTGCGATCCCGCCGAGCTCCTCCGGGTCGCCGGGCATCATGCTTCCGAATCCGATGAGTACCGGGGGTGGTCCGGCGGCCAGGAAGTCCCTGACGAGGGTGGGTGGTTGCCAGTGCGGACACTCGTGCGGCCACCAGTAGCCGGACACGTGCAGCCCTGGCCGCCAGTCCGTCGGACGGGGTACGACCCAAGGGCTGTAGCCGTGCCAGACCGGCCACTGGTTGCGCTCGCGGATGCCGCGCAGGCGATGGGCGCTGCGGTGGTCGACACCGAGGCGGGTGTGGACGGCGCGCATGGCCGTGCGGTACAGAGTGTCGAAGACAGTGTTCGCGGCGTGGCCCCGCAGGCGGTTGGTGCGGCCCGGGCCGTGCCAGGCCATCGTGCACGGGGCGAACTCGGCTGTGGGCACGTCGGGTTGAAGGAAGACACCCATGGTGGGAATGCGGTGGTAGCGCGCGACGGCCGCGCCGATCGGGGCCGCGATGGTCGACAGCAGGATGAGGTCGGCCTTCGGATCCACTGCGGTGAGGATGGCGTCCACCAACGAGAGCATGGCCTGTTCGGTCGTCCGGACCAGTGACCGTAGGGACTTGAGGCCCTGGAACTGGAGCGAACGAGGGGCCCTTGATGGAAGCGCCGCACCGGTGGCACGGCTGTGGGCACCGATCAGCGCCTCAAAGGGGTCGGCTTCGAGCGGTGCCATGCGAAGTCCACAACAAGCCACCATCGGGGCGAACTTGGCGTGGGTGACGATCTCGACGGCGTGCCCCTCGGACAACAGCCGGTGTGCGAGGCCGGTGTACGGGGCGACTGAGCCGGTCGAACCCACCGTGATGACCTGGATGCGCATCGAGTGCGGGTCCCCTTTCAACCGGAGTCGAGCGGCCCGCAGTTCCGGACAAGCCGTTGGACTGCCGCGACTCACGCTTTCCCATACGCCACCAACGAGCACGCGGACCGAGAGTCACATGATCAAGGACTGCCCGGGTCTCAGCGTGCTGGGCACGCCTGGGACGTCCGCTCGACTCCGCGGCAGTACGCGAGCTCTTCCAACGGCTCGCCCGCCAGGAAGTGTGTGATCAGATCGGCCAGTTCGACCGGCCGCTCCAGCGGAAGCATGTGGTCGGCGTCCGCCACCTGCGTGAACCAGCTGTCGGTGCACGTGGCGGCGAGGTCCCGGCACAGGTCCGGAGTGGTGAACGTGTCGTGCTCCCCGGTGGCGACCAGCACCGGCATCGCGGGCGGCCGGTTCGTGTCGAGCATCTCGTGCCTGAGCAGACGCATCGTGTTGGCGAGGTGCTTCGCGACATCCTCCTCGCTCAGGTTGAGCATCCGGCGCATCAGGAAGCGGCGAACCCGCGACCCTGCGGTGACGGAGTCGATCCGGTCGGCGTTGACCATGAACGCGACCGTCTCCTCGGCGAACTCCTCCATGCGCCGGTCCACCAGCAGGTCAAGGGTCCGGCGCATGGCGACCCGTGCGTGCCCGGGAATGGACGTCATGGTGCCCACCATGACCATTCTCTGGACCAGTTCGGGCCGCCGCTGCGCGAGGCGGTAGACGATCGCCGTGCCGTACGAGCCGCCCACGAGATTGACGCAGGTCAGCCCCGACTCGTCGAGCATGTGGCCCAGTGCGTCCGCGAGGAAGTCCGCACCATGCCGGTCGGGCAGGACGTTCCCCGCGCCCCATCCCGGCAGGTCTACGGTGAACACGTCCACGTGCGCGAGCAGTTCACGTTCCAGGCGCCCCCAACTCTCCTTGGTCTGGAACGCACCGCCGACCAGCACCAAGGGCGCGATACGCGGGGCGGCCGCCCGCACCATCCGCGACTCGCAGCGGTATCCCTCCCACTCGTGGCGGGATACGAGAGCGGATCGGGTGCGGGTGCTGGGGACGGCGAGCGCCGGCGGCATCAGAGACACGGGATCTCAACCCCCGTTCCGTGCACCAGATCCCGCGGCGGGCCGCCTGGGTACTGCCGCCACGTGGTCGATCCGGCCCAGGTCCCGATAAATCCGCACATTGACATGCCATCAAGATATCGTTCCGAATGGAATGTCCAGTTCCATTCGCTGGATAGTGGTCGAGCCGAGGCACACCAACTCTGCAAGCTCGCAGACTTGTTCCCACGACGCTCGCGTTCTGTGCCAACGCAGGGGACTTGCACACGGTTACGGCGGCCGCGGAGCAGGAGTGGGAGCCGAGTTGGTGCCTTTGTTCATCCCTAGGAGTGAATTAGGGGCGCCCGTGACCTGACCGTTCCGGGGTCTCCCTCCCTCAGGTGCGCTCGCGCACCGCGTCCAGGCGCTCGCGCACCCAGGCGTCCACGTCGTTGACGTGCCGGTTGGCCGCGGTGAAGGCGGCGAGGCTGTCGTGGGCGCGCAGGGCGCGGTAGATGTCCATGTGCTGCTCGTGGGTCCAGGCGTGCACGTCGGATTTGACCAGGGCCCGCCAGATGCGGGCCCTCGCCGTCTGCTGGGTGACCGAGGAGAGCAGCGACTCGAGCGTGCGGTTCCCGGTCGCGGCGACGATGTCGGCGTGGAACGCGAGGTCTTCGCGGACCAGTTCCTCCGGGTCGGTCAGCGTGCGCATGTGCTCGATGCGCTGCTGGAGACCATCGAGGGTGGCCGCGTCGATCCGGGTCGCCGCGAGCGCGGTGGCGCCCGGCTCGATGACCTTGCGGCACTCCAGCATCTCGTCGAGGCCGGTGTCGTTGGCGAGATCGAGGAAGCTGCCGATGGCGCGCAGCAGCCGGTCCGGCCGCAGATCCGTGACGAACGTGCCGTCACCCCTCCGTACGTCCAGGACCCCGGCCATCGCGAGGGCGCGTACGGCCTCGCGGAGAGAGGGGCGGGACAGCTCCAGTTCGTTCGCGAGCGCGGTCTCCGGGGGAAGTCGCTGACCCGGCGCGAACTCGCCCGATTCGATGCGCTTCTTGAGGCGGCTGATCGCTACGTCGACGACACTGTGCGCGCCCCCGCCGGAACTGTCCGCATCTCTCTTGGCTGTCATGGGGTCAGGATCCCATCCGGTCGGCCTCGGCCCAGACCGGACCGGTGGGGTAGCGGTAGGTCTCCAGCGTCTCGCGGCGGATCTGCGCGCTGTAGCCGGGAGCCTCGGGCACCAGGTAGCGCGAGCCACGGATGCGGACGGGGTCGTGGAAGTGCTCGTGGAGGTGGTCCACGTACTCCACGACGCGGTCTTCCATCGAGCCGCTGACGGCCACGTAGTCGAAGATCGACAGGTGCTGCACCAGCTCGCACAGGCCGACTCCGCCCGCGTGCGGGCAGACCGGCACCTCGTGCGCGGCGGCGAGCAGCAGCGCGGCGACCGCCTCGTTCACGCCGCCGAGCCGGCAGGCGTCGATCTGGCAGATGCCGATCGCCTTGCTCTGGAGGAACTGTTTGAACATCACGGCGTTGTGGGCGTGTTCGCCGGTGGCCACGTGGATCGGCGCGATGCGCTGCGCGATGGCTGCGTGGCCCAGGATGTCGTCCGGGCTGGTCGGCTCCTCGAACCACCAGATGTTGAACTCCGCGAGCGCGTCCGCCCAGGCGATCGCCTCCTCGACGCCGAGGGTCTGGTTGGCGTCGATCATCAGCCTGCGGTCGGGGCCGATGATCTCGCGGGCGATGCGGCAGCGGCGGATGTCGTCCTTGAGGTCGGCGCCGACCTTGAGCTTGACCGCGTCCCAGCCCTGCGCGACGGCCTCCTTGCACAGCCGGGCGAGCTTGGCGTCGTCGTAACCGAGCCAGCCCGCGCTCGTCGTGTACGCGGGGTAGCCGTGCCGGCGCACATACGCCTCCCGCTCGGCGCGGCCCGGCACCCGGGACTCGAGCATGTCGAGCGCGGCCTGCGGAGTCAGCGCGTCCTTGAGGTAGCGCCAGTCCACCAGGTCCACCAGCTGCTGCGGCGAGAAGTCGGAGAGCAGCTTCCATACCGGCTTGCCGGCCTGCTTGGCGGCCAGATCCCAGGCGGCGTTGACGACGGCGGCCGTGCCGAGATGGATGGCTCCCTTGTCGGGGCCCAGCCAGCGGAGCTGACTGTCACCGAGCAGATGACGGGAGAATCCGCCCAGGTCGCTGACGATTTCGGCGACGGAGAGACCTATGGCCCGCTCGCCGATCGCCCGTGCGGCCTGAACGGCGAGGTCGTTGCCGCGGCCGATGGTGAAGGTGAAGCCGTGCCCCTCGGCCACGTCCGTGAGCTTGTCGCCGCCGACCACGCGCAGCACCACGTACGCGGCCGAGTAGTCCGGCGAGTCGTTCATCGCGTCGGAGCCGTCGAGCTCCTGTGAAGTGGGGAAGCGGACGTCGATCGTTTCGACATCGACGATACGAGCAGTCATCGGCGGTCACTCCTGTGTGTTCCGGCGGATTGATGGCCAAGATGTCAGATGTCTGCTGCGCTCGCCAGATGTTTCGCTTAGATCATCTAGTTAGTTCCCAGGTATTGCCCGTCAGTTGGGCCATCGCTACGGTCCAGTGGTCAGATGTCTACGGCGCCCCCAGGCCAGACATCTGACAGCCAGCCGCAGCCCCTACGCGAGTCAGCGTGGACCGCAGGGAGGTCCGATGAACACGGTGCCCACCGTGGAAAGCGTGCGCCGGAAGGTGTCCCGGCGCTTGCTCCCCCCACTCTTCTTGATGTTCGTACTGAGCTTTCTGGACCGCACGAACGTCGCGCTCGTGAAACCCCACCTCGAGGCGGAGGTGGGGATCGACGCCGCCGCTTACGGTCTCGGTGCCGGCGTCTTCTTCGTCGGCTACGCCGTGCTGGGAGTCCCGTCCAACCTCGCTCTGCACCGGATCGGCGCCCGCCGCTGGCTGGCCGGTCTCATGTTCGTATGGGGCCTGTTGTCCTGCGCGATGGCGCTCGTCAACAGTCCCACCAGCTTCTACGTGCTGCGCTTCCTGCTCGGCGCCGCCGAAGCGGGCTTCTTCCCCGGCGTGATCCTCTACATCACGTACTGGTTCCCGGCCGGGGACCGCGGAAAGGCGACCGGGATGTTCCAGTCCGCCGTCGCCATTTCCAGCATCATCGGCAATCCCCTCGGCGGCTATCTCATCGGGCTCCACGGGCTGGCCGGGCTCGACGGCTGGAAGTGGATGTTCCTCCTGGAGGGAGCGCCCACCGTCCTGCTGGCACTCGCCGTCCCCTGGCTCCTCACCGACCGCCCCGAGCAGGCGAGTTGGCTCACGAGCGAGGAGAGGGTCCTCCTCGCCGACCGCATCGCCGCGGACCGCCCGGACCCGAGCATGCGCTCACCACAGCGCGCCCGCGCCATCATCAGCGACAGCCGGGTGCTCCGCCTGATGTTCGTCTACTTCGCGATCCAGATCAGCGTGTACGGAGTCACCTTCTGGCTGCCCGCGCTGGTCGGCCGCATCGACGGTCTCGGCGACGTCGGCATCGGCTTCGTCTCCGCGCTGCCCTGGGTGTTCGCCCTGCTCGGCGTGGTGACCCTGCCCTGGTACTCGGACCGCACCGGCGACCGGCGCGGACCCCTGCTGCTCGCCCTCGTCCTGACCGTCGCCGGACTGCTCGGCGGCGTAATCCTGCCTCCGGTGCCCGCGGTCGCCGCCCTGTGTGTCGCCGCCTTCGGTTTCCTGGGCGCGCAGCCGGTGTTCTGGACGGTGCCGCCGACGATCCTCGCCGGCATCCAGATCGCCGGCACCATCCCGCTGATATCCGGCTTCGGAAACCTCGGCGGCTTCGTCGGCCCGTATGTGATGGGAGCCGTCGAGTCGGGTACCGGCTCGGGAGCCGGCGGCCTCTATGTAGTCGCGGCGATCGCCGCCGCCGGGGCCGCCCTGGTCACCGGCTTCCACTGGGTAGGTCACAAGACCCGAACTCCCCTAGAGAGGAACGAAGATGACGCGCATCGTGCGCTTCGCTGACGACACCGGGACCGTGCACACCGGAGTCAGCGACGAGACCGGAACCATCCGCGCCTTCGAAGGCGCACCGCGCATCGCCGACCTGCTGCGACTGCCGGCAGCGGAACTGCGCACGCTGGTGGAGGCCACCGCAGCCTCCACCCGGCCCGGCCTCCCGGTACGCGACGTGCTGCTGCTCCCGCCGCTCGACGGCCTGATGGAACTGTGGGCCGCCGGTGTCACGTACGAGCGCTCCCGGGACGCCCGGGTCGCGGAGAGCACCGAGCAGTCGGTGTACGAGCGGATCTACGACGCCGAACGCCCGGAGCTGTTCTTCAAGTCCCAGCCCTGGCGCGTGGTGACCGACGACGAGCCGATCGCCGTGCGGGACGACTCGGACCTCGACGTCCCCGAGCCCGAGCTCGGCCTCGTGCTCAACCGGCACGGAGAGACGGTCGGTTACGTGATCGTCGACGACGTCAGCTCCCGCTCGATCGAGGGCGAGAACCCCCTCTACCTGCCGCAGGCCAAGATCTACGCAGGAAGCGCTGCGGTGTCCTCAGGCATAGCGCCCTTCTGGGAGATCGAGGACGTGACCGCCCTGAAGATCGCCCTCGTGGTGAGGCGGGAGGGGGCCATCGCCTACGAAGCGACGACCACCACCGCCTCCTTCCACCGCCCGCCGCAAGGGCTCGTGGACCATCTCTGGCACTCCCAGCCGTTCCCCGACGGCGCGGTGCTGTCCACCGGCACGGGCATCGTGCCGGGACTCGACTTCACCGTGCGGGGCGGGGACGTCGTCGAGATCACCATCGACGGTGTCGGGAAGCTCTCGAATCCCGTACTCGGAGATCAGGCAGAGCTGGACTGGTTGGTCGACGCGATCGACCACCCGCTGACGCGGCGCGCGCACCGAACGGGACGAAGTGGGGGACGGTGACCGACGTGGGTGAGGCGGCGGCTTCACGGACTGGCATCAAATGTCGCGCTGTGCAGGGCAGTTGACCCACCCGTGGGGTAGCTGTGGGGAGGGCGGACCGTCCGACGGCCCGCCGGGACATCAACCTGTTCGCCCCACGCGAAGGAGAGGCCATGCTGCTCCCGGTCAATGCCACCCTGGGCATCGTCATGGCGGCATTGCTCGCCGTCGCGACAGGGGGTGCGGCTCTGGCCCGGTTCACCGACGCCCGTGACCGGCGCCGCTACTGGAAGGACATCGTCACGGCCGGGCTGCGCGCCACCGCGCAGCTCGCCGTCGTCTCCCTGGTGGTCGGTGCCGTGATGCACCAAGTGCCGTTGCTGCTCGCGTTCGTGATGGTCATGTTCACCGTTGCCACGTTCACGGCAGGCCGCCGCATCACCCGGAACGGCACCGGATGGTGGTGCGCCGTCCCCATCGCGGCGGGCGTTCTGCCCACGCTGGTGCCTCTGTTGCTGACCGGTCTGCTGCCTCTCAAAGGCATCGCGCTGATACCGGTGGCCGGAATCCTCATCGGCGGCGCGCTCACCGCAACCGTGATCGCCGGCAGACGGGCCCTGGAGGAACTCGAGGCCCGACGGGGCGAGGTCGAGGCGGCTATGGCCCTCGGGTTCCTCGACCGTGACGCACGCCTGGAGATCGCGCGTCCCGCCGCGTCGGACGCTCTCATCCCCGGACTCGACCAGACCCGCACGGTGGGCCTGGTCACCTTGCCCGGCGCCTACGTCGGCATGCTCCTCGGCGGCTCCTCGCCCGTCCAGGCAGGGGCGGTGCAACTCTTCGTCCTCATCGCGTTGATGACTGTGCAGACGGTGGCCGTCGCCGTCACGGTGGAACTGGTCGCACGCGGAGTGCTGCACAGTGGCGAGCGGGTCGGCGGTCGGGCGGAGGATCGTGAGCCGTAGCTGGGCGGTGGTCGGTGACGGGAAGATCAGGCCCCGGCCGCGCTGATGTTCACCATCCAGCCGATGCCGAACTTGTCGGTACACATGCCGAACACGTCGCCCCACATCTGCTTCTCCAGCGGGACCGCCACGTTGCCGCCGGCGGACAGCTTCTCCCAGTAGCCGCGGAGCTCGTCGGCGTCGTCGCCGCTCAGGCTCACGGAGAAGTTGTTGCCCTGCTTGAGCTCCATGCCCGGCGGGTTGTCGGCGCCCATGAGCGTGAAGCCGTTCGGGGCCTCCAGCATGCCGTGCATGACCTTGTCCGCGTACCCCGGGGGCGTCTTGGAGCCGAAGGAGCTGTACGTGTTCACCGACAGATCGCCGCCGAAGACGTTCTTGTAGAACTCCATGGCTTGCTTGGCGTCACCGGCGAAGCTGAGGTACGGGTTGAGTCGAGAGGCCATGAGGATTCCTTTCGTGACGTTTTGTCAGGGGTGCACGCTAGTCGTGTTCCGCTCACTCGGCGGGGATAGGCGCAGACGGATTTCCCGCAGGCGGGCCTTGGCCGCCTGGATTCGTCCGCGGCAGCGGAATGCCCGACACTAGAGTGAAACGGTGACTCTCCCGCAGGAAAACCCGGCGCGCCGGATCAGCGAGGACGACCGCAACACAGCGGTGCGACGCGTGCAGGAGGCGTACGCCGAAGGGCACCTCTCGCATGACGAGATGGACGACCGCCTCCAGCGGGTGCTCACCGCCAAGACGCACGGCGACCTCGAGCCGGCCCTCGCCTCGCTCCCGGAAGAGGATGCCGGCACCACGTCCACGATCGGCGCCCTGGGCGGACGGATCAAGCGGCGCGGCGCATGGCGGGTTCCTCGGGCCCTCAAGGTCGAGTCCGCCTTCGGGAGTGTGCGCCTGGACCTGTCCCGGGCGGTTTTCGAGCACCCGGCGGTCGACATCGAGCTCCAAGTCGGCACCGGCAGGGCCAAGATCACGGTTCCTCGCGACGCCGTCGTCGACGTCGACGGTGTGCACACCGGGTGGAAGGACCTGCGCTACAAGGCTCCGAGGAGCTCCGGCTTGGGCGGGCCGAGGATCCGGATCTCGGGGACCATGGGGTACGGACGGCTGAAGATCCGCCACGCGCGGCGTTGAGAATCGTCCGTCACCAGGGCCGTTCGGCGACCGTCACCAGGACCGTCCGGCGACCGTGGGCTCAGTGATCTCGGCCGCGGACAGCTGACGGTGGTGTCGTGCTCATGCGCCAGCCGTTGCAGCGGGGTCCGATCAGGTCGGCCGGCCAGCCCGCCGTTTCCACAGCCGCCTCGTAGACGGCGTTGCCGAACGCCACGATGGCCTGTTGCGGGTCGGATGTCTCCCTGAGCGTGGCCCACGGCAGCAGGGCCAGACCGACGTCGGGATTCCAGGCCGCGCCGTCGACACCCCAGGAGCGGCCTTCGAGACCGTCCGGCTGAGGCCAGATGTACGCGTACATACCGGCGTTCGGCGACTTGGCGTCCCCGAAGGAGAATCCGACCGACACGTACTCATCGCGTGCGCCGTTCTGCATGAACGCGGGGCGGTCGGTGTCCGGAGTGGTGCGATGCGCCCGGTACCGCGTGGCGGACAGATCGAAACCGCCCCACATCACACCGACCCGGGGGCGATGCCCCTGGAAGGGCGCCTGCCACGTTTCGAGCCCGCCGGCCGCAAGGTTGAAAGCCGTCCACATCAGCCGAGCCGCGTCGCTGTCCCAGGTACGTACGACTTGATCGTCCTCGAACTTTCGCGGGGCACCCGGGATCTCGCAGATCAACGAGGAACGCGGTGGGCGCACACCGAGCTCGTCCGCAGCCTCGCAGAACGTCGCGTAGAAGGCAGCGAGGGATCCGTCGGACACCGGAACGGTCACCGAGCCCCTGTCGGATTCGATGACCACGTCACCGTCGAGCAGCCGGTAGTGCACTTCGAAGGTCGGGCCCTGCCGCCGAAAGGCAGGCGTCCGGAGTCCGCGGGGAGTGACATCGAGAACGATGTTTCCCCAACCGGCCTCGAAGGGCTCGTCCAGGGTGTACTTGCCTCCGACCTGCACCAACCGGTTCATGTAGTCGACCATCGGCGCCAGATCGTCGTAGACCAGCGCCGGCCACGCAGTGCGTCGTTCGCTCATGGAGAGCCTCCCGGCCCGACGACGTCGTGTGACCCGGCCCCCATTTTCGCACGCGGGTCGGAGCGCTGCCTGCTCGGCGGCGAGGGTTGCCCATCCGGCCAATCTGTCCGCAATGGGAACGTCTCCTTCCACAGTCCGGTGCGTCTCGTCGTCCCCCTTCTCACGGTCACCCGCAGGGCCGCGACCAGGGCATGAGGCGAACCCGGCGACTCCGCGATGCCTCACACGCTTCACGCGGAGCGCGGCGTGCGCGCGGAAATGAAGGGTCTGAAAGGGGATATGCGAAACCCTCTTCGGCGAATTGACGGATTGGCCATTGATCACGGCTGGGAAGGTTCACCGCGCCACCGGCACGCGATCTTCACCGGCTGATCCCGGGACCCCGTCGCGTGCCAACCGTCCGCCCTGAGAGGGGGTGCAGTGATGAAGCTTCTCTTCGCTATCCGCAACAAGGCCGCGGCCCGAAAGTCCCTGAAGGCGAACGCCTGGTACCTCTGGTACTGATCCGGCACGCCGTTGCCCGCCCCCGCTGTGCGGTGACAGGGAGCATTGCGCCTGCCGCCACCTGCCGCACAGCGGGGGTCCCGCCCCCCACCTCCACCGGAGAATTCGTGTCGCTCACTTCCGCGCCGCGCCGTACCTTGTTCGCCCCGCGACTGGCAGCCCTCCTCGACGAGCACATGGGCCAGGACGTCTTCCGGCTCGAGAGCGACACCGTCGGAGTGGCCGGCCACGACGTCACCGACCGGATCCTCGCCGCGCGCCGGGCGACGGAGACGGAGCGGCCGACGTTCAAGCCGCTGCACGGCCGCTCGATCTCACGCAGCGAAGCCTCCTCGGTCACTCGGACGGTAGGCAACGACGTCCGCGAGGCGCTGAAGCGGCCCTTGCCACCGGACGTCGACCTGTCGGGTCCCTGGCCTCTCACCGGACACCTCTTCCTGCGGGACCTCATCCTCGGCCAAGACCCCCTCCGCCTGCGGATATTGATGAGCCGTAACCTCGAACTGACACCCAAACTGACCTGGTCCGTGATCGCCGCCGGCGCCGCGCTGCCCGGGTGGCCGCGCCCAGCCGCGCACCTCACCGGTCTTGCGGGGCGCGCGGCCGAGGCGGCCGGCTATCAGGACCGGAGGTACGCGATGGGTGTCTACCGGCGAGCGGCCGCACCGGTGTGTTTCACGGTCTCGACGCTCGTCGCGAATGCGCTGTGGCTCGGCTCTCCCTTCGATGACGGCACGTCGAACCGCAACATCATTCACGAAGCTCTGCGACTGTTGCCGCCCTCGTGGAACATCCTGCGCAACGCCTCCCCGGAGTACCCCGCGATCGACAGCCGGATCCGGGATGACGACGACGTTCTGCTGCTTCCGCTGCTGTCCCACCGCGATCCGGCCTTGTGGGAAGACGCGCATGCGTTCCGGCCTGAGCGCTGGGACGAACTCGACCCTGATGCCGCGCGTGGCTATCTGCCCTTCGGGCATGCTTCCGAGCGCTGCTGGGGACGGCACATGGTGATGCCGCTCGCCGAGCTGCTGCTGGACCGGATCCGCAGCTCGGGGCTCGTGGTTGATCCGGAGCAGCTGACGGGCAGGGTTCCGCTGCTCGGCTTGCTGGGGGTCGAGGAAGTGCGTCTGACGCATGCGTGAACAGCCTGACGAATGGCGGGAGTTGTGATGGAGCGCCCATAGGAACGCGTGCAGCCCGTCGACGTCGTCTCGTACGGTTCGCCGCCTTAGGGGAGGATGGCGTCGATGTATCCGCCGTCCACCCGCAGCGCGCCGCCCGTGGTCGCGGACGCAAGGTCGGAGCTCAGGTACACCACCATGTTGGCGATCTCCTCGGGTTCGATCAGGCGCTGCAACAGCGACTGCGGGCGGTATTCGCGCATGAAGACTCGCTGCGCCTCGTCCCAGGGCAGGTCGCGGTCGACCAGTTGGTACACGAAGTCTTCGACACCGCCCGTGTGAGTAGGGCCGGCGATGACGCAGTTCACGGTGACGCCGGTCCCGGCCGCATGCTTGGCGAAGCCGCGACTGACCGCGAGCAGTGCGGTCTTCGACATGCCGTAATGGATCATCTCGGCGGGGACCACCACCGCGGAGTCGCTCGCGATGTACTGGACGCGCCCGCGGCCGCGTTCGGTCATCCGTGGCAGGTACAGCCGCGTGAGGCGGACGGCGGACAGCACGTTCACGTCGAAGTAGCGGCGCCATTCGTCGTCCGTGACGTCCAAGGGGTTCTTCGCCTCGAAGATGCCGAGATTGTTGATGAGGATGTCCACGTCGGGCAGCGTTTCCCAGGCGCGTTGAGCGCCCTCCTCGGTAGCGACATCGGCGGCGACCGGAACGAAATCGCCGTCCGGTACGCCGACTCCGAGCTGTTCGACGGACGCCTCCACCCTGGCCTGGTCGCGTCCGTTGACTCCGACCCGCGCGCCGGCACGCGCGAGTCCGGCCGCGATCGCGGCTCCGATGCCTTGGGTGGAGCCCGTCACGAGAGCGGTCCGTCCCGAAAGATCCAGGTGCACGTCTTGTCCCCTTGCTGGAATGGGTGGCGATCGGCAGGTCGTCACGGGACTCTTCCCGCTCGTCGACCCCCGGTGATGTCCGGGAATCCCGAATTGGGGCCGAACGGGTCGGGAGCGACAGCGCTGTTACGCGCTTCCGGGTGACGAGACGCTGTGCGGTGCGAGCGGAGTCGGGCCTGAGTCGTGCGGGAGCGCGGCTGAGACGTCAACTTGCTGCCTTCAGTACATAAATGGACATTACATGCGAGAGCAACAGAAATATGTACGACTTGTAACTGCCTTCACGCCTTGCGCACATTCGGGGCGATCTGGCGGCAAATTGTGTGTTCTCGGCCACCGGGCCGGGACCCGCACATAGCAGACCCGCGGCGCACCGCGGCCGGTAGACGGGTCTGCAGTACGAAATGAAGGGGCATTCATGTCCGCTTTCATGTCAGTCACTGCCCGCCGTACGGCTGCCGCCGTGCTTGCGGCCGGCGCTCTCGTCGGTACGTTCGCCGCGTCGGCATCGGCCGACCCCGGCGGCCGCACGCACCGCGACCGCGTGGAGATCACCGGCGCGCAGTACGACTCCCCGGGCTGGGACAACGGCAGTAACCGCTCCCTCAACAAGGAGTGGGTCGATGTCACCAACACGTCCCGCCACACGGTGAACCTCGACGGGTGGACGGTCTCGGCCAGGGACGGCCGCACCTACACCTTCCATCACTACCGCCTGGAGGGCCGCGCAACGGTCCGCGTCCACACCGGTGTCGGGCGCGACAACCACCGTGACGTCTATCAGGACCGCCGTAGGTACGTGTGGGACAACCGCTCCGACACCGTCACCCTGCGCGACGACCGCAACCGGAGGGTAGACGCCCTCTCCTGGGGTGGCGACCGCAACCACCGCGGCGACGGACACGCAAGCGGGCACGGACACGACGGCCGCCGCTGATTTGAACCTGCCCGCGGGACTCCCAGCCCGCGGGTAGCGATGACCCGCCTCAGTAGGGGGCGTTCCGCAGCGCAGTCTGCGGGACGCCCCCTTTTGGCTGCCGCCGACAGCACGGCCACCGTCCCGACGTCACCCGCGCCAGTTGCAGTGGCGTTCCGGTCGGCCGGCGACTCCGTAGCGCAGTGATTCGCCGGCGCAGCCGGTGCCGTGGAAGTAGTCGAGGTAACGGCGGGCACCGACCCGGGAGATGCCGGTCAGGTCGACCGCTCCGGCAAACGTAAGACCCTAGGAGTTGGACCAGTCCCGGGTGGACAGCACCAGCAGGTAGCCGTCCGGATCCCGGATCGTCACGCCCCGTGTGTCCCAGTACGGATTGTGCGCGGGCACCCGCTTGCCGCCGTGCTGTTCGAGCCGTGCCACGAGGGAGTCCGGAACCGGTTCGCCGAGGTAGATGACCAGGAGGTCCTCGGGTGTCGGACGCGGGTCCACGGGTGCGACGGGATCGTGTACGAGCTCCAGGTGCCAGGCCGCATCCGGCCAGCCGGCCATGAGAAGTGAGTGGTCGTCAGGTGAGCCGTCCGACGCATGCCGGTAGAGGACATCGAGGCCGAGTCCCGAGATCCAGAAGAGCTCCGCGGCTCGGAGGTCCCGCGACGGACGGGCGATGCGTACGTGAGCCGTGGCGTTGGCCGGCATCGCGTGACCTCCTGATGGCGTGGGCTTCCTGTCAACTGACAGGTCGCAGGCGGAGCCTAGCGTGCGGACGATCATGCGCCCATCCGGCGCAGGTCTCCCGGCGGAGTGGCCCGGCGTATGACGAGCCGCCTGCCGCCCGCCCCTCCGCCGAGGCGACGTGGTCGTCGATGATCCGGCAGTGCCGCCGCCGGTCGAAGCTGAAGCCGCGGCCTGGGCGGACGATCCGGGCCGGCAGCTCCCGCAGCCTCCCCTCGCCTTGCCGGCGGTCGCGGCGTGGCTGAAGGCCGCCGCGACGAGTTCGTCGGCAGACTTGAAGTGGTGGTCCACAGTCCCGGCACGACGCCGACGGCTTGGGCGACCCAGCATCTCCGCGCGCCGCTCGCCGGCGGGCAAGCGGCGTCGTCCGGTCCGAAGGGTGGGCGTCATGACCAGGGATGCTCTCGACGCCCACCCCAAACAAGTAACTGGTGCACATCCCAATCACGGGATTCCGGAGGTCAGGGTGACGTTGAGGGCAGGGGCCGGCGCCGGAGGCGGCGACCCGGGGGAGCCGGTCTCGGACCGGGTCGGTCACGTGGAGACCCACGGCGTCGACCACGTCCCGGACTCCGAGCGTCACGGTCTACCCCGTTCGCTGTTCCCTGTGTGGGCGGCCGCCAACATGAGCTACCTGTACATCGTTCTGGGCGGCTCGATGGTGCTGCTCGGCCTCGACATCTGGCAGTCCTTCGCGGTGATCGTGGCCGGCAACCTCCTCTGGGCGGGCGTGGGTTACCTCTCGATCAGCGGCCCGAGCTCCGGAACGCCGAGCTGGGTGGTGACGCGGGCGATGTACGGCATTCGCGGCAACCGAGTCCTGAACGTGACGCTCGGGTGGAGTGTCGCGGTCGCCTACGAAGCGATCGGCCTGGCCCTCGGATCCCTCGCCGGGTTCGCACTCGTCGAGCAGTTGGGCATCCATGCGAACACCTCGGTGAAGGTGGCGATCGTGCTGGCCACCGCCGTCGTGACGTTCTCGATCAGCGTGTACGGGCACGCCACCATCATGCGGTGCAGCACCTGGTTCACCTGGGCCCTGACCGCCTGCGTCCTGGTCCTGGGCTACTACGTGCTGCGCCACGCGGACTGGGGCTACCGGACACCGGCCGACACCGCGGTCCACGGCCGCGAGCTGTGGGTGATCGTTGCCTCAGGATTCACGATCATGGTGGGTGGCCCTCTGTCCTGGAGCAGCGGAGCGGACTACTCCCGCTATCTGCCCGCCGACACCTCGCGCAAGGCGGTGTGCTGGTGGACGGCCGTCGGCGGATTCGTGCCCGCCGTCCTGCTGAGCGGGCTAGGGGTCCTGGCCGGCACGGCGGTGAACATGACCGACGCGCAGACCTCGCTGAAGGGGATCCTGCCCGGCTGGTTCTATCCGGTCTTCCTGCTGGTCATCGTGATCGGCTCGATCGCGAACAACGTACTCACCGCGTACAGCGGCGGCCTGGCCCTGCAATCCGGCGGGATCCCCTGGAGCCGGCCGTTCACCGTCATCTTCGATGCCACCATCGCGCTCGGACTCACCTTCTACTCCCTGTTCATCTCCGACTTCCTCAGCACGATGAACAGTGGCCTGGAACTCTCGGTCGCATTCCTCGGCCCGGGGTTCACGATCTACGCCGTGGACATCTTGCTGCGCCGCAACCGCTACGACGGAGTCGCGTTGCAGGACGAGACCCCCAACAGCCGCTTCTGGTACTGGCGCGGTGTGCATCCCGCCGGAGCCGCCGCGGTGGTCATCGGCGTCGGCGCGGCACTGCTGTGCGTCAACACGAGCATCTACACCGGCCCGGTGGCGAGCGCGCTCGGCGGCGCCGACCTGTCCGGAGTCGTCGGGATGTCCCTGGGTGCCCTCGTCTACGCGGGACTCACGCTCCACCGGCGGCGTGCTACGGGCGACCGCACCGTCATCTGAAGAACCGTACGGTTCCCAGCGCGCCCGGTACCTCAGCCCTCTGAATGCCTGGAGCCTTCGGTGGACCGACGAAGCGGGCGCCGATGGAGCAGAAGGGGCCCCTGCCCGGCAGTGATGCCGGGCAGGGGCCCCTCGATGCGCTCTGCGACTTCGGATCTGCGATCGGCGACCTCAGAACGGCGATCTGCCTACGTCAGCCGTCGGACTCCGGCGTCGGGATGCAGGCGCCCGGGACGTCGTTCGGGGCGTAGATCTTGTTCTCGCCCGGGTACGACTTCGACCACTCGTGCGTCTGGTACCACGTGAAGTGGTTCATCTGCGCGGGGTTCGCGAAGTCGGGCTTGGCGTCGCGTCCCGTCAGCCGCTGCTGCGACTTCCAGGCGTGTCGTCTTGCCGGCGCCGTTCGGACCGGCCAGGCCGTGGATCTGCCCCTGCGCCACATCCAGGTCGATGCCGTCGAGCGCGATGACGTCGCCGAAGCACTTGGTGATCCCGCGAGCCCGAATTGCGAGGCGTTCGTCCATGAGTGCCTTCCTTGGAAACCTCCGAGGACCCCAGATACGGCACACAACGCAAGCGGGGACAGCTGCTTGACGTTCAGGGAACGTGCTGGCGGTCGCGCGCGCCCACAGGGAGCACGAGCGGTACCACTCCCTGCTCAAGCTCGAACACGCCGTCAGCCTGCGGAGGGACGCCAACACCCTGAAGGTGCTCGCCGACCGCTGGCTGGAGGCCGGGACCGGCCCCGGCTCGGGCGGAGCCGGACGAGCCGGGCCTTGCGGCGGCCGGCTGCCCGGACCTCAGTGACCGTACGACCGTCGCGACCACCGGCGTCCTGTTCATGGCCGACGGCGTCGAACCGGCCGAACTGGCCGCGATGAAAAGGAGGTTCGAAGAGACCGCCGAGGAGTACGAGCGCTTGTCCGGCTGGCTGGGCGGACACATGGCGGCCGAGTGGAAGCGCCTGGACGCCCTGCTCACGCCTGAGCTCGCCGACGCGGCGCGGGCCCGATACGCCGCACTGGCCCGCACCGCCACGGCCGGCAACGCCTCCGGTGTCGCCTCGCACCTGCTGACCGCAGCGCTCGACGCGATGCGCCATCTGGACCTGACCCCTTCGGGGATCCGTGCCGATCCGGCCGGAGCGGCGGCGCTGCTGCGGACCGCCTCCTGGCTGGTCGACACCGCGGCCGCCACGACGGCCGAGCAGGCCGCCTCGCTCAGCCGCTCCGACCCCGACTGGACCACCTTCATCACAGCCCTCGATGCCGTCGTCGCACCGACCTGACCGCTCGGTGATGGCCACCGGCGCTACCCGGCGCGGGCACACAAGTGCTGACGAGCATGACAAGCTGTCCTTCTCATTGCCCGAACCCAGGAGGTCACCATGGCGGCAGAGTCTGCATCGCAGGAAGGTTCGGAGCCGGCCGAGGCCGAGAAGGAGGGCCTGGCGCCCGACGACGAGGGCCAGTACGACCTGAAGCGCAAGTTCCGCGAGGCGCTGGACCGTAAGCGCGGCATGCAGGCGGACACCGCCGGCGGCGCCGCGAAGACCGGTTCGAAGATCCGCGGTGCGCACGGTCCGGCCTCGAGCCAGAAGTCGTTCCGACGCAAGAGTGGCGGCTGAGCACGGCATCGCTTCTTCGAAGGTGACGCGCCGCATGGCACGCTGAGCCCCTGGGTCTGTGATCGTCTGGGAGGCTGGCCACGTGGCGCAGAATCAGCCGGCGGGGACCATGGGCGACGCGGACGCCCGAGCCGAGGAGAACCGGCTCCGCAAGGACCTCGGTTTCTGGGGCCTGACCGCGATCGGCTTCTCCAACATCCTCGGCTCGGGCTGGTTGTTCGCCGCCCTGTACGCCGCCCAGGCCGCAGGCCCCGCCGCACTGCTGTCCTGGATCGCGGCCGGCGCGCTCTGCGGACTGGTGGCGCTGGTCATGGTCGAACTCGGCGCCACCAGGCCGGAGGGCGGCGGCACGGTCCGGTGGCCGCTGTACGCGAGCGGGCGCCTGGTCGGCACGGTCGTCGGCTGGTCCGTCCTGCTCTCCGTGGGCGGCACCGCCGCCGAGATCAGCGCGATCATGCAGTACGCCGCCCACTACGTGCCAGGACTCTACGAAGGTGGCAGCCTCACCGCGCCGGGCCTGGGCGTCGCCTCCGCGCTCAGCGTGCTGCTCACCGCGCTGAACTGGTTCGCGGTACGGATGTTCGCCCGCCTGAACAACTTCGTGTCGGTGTTCAAGGTCGTCGTCCCCGTGGTCACGATCGTCGCGCTCTTCCTGTCCGGCACCCACTCGGGTCGCCTCACCGACCACGGCGGCTTCGCGCCGTACGGCTACGCCGCCTGCCTGACCGCACTCGCCGGCGGCGGCATCGTGTACTCCGTGAACGGCTTCCAGGCACCCCTGGACTTCTCCGGCGAGGCCCGCAATCCCCGGCGTAACGTCCCCGCGGCGGTGCTCACCGGGATCGGTCTCGCGGTGCTGGTCTACCTCGGGCTCCAACTCGCGTTCCTCTACACGGTGCCCGACTCGCTCCTCGCGCACGGCTGGCAGGGCGTCAACTTCGACTCGCCGTTCGGCCAGCTCGCCCTGGTGCTCAATCTGCACTGGCTGGCCACGCTGCTCTACGCCGACGCCGTGATCTCCCCGGGTGGTTCGGCCTACGTGGGCGTCGCCATCGACGCCCGCCACACGTACGCCCTGGCGAAGAACGGCCTGGTGCCGCGGTTCTTCATGCGTATCGACCCCCGGTCCGGCATCGCGCGCCGCGCACTGGTCCTCAACCTCGTCGTCATCATCGTGTTCATGCTGCCGTTCGGCGGCTGGCAGGACATCGTGAGCGTGATGGGGGACATGTACCTCCTGATCTACGCCGCCTCGGCGGTGGCCGTCGCGTCCTTCCGGGCTCACGACCGGGAGCGCGGGGTGCCTCTCGCGGACGGTCAGGTGCCGGGCGTGCGCTGGATCGCGCCGGTCAGCTTCGCCGTGTCCACGGAGTTCGTCTACTGGTCCGGCTGGGAGCATCTGCGGCTGGCCCTGCCCCTGGTGCTGGCCGGTGTCCCTCTGTACCTGCTGCAACGGCGCCGGACCGCGCGGCGCCTTGTGCGCGAGGAACTGCGTCAAGGGGCCTGGATCGTCTTCCATCTGGCGGCGCTGACCCTGCTGTCATGGCTCGGCACCTTCGGAGGCTCCGGACGTCTGCCGGCCCCGTACGACACCGTCGTGGTGGGCGTCGTATCTTTCGCGGTCTTCGGATGGGCGGTGCGCTCGGGCGCCGCGCACCTGCGCACGGATTCATCGGGGCAGGCGGCGTTCTAGCCTGCCCCGGTCGCCGGTCGCCGGTCGCCGGTCGCCGGTCCCTGGCCCTGGCCCTGGCCCTGGCCCTGGCGCCCAGTGACCGTCCGGTATCAGGAGTCGGCGAGTCGTTCCATGATTTCCGCGGCCTGGGCCAGGATCCGGCGGTCGGCGGGGGCGATGTGCTCCTCGATGGCGGCTTCCAGCCACGCTTCGCGGTCCGCGGGGATGCGTGAGAGGGTCTCGCGCCCCTCGTCCGAGATCGAGATGAGCGTCTTACGTCCGTCCTTGGGGTCCGGCTCACTGGTGATGAACCCTTCCCGGCGCAGGGCGGCGACGGTCTCGGCCATCGACTGGGGTCGGACGTGTTCGGAAGCCGCCAGCGTGCTGACCGTGGTGGGGCCCTGCTCGGCGATGCGGCTGAGCGTGGTCATCTGCGACCACGTCCAGCGCATGTCACTCGGCGCGGACTCGGCGCGCAGGCGCGCCCGGAGCCGAACCATCGCGTACGGAAGCTGGTGTGCCACATCCCGGGAAAGCGGTGCCGTCATGACTGGAAATCCTACCGCGATGGACAGAGATAGCCAGGAAGCCTGTATAGTTAGTCAGGTAACCTGAACAGGCAGCCTGGATAGTTCGGCCGGCCAGGCCTGACCGAGCCTGATTGAGGCCGACGCGGTCAGCCGTCGATGCGCAGGCTGCCCCAGTCCGCGACGCGAAGGAAAGCAACAGTGAGTACACCGATCAGCGAAACGACCCTTGTCCCGCGGAAGACCGCGCTGCTGCTGATGGACCTCCAGCCCGCGGTCCTCAGCCACATCCCCGACCCTGAGCCCTTGATCGAGAAGGCCCAGGAGGCGCTGGCCTGGGCACGCGAGCACGGCGTCCAAGTGGTGTTCGTACGCGTGGGGTTCGCGCCGGAGGACTACGACTCGATCCCGGACCACCACAAGGCGTTCGGGGCCGTGAAGCAGGGCCGGTGTTCGACGAAGCGAATCCGTCCCTGGCGGTCGATCCCGCCCTGGAGGTGCGCGACGGCGACCTCGTCGTCCGTAAGACCCGTTACGGCGCCTTCAGCACCACCGACCTGCATGCCCTCCTCCGCGACCGGTCGATCGACACGCTGGTGATGGGTGGCATCTCGACGTCCGGCGTGGTCCTTTCGTCGGTCCGCGACGCCGCCGACCAGGACTACCGGATCTTCGTGCTCGCCGACGTCACGGACGATCACGACGAGGAGGTCCACCGGGTCCTCATCGAGAAGGTCCTGCCGCGTCAGGCGGACGTGATCACGACGGCCGACCTGAAGGGCCTGTTCCGCGACGCCTGATCGCCCCTCGCACGTCACACACGGCTGGCCCGCGGTCAGCCGTGGACGCGAACGGAGAACCGTGGACGGAGAACCCATGCCATCGCCATCGTCACCAGCAGCCGACCCCGGCGTGCGGGGTGGCCCCGTCCATGCCGACGGGTCCGGCGGGTCCGGCAGGTCCGGGCCCGACCGCAGGCGCGGAGCGTTCACGTGGCGATTCGTCACGCCGCTGTACATGAGCTCGGCGCTCAACCCGATCAACAGTTCGCTGATCGCGACCGGGCTCGTGTCCATCGCCCACGCGATGGGCGTGCCGATCGGGCAGACCGCCGTCCTGGTGTCGGCCCTCTACCTCGCCAGCTCGATCGCTCAGCCCACCGCCGGCAAGCTCGCCGAAGAGCTCGGGCCACGCCGGGTGTTCCTCGTCGGCATCATGCTGGTGCTCGTGGGCGGCGTCGTCGGCGGCATCGGCCAGGACATGACGACGCTGACCGTGGCGCGTGTGCTGATAGGGATAGGCACCTCGGCCGGGTACCCGGCCGCCATGGTGCTCATCCGTCGCCGTGCTGCCTGGGCCGGGATGAGTGAGCCGCCCGGCAACGTACTCGGCGGACTGTCCGTCGCCGGTACGGTCACGGTCGCGATCGGCCCGCCCATAGGTGGACTGCTCATCGCCGTGTTCGGCTGGCGCTCGGCATTCCTGGCCAACCTTCCCGTCACCGTGATCGCACTCCTTGCGACGATGGCGTGGGTGCCCAGGGGTGAGCCGCTCGAACGCCGTCCACTGCGCGAGCTCGCCGGCCGTATCGATGTCACGGGCATCGTGCTGTTCGGCGGGACCATGAGCGCCTTGCTGGTGTTCCTGCTCTCACTGCCCCATGCGCAGTGGACGCCCCTCGCCCTCGCCGTCGTGCTGGGCATCGCACTCGTGTCGTGGGAACTGCGGGCGGGCACGCCGTTCATCGACATGCGGCTGCTCGGGTCGAACCTGGCGCTGACCCGCACCTATCTGCGCGGTGCGCTCACGCTGCTGGCGTTCTACACCGTGCTCTACGGGGTCACCCAGTGGCTGGAGGCGGCCCATGGCCTGTCCAGTCAGGCGGCCGGACTCGTGCTGCTGCCCATGGGTGTCGTCGCCGCGCTCGTGTCGCGGCCGATCTCGGCCCGCAACCTCGTGCGCGGACCGCTGATCGTCGGCGCCGCCAGCCTCGTACTGGCATCGGGCGCCGTCCTGCTGTTCACCTCGGCGACCCCCGTCGTCGTCATCGTCGGCGTCACGCTGCTGTTCGCGATCACGCTCGGCACGACCACCGTGGCCAATCAGACCGCTCTCTACACCCAGGCCCCGGCTGAACAACTCGGCACCGCCGCAGGGCTGTTCAGGACCTTCAGCTACTTCGGCTCCATCGCATCGGCGACCGTCACCGGCATCGTGTTCCGCGACGACGTCACCGACTCCGGGCTGCACGTGGTCGCCGCGATTCTGGCCGGCGTAAGCATCATCGTCCTGGCACTGACCCTGCTCGACCGCACGCTGAAGACCCGCAATCCCTGAATCAACAGGTGAATCGACAGGGAACTCGAACGAGCCTCAGGGGGTGCAGGCCTCGGCGATCGACAGGCTGTTCTCGTAGAGGTGGTGCCGGGTGATCCGGCCGTCCTCGACGGTGAGGTGCAGCGCGAACGGGCCCCCGAAGGACTTTCCCGTCGCGCGTACGGTCCCCGAGAGGTGTCCCATCAGGACGGCTCCGGTGCCGTCCACGAGGAAGGTGTCGACCGAGGCGCGCGCGTCCTCGGGCACGGTGTGCACCATCAACTCCGTGAACTGGGCGGCGCATTCGACCGCGGTGGACCGCGGACGGATCCAGGCGGCGGCGGGGTTCTCGGCGAGCTGCCAGTCGACCTCGTCGGCGAAGAGCGTGACGAGCCGCGCGGTGTCCCCGGCGATCCGCGCGGCAAGGAACTCCTGGACGACGGCCCGGGTGTCCTCGGAGACAGAACGCGCGGTGCTCCCCGAACTCGCGGTCGTGACAGCGGATGTGACAACGGACGTGGCAGACATGACGCGCTCCTTGCGGCTGTGGCCGGATCCCGGCGGGGACTGCCGCCGATGTGCTCGACCCTTCCAGGGGAGCGCGGAGCAGTCGATTACCCCAGGGGTAATGAGCGGCCACCGCGCGCCACCGCACCGGCCCGGACCCATCGGGTGTTGCGTTTGCCCAGTTCAGGCACCGTGGCCGCATCCCGGTGCCCGGAGTAGATTGGTTGATGTCAAGCAACTGACTCCGGTGGGAGTGATGCCCTGTGGCAAGGACCACCGCTGAGTCCGAGTCGGCCGCCGCGAGTCGGGGCCGTTTCCGTGAGCCAGGAGCGCGTTACAAGTGGATCGCGCTCTCCAACACGACACTCGGCGTGCTGATCGCGACGATCAACATGTCGATCATGCTCATCGCGCTGCCGGACATCTTCCGGGGGATCGGTGTCGACCCGCTGCAGCCCGGCAACACGAGCCTGCTGCTGTGGCTGATCATGAGCTACATGGTGGTCACCGCCGTGCTCGTGGTCAGCTTCGGTCGCCTCGGTGACATGTACGGCAGGGTTCGCATGTACAACATGGGGTTCGCGGTGTTCACCGTGTTCTCGGTGCTGCTGTCGGTGACCTGGATGCACGGCACGGCGGGCGCCCTGTGGCTGATCGGCATGCGGGTCCTGCAAGGTGTCGGCGGGGCGATGCTGATGGCGAACTCCAACGCCATCCTCACCGACGCCTTCCCCGCCCGTCAGCGCGGCCTCGCACTGGGACTGAACCAGGTGGCCGGCATCACCGGATCGTTCATCGGCCTGGTCCTCGGCGGCCTGCTCGGCCCGGTCAACTGGCATCTGGTGTTCCTGGTCTCCGTACCGTTCGGCCTGTTCGGCACGGTGTGGGCCTACCTGAAGCTGCACGACACGGGCGTACGGGCGGGGGCCCGGCTGGACTGGTGGGGCAACCTCACCTTCGCCGTGGGCCTGATCGCCGTTCTGGCCGGAATCACCTATGGCATCCAGCCCTACGGCGGCGACATCATGGGCTGGGCCAACCCATGGGTGATCGCCGCGATAGCCGGCGGCATGGCGATGCTGGCCGTCTTCTGCGTGGTGGAGACCAAGGTCCCGGAGCCGATGTTCCACCTCTCGCTGTTCAGGATCCGCGCGTTCACCGCCGGGAACGTGGCCAGCCTGCTGGCGGCGCTCGGACGCGGCGGCCTGATGTTCATCCTGATCATCTGGCTGCAGGGCATCTGGCTGCCCCGTCACGGCTACGGCTTCGAGCAGACCCCGCTGTGGGCCGGCATCTACATGCTCCCGCTGACGGTCGGGTTCCTGGTCGCGGGGCCCTTTTCCGGCTGGGCATCGGACCGGTTCGGTGCCCGGGCCTTCGCCACCGGAGGCATGCTGCTGGCCGCCGCCACCTTCCTGGCCCTCCAGGCGCTGCCGGTCGACTTCGCCTACCCGACGTTCGCCCTTGTCCTGCTGCTGAACGGGCTCGGTATGGGCCTGTTCGCGGCACCCAACCGGGCGGCCATCATGAACAGCCTGCCGCCCGACCAGCGTGGGGTGGGCGCCGGGATCAGCACCACGTTCCAGAACTCGGCCACGGTGCTCTCCATCGGCATCTTCTTCTCCCTGATGATCGCGGGTCTGTCCAGCGCGCTGCCCGCCGCCCTCACACACGGCCTGACCGCCCAGGGGGTACCCGCCGCCGACGCGGCCAAGGTCGCCGCACTCCCGCCGGTCGGCGTGCTGTTCGCCTCGCTCCTCGGCTACAACCCGGTCCAGACCCTGCTCGGCCCTCACGTACTCGCGCAACTGCCCCCGGGCCACGCCCACTACCTCACCGGGCGCGGCTTCTTCCCGGAGCTGATCTCCCAGCCGTTCGCCGACGGCCTGTCCGTGGCCTTCGACTTCGCCATCGCCGCATGCGTGGTCGCCGCCGTCGCTTCTCTGCTGCGCGGCGGCCGATACATCCACGACGACCGGTTGCTGCCCCAGCCCGCTGCCCCGCTTCTGGCGCCGGCCCCACGCGCACCTGCACCTGCACCCGCACCTGCACCGACGCCCCCACCCCCGGCAGCCCCGCCGGTACCCCGATCCGAGGGGCCGTGATGACCTCACCCTTCGGCCCCGCGCAGGCGGCGGAGACCGCCGAACGGCTCCGTGCCGCGATCCAGCAGCTCCTCCCCGAACTGCGCGCCCAAAGTACGCGGAGCCAGCTCACACCCAGCCGGCTGGCCGCACTCGCGGCGCTCTCCGCACACGGGCCCCTGCGCATCAGCGACCTCGCCACGCGCATGGGCATCGCCCTGTCCACCATCTCCCGCATGACGGACCTGCTCGACGGCTTCGGATGGATCGAACGCAAGGCGGACCCGAAGGACCAGAGGGCCACCCTGATCGCCCTCAACGAGACAGGCCAGGCGCTCCTCGACACCACGCGCCGTCAGGCATCTGCACGCCTCGCCGAGCGGATCGACCAGCTCACCCCTGAGCAGCAGCAGTCCCTGTACGAGGCCCTGCCGGCGCTGGAAGCCCTCTCCGTGCCCGCCGTGCAGCACTTCGAGCGCCTCGGCCAAGCGCCCAGGACCAGCAGTAGGTAGCCCAGGACCAGCAGAAGGTAGGCAGGCGGACCCGTCAGCGGCGGCCCGGCTGAGGATCTGGCGTGCGCTGGATGGCGATGATGGCGGCGTCGTCGGAGAGGTGCCCCTGGCAGTGGGCGAGGAGGTCCTGGCGGATGTGATCCAGGAGTGCTTTGGGACTGGTGCTCGTGGTCCATTGCGCGACCCGCTGCGCCAACGGGTAGAAGGCCCCGCTTCCATCGCGGGCTTCGGTGACCCCGTCGGTATACAGCAGGAGGGTGTCACCGGTGTCGAAGGCGAATTCGTCGACGGGATACTGCGCGGCCGGCAGTCCGGCGACGCCGAGGGGCGGGGCCGGGTGGGTGCTGGTGAGGGTGCGGACGTGGTCCCGGCGCAGTAGTAGGGGCGGTGGATGTCCGCAGCAGGTCATGCGGGTCATGTGCCCTTGACTGGGGATTTCCAACAGAAGGGCGGTGATGAAGTGCTCGCCGATCTCGTCCTCCACATCGACGAAATCGATGAGGTAGTGGGACACGCTCCGGTCCAGGGCGACGGCGAGGTCGGGCAGCGTGGCGTGCTGGTCGGCGACCACACGGAACGCACCGAGCAGCAGCGCCGACTCGCCGACGGCGGACAGGCCGTGTCCCCGGACGTCGCCGATGATCATGCGTACGCCGTCGTCGGTGCGTGTTGCCGTATAGAGATCGCCGCCGATCTCAGCCTCGTCCTCCGCAGCCAGGTACAGCGAGGCGATCCGCAAGGGGCCGATGTGGTGGGGGAGTGGCCGCAGCAGGGCTTTCTGCGCGGCCTCGGCCACGGACCGGACCTTGGCGAGTTCCTGTCTGCGGTGCTCGCGCACGCGGCAGAAGAACACGATCAGCGCGGAGAGTACGGCGAGGGAGAAGACCTGCACCATCACATTGCGCGTATTGAGGACGCCGAAATGGACGCCGATGAACACCTGGGCCGCGATCGCCAGGGCCCCGATGAATGCCGTCAGGCGCGGCCCGGCGAAGGAGGCTGTGAAGGCGGGCGCCACGACCAGCAGGGGCCCCAGATGCACGTCGGCCGGCACCAGGATGTCGATGACCGTGATCACGACGATGAGCGCGATCGGAATTGCCAGCAGTGCGTGACTTGGCTGCCACAGACCTCCCAAGCGCCGCCGTAGACCCACCCATCCACTGTGCACCCTCGGAGGGTGCCGTGACGTTGAGATGGCCCTCACCTGTGGTGATTGCGCAGGGTGACGCCTTCCGGTGGCAGGGGCCCGACACTGCGACACTGTCCGCGTCGAGCGGTCTCGCCGGTCCTCGCCGTAGAGTCCGGGGCATGGCCCGCAACATCGCCGTCGTCCAGGCCGCAGCGAAGGGCACGGCCGCCGGGGCTCCGGGCCCGGTCCGTCCTGGAGCGGCTTCGTGAGCGTCTCGATCGTGCTGTTCACCTCCGACCTCCGCGTGCACGACCATCCGCCGCTGCGGGCTGCGCTCCGCGCGTCGAGTGAGGTGGTGCCGCTGTTCGTACGGGACTCGGGGATCGCGTCCGCCGGGTATGCGGCGCCCAATCGGGAAGCGTTCCTCGCGGACTGCCTGGGCGATCTCGACACGGCCTTGCGCGCGTGCGGCGGGCGCCTCGTGGTGCGGTCGGGGGACGTCGCCGGTGCCGTGGCCGGGGTCGCGGCTGAGACCGGGGCGGACGCGGTGCACATGGCGGGTGGCGTCAGCGCGTACGCACAGCGGCGCGAGGAGCGCCTGCGGAACGTCCTGGAGTCGCAGGGGCGGAGGCTGATCGTTCACGACACGGTGGTGACCGCGGTGGCACCGGGCGCCGTCACTCCGGCGTCGTCGGACCACTTCGCCGTGTTCACGCCCTACTTCCGGCACTGGTCGGAGCAGCGCCTGCGCGATGTCCTCGCGGCACCGCGCGCGATCCGCGTTCCGGACCGAGTGGCCTCGGAGGGGACGCCGTCACGCGCGCGGGTCCGCGGGACCTCGCCGGGCCTCGCGGCGGGCGGGGAGACAGCGGGCCGCAAACAGCTGACCGCGTGGCTGCGGCGCGGTGTCAGAGGCTACGAGGGCGGGCACGACGACCTGCCGGGCGACGCGACATCACGCCTGTCGCCCCACCTGCACTTCGGCACGCTTTCCGCCGTCGAGCTCGTCCATCGGGCGCGCGGAGCAGGTGGTCCGGGCGCCGACGCGTACGTCCGCCAGCTCGCCTGGCGCGACTTCCACCACCAGGTCCTCGCCGCACGCCCGGCCGCCGCGGCGCACGACTACCGCACACGCCACGACCACTGGCGCTCCGAGCGGGCTGCCGCCCAGGACATCGCCGCATGGCGTGAGGGGCGTACGGGCTATCCGGTGATCGACGCGGCTATGCGGCAGCTGCGTCACGAGGGCTGGATGCACAACCGCGGCCGCCTCCTGACAGCGAGCTTCCTCACCAAGACTCTGTACGTCGACTGGCGGGTCGGCGCCCGGTACTTCCTGGACCTCTTGGTGGACGGCGACATCGCGAACAACCAGCTCAACTGGCAGTGGATGGCGGGGACGGGCACGGACTCGCGCCCGAACCGGGTCCTCAACCCCGTGACGCAGGCGAAGCGTTACGACCCGGACGGCGTGTACGTGCGCCGCTGGGTGCCGGAACTCGCGGGTCTCGCCGGGCCCGCCGTGCACGAACCGTGGAAGCTGCGCGGACCCGATCGCGCGAAGTACGCGTACCCCGACCCGATCGTCGAACTCGCCGAAGGACTTGAGCGATTCAAGCGGGCGCGAGGGCGGGACTGAGCCTGTTCGCCGCGCGGCCCGGGGGTCACGATCCACTCCTCCTGCTCTGCACTCGTGTACTCCTCCCCGTTCGTTGTAAACGGATAGATCTATCCGTTTACTGCTATGGTGGCGTCCGTCGGTGTCCGTCGGCGTCGTTCACGGCGGACAAGGTGAGAGGGGTGCCGATGGCGCGCAGAGTGTGGCTTCCGCTGGGGGCGGCCGTCCTGGTGGTGAACGCGGTGCAGTGGGTGGCCGTCGAAGCGATCACGGCGGCGGCCTGGACCGATCCGGCCTACAGCTATGCGACGAACTACATCAGCGACCTGGGTGTGCCTGACTGCGGTACGCGGTTCCAGGGGCGCGACATCTGCTCTCCGGCGCATGCCTTGATGAACGCGTCCTTCATGGTTCAGGGGATTCTGTTCGCGACGGGCGTCGTACTGCTGGCCCGTCTCGTCAAGGGGCGCGCCCGGCGTGTCATCACCGCCCTCGCGCTCGCCCATGGCGTGGCGTTCGTGCTGGTGGGGCTCTTCCACGGTTCCGGGGACAGCCCGAACCTCAGCCTGGCCATCCACGGCGGGGCGGCGGCGATCGGCATCCTGTGCGCGAACACGGTGGCCATCATGGCGGGGTCGCTGCCGAGCCTCGGGCTGCCGCCTGCGTACCGCATCTTCAGCGTCGCGGTCGGTGTCCTCGGCCTGCTGAGCGAGGTGTTGGTGGGTGTGTCCGTGAGTACGGCAGGGGTGTTCGAGCGCGGGGGCGTCTACTCGTGGCTGTTGTGGGGCGCCGTCACGGGCGTCCTGGTCCTGGTCGAGCGCCGGCGCAGCCCCGCGATGGTGGAGAATGTCGCGGTATGACCCGGGAAACGCAACGCCCGCTGCGCGCGGACGCGGAACGAAACCGTCGGCTGATCATGCAGACGGCCGACCGCATGTTCGCGCAGCGCGGGTCTGCCGTCACCCTCAATGAGATCGCGCGCGAGGCGGGCATCGGAGTCGGCACGGTGTACCGGCGCTTCCCGGACCTCCAGGCGCTGATCGACGCCCTGTTCACGGAGCGCTTCACCACGTTTCTGGAACTCGCGACAGCGGCCGAGCAGCAATCGGACGCGGGGCAGGCGCTGCGCCACTACCTGCTCGAGGCGGCCCGATGGCGAGCCCAGGACCGGGCACTCGAGGTCGTTCTCGCGGGCGCGAGCATCGACACGAAGCCGATCGCCGAGATGCGCGACGACCTTGGCCACCATGTCGACGGCCTGGTGGAACGGGCGGTTGCCGCGGGTGCCGTCCGCGAGGACTTCGCGAGCGCCGACGTCTACGCCTTCCTGTACATGATCGGCGCTGTCGCCGACCGCACCTACGATGTCGCCCCCGACGCCTGGCGCCGGTACGCGGAGGTCGTGCTCCTGGGCTTCGGCCTGGCGCGCGCCCCGGCCGTCCACACCACGGCGATGACCGACGGCCAGATTCGCCGGACATGGCCCAGTCCGCCCAAACAGTAACTGGGCGGGGCCAGTTGAGTGTTGTGTGGTCGATGATCGTGATGACGGAGCCGGTTCTTGATCCTTGATCCTGCCGAAAGGTGAACTCCCATGCGTGCACTGCTCGTTGACCGAACCCGTCCAACGGGATTACGTCTCGGCGAGGCGCCCGATCCCGAACCGGCACCGCACCAGGCTCTGATTCGCGTGACGGCGACCTCCCTCAACTACGGAGAAGTGCGGTTCAGCCTGGAAGAAGCACCCGACGGAGCCGTCCTGGGCTGGGACGCGGCCGGCGTCGTGGAGCAACCCGCCGCCGACGGGTCCGGCCCCGCAGCCGGCACAGCCGTCGTCACGTTCGGCATCGACGGTGCGTGGGCCGAACTCCGAGCCGTCGACACCGACTGGATCGGCACCGCCCCGGCCGGGGCCGATCCGGGGGCGGTCAGCACGGTGCCCGTCGCCGGCGCCAGCGCCTTGCGCGCTCTGCACCGCGCGGGCCCGATCCTGGGCAGGCGCGTCCTGGTCACCGGCGCCACGGGCGGCACCGGCCGGTATGCCGTGCGGCTCGCCCGCCTCGGTGGAGCGCACGTCATCGCGTCCACCGGAGACCCGGACCTGCATGGCGACAGCCTGCGGGCAAGCGGGGCGCACGAGGTGGTGTCCGGGCCACTCGAGGCCAAGCAGCCGGCGGATGGTGTCGTGGACATGGTCGGAGGGCGGCAGCTCGTCGACGCCTACAGCATGCTCAGCCAGGGAGGCACTCTCGTCGCGGTCGGGCACGCCGCCCACCAGGACGAGGTGTTCCCCTTGGGCGCCTTCTTCGGCGACCAGGGTCGGCACGACCGCTCGATCGTCGCCTTCTCCCTGCCCGCCTGCACCGGCCTCGCGCCCGACCTGACCTGGCTCGCCCACCGCGTCGCCGCCGGCGAACTCGACCCGCAGATCTCATGGCGCGGCAACTGGGACCGGGCCGCCGACGCCATCGACGCCCTTCTCCATCGCCGACTTCACGGCAAGGCGGTCCTCGACATCACCTGAAACGGGATCGGATACGCATTCCTACGGTTCGTCGAGCCCCATGCCGGTGCTTGATGCCTGTGCCGGTTTCTTGAACATGTGGACATCCTCAGCGCCACCTGGGATTCCCAGGGTCCGGCCGGTCTCGACATATCCGTGACGCTGGTAGAACTCCGGGGCCTGAAAGGTGAAGGACGATACACAGGCGCGGTCACAGCCTCGCAGGCGCGCCTCCGCCTCCGCAGCCAGGAGGATCTTTGATCCCCACCCTTCCTTACGGCGCTGCTCGCGGATCCAGAGCATCTCGATGCCGAGCAACCCACCCCACGTCCAACCGGAAAGGCGCCTCCGACCAGCTCGCCGGAGTCATGGCGCGGAGTGTGACACACGCGCCGCTGCCCCGAGGCCGGGGGCCTGGGGGGGCAGGCTGGTCACGCACGGGGCGATGAGTTCTCGCCGGTCCGGGAGTCCACCTGGGTGCAGGTACACCCTCCTACGGAAGGCGCGATCATGAGCAAGAGCAAGCTGATCGTCACCGCGTTCATCACCATGGACGGCGTCATGCAGGCTCCGGGCGGCCCGGGCGAGGACGTCGACGCCGGATTCGAGCACGGCGGCTGGCAAGTCCCTTACGTCGACGAGGACTTCAGGGTCCTTATGACGGAGGTCTTCGAGCAGACCGCCGACCACCTCCTCCTCGGCCGGCACACGTACGACATCTTCGCCGCCCACTGGCCCCGCGTGACCGATGAGAACGACCCGATCGCAGTGAAGCTGAACACGATGCCCAAGTACGTCGCCTCACGCACCCTGGACAGCCTGGAGTGGAACAACTCCCATCTCCTCAAGGGCGAGGCCGCCGAGTCCGTCGCACAGCTCAAGGACCAGCTCGAAGGCGCGATCATGACGCAGGGTAGCGGCGACCTCATCCGCACTCTGCAGGAGCACGACCTCGTCGACGAGTACCGGCTGCTCATCAACCCCGTGATCCTCGGAACCGGCAAGCGGCTCTTCGCCGAAGGCGCCGCCCCTGTCGCCTGGACGCTCACCGAATCCGGTGCCACCGGCGCGGGCGTTCAGTATTGCGTCTACGAGCGCGCGGGGAAGCCCGAGTACGGATCCCTTCAGCTGGACGATCAGGAGTGAGGCCCGAGGGGGGCAGGTTTCGCAGATCTTTGACGGCCGGGGTGGAGGGCGGCACGCAGTGCCCGAGGTCGGACGACTCGGTTCGTTGAGGAACGACCGGTTGGGGCGGAGGATGGAAACGGCAGTGGACATCTCGACCTGGGAGCGATGTGGTGACAGGGCGAACCGGGCCGTTCTGGGATGCTGTGGAGGGGCGCGCGCCGCTGCCTCGGGCGGCGGCCACGCTGGGGTTGGAGGTCCTCGACGCGGACGGTGACAACGGCACCGTCGAGCTGGCCTTCACCGCGACCGAGGAATTCACCAACCCGGCGGGGAACGTGCTGGGTGCTTTCCTCGCCGCGATGCTCTACGACACGGTCGGTCCCGCTCTTCTGGCCACGCTCGAGGCGGATCAGTTCCAGTCCACGCTGGAACTCACCACCCGCTTCCTCAGGCCCGTCCGCCCCGGCCGGATCATCGGGAAGGGGCGCGTGGTGCACAGGGCAGGGGACATCGCCTTCCTGGAAGCCACCCTCACCGACTCCGAGGGGGCGACCATCGCCACCGCTGGTGCCACGGCCCGCGTCATCCCCCTCGGCCAGGCGCCGACGTCGGCCTGACCCGTACACGAGCTGTGACGAGACATGAGAGATCAGAAATGAGAGACGAGACCCCGGACCATAGGCCGCGTCCCGTGAACTCGCCACCCATGTCCCGCTGTTGGCCGAGGTCCGGCAGGATGAAACGATCTCTCGCATGGCACTACTGAACGAAGCCCAGACCGTCGAGGAACGCGGCGAAGCTCTCGTCGCCGCCGCGCTCGCGGGTGACGAGGACACCGCCCGCCGCCACACCGACTTCTTTGTACTCGGCCGTCGGGTCGACGAGGGAAATCCCTACTGGGAGCGGGCAGTTGAGGCGGGAGACGCCTTCTCCGCGTACACCCTCGCCCGCTACCGGAAGATCCGCGGTGACCGCAGGGAGGCCGAGCGGCTCTACCGTCTCGCCGCGGACCGGCACTCCGGTTGCGCGTACGGTCTGGCCGTACTGCTCAAGGAGAACGGCGACCCGGAGGCTGCCACGTGGTTCCGGGAAGGCTGGGACATGGGGCGCCTCGACTGCAAGATCGAGCTGGGCAAGCTCATTGCGGCCGAGGGAAAGCCGGACGAGGCAGCCGAGTTCCTGATGAAGGGCGTGGACATCGGGGACATCGCCGTCTTCCGGTGGGTGCAGGACTTCGAGCACATCCGCGAAACCTTCGACCGGGTCGCCGATGCCCTCGAGGCGGCGGAGGACGCCGAGGACGGCGAGGCCGCCGACGAGGCGCTGGAGCCGCTGGAGGACATGGACAGTGACTTCAAGAACTATCCCGGGCTGATCAACGAGGCCGGGAACTACTTCCGCAGGGCCGGATACCTCAGTCCGGTGGCTCTCGTCGAGCACGCGATCCTCCTTGAACGGCACGACGCCGAGGACCGCTGGTCCGAGGTCCGTGACCTCCTCCTGCGCTCGCACGCAGAGGGGTACGACGGCGCGGCCTTCATTCTGGGCCTGTTCAACGAGGAACGCGGCGAACTCGCCGAGGCCGAGCACTGGTATGCCATCGCAGCCGACACCGGGCACCGTGCCGCGCTGGTGAGGCTCTCCGACCTGTTCCGTCGGCAGCGACGGCTCGACGAGGCCGAGGCCCGGCTGAGGGAAGTCGACCCGGACGACGAGGTCGTCCCCGACCGGCTCGCCAAGATCGCCGGGCTCCGTGAGGAGGACGAGGTGCCGCCCGAGCAGGATCTGCGGCGGCTGCCGGAGCTGCTCGAGCGGGCCGAGGCGGGGGATCCCCAGGCTTCGTACGCGTACGGGAAGATGCTCTACGAGTGGGGCGGGGCGGCGGCGCGCTGGATGCTTCCCTGGCACGAACCCGCGGCGCTGGCGGGCGACATGGCGGCTGCGGCCGATCTCAGGTGGCTGTACGGCGACCTGGGTGACTCCGTGCGGCGCGACCACTGGAAGCGGATCGCCGCGGAGGCCGGGGACCACGACGCCTGCGGTGCCATGGCCTGGCTCTCCGACTACCACAGGGACTACCAGGAGGCCGAGCGGTGGTACGTCCGCGCGGCAGCCGACAACAGTGCACTGAACGCGATGCTGGCGGGCAAGGCCATCGCCCAGCGCGGCGGGTACGAGGAAGCCGAGCCGTACCTGCGCAAGGCCTGGGAAGAGGGCCGGGACGAGTCGTTCGGCACCGAGACGGCGGGCTACTACGGTCTCGTCCTGAACCGGACGGGACGCCATGCGGAGGCCGTGGAGCTGCTGCGGCCGGCCGCCGAGCGCTGGCGCGAGGACGTCAGGTCCCGCTATGACGCGGATGATCTGGATGTGCTTGCCCGGATGCTGGACCCGCAGGACGAACTGGAGGCCGCCGAACAGGCACTGGCGGCGGGCTGAGCGGGCGCGGAGCCGGATCCCCATCGGGCGGTTGCACACCGCCGGCCGGTGGGGCATCCCGGTTCCCAGCCCCCGACTCCTACTGTTTCCCCGCCTCCAGCAGCCGCCCGACTGCCTGTTCCAGTGTGGCGATCCGGTCGGCAAGGCCTGCCGCCTTGAGGTCGCCCGCAGACTCCTTGGTGCGCAACAGGAGTTCCACCTGGGCGAGTTGACGTTCGACGTCGGCCAGTCGGTGCTGTTCCTCGGCGGGCTTCGTGGGCGCGTCGACCGAAAGGAGGCGCGTCAATTGATCGGCCTGATCGGCGAGTTGGCGGTTCTTGCGATGCAACTCCAGGAAGACGCTGACCTTGGTCCGCAACAGCCAGGGGTCGAACGGTTTGATCAGGAAGTCGGCCGCGCCGACCGTGTATCCGCGGTACGCGTAGTTCGGGTCGACCGCCGCCCCAGTCAGCAGGATGATCGGGATGTCCTTGGTCTGGTCGAGGCCCTTGATGTTGGCGGCGGTCTCGAAGCCGTTCATGCCCGGCATCAGTACGTCGATGAGCGCGACGGCGAACTCCTGCCGCAGCATCGCCTTGAGCGCCGCCTCGCCCGAGTGCGCGCGAACCACTCGGGCCAGCGAGCCGAGGACGGCCTCGAGGGCGACGAGGTTCTCCTCCATGTCGTCGACGATGAGGATGCTGGAGGCGTCCGCCCCTGCCGCTCCCTGCGACGCTGTCACGGCGTCCGCCCGGTGACGTCACCGGACGTGTCCGGAGGCGGTTCCAAGGGGGTGTGCGGGTCGAGCAGCCGGCAGATCACCGTCAGCAGCCGGTCGACGTCCACCGGCTTGGGGATGTAGTCGTTCGCACCGCTCTCGATCGCCTTTTCGCGGTCGCCGGGCATGGCCTTGGCGGTGAGCGCGATGACCGGCAGGTTCGCGAAGCGAGGTGTGCGCCGCATCGCTGCGATCATCTCGTAACCATCCATTTCGGGCATCATGATGTCCATCAGGACCAGGGACACATCGGGTGTCCGGTCGAGGACTTCGAGGCCCTCGCGGCCGTTCTCGGCGTACTTGACGGTGATTCCGACGCGGCCCAGCACATGGGTCAGTGCGAACACGTTCCGGATGTCGTCGTCGACGATCAGGATGCGGCGGTTGGCGAGCACCCCGGCGGCGCCGGTCAGCCACTCCTTGAGCCGGGTCGTCTCCGGCCAACTGGCGTGTTCGTCCACGATGTCGGCGTCGGCGAGGTCGGCGAGGTCGGGGAGATCGTCGGCGGGACGGGTTCCCGTGCGGGGCACGGACACCGCGTCGGTGAACACGTCGACCTCAGTGGGGGGTTGTGCGCGGGCCGTGGGCCGGCGGGCCGGTGAGTCCGGTCCGGTGATGGCCTGCACTTCGCCGGCCGTGGGGAGCGGTTCCACCGCGGGGGAGGTGTAGATCGTAGGGACGTAGAGGGTGAAGGTGGAGCCGACGTTCGGCTCGCTCTCGGCCGTGATCCTGCCGCCGAGCAGGGCCGCCATGTCCCGGCTGATGGAGAGGCCGAGACCGGTGCCGCCGTACTTTCGGTTGGTGGCGCCGTCGGACTGCTGGAACGCCTCGAAGATCCCGTTGAGCATCTCCGGCTGGATGCCGATTCCGGTGTCCTTGACGGAGAGGGCGATGACCTCGTCCGCGTCGTGCAGCGTCTCCTCCTCGAAGTCCGCGGGCGTCGCGCGCTCGACGAGCAGTTCCACCCCGCCGGACGAGGTGAACTTCACCGCGTTCGACAGGAGGTTGCGCAGGATCTGCTGGAGGCGCTGTTCGTCGGAGAAGAGTTCGCGGGGCACGTTCTCGCCGACCTTGATGTCGAACGCCAGGCCCCGGTCCCCGGAGAGCGGCTGGAACGTCGCCCGTACGTAGTCGAGCAGTTTGTTCAGCGGCAGCGTCTTGGGGTGCACATCCATGCGGCCCGCTTCGATCTTCGACAGGTCGAGGATGTCGTTGATCAGTTGCAGCAGGTCGGAGCCCGCCTGGTGGATGGTGACGGCGAACTCCACCTCCTCGGGGGCGAGCCGCCCGGAGGGATTGTCGGCGAGGAGACGGGACAGCACGAGGAGCGAGTTGAGGGGCGTGCGCAGCTCGTGCGACATGTTCGCCAGGAACTCGGACTTGTACTGGGACGACGTGGCAAGGAGGGCCGCCTTCTCCTCCAGCTTGGCGTTGGTGATCTGCAACTCGTCGGAGCGCTGGCGCAGTTCGACGGTGAGGCGCTGCGACTCCGACAGGAGCGACTCGGTACGGGAGTTGGCGATGATGGTGTTGATGGAGACACCGATGGTGTTGACGAACTGGTCGACGAAGGCGAGGTGCACCTCGCTGAAGCGGCTGAACGAGGCGAGTTCGATGACGCCGAGCACCCGGTCCTCGAAGAGGATCGGCAGGATGACGACGCTGGCCGGAGGCGCGGCGCCGAGGCCGGAGCTGATGGTGATGTAGTCGGTGGGGACCGCGTCGACGAGGATCCGCCGCTTCTCCGCGGCGGCCTGGGTGATGAGGCCCCAGCCGGGCGCGCCGAGGCTGAGCCGGGGGCGCGGCCTGCGGCCTTCTTCCTGGCCGGTTCCGTAACCGGCCAGTAGTTCGAGGTCCTCGCCCGGTTCCGCACCCGCCTCGGCCAGGAAGAACGCACCGTACTGGGCGTTCACCAGAGGGGTCAGCTCGCGCAGGATCAGGTCGGCGACCTCGACCAGGTCGCGGTGGCCCTGCATGAGTCCGGCGATACGGGCCAGGTTGGACTCCAGCCAGTCCTTGGCGCGGGTCGTCTCACGGAGGTTCGCCACCATGAGGTTGATGTTGTCCTTCAGGGTGGCGACCTCACCCTGGGCTTCCACCGAGATGGAGCCGGACATGTCGCCCTGTGTGACGGCGCTGGCGACCTCGGCGATCGCGCGCACCTGGGTGGTCAGGTTCAGGGCCAGCTCGTTGACGCTGGTGGTCAGTCGCTTCCACGTCCCGTAGACGCCCTCCACGCGGGCCTGGCCGCCCAGCTGCCCCTCGGAGCCCACCTCGCGGGCCACGCGCGTGACCTCGGAGGCGAACGCGGAGAGTGTGTCGACCATCGTGTTGATCGTGGTCTTGAGCTCCAGGATCTCGCCGCGTGCGTCGACGTCGATCTTCTTGGACAGGTCACCGCGCGCGACGGCGGTGGCGACCTGGGCGATGTTGCGGACCTGGGAGGTGAGGTTGTCGGCCATGAAGTTCACGTTGTCCGTGAGGTTCTCCCAGACCCCGGACGCGCCATGGACCTGGGCTCGGCCACCGAGCCGCCCTTCGGTGCCGACCTCGCGGGCCACACGGGTCACCTCGTCCGCGAACGCCCTCAGCTGCTGGACCATCGTGTTGACGGTGTCCTTCAGCTCCAGGATCTCGCCGCGTGCGTCGACGTCGATCTTCTTCGACAGGTCTCCGTTGGCGACGGCGGTGGTGACCTGGGCGATGTTGCGGACCTGGGAGGTCAGGTTGAGCGCCATGAAGTTCACGTTGTCGGTGAGGTCTTTCCACACCCCGGATGCGCCCCTGACCTGGGCCTGACCGCCCAGGTTGCCCTCGGTGCCGACCTCGCGGGCCACACGCGTGACTTCGTCCGCGAAGGCGGACAGCTGGTCCACCATCGTGTTGATCGTCGACTTCAGCTCAAGGATCTCTCCCTTGGCCTCCACGGTGATCGTCTTCCCGAGGTCACCCTCGGCGACGGCGGTGGCGACCTGGGCGATGTTGCGGACCTGGGAGGTCAGGTTGTCGGCCATGAAGTTGACGCTCTCCGTCAGGTCCTTCCAGACCCCGGACACACCCCTGACCTGGGCGCGGCCGCCGAGCTGGCCCTCGGTGCCGACCTCGCGGGCGACCCTGGTGACCTCGTCGGCGAAGGCGGAGAGCTGGTCGACCATCGTGTTGATCGTCGACTTCAGCTGAAGGATCTCACCGCGCGCGTCCACGGTGATCTTCTGGCTCAGGTCTCCGTTGGCGACGGCGGTGGTGACCTGGGCGATGTTGCGGACCTGGGAGGTCAGGTTCGACGCCATGAAGTTCACGTTGTCGGTGAGGTCCTTCCAGACCCCCGATGCGCCCCTGACCTGGGCGCGGCCGCCGAGCTGGCCCTCGGTGCCGACCTCGCGGGCGACCCTGGTGACCTCGTCGGCGAAGGCCCGCAGCTGGTCCACCATCGTGTTGACGGTGAGCTTCAGCTCCAGCAGCTCGCCGGTGGCCTCGACGGTCACCTGCTGCGTCAGGTCTCCGCGTGCCACGGCTGTTGTCACCACCGCGATGTCCCGCACCTGTGCCGTCAGGCGCGACGCCATCGTGTTGACCGCCTCGGTCACGTGGAGCCAGTCGCCGGACAGGCCCTGTGCCTTCGCACGGCCGCCCAGCCGCCCCTCGGTGCCGACCTCGCGGGCGACCCGGGTCACTTCTCCGGTGAACAGCGAGAGCTGGTCCACCATGCGGTTCACGCCGATGCCCAGACGTCGCAGGTCGCCGCGGAGCTGGCGGCTTCCGTCGTGCAGATCGACGTGCTGCGTCAGATCGCCGTCCGCGACGGCGTCGAGCACCCGCGTGGCCTTGGCGACGGGCCCCACCAGCGCTTCGATCGCCGTGTTGGCGGCCTCGACGTTCGTCGTCCAGGTGCCCGAGCCCGGACTCGCCGAGATGCGCTCGTCCAGCCGGCCCCGCCGGATGATCTCGTGCCGGACGCGCCGGAGCTCCGTGGCGAGATGGCCGTTCCGCGCGATGATCTGGTTGAGGACCGCGCCCATCTCGGCGACCACGGGGTCCAGCGGGCCGGCATCTTCCCGCGAACCTTCCGCACGCTCCGTGAATTCTCCGTCGCGCAGCGCCTTCATCGCGGCGAGAAGCGGGCGGAGCTCACTCGTGCGGACCCATTGTCCGGAGTCCGTCGTGGCCGCCTGGGCCGCGTCGGGCCGAGTCGTGTCCATGGTCATGAACCACCCTCCGCCCGGAGTTCGTCGCGCACACCAGCGGCGTATTTGTGCATGTTTGTCATATTATAAGGGGCGCGAAAATACTTCTCCCAGGCGCTGTTGGCGCACCCCAGGGGGCGTCGTGATCCCGTTGCCCGCACACTCGGCTGAATTCGTGTGCAGCAAGGAGTTGCCGGCGAACCAGCTCGCGTCCGCACAGGCGCGGAGATTCCTGCGTGAGGTCCTCACAGGCAGGATGCCGACCACCGGCACGCCTCCTGGCCAGGACGCGACTCCCGCTCCCGGGAGCGTCCCCCAGGGGCTCGTCGACAACGCGATCCTGCTGGTCAGCGAGCTGGTCACCAATGCCGTCGTGTACGCCGGCACCGACATCGACGTGGTCTGCCGCCTGGAGCGGGACCCGGACACCGGCGTGGCCGTCGTCGTGGAGGTCGTGGACCGCCACCCCTCCAGAGGCGTACGTGCCGCGGCGGACGCCCGGCACGGCGAGCCCGGCTACGGCCTCCAGCTGGTGAGCGCGATCTCCCAGGCCTGGGGGGTGACCTACCGCCGGTCGGAGAAGCGGGTGTGGTTCCGGCTGGAGTCCTCGTCGGCGGAGCCGGGATCCGCGGCGACCGACGCCACCTCGGCCCGTACCGGCGAGAGCGGTGGACCCGAGGCCGGGCCGGCCGAAACCGGTGGCGCGAGGCCGCCGGACCACCTGGCGCTCAGCCATGGGTACGCAGCCGAATGGGTCGACCGCAGCGGCCCGTCGTTCCTCGCCGAGACCAGCGAGCTTCTCGCCGGGCAGCTGGACCAGGGCATGGTCGCCGCACTGGCGGCCCAGCTGCTCGTACCCCGGCTCGCGGACTGGTGCGGCATCTGGCTGAAATCCCAGGGGAGGGGTCTGAAGCTGTCCCGGGTCTGGCACGTCGACGAGCGGCGCATCGTGCCGCTGCGCGAGGAGCTGGAGCGGATCGCGCCGTCCGCCGGAATCCGGGCCGGCGGTACGCCCTGGCCCTGGCCGGAGAGCGCCGGGTCCGACCGTGCGGGCGGGTCGGCGTTCGCCTTCCCGCTCACCGTCCGTGACATGGACGTGGGGGTGCTGCTGCTCGGCCGGACCGGCCAGCTGCAGATGACCGACGCAGTGGTGCGCATGGTGGACGACGTCGCCCGCCGCGTCGCGCAGGCCGTGTACACCGCACGCCAGTACACACGGCAGACAACTATCAGCGTCGCCCTCCAGCGCAGACAGCTGCCGACGACCCTGGCCAGCATCGCGGGAATCGACACCGCGATCGTCTACGAGCCGCACGGCGAGGGCCAGACCGTCGGCGGCGACTTCTACGACATCTTCCCGAAGGGCGAGGGCCGCTGGTGCTTCCTGCTCGGGGACGTGCAGGGCAAGGACCCCGAGGCGATGTCCGTCACCGGCCTCGCCCGGCACCTGGTGCGGCTCCTGGCGCGCGAAGGCCACGGCGTCGAATCGGTGCTCGACCGGCTGAACATCGCCATGGCGGAGGAGAGCGCCGAGGCCCTCACGGCCGACGGCGAGCAGGCCGCCACGCGCTTCCTGAGCCTGTTGTACGGGGAGCTGGCCGTCGACCCCGTCCTGGCAGGAGCCCGCTGCCGGGTCGCCAGCGCCGGCCACCCCCCGCCCCTCCACATGTTCGCCGACGGCAGAGTGGAACCGGCCTGCGAACCCCGGATGCTGCTCGGCATCGACGAGGGCGCCGAATTCCGTGCCAGCTCCTTCTATCTCGCGCCCGGTGAGACGCTGCTGTGCGTGACCGACGGCGTCACCGAACGACGCCGCGGCAACTGGCAGTTGGACGACGAGGACGGTCTCGCGGATGTCCTGCGCCAGGGCATGGGCCTCGGCGCGAAGGCCCTCGCGGAGCATGTGCGCCGAGCGGCACACGACTTCGGGACGGGCCCCGTCGAGGACGACCTGTCGGTGCTGGTGCTCCAGGCGCCCGCGGTCGACGCGCACATGCGCCGCGCCCCGGAGCCACCCCCTCGCGCCTGACGTCGGGGTTCAGGCCGTCCGCCGCGGTCCGTGAAGTCGGGGGTTCCCCTTCCATCGGCGGGTGCAGGGACCATACTGGTCAGGCCCCCAGTCACCCACAGAACGAATCCATGGCCAAGAACAGCAGCTCCTCGACCACCGCCCCCGACACCGCGTGGCTGGGGCGCGGGCGCCATCTCGGGCCCGAGCCCGAGCAGGACGTCCGGCGCAACCTGATCGCCCTCAAGGCGGCCGGGGTACTCGACGACTTCCTGGACCTCGACCCCGTCGAGGCGGCCCGCTCCACCGTCCTGCACCCGCGGGACGGGTCCGCCGACCCCGGCCCCTCGGCCCGCCGCCTCTTCGAGGCCCGCTGGCGCGTCGCCGACGACGTCACGGTGCGCGCACAGCTGACGACGTACGACCCCGAGGTCCGCCGCAAGGAAGGCGAGGGCGTCATCTGGGTCCTCGCCGCCGAGGCGGAGCGCGCGTGGGACGCGCACTGGCCCTCGCCCGCCACCATGTTCTGGCCCGACAGCGACCGGGTCGACTGGGACCACGACACGGTGCGCGGCGTGCGCCTGAGGGCGACGAACTACCTGCCCAAGGACGACGACGAGCTGCGCCACCGGCTCCGGGACTGCACCCGCGACAGCTGGTTCATCCATGTCGTGGTGCACGAGGCGATGACGCCGGACGCGATGGGGCAGAAGCCCGTCTCGGCGTTCCTGCCGCCGAGCCTGAGGCACCGGGTGATCGAGCACCGGGGCACCCCGGCCCAGGCCCAGATCGCCGATGTCGCGATGAAGCGGGAGCTGAGCGTGCGGATGCCGCGCGGCGGCGCGGTGGTCCTGCCGACAGTGCCGCCCGTACCGGATTACGCAGCGGACCGTTTCACGGTGCGCAGTGTCTTCCTGGACGGCTCGGAGCCGACCGAACTCCTCGACAAGATCAAGGAGTTCGCCGCGCTGCCCCGTCCGCTGCCGGTCGACGCCGAGCGGGCCCTGACGCGCCTGCGCCAGGGCTGGCACCTGCTCACCCCGGACGAGGAGCTGGTCCACGCGCAGGGCATGGTCGCCCGGTACGCCGAGGCGCTGGAGGCCATGACGAAGTCCTGTGACCTGTACCGAGAGGCGGCCGAAGCGGCGCAGGCCGCCCTGGCGGAAGCGACCGGCGGAGCCGGCGTGCCCCGGCCGGCCGACCCGGGGTCGGTCAAACCGGACGGCTCACCGCTGACCGCCTTCACGAAGGCGTTCGGCCGCTTCCGGGGGCCGAACAAGTAGGGGGGCGGCGGAGCCCTCCCTGGGGCTCGGGTGCGGCGGCGACCTTCGGGTACGACAACGTGTTCGGGTACGGCAGGCCCGTGGTCCGGCCAGTTGGCTGACCACGTGGGCTTGAAGATGCCGGTCGCCGTCGCCGATGCGATCTTGCTGAGGGACGACCGATGACTTCCGGCCGCCCGGGGAGTCTGTACTCCCAGACAGGCACGAGATCCGTCCGGAGGCACCATGTCCACCACCAAGAACGCCCTGCCGCCCATCGTCGACGCGGCCACCTGGCAGAAGGAGCTGGCGGCGCTGCGCGTCCGCGAGAAGGCCGCCACCCGGGAGCTCGACGCGATCGCCGCCCAGCGCCGCCGGCTGCCGATGGTCGAGATGCCCGACTACGTACTGGAGGGCGAGGATGGTCCGGTCCGCCTCGCCGAGATCTTCGGCGACCACCCGCAGCTGATCGTCTACAACCACATGTGGTTCGAGGACGAGGAGTGGCAGTGCAGTGGCTGCACCGGCTTCACGACGCAGTTCACCCGGCTCCTGGGCGTGGAGAAGTTCGACGCCCGGTTCGTGATCGTCACCCAGGGGCCGATCGAGGAGGCGCTCGCGTACAAGCGCAAGGTCGGGAACGAGATGACGTGGTACTCGACGGCGAACAGCTCGTTCGGCGGCGACGTCGGCGCCGCGTCGAACACCGGATTCGCGGTCAACGTGTTCCTGCGCGACGGCGACAAGGTGTACCGGACCTGGCACACGGACGGACGCGGCACCGAGCAGTTGAGCCATCTGTTCGGCCTGGTCGACCTGCTGCCGTACGGCCGGCAGGAGGTGTGGCAGGACTCGCCGGAGGGCTGGCCGCAGCAGCCGACGTACAGCCGGTGGGCACAGTCGGAGGAGATCGCGGCGGCATACGGCGAGAACAGCTGAACCCACCGTCCAGTGAGGTTCGTTCCGCGCACGGTCAGCCGATGCCCGATGCCCGATGCCCGATGCCCGATGCCCGATGCCCGATGCCGACGACCTCGACCGATACCGCCAACGACGTGGGGCCGGGTGTGCAGCGGCCTTTGCACCTGGGATAACGTCCTCTCACTCCGGACCAGTGAGAGGACAGTTGTGCAGGTTCAGGTACGCGGGCGGCGGAGTGCCGGCTGGTGGGTCACGTTCGGGGTCATCGGGTTCGGGACGCTGTTCTTCGTCATCGGTGCGATCGTGGCGGGGGCGTCGATCTCGTTCGTGACGGACGCGGAGAGTGCCGAAGGAACCGTGGTGTCGCTGGAGTGGCGGGACGATCACGTCAGTTCATCCAGCAAGTCACGGCAGAGCAGCGGGCCCATGGCTTACCCGGTGGTCGAGTTCACGCCGGCGGGCGGCACACCGACAACGTTCCAGAGCTCAGCGGGTTCCAACCCGCCGTCGTACGACACGGGCGAGCGGGTTGATGTCCTGTACCGCGCCGATGACCCGGGGGACGCGAAGATCGACGGGTTTGTCTCGCTGTGGCTCATTCCGCTGGTCTTCTGTGGGGTCGGGCTGCTGATCGCGGGCATCGGGACGGGAGTTGCGATCGCGACACGGCGGCGCGCCCGCGCCGCGCGGAGCGGATCCCGAACCGTGGTCCCTGCGGTCGGCTGACCACCCGGTGCGGTCGTCGGTGCGCACCCTACGATGAGGCGGTCGTACTGGCGCCGCGTCGTAGGGTGAGGTCATGGGCAAGAACGATAAGGCCTCCGGTCCGTCGATGGACAGCGAACTCACCGCCCAGACACTCGAACGAGCCGCACGCGAACTGCTCGAACGTGACGGTGTCCTCGGAGGGTTGAACCTCCGGGAGGTGGCCGATCGCGCCGGAGTCAACCGTGGGTTGGTGTACCACTACTTCGGCTCCCGCCGGGACCTGTTGCGCTCGGCGCTGCGGCGCAACGTCAGGGAGCGCATCGTCGCCCTCCGCATCCAGGACGGTCCCATGCCCTTCGCCGGCCGTGTCCGGCACGTGCTGAAGGGCAGCATCCGATACGCCTCGGCGTTGCGGCTCGCGATGCTCCTGCTCCTCGACGGTGACACGCAGTTGAGGCTGATGCCCGACCTGGAACGCACCCAGGGACTGCTGCGGCGCGATCGCGAAGAGGGGCTGATCGACGACGACGTCGACCTGATCGCCCTGCACGCCACCCTTCAGTCCCTCACGGTCGGCTACGTCCTGACCCGGTCGCGCCTGGCCAAGGAGTTCGGCGTGGGGGTCCGGGAGCTCGACGACCGGGTCGTCGCACTTGCCGAACGGCTCAGCGGCGGTGTGGACGGTCCTTCGGTGAACTCCGCCAAGGACTGATCCACCGACCTCGCGGCGCAGGTACGCGCAGGTCAATGCCATAATTCCCGTCCCCTGCAAGCCTGTCGGAGTTTAGCGTTTCGCTAAAGAGGTGCTGTGCCGACCGTTGACGGAACGCTAAAGGGGCGGTTTCATCGGTGGCGCCGGACATACCACGCGGTATGCGCGGATCCCCCGAGTGGCCAGGAGGCGAGTGACGATGACGGCACCGCAGTTGGTCGGAAGATCTGAAGTGCGTGACACAGGACCGCCCGCATCGCGGAGCATGCGCGGCTGGGCGGTCACCGCGATGCTGGTCGCCCTGATGGTGATCAATTTCGCGGACAAGGCGGTGCTCGGACTGGCCGCGACTCCGATCAGGGAGGAGTTCGGTCTCACCGCGGGCGAGTACGGCGCGATCGCCAGCGCCTTCTACCTGCTGTTCAGCCTTGCGGCCGTGGTCGTCGGCTTCGTCTCCAACCGGGTCGGTGCGACGTGGATTCTGGCGGCGCTCGCGGTGGTGTGGTCGCTGACCGCGCTGCCGGTACTGCTGGCTGCCAGCGTTCCCGCGCTCTACCTCAGCCGCATCGGACTGGGCGCGGCGGAGGGGCCGACCGCGCCGATGGCGGTGCACGCGGTGCACAAGTGGTTTCCGGAGCGCTCCCGGTCGGTTCCGACAGCGCTGATCAATATGGGCGGAGCGCTCGGTCTGGCGATCGCGGCCCCGACGCTGGTGTACTTCATCAGCAACCACGGCTGGCGCTCGGCGTTCGCCGTCCTGGCGGTGGCAGGGCTCGTATGGGTCGCCGTGTGGGCGTTCGTCGGCCGCGAGGGCCCGCTGGACACGTACGACGCGGGGCTGCGCGGCACCGCCGGCGCGGACGCACGCGACGAGCCGCACGTCTCCTACCGTCGGCTCTTCCTCAACGGCACCTGGCTCGGGACGCTGACCGCCGGGATCGGCGCCTACTGGGCCCTGACCCTGTCCGTGGCCTGGCTGCCGACCTACCTGGAGACCTCTCTCGGATACACCGCGGCGCAGGCCGGCAGGCTTGTGGTCGTCCCGAACATCGTCGGCGCGGCCGTGATACTGACCGTCCCCTGGATCACGGGCCGTTGGATGCGCCGCGGAGCGACCGGGCGCGTCGCCCGTGGCGTCACGGGCGGGCTGCTGGTGACTGCCGCCGGTGTGTGCATACTCGCCCTGCCCTTCGCGGGAGGAGGGCTCGCCCTGCTTCTGATGACCCTCTCCTTCGGGCTGCCCAGTGCGGTGTTTCCACTGAACTACCTCGTCGGGGCGCAGGTCACCCCCGTCCGACGCCGAGGCTCGGTACTGGCCACGAGCACCGCCCTGGTCACCCTCACGGGCGTCGTCGCCCCGGCCGTCACCGGCCGGATCATCGATGCCGCCCCGTCGGCGGCTTCCGGCTTCGAGGTCGCCTTCACGGTGTCCGCCGCTCTGATGATCGTCGGCGGGCTCACCGGCGTCCTCACCGTCAACCCGGAACGCGAGGCCCGCCGCTTCGGGCTGACCAGCTGAATTCGCAGGCGAATCGAAGGAGCTACTTGATGTCCGACCCGCTCGACGCACTCTTCTTCCCCAGCAGAATCGGTGTGATCGGCTTGTCCAAGCGCCCCGGCACCTGGGGCCGCCGCCTCGTCGAAGTGCTGCAGGCCGGCGGCTACGAGGGCGAGATCTACGCCGTCGAGCCGCGGGAGCCCGATCCGGAACTGCCCACCATCGGCGACCTGGCGGGCGAGGGGCACCTGCTGGACCTGCTCGTCGTCGCCGTACCCGCCGATTCCGCCGTGAGCGTGGTGGAACGGGCGAGGCGCGGCGGTGTGAGGGCGGTGGTCCTGTTCACCGCCGGTTTCGCCGAGACAGGGGACCAAGGGCGCGAACTACAGGAGCAACTGCGCACCGCGGCAGGGGACATGCCGCTGCTCGGGCCGAACTGCCTCGGCGTGGTCAGCAAGCCCGTGGCGGCCGACGTGACCCCGAGCGCGTACGTGGAACGCCCTGCCCCGCCGCCCGGACCGCTCGCCATCGTCACGCAGAGCGGCGCGATGGGCTTCGTGCTGGCAGCCCTCCTCAACCAGCGTGGCGCCGCGTTCTCCTACTACGCGAGTGTCGGCAACGAGGCCTGCCTGAGGCTCACCGACATCGGCGCCTACCTCCTGGAGCGGCCCGACGTGCGGGTGCTCGGCCTGTACGTCGAGCAGGTGCGGGACCCCGCCGCACTGGCCGGGCTCGGCCGGCGCGCGGCCGAACTCGGCAAGCGCGTCGTCGTCCTGAAATCCGGCGTCAGTAAAGCCGGCGGCCGCGCCACGCTCTCGCACACCGCGGCCGTCGCGGGCGACCCGCTGCACTTCAGGGCGCTGTGCCGGGACTCCGGGATCGTCATGGCCGAGGACGACGAGACGTTCGCCGACCTGATGACCACGATGCAGCGCCCCGTCGCGCTGCCCCCGCGGCCCCGGTTCGCGGTGCTGTCCATGTCGGGCGGCGCCGGGGCGGTGATCGCCGACCGGCTGACCGCACTGGGCGCCGAGGTGCCCCAGCTGGGGCCGTACACGCGGGCCGCCGTGGAGGCACTCGACCTGTCGGGGATCGCCGCGAGCGACAATCCGATCGACCTGGGCGGGCAGTTCTACCGGAACACGGAGTCGTTCGGGCAACTCCTCGATCGTCTCGACGAGGATCCCGTCCTCGACGGCATCATCTGCTACTTCACCTTCGGCGATCAGTTCCCGGAGGTCTACCGTCAACTCGCAGTGAAGGTAGCCGACTTGGAGACGCCGGCCTGGCTGGTCTGGGCGTGTCCCCCGGACGGTGCGCCGTCCGGCACGCCGTCCGGCGTGGTCCACGCAAGCATCGCGGGCCTGATGCGAGCGCTCCCCGCAGTCATGCGGGTGCCCGCACCGGATCCCGTCGACGAGGGCGCCGCGACGGCCGCGAAGGCGGCTGCGGCCCGTGTGGTCTCCCAACTGCCGTGCCGGCCAGGCGTGGTGACCGAAGTCCTCGCGAGCAGGCTTCTCGCGGAGCTGGGCGTGCCGTACGTGGAGACGGCCGACCTGGAGACGGCCGCAGTCGCGCATCCCCGGCCGTGCGAGGGTCGGCCTTACGTCGTCAAGATCGACTCCCCGGACGCCCCGCACCGAGCCCAGCTGGGTCTCGTACGCCTCGAAGTCCCGGGGGAGGACCTGACCGAGGTGGCGGCCGAACTGCTCAAGCGGGCCGCCGAACTGGGTTTGCGCGACGCGCAGACAGTGGTGCAACCCCAGCTCGCGCACCGCGGGGAACTCGCGGTGGGGGTCGTCCGCGATCCGCAGTACGGGCCGGCCGTCGTCGTCGGGCCCGGCGGCGATCGCGCGGAGGACGCGGGCGCGGCGAGGCACGTCATCCGGATTCCCGCGCGGCCGGGCGCCGTGCAACAGGTGGCCGCGATGCTGGCCGCGGAGTACCCCGGTCTCGAACCCGCCGCAATGTGTGAGGTGTTGTCGCTGGTGTGCGAGTTCATCGCCCAGGCGCCCACTGTGGCCGAACTCGACATCAACCCGCTCCTCATCGGCCTGGATGGATCCCCGGTCGCCGTCGACTCGCTCCTCGTGCTGGCCACCGAACGTCCGGCAGACCCCGCGTGACTCTTTCGAGGCACAGCGCAGAAGTTCCGTAACGCCGCGACCAGAAGGGGAAGAGACCATGAGCGCAACCACGACCCGGAAGGCGAACATGCCGAGTGACACGGCCACATTCGCCGAGCGGGCGACCGACACCTTCACGATTGCGGTCGAGGCATTCGTGTGGGGCTATCCGCTCGTCCTGATGGAGCGCACCAAGAAGCTCTTCACTCAGCAGGGCAGCCGCCTCGGCTCACCCGTCAACCAGTTCCGCCACCGGGCCAAACTGGCGACCCCGCGTGAGCGCGAAATCGTCAAGCCCAACAATGACACCCTCTACTCCACGGCTTGGCTGGACCTGTCGCGGGGGCCGGTGATCCTGGAGGTGCCCGAGGTCGACGGACGCTATTACAGCTTTCAGTTCCTGGACGCGTACACCAACACCTGGGCGTATGTGGGCAGTCGTACCACGGGCACGGCGGCCGGCCGCCATCTCGTCGTCGGGCCGCACTGGAGCGGGAAGAGTTCCGACCATCCAGGCGTACCCGTCCTGACGGCCCCGACCGACAGCGTCTGGCTGCTCGGCCGCACGATCGTCGACGGGGAGCACGATCTCAAGGCCGCGTCGGACGTGATGGCGCGCTACCGGCTGACCCCGGCCGTCGAGAGCGACCGGGCCGAGTATTGGTCGACGGGGCCCGTGGCCTCGCCCCACGACATCGGTGCCTCGGGCATCGCGTTCTTCGACGAGCTGGGCGCCGCACTCGAACTCAATCCGGCCCCCGCTTCGGAGAAGGGTCTCCTGGAGAGGTTCGCCTCGATCGGGATCGGCCCCGAGTGCCGCCCCGCCGGGAATTCCACCGGCGTGACCAGGCTCGCTTTCGAACAGGCCGTCCAGTTCGGCGACCGCCTCCTGGGCTGCCGGGAGTCGACGGGAGGCAAGAAGAACGCGGACAAGGCGACGGGCTGGTCCTACGACCTCGACATCGGTACCTATGGTCAGAACTACCTCCTCCGCGCAATCATCGCCCGCCACGGCCTCGGCGCGCTCACGGCGGAAGAAGCCGTCTATGCCAGCACCCGCCTGGACGCGGACGGAATCCGGCTCAGCGGAGACCACGCCTACCGGCTCCACTTCGATGCCGACCGGCTTCCGCCGGTGGATGCCTTCTGGTCGCTCACGGTCTACGACGAGGAGAACTTCCTCGTCGCGAACGTCATCGACAGGTACGCGATCGGGGACAGGACGCCCGGTCTCACGTACGCAAGCGACGGGTCGCTCGACCTTCTCGTCCAGCACACGGAACCCGCTGACGGCCCCTCGAACTGGCTGCCCGCGCCGGCTGGGAAGTTCGAGCTCACGCTCCGCTTCTACGAGCCGCGTCAGGAGATGTTGGAGGGCACATACGCCCTGCCGCCCATCGAGCGGCACTGATCTCGATGCGTGAATTCCCCTTCCAGGCCGCACACTTGAGGAGCTTCGTTCATGCTGACCACGAATGCCGAGACCAACCCCCTGCTGGGGCAGCGGGAGGTGCAGACCGTCGCACCAGGGGTGTTCACCATCGGTCTGCAGGGCAACAGCCTGGCCGTGGAGACCGGGCAGGGTCTGCTGGTCGTCGACGCCGGTCCCGCCCCGCAGCTCGTCCGCCCCGCACTGGACCGGCTGCGCAAGCACACCGACGAGCCGGTCCGGTGGATCGTCTACAGCCACGGACACCTGGGCTACAACTACGGGGTGCCCGGCTTCCTGGAGGCCGCCGAGGAGCGCGGCGAGGCCCGCCCCACGGTGATCGCCCACGAGAACGTCGTGCGCCGATACCGCCGATACCTGGAGACCGCGGGCCTGCAGAACCACCTGAACGCACGCCAGTTCCGCAGGCCCGTCGAGGACTTCCCGACCGCGCCCCCGCTGACCTTCCCCGACCAGACCTACACCGAGTCGCTCACCCTGGGCGGCACGGGCCGCACGGTCAGGCTCCTGTGGTCACCGTCGGAGACGGACGACGTCACCGCGGTGTGGCTGCCGGGGGAGCGGATCCTGTACGCGAGCGCGGCCGTGATCAACGGCATCCCCAACATCGGGACCCCGATGCGCACCCTGCGCGACACCGTGCGCTGGGCGGACACGCTCGACAGGCTCGCCGCGCTCGACCCGGCCATCGTCATCCCCGAGTTCGGCCCGGCCATCCGCGAAGGCGCCGTCGAGCAACTGACCGCCACCGCAGCCGCGTTGCGCTGGCTGCGTGGCGCGGTCGTCGAGCGGCTCAACCAAGGCATGGCCGTCGACGAGGTGGTGCACGACATTGACTACCCGACGGAACTGTTCGACGTGCCCTGGATGGCGGAGAACTACGGCCATCGTGACTTCGTCGTGCGCGACATCGCACGGTCGGAATCCGGCTGGTGGGACGGCAACCCCACCCACCTGCACCCCAGCCGGCCCACGGTGGCAGCAGGCGTGCGCGCCGACGCCATCACCGACAAGCAGGCGGTCCTGGACCAGGCGGGCCGCCTCCGTGACGAGGGCCGGGTGCAGGAGGCACTCCACGTCATCGATCTGCTGGCGATGGCTCCCGGAGACGACGCTCACGTCGCGCTGGCCCGCAAGCTCAAGTCCGACCTGTGCGCGCTGCGCAAGGAGCAGGCCACCAGCTACGTTTCGCGCAGCTGTTACGGGTCTGCGGACTGAGCGGCGCGGAATCCGAGCCGCTCCCGGACGGCGTCCCCCGCAGCGCAGGGGGTCGCTGCGGGCCGCCTCGGGCACGTCGGCCGCAGACAGTTTGGCGCATCGGAAGGACTGAGCACCCGGCCTCGGGTTCCGCCAGGCACTCATGCTGCGGCGTCAGCCGGTGAAGGCCTCGATGAGCATCCAGACGGCGAGTCCGGCCATGCACGCGGCACCGATGCGCTGGACCGTCTTGAGGGGGACGCGCTGGGCGATGAACCGGCCGACCAGCAGCGCGAGGGCGGAGACCGACATCAGCGCCAGGGCCGAGCCGATGGCGGTGGGCAGCCAGCCGTTGGTGGCCGCCAGGTTGGCGGTGGTGATCTGGGTCAGGTCGCCCCATTCGCTGATGAAGACGGCCATGAAAGCGGTGGTGTAGACGGGCCAGAAACCGGTGACGGTCTTGCCCGCGCCTTCTTCGTCGTCATCGTCTCCGCCACGCAGCAGGACGAAGGCGCCGAAGGCGAACAGGGCGGCGGAGACCAGCTTGACGGCCATGTCCGGGAGGAGGCTGAGGAGGCTGCCCGCGCCCACGGCGATCGCGACGTGCACGATGAAGGCGGTTGAGGTGCCGAACCACACGTACAGCGGTCGCATCCGGGTACCCATGGCCAGCGAGGCGAACATGGTCTTGTCGGGGAGTTCTGCGAGGAAGATCAGCCCGAAGGCGGTGAGGAACGCCATGGGGTCGAAGGTCATTGTCTTGCTCTCTGCCGGGGCTGGACCGTCAGCTCGTCGGCACCCCATGGGCGACGGGAGAACCACTCGGCCCGGCACGATGGAACGGCCCACACGCCAGTGGGGTCGGATCATGCCTTGGCCGAAGGTCTCGTCCGCCCCCGCACAGTGTGCGGGAGCCCGGTGGCCGGGGTGCCCTGGAACACCCAGTGTGTCGACCAGTGGTTCTCGGGACTACTCCCCTTCGCTGCCGTCCAGGCTGACGCAGTTGGGGGTCGTGGTCGTCGGCACTCCTGTGGGGAGCGCGGACTGTTGTCGATCTCAGCGCACGGAGAGCCGTGTGATCCGAGCGTCGGCGGGCAGTCGTCCGTCGACCTGCACGGCGACGTACCGCGCCGACGTGTCGAGGGTGAGCTTCCGGTTGTGGCCGCGCCCGTCGACCCGGCCCGCACTGCGGTAATCGACACCGTCGTCGCTGACCTCCGCTCCGAGAGCGGGCGCACCGTTGACGGTCCAGGCCACCTCGACCGAGCGCACCGGCAGCCGCGCGCCCAGATCGACGACCACGCGCCCGTCGGGGCCGGGCCGCCACGCCGTCGCCGGATCGCCGTCCACCGCGGCTGCCGGGTCCGACATGCCCGCGGGCAGCGGACTGCTGGGGAACACGGTGCGGCCGAGCGCGAGGTCGTCGAGGGGGAAGGCGGTCGCGCCATGCAGACGGACGGTCGTCTCACGGCCATGCGACACGGCGGCGACCTCGCTGCGATGCTGTCCCTCCACCCGGACGCGGCAGGTGGCGCCGGACAGCCGCACGGTGGCACCGTCCATGACCCGCGCGCGCAGTCCAGTGGGCAGTCGGCCGGCGCCCGCCGGGGGCGACAGCGTGAACCGCGGTGCGAGCAACAGGGCGTCGGCCGCCCTGAGTTCGACCTGATGAGCGGTTCCGTCGTCGGTCAGGGTCTGCTCTCCCTGGAACACCACACGGCGGGCACTGGACTGCGGCACGTCCACCGTCGTGGTGACCGTGTCACCCGACAGGTTGAACACGCTCAGATGCTCGTCCGTGAACGCCACCTGGATCGCCTCGTTCCCCGCCGTGGGCGAGGCCTTCCGCGCGAGCGCGCGCAGCGTGTTGGCCGACGCGCCTGGATACCCCTCGACCACGACGGGCGCCGCGGGGCCGTCGGCCGCCAGGACCGTGTCCCCGTACACCGCGACCGGGTGGTCCGAACCGCGCACGACAAGCCCGGCCCGCCCGTCGATGTCGAGCCAACCGCCCCGACTGCTCACCTCGGGAACCGGCCAGACCGCCAGGTCCTCCCAGTGCTCGCCATCGGGCGAGCCCTGGATGCGGTAGGCACGCCCGGCCGCCGCCTCCCAGCGCAGCGTGACGCGGTCGACTTCGTGCGCGGCACCCAGGTCCAGCGCCAACCAGCTGTCGGTGCGCGGGCGTTCGGCCTTCGCGACCGCCCACCGCGTCGCCGGGTCGCCGTCGAAGGCCAGCTCCGGACCCTTGCCGGGATCGTACGAGGACGCGGTGGCCGCCCCGCCGCGCGCGAGGTCGGAGCCGTCCGTCCCGTCGCGCACCTCGAACGCGTAAAGCGAGTACCCGTACGTCGGGTCGGGACGCACCCCGAGCATCCGAATGTGCCGTGCGGTCGTGCGGGAGAAGCCCACTTCGTCGACGCGCGCCGCTGCCGTGGTCGACGTACCGGCGTCCTGCGCGCGAACGGAGACCTCACCCTCCTCGAAGCGGTAGGAGCGCGTGCCGTCGAGGCCGGCCATCCCCGGCATGGTGAGGTTGTGCACCTCAAGGTGCCCTTCCCCGGCGGCTGTTCCGGACGTCGCGTAGGCGACGGCACCCGTCGGCAGTGTCGTGAAGCCCGCGTAGCCGGTGTCCAGACGCAGCACGGTGGCGCTGCCGTCGAAGCCGTCGCGCAGGGACGTGTACAGCCGGACCGTGCGCTGCTCGACCTTGCCCGTCGTCGCAGGCAGGAACATCGGCGTACCGCCGCTGAGCTTGAACAGCCAGTCGTCGTGGCCCGGTTGCCAGGCGAACTTCACAAATCCGGCCTTGCTGACGGCTCCCGCCCACGCGGTCCGCGTCTGGTGCGAGACCAGCCCCGGTGCCGTGCCGAAGTCCGTGACTCCCGACGCCTGGGTGAAGAGTTCGTCCTCGGACAGCGGACGGACCCGCTGGCCGTTCGCAGCCGCCCACACATGCAGCAGATAGCTGATGGCCACCTCGGCCCGTGCCTCCGGCTCGTATTTCGGCTCACCGGAGAACTTCGCCAGGCGGTACTCAGGCGGGTACTTCTGGTACGCCTCCAGCCGCTCGGCCAGTGCCTGTTCGGCCCGCGCCGCCGCCCGGTCTCCCGCCACCTGCGCCAGGAACGCGAGCGGGATCACGTCCCTCCCGTACAGATGCTCGCGGTCGTTCACCATCGGCATCAGTGGCTCACCGGCGTCACTCATCACCCCCAGCAACGTGCGCCACAGCGGCTGTGCGTTGGGCTGCGCGGTCAGGACCTGCGGCAACGGCTGCCCGGCGGCCAGGAAGTGCGCCGCGTTGCGGCCCGAGGTGCGCCACAGCTCCTCCTGGTAGTGCGGGCCGAAGGAGCCATGGTTCTCGACGATGAACGTGTCGTACAGGTTCCGGGCGGTGCTGCGCGAGACGGCGACGCCGTCGACGAGTGCCGGATTGGCCAGGTCGGCCGGGGGAAGCCCCGCCTCGTTGCGCGACCAGGTGCCGTAGGCGGACACCCAGTCGGGGCGGCGCGCATCGTCAGGCGCCCATGCGAGAGCGGGTGCGAGGGTCTGCGCGTACAGGCCCATCTCCTCCAGTTTCGTGTCGCCCACGTAGCCGCCCTGCAGCCCGTTCGGCGTCCAGTCGCCCGAGTCCGGGTCGTCGCCGGTGCCCAACTTCGTTGTGTATGCGGCCTGTTCGCGAATGATGGTGTCGACGTTCGTGCGCGTCGCGCTGTCGAGGTCCTCCCAGAGCAGGCGCGCGGCAAGGATGAAGTACGACTGGAAGGTGGTGTCGAAGAACAGCTTGCGGCCCCACTGGGTCCCGCCCGTGAGCCGGTTCGACGCCGCGAAGTGCCTGATCGTGGCGAGCGTGCGCGCCTTGAGGGTGTCCCGGTCGACACCGGCCGAGTCGCTGTCGTACGTGCCATGCGTGAGCAGCACCGCGTGGCCGAGGACGACGGCGAAACCGAAGTCCTTGTCCGTGTAGTAGCCGCGCGCCTCGTCCCACTGCGTCTCGGACCAGTGGGTGTGCTGGAGCAGAACGCGGTGGTACGTGGCTGCTGTCTCGTCCGGGGAAGAAGCGGAACCGGCGGAACCAGCAGAACCGGCAGAACCTGTGGAACTGCCCAGCGCCTGGGCGGAGTTCGCGCCGACGACGGTGGGCAGTGCGGCCAGGGCGCCCGACACGCCGAGGAGTTGCAGGAATCTCCGGCGGTCGACCTGCAAGGGGTGGTGCGACATGTGCGGGACCTCTTTCACAAGACAACGTTGTCAGGCGTGCGGTGGCGCCCATTCTTCGATTTGTCGGGCGGAGCGTCAAATGGGCGCGAAGCCGCTGGTGATCGAGGGGCCTGTGGTAGCGGCCCGCCGCAGCGGTCCGGAGCGGAGCATCTGGGCACGACGCCGACCGAAGAGATGGAACATTGCCATGCCGAGCTTCGAGATCACACCGATAGGCACAGCCCGCAACAACCGGACGGACATCCAGCACACGGACAACGGGGACGCCGTCCGCAGCACGATCACCGTCGACGAGCGCTTCGGTGAGGCGACGATGTCTCAGAGTGCCGGCGGCCCCGCCTCGATGCGGCGTAGGACCGGGGGCAGGCGATCGAGGTCGGGGCCGGTCTGGATCTGTCGTTCGTCCCACCAGGTGGCGCCGGCGTCGTGCAGGGGGCCGATCACGTCCCTGGCTTTTGTCGCGTCCGGAGATGTGGCTCCGCCGAGCACGAACTCGAACGGGCGCTCGTTCCCGCCCGCACGCTGGTTGCGCACGTAGCCGATCAGTTCCCGTACCTCCGCAGCGTCCGGCACGTGCCCATGCCGGGCCGTCTCGAAGAGCGGCACGGCGCCGTCCCACCGCGCTGCCCGCCGCATGGGTGCGCGGCGTGGCCAGAATCCGCCGATCCACACCGGGGGACCGGGCTGCTGTGCGGTGGCGGGAAGCATGGTCACGTCCCGGACCTCGTAGTGCCGGCCACGGTGGTCCGTCGGCTCGCCGGACCACAAGCGACCCAACAGCTCCAGCCCCTCGTCCAACCGCTCGGCGAGGACGCGCGGCTCGGCAGTGTCGCCGAAACTGCGGTACTCGTCCTCGACCGGACCGCCCAGACCCGCACCGAAGATCACCCTGCCGCCGCTGAGCTGGTCCAAGGTCGCTACCTGGCGGGCGAGTTGCTGCGGGCGATAACGGGGGACCGGCGTCAGCAGGGTGCCCAGTCGGATCCGTGAGGTCGCCAGCGCGGCGGCGGTGAGCAGCATCCAGGGGTCCCCGAAGGGGCGTCCCTGGTGCTGTCGGTGCAGTACGTGATCCCAGACGAAGAGCCCGTCCCAGCCCGCCTGTTCGGCTGTCGCCGCCACGGTCGCGACGTTACGAGGATCGGCGAAGTCGCCGAAATTGGGGATATTGACGGAGAAGCGCATGCCAGCAGGATGCGGCGCAATCGGGTCCGGATCCAGCCGGTTTCACGGCATTCGCCCGTCAGGTGTACGGAAACGCCCCTCCCGAGCGTGGACAGGACCAGGTGAGGGCTGCTGCCGAGGCTGATCCGCCCGGCGAACTGTCCTCAGGCCGTGAGGCCGCCGGGCCGCGGGGTGGTCGGGCGGTGCCGTATGCCGTCAGGACTTTGTGGCGGTGTCCGAGGGTCGTAGGACTCGGGCGAGGAACTCCCGGGTGCGCGGGTGTTCGGGGTTGCCGAGGACGTCGTCGGGGCTTCCTTGTTCGACGATCACGCCATCGTCCATGAAGACGACACGGTCGGCGACTTCGCGGGCGAATGCCATTTCGTGGGTCACGACCATCATCGTCATCCCGTCGTCCGCGAGGCCGCGCATGACGGCGAGGACGTCCCCGACCAGTTCGGGGTCGAGGGCGCTGGTGGGCTCGTCGAACAGCATCAGTTCGGGGCCCATCGACAGGGCGCGCGCGATGGCCACCCGCTGCTGCTGGCCGCCCGACAGTTGCGCGGGGTAGCTGTCCTCCTTGTCCGCGAGTCCGACGCGGGCCAGGTTCTGCCGGGCCACCTGGACCGCTTCGGCCTTGCCTCGGCCCAGCACTCGGCGCTGGGCGATCGTCAGGTTGTCCAGCACGCTCAAGTGCGCGAAGAGGTTGAACTGCTGGAAGACCATGCCGATACGGCGACGCAGCCGGTCGATGTCCACATCGGGGTCGGTGATGTCGGTTCCGGCGATGAGGACGTGCCCCTGGGTGGGCTGTTCGAGGAGGTTGGTGCAGCGCAGCAACGTCGACTTGCCCGACCCGGAAGGGCCGATGACGCACACCACTTCGCCGGTGTCGACAGCGAAGTCGATGCCGCGCAGGACGTGCAGGTCACCGAAGGACTTGTGGAGCGCGCGGATCTCTATCGCCCGCGTGGGTGCGGGCGTGGGCGTGTCCGCGGTGGTGGTGGCGTTCGTCATGCCCGTCCCCTTGTGTTCTCTCATGGTGCCGGAGGGCTCGCTGGCGCTCATCGTTCACCGTGCCTTCGCATGGCCCGCCTCCAGGCGGCGCACCACGTAACCGAGGGGGACGGTGATCAGGAGGTAGCAGAGACCGGCCACGAAGATGGGAGTGGTGTTGGCGGTCTCGCTGGCCAAGTCCCGTCCGAACTTGGTGAGTTCACGGGTCTGCAGGGAGACGCCCAGGAACAGCACCAGTGACGAGTCCTTGAAGAGGAGGACGAGTTCGTTGGTGAGTGGCGGCACGATGATGCGGAAGGCCTGGGGGATGACGATCGACCACATGGCCCTCGCGTGGGACATGCCGAGCGTTCGCGCGGCCTCCATCTGACCGCGGGGCACGGCCTGGATGCCGGCCCTGATGGTCTCCGCCATGTACGCGGCGGCGACTAGGCCCAGAGCCACGGCGACCTGCCCGTACGCGCCGCCGGGGATCGCGAGGCCGGGGAACGCCAGGGGGACGCCGACCCCGATGAAGATGAAGATCAGCAGAGCGGGCAGCCCGCGGAACACCTCGATGTACAGCGAGGCGAGCCACCGGTAGGGGGCCACCGCGGAGAGCCGCATGAGGGCGATGACCAGCCCGAGCACTAGGCCCACGCCGAATCCCGACAGGGTGTACGCCACGGTGTTGGCCAGCGCGACGGTCAGCAGGTCCGGGAACATCCGCTTGGCCACGGACAGTTGGAGGAACTGTTGCTGCAACTGGTGCCAGTCGGCCAGCACCGCGACAGCGATCACCGCGCCGGCCAGGACGACGTACTGCGCACCGCGGAGCATGCTGCGTCGCCGCCGCGGGGAGAGGCGGGTGCGCGCGGCGGCCTGGCCCGCCGGGGCCTTCCCGACAACGGGTGTGGGCGAGGAGGTCACTTGGACGCGGCCTCCGCGGGCATCGGGCCGATCCACTTCTCGTACAGCTTCTTGTACGTGCCGTCCTGCTTGGCCTTCTTGATGGCCTTGTCGATGGCGGCGAGGAGTTTGGGGTTGCCCCCCTTGCGCACGGCGTAGCCGTACTTCTCGCCCGTCTGAACGGTGCCTGTGACGGTGAACTTCGCTGCGTTGGCGGGGTCCTTGAGCCAGGTCTGGGCCACCGGGTAGTCCTGGATGACGACGTCGACCTGGCCGGTGCGCAGTCCGTTCAGCTCGGCGTCCGAGCTCTCGAACGACTTGGAGTCGATGCCCTGTGCGTGCGCCGTGTCCTCACCGGTGGTGGCCGACTGCGATCCCAGCTTGATCTTGCCGCTCTTGATGGCGTCGAGCGACTTCGCCTTGACGCCCTTGCGGGCCAACAGGGCCTGGTTGGCGTCGAAGTAGGGGGTCGAGAAGTCGAGGTGCTGCTTGCGCTCCGGGGTGATCGTCATGCCCGCGGCGGCCAGGTCGCAGACCCCCGCGTTGAGGTCCGCACCCGTCTTGATCGTCTCGAACGACTTGTCCACGATCTGCTGCTTCAGACCGAGGTCGTCGGCGACCAGGTCGATCAGGTCGACGTCGAAGCCGACGATCTTCTTGCCCTTCTCCGACTGGAACGGCGGGTACGGGAGGTGCGTACACGTCGTCAACTGGCCGGATTCCACCAGCTTCACGCCGTCGGCTGTAGTGGTGGCCTGTTCGCTGCTGCAAGCGGTGGCGGACAGGGCGAGCGCGGCGGCGAGTGCGAGCGGGGAAGAACGGCGGACGAGTCTTCCGCTGAGGCTCACTGGACTCCTCTTAGGCATGGGGAACACAACTTCCGTTGGACGGGGAGAAGTTGACCTGGTGTGGGACGGGCACCGAGGGGTGCCCGCGCAGCCGTGACCACGGGCCACGGGGGACAGGCCCGAACGGAGCTCCGACTGCGGTGGGCACACCCTGCATCAGCGCGAACACGAAAGTCCAGGGCTGTCACCAGCCACTCTGGAAGCCTTCACATTTTCGATCTTGGGTGGTGCGGACGGGGTGCGACTTCCTCGCCGACCGGGCACTTACGGGATGACGTGCACATGCCTTGACGGGTGGTCTCGACCACAAGCACCGTTACGGGAGAGCCGTTCTTCGTCCTCGAACCGAATGCCGGTGCGCCTGAGGATCCGGCCGGCGACGGCGGTGACGACGGCCGCCTGCTGAGCGAACCCGTGAGTGCGCGGCACCACCGACAGGAGCCGCCATGACCGCCGCCATTACTTCCGCCACGATCCGCCGCTCCAGATGCCTCCTGCTCATCCTCGCCGTGCTGATACTGCTGACCCTGACACCGGACGCACTGTCCGTGGCCTCCGCTCCCGTCAGGGGAGCCGAGGTCGTCGCGGTCACACAGGTCGCCGACCGCCAGGTGGATCTGTCCGTACGCTCCCCGGCTCTCGGCGGCCGGACCGTCAACGTCCGGCTGCTCACGCCCGACGGCTGGAACCCGGACGACCGCCGTCGGCACTGGCCGACCCTCTGGCTGCTGCACGGATGCTGCGGCGACTACACGTCGTGGACGAGCCAGACAGACGTCGCACGCGTCGACAGCCTTCGCGATGTACTCGTGGTCATGCCGGAGGCCGGCTGGAACGGCTGGTACAGCGACTGGTGGAACGACGGGCGGGGCGGCGATCCCGCCTGGGAGACGTTCCACACCCAGGAGTTGCGCCGGCTCCTCGAACACGACTGGGGAGCGGGGCCGCGTCGCGTGATCGCCGGACTGTCCATGGGAGGGCAGGGCGCGCTGATGTACGCGGCCCGTCACCCGGGCATGTTCATGGCGGCAGCGGCGTACTCCGGATCAGTGCACCCGTTGCTGAACGACGAGTCGGTCGACCGCATCATGGGATTCTTCGCGGGCCAGGGCGGCGACCCGCGCCGGGTCTGGGGCGACCCCGTGGCGCAGCGGGACATCTGGGCGGCCCATGACCCGTACTACCTGGCCAAGCGCCTCAAGCCGGTCCCCGTGTACCTGTCGTGCGGCGACGGCACCGCCGGTCCCCTCGACCCGCCGGGCGTCACGAACGCCCTCGAAGCCGACTTCAACCGGCAGAACCACGCCCTGGCAGGCGCGCTCGAAAAGGCGGGTGCCCGGCACCTGACCACCAACTTCTACGGGCCGGGGACCCACAGCTGGCCGTACTGGGAGCGAGAGCTGCACGCCTCGCTGCCGATGCTGTTGGGGGCGTTGCGGGTCCCGCGCTGAGGTGAGGCGCGGCCGGCCCCTGGACGGGGGCGGCCGCGAGCGGGTCCCGAACCGTGTCATCATTTAATGACATCGCCTGATGACAAGAATGGTGACTCTCTCTTGCAGCCCTCCATACCGGCGTCCGCGCGTACCTCCGTCGCATCGGCACCGACACCGGCACTTCGGCACCCACGGGCCCTCGTGCCCGTCCTCGTCTCGCTCGGGATGCTCGTCGCCGTGGTCAGCAGCCTCGGCGCTCCGCTCATCCCGACGATCGCGGCCGAGGACCACGTGGCCGTCTCCACCGCCCAGTGGGCGCTGACGCTGACGATGCTGGTCGGAGCCATCGCCACACCGGTCATGGGACGCCTCGGCGACGGCCCGCACCGCAAGAACGTGATCCTCACCGGCCTCGCCGTGGTCCTGGTGGGCAGTCTCCTGGCAGCCCTGCCCCTCGGGCTCACCTGCCTCCTCACGGGGCGGGCGCTGCAGGGCGTCGGCATGGGCCTCGTCCCGCTCGCCATCGCCACCGCCCGTGACGCACTCCCTCCGGAGCGGGCACGGTCGGCGGTGGCGACGCTCTCCCTGACCACTGCCGCGGGCATCGGCCTCGGCTATCCGATCACCGGCCTGTTCGCCCAGTACCTCGGCATGTATGCCGGTTTCTGGTTCGCGGTCGCCACGGCCGCCGCCGCGCTCGCCGCCACCGTGATCGTCGTGCCCGCGGCGCCGAACCGCCCCACCATCCCGATGGACTTTCCCGGCGCGCTGCTGCTCGCCGGCGGCATGGCGGCCCTGCTGGTGACGCTGGCCGAGGGGGAGCGCTGGGGCTGGGGATCCGCGCGGCTGCTCGCGCTCGCCGTCGCGGCCGTCGTCCTCCTCGCCGGGTGGGTGCTGCACTCGATGCACTCCACGCATCCCCTGGTGCGCGTACGGCTCATCAAGGACCGTGGCGTCCTTGTCGCGAACCTGACCACGATGGTCGGCGGCGTCGGCACGTACCTGTTGATCGCCCTGGTCACCCGCTACGTCCAGACGCCCGAGTCCGCCGGATACGGCTTCGGCTCGTCCATCGTCGTCACCGGTCTGCTGCTCGTGCCGTTCTCCGCGGCGAGCCTGATCACCGGCCGCCTGGTGCGGATGCTGGGCGCGGCGGCGACGCCCGCCCGCATGCTGCCGCTGGGGTGTCTGCTCTCCCTCGCGGGCCTGGTCTGCTTCCTGCTCGCCCGCTCCAGCCTGTGGGGCATCGGCACGATGATGGCGCTCGCCGGACTCGGCGTGGGGGTCACCTTCGCGGTCACGCCCGGCCTGATCGTCGGCGGCGTGCCCGCACAGGAGACGGGCAGCGCGATGAGTTTCAATCAGGTCATGAAGTACATCGGGTACTCGACCGGCAGCGCGCTGAGCGCGGTCATCCTGCAGGCCGCCACCGACCCCGGCGCCGCACTGCCGACGAACGACGGATACCGCAACGCGGGCCTCGCCGGCTGCGCCGCCTTCGTGATCACCGGCATCCTCGCCGTGGTACTCACCCGGACGGGCACCCGGCTGCGGCCGTCCGTGGTCGCCGCGGGGCACACCGCGCCGGCCGCCACGGCTGACCGGGCGCGCCCCGAGCCGAGCCGCCCGTGAGCGGGGCGACCGCCGGCCCGCGCCGGAACTCCGCCCGCACCCGCGAGGCGCTGCTGCAGGCGGCGACCGAACTCTTCTCCGAGCGCGGCTACGACCGCACCACCATCCGGGAGATCGGCGAGCGGGCGGGGGTCGACCCGGCCCTGATCGCACGCTACTTCGGCAGCAAGCCCCTGCTGTACGTGGAGGTGCTGCGCGCCGAACACGGCGACAGTGCCCCGGACGACCTGCTCACCGAGCCCCGCCTGCGCGAAGTCGCCGAGCGTGCGGAGCGGCGCGGGCCTGTGCCGCTGCTGAGGGTCGCCGTCCAGCCGTTGAGCGACGGGGCCGCCCAGGACGCCACCCGCGCGGCCCTGCGGGCCCGGCTCGTGGATCCGCTGCGCGCACGCTTCGCCCGGGAGGGCCGGGACCGCGCCGGGCTGCGGGCCGATGTCATGGTGGCGGCGGTCGCCGGGGTACTGCTCGCCCGCCATTCCGGGGCGTTCGAGGACCTCGCCGACGCGGAGGTGGACGAGGTCGTCGACGTGCTCCTGGAGACGCTCGGTGGCGAGGCACCCGCCGGCGATCGGTGAACGCCGGCAGGACCGCTGGGTTCACGCGTCCGCGAGCCATTCCAGGGCGGCTACGACGAGTGCTTCCACGCCCGTGCTCAAGGTGGGCTCGACGAGGGGAGCGAAGTGAGGGGAGTGGTTGGCCGGCAGCTCGTCCAGCCGGTCTTCCTTGAGTGCGGTGAGGACGGTTTCGGTGTCCAGGCCGCCCCAGAACCAGAACACGGTCGGCACGTCGAGCACCTCACCGAAGACGCCCACGTCCTCGCTCGCGTTCACCTGCGGCATCGTCATGATCCGCTGCTGCCCGAAGTGCTCCGCGAACGCGGCGACCGTGGCCTGCGTCGCCGCCGGGTCGCTCACCAGCGCCGGTGCGGCGCCGGTCCAGGCGAGTTCCGGCGGCTGCTCCGCGCCGCTCGCCTGCGACTCCGCCGTGACGATGCGCTCGATGGCGCTGCGGACCTTGTCACGGATCGCCGGGGTGAACGTCCGGACGTTCACCCCCAACTCGGCCCGGTCGGGGATGATGTTGTCCTTTGTGCCCGCCTGCAGGCGGCCCACCGTCACCACGGCGGTCTCCGCCGGAGGCACCTCCCGCGCGACGATGCCCTGGAGCCGCGTGACCACGTTCGCCGCCATGAGGACCGGGTCGATCGACGCCTCGGGCCGGGATCCGTGGCCGCCGCGGCCGTGCAGGGTGATGTCGAGGGAGTCCGCGGCGGCCATCACCGGGCCGGTGCCGTAGCCGATGACCCCCGCGGGCAAGGGCCCGACGTGCTGGCCCAGCACGATCTCGGGCTTGGGGAACCGCTCGAACAGTCCGTCGTCGATCATCCCGCGGGCGCCGACCGCGAGTTCCTCGGCCGGCTGGAACACCACGAGCAGTGTGCCGCGCCATCGGTCACGCGACTGCGCGAGCAGCATGGCGGCACCGGTCAGGCAGGCGGCGTGCATGTCGTGACCGCAGGCGTGCATCACCGGCACGTCACGACCATCGTGGTCCACGCCACGCGCCTGACTGGCGTAGGACAGCCCGGTCTTCTCCTCCACCGGCAGCGCGTCGAAGTCCGCGCGGAGCATCACCACCGGCCCGTCACCGTTGCGCAGTACCCCGACCACGCCGGTGACACCGATGCCTTCGGCCACCTCGTCGAAGCCGGCCTCGCGCAAGCGGTTCGCCAGCAGACCGGCGGTGCGCGTCTCCTGGAGCGAAAGCTCCGGATTCCGGTGCAGATCCTTGTAGAAGGCGGCGAGTTCATCGCGGATCTCCGACAGTTGCGCGGTCACCGTCTGCGACATGGCTACCTGACCTTTCCGAGTACCGATGTGCGTACCGTACTTCCGCACGCACAGGCCAGTCGCGTGGGCCCCGGAGGAACGCGTCCGTGCTGTCGGCCTTCCAGTCGCCGATGCGGTCCGGGCGCCAGCCGCGCCGCGGCCTCACCTGGCCCGGGATTCTGGCGCCATGTCAGACAACTTCGAAATATGCACTGAATGCAAGGATTCCACTTGATCGGCAGCGTGCCGTCACACCTTGAGTCCTCCCGGAATGACAGCTAATGAGCCGATTATTACGTTCGTTGCATGTCGGCTGTCCAGCTGGCGTCTCCGAGACAGGGAGGATTGACATGCCCACGCGAATGTTCGCCGTATCCGCCGCCATGGTGAGCGCAGCGGTCCTTGCCACCGCCGGCATCACCTATGCCGCGCAATCCGAATCGACCCAGGCCGCCCCGTCGGCCAAACAAGCCGCTCCGCCGGCCAAACAAGCCGCACCGTCGGCAAAGCGAGCCGCCCCGCCCGTCAAGCAGGCCGCCCCCGCGACGGCTCCCCTCGGTTCCGACAGCACCGACGGCAGCGGGGACGAGGGCCGTGGCCACGAGGACCGTGACCGTGGCTACGGCGGCAAGAAGGAAGGAAGGATCCACTTCAACGAACGGACCTTCTCCGCCCAGATGGAGGGCTGCATCCCCGCTGCCAGCGGGCTGGGCTCAACCAGTTTCAGCATCGACAACGACAGCGACAAGACCGTTGAGGTCTACCGCGGGTTCAACTGCGACAACGGTGCGCCGGTGGCCACGGTCGGCCCCTACGGCGCCACTTATGGTGTCGCACCCCGGACCGGCCAAGGGAGCGGCCAGGGAGGCATCTTCGTCGAGGACGCGGTCGTGGGCAGTTTCCGGGTGATCGGCCACCACGACGAGTGGTGACACCACCATCCCGAGCACGGGGGATCGCCGGCCCGTCGGAATCGGGCCGGCGATGGCGGCCTCGTCCCACTGGAGTCGGCCCGCTGCTACGGACTGACTCCGGACGCGGGGAGCGGAGGTGCTGATCCCCTGGGTGATACACCGGCCGGCGAGATCCGTGCCGCTTGCAGGGCCGGGCGCTGGTCCTGATGGTGCGGCGGAGTATCTCCGAGGGTCAGCTGTCATGGCAGTTCCCCGCCGGCGAGATCGAAGTCGGGGAGACCCCCGAGCAGGCGGCCGTACGCGAGACGCATGAAGAGGTCGGCCTGGCGCGGACCCTAGGTGAGGGCGAGGAGGCTGACGGCGACGGCTGCGGTGCCCAGGCCGACGAGCTGGCCGCGGTAGATGCGTTCGGCGAGCACGCTCCGGGCGAGGAGGACGGTGCCGACCGGGTAGGGGGCCGTGATCACGGCGACCACGGTGAGGTCTCCGCCGCGGACGGCGAGGAGGAACAGCAGGTTCGCCGGTGAGTCCGGCACGCCCGCGGCGGCCGACATGGCGTAGGCGGGCTTCTCGGCACCGAGCCTGCGGGCACTGCCTGACGCCCAGCGGCCTCAAACGGACCGGGTCTCCGGCTTGTGGGAGGGGTACGCGCCACCCGCCACCGGTGGAACGGACCGCTGGGGCAGGCCGGACACCCCGTCGCCGCCGGTCTCTTCGAGCGAGCGGTCGCGGGTTTCCTCGGCCCAGGCGACACAGGCCAGGAATCCGACGAACGTGATCCCCGCCCCGATGTACATCGTCAGGCCCGCCCCGAGCTCGGTGAGCGACACGGGCACGAGGAACGTGCCGACGGCCGCACCGAAACGGGTCAGCGCGACCGCCACGCCGACGGCCGCCGCGCGGATGTGAGTGGGGAACAACTCGTTGGGATAGCTCCACTCGAGGATGCTCGGACCTCCGGAAAGCAGGGCGTAGAGGCAGAAGAAGGCCACGGAGAACGCGGCGGGCGCGTGGGTCCAGGTGCCGAGCGCCATCAGCGGAAGGACCATCAGCGCGAACGACCAGATGATGGTCTTGCGGCGGCCGACGGTCTCAAGGAGACGCATCGCGGGCAGGCATCCGACGGCGAAGACGAGGTTGATGAGCGCGGTGCCGAGGTTGGCGGCGTTGCCGGTGCCGAGCCCGAAGGCCCTCAGCAGCTGCGGACCGAAGGTGAGCAACGCGAAAAGCGGGATGATCGCGCAGCTGAAGAAGACGACGACGAACGCGGTACGACGCAGGTAGACACCGCGGAACAGCTCGGTGATGTTCCCGCGGGCCCGCCCGGCGTCGGGCGCGGCATCCTGCAACTCGGCTGCGGACACCGGAACTTTCAGCGCGTGCTCGATGATCTGGCAGGCCTCCTCGGCCCGGCCGGCACCGACCAGCCAGCGAGGAGACTCGGGCGTGCCGACCCGGAGCAGGAAGATGACCGCCGACAGGATCGCGGAGCTGCCGAGCATCCAGCGCCAGCCGCCGTCGCCCAGGTACGCGGTGATCAGGTATCCGACCAGGTAGGCGAGGGCGGTGCCCACGTACCAGATGACGATGATGGACGTGAACATCTGAGCCCGGCGCTTGCGGGGCAGCCATTCCGTCAGCAGCGCCGTGGCGATGGGATAGTCCGCGGCGATGGCCACACCGATCACGAAGCGCAGCACGATCAATTGCCAGGGTTCGGTGACGAACACCGAGAGCACCGACGCGATGACCAGGGCGAGGATGTCGAGGGTGTACATGGTCTTGCGGCCGACCCGGTCGGTGAGGGGACCGAAGACCAGGCCGCCGAAGAACATGCCGATGAGCGCGGCCACGCCGATGACCGCCTCGGTCGCCGTGCCCAGCGCCATCTGGGCGGTGATGCCGGTCAGCGCGATGCCCACGATGCCCAGGAGGTAGCCGTCAAGGAGTGGGCCACCGCAGCAGGCGGCGGTCAGCTTGCGGTGGAATCCGGTGACGGGTGCGTCATCGATGACGGAAAATCCCACGATGTTTCCTCACGATTCGCTGGGTCGGGGACAAGTGGGTCAAGAAAACCGAGGATGTGCCGCTCCCGCGCCTCTACCGGGTTGCCGGGTCCACCCAGACCGGGGACGACCACGCCATCTCGCCGTCGACCTGGATCGCCCGCAGGTAGTACCACGTGGGAGCCGTGACGGTGTCCGTCCACCGCAGTCGGCGCTCGGCGCCACCGATGCTGGTGAGGCCCCCGACGCCGGGCTGGATCCGGAAGCGGCCCGGGCAGCTCACGGGCATGTCGACCACCTGGCCGACCAGTTCGCCGAGTGGGACGGTGAGATCGCCATGGGCGGTGGTCACGGTGACGCGAGCCTCTGCCGGTCCGACCAGGGTGAGTTCGATTCCGCCGCGCTGGGCTCCGTAAGGCTCTCCGAACGTCCGCGTGCTCGCGCTCCATCCGACGTCCGCGGATGTGGCATGCGTGATCTCCGGGCTCCAGTACGGAGTCTGGACCACCTCGCCGTCCTCGATGTGCAGAGCGCCGTCCCAGGCGACGGTGGCGTGACCGAGGCCCCACTCCAGCCGCAGCGGAACCGTCAGCCATCCCTCGGGCACCTGCTGCTCGGGAACGACGGTGTGTACGGGCTGCCCCTCCTTGAGGATGTCGATGCGGGCGATGTCGGTGTAGCCGCGGACGTACGCCTCTATCTCCACCGGTCCGCTCGCGGTGAGTTCGGATCCCATGAAGGCGTCCCCGATACGGAAGTCGACCACGACGTCCCGGGTCGAAGCGCCGAAGACCCTGCGCTGGTCGAGCGCACCGTAGACGGACGCGCGGTCCAGGTTCTCGGCGTACGCGCCGACGTAACTCGCGCCGTGCCCGTGGTCGGAGGAGGCGATCAGGCCGAACCGGTACCCGCGGTTCAGCCCGTCGGTGACGAAGGTGCCCGGCAGGGTGCCGTCGGAGTACTGGCGGAAGCAGCCGTCGGCCTCGTAGTTGCCACGGCAGGCCTGGAACACCTCGGACAGGCGCAGGTACTTGGGGTCGTAGTAGTCCCAGTCGAACGGCACCATGGCCGACCCGGGATGGTGGGGGATGGTGATCGCGGGGAAGTCGGGGTGCTGGTCCAGCAGCTCCCACAGTTTCGCCGGGGTCGAGGTGGGCTGGGCGTAGGAGGAGTAAATGGGTGCGCCGCGCTCCACGTCGCCGAAGATGACGTTCTGGTGGCCACTCATTCCGGTCCACTCGAAGCCGTACAGCGGGACGAACCGGCCGTCGATGCGGAACAGGTCGGCGAGCTTCTGGATGCTCCACCACTGGTAGTCACTGCTGTTCTCCGAGTGGTCGGTGACCGCCCAGAAGTCGTACTCGCACACGTCCCACGAGTAGCGGTAGAAGTCCTCCAGGGACGGTTCGTCGCCGGAGGTGCAACGGCTGACCAGGGAGTGCCGGTGCAGGTCGCCCCAGTACAGCTGGTACTCACGGTCCCCGACCGTGGTGCGGTACCGGTCGCGTTCGGCGCTCACCCAGGTCCTGGCCTCGTACCGCCGCTCGCTGTGCACCACCTCGTGCGCGGTGCCGGCCGCCGCTGCACCGGCCGCCACCTGGATCTGCGCGTGGCCCACCTTGCCGACGCCGTGCACGCTGTGCCAGATCACCTCGCCCTGGTGCTCCAGCAGGAAGGGGCACTCGCGGCCGCCGAAGCCCTCGGTCCACTCGAGCCCGCGCGCCAGACGGCCGTCGGTCTGCCAGGCGACGGTGACCGTGTCGCCGACCGCGGCCAGCGCAGGCTCCTCGAGCGTGCCGTCGCTTCCGGCGTACGTGGTCGGCGCGGACCACCCCTGCGGGCCGAGGGTCTGGGTGGCGACCTCCCAGTAGTACGTCATCAGGGGGAGTCGCCGGTGGAACCGGTAGGCGACCACGAGCGCCCCGGAGGCCGTCGTCGTGAGGCGCGGCAGCGCGCTCGGTGTGGTGTCCAGGCAGGGGGCCAGCTCGCCGGTGGCCTCCCGGACCGCGTCGTCGTCGACGCGGACGACGCGGAAGGACGCCTCGATGTCGGGCAGCAGCTCCGGTGGCACGTAATCGCCCGGCTCCCGCATCCCCGAGGGGCCGGCGACGCCACCCAGCGTCTCCGTGGCGCGAAGCCTCGTCGGGCCCGAACTCCCGTGCCCGTGCACGGTGATGACGTCGAACGCACACCAGATGCCGCCGTCCCGGGTCACGGCCACGCTCGGGTGCAGCGCGTAGTCGCTCCCGGAGCTGACAGCCCGCAGCGGCGAGAGGGCCCCGTCGGCCGACCTGGTGCGCAGGACCACGCGGTAGGCACCCTGGTGGTACTCGCTCCAGGCATACACCGTGCGCCCGTCGGCGGCAGCCACGGACGGGTCCCACACATTCGCCGCCGACGTGTCGCTCACCAACTGCGTGGGCTGCCAACGCCTTTCCACCCACCGCCGCGTGTAGATGCCGAACCGGCCCTCTTCGCGGCCCTGCCAGCACACCTCCACCGAGCCGTCCGGATGCGCGACGATCTCCTGGTTGAACGACGGATGGCTGGTGGTGCTCACCAACTCGGGTGTGTTCCACGCGCCGTCCTCATAACGGGACGCCCACACACCCACCTTCCCGCCCTCAGCGCGGGCGTAGCACACCCAGGCCCGGTCGGATCCGTCGAACACCGCGGTGGGACGGAAGCAGTCACCCGGGCTGCCGGACAGAGTGACGGACTCGCCCACGTCCTGCCCGGCCGGCTGCAGAGCGGCGACGACACACTCGCCGACGTCCTTGCGCCACTCGATCCAGGTGTGGAGCAGGTCGCCGTCGGCGGAGGCGGCGACCGACGGGCGGGCCGCCGACGTGGAGCCGGGCACCAGGCTGCCCGGCCGGCGCTGGTGCCCGGGCAGCTTCCCCGCGGTCTCCAGTGCCTGGTCCGCGGTGTCGAGGAACTCCCGCAGCCGCCCGCCGCCCTCGTCCACCCACATGTAGCGCAGCGGGTCCGGGTCGAGGAGCTTCTCGACCTCGGTGATGTCCAGACCATCGTCAATTGCCTTGGCGAATCGGCGGTTGAAAGCGAGTACGAGTTCCAGGTCGGCCCGCTGCTGATCGGTGTATTCGCCACTGTGGTGGTCGATTCCGCAGGAAAGAGCGTGACCGTGAGAATGGCTGTTCCCGTGGGAATGGCCGTGCCCGTGCGAATGTCCCATACTTTTCTCCTCGCCAATTGAGCAGGCAATGCGGTGGAGCAATTCAGACGTAGGTGCTGCCGGAATTGGTATGAGCCACCCTCGCAGTCGTCTTCTGACTCGGTCAATCGATTGACCGGAGGCAGCCGAGACGCGTTATGAATGGGGTTGGTAGAAAGTTTTTATCCACTGAGCGGTTTCGATCCCGCCCAGGTGCTGACAGGGCATAGGTTCAGGGGCGCGACTGCTGCCCGACGGCGATGTCGACGAAGGCCTGGGCGGCCGGGGACAGCGGGCCCGACCGCCACACCACGTGACCACGGCGTAGCAACCGCGGCCGGGTGGACAGCATTCGGGCTCCGCGCAGCGCGGCGTCCGAGGCCATCGACGCGGGCAGCAGCGAAGCCCCGACGCCCGCCAGCACCAGCGGCGCGATCATCGCGCGGTGCGCCGTCTCCACCACGATCCGTGGCATGGTGCCGGCGCCCGCGCACACGTCCTCCAGGATGTCGCGGGTGGCGGTGCCGCGGGGCGTGACGACGAGATCCATCCCGGCCAGCTCGCTCAGCGTCACGGTGTCTGTGTCTGTGTCCGTGTCTGTGTCCGTCTGCGGATGCGGGTGGTCAGGGGGCAGGATGACGTACATCTCCTGCTCCGGCAGTTCATGCGAGGACAGGTCCGACAGGGCCACCGCCTCGTCCACCAGCCCCAGTTCGCACTCGCCGCTTTCGACCATGCGCACGACGTCGCGGCTGTGTTCCGGGTCCACCACGTGCACACCCACCTTCGGGTGCGCCCGATGGAAGCGCCCCAGCATGAGGGCCAACGGGTCGACGGCCAGGGTCGTCTGCGAGACGATGTCGAGCCGGCCGCCGCTGAGCCCGAGGACCTCGCGGACCAGCGACCTCGCGGTGGACAGGTCGCGCAGGACCTGGCGCGCGGGACCGACCAGCGCCTCACCGGCCGAGGTGAGGGCGGAACCCTGCGGCAGTCGGTGAAACAGGCTCCCGCCCAGTTCCCGTTCAAGGGCCCGGATTGCGTGGGAGAGCGACGGCTGGGCCACATGCATGGCGCGCGCGGCGGTGGTGAAACCGCCGTGTTCGACCACGGCCATGAAGTATTCCAACTGGCGCCGTTCCATATGTCCCTTGGGTGCCTAGGTCCGGCAGTTGCTGATTGCGCAACTCATTTCGCCTTGCGGGACAAATATGGAATCGCGGAAGGATGACTGTCAAGGTCCGCAGCGGCTGCGGGCCTATGTGCCGGTGCCTGACCGGCCTCGGGTCCGGGTCAGGATGGCCCGCAACTCCGCCTCGGGGAGCTTCAGTTGACGGTCCGCCGTGAGCAGGCCGTTGATCTCCTGCTCGGTGTCGGTGAACTGGGTGAAGCAGAAGCCGGCGAGGCCCGAGTCCACCGCGGCCTCCACCAATCCGGCCAGGCGCTCGACGAAGTCCTCCTTCGTGCTCACGGTGTCGTAGCCGAACCACTCCGCACCCTCGGCCGGTTCGAAGGTGGCCCCGCCGAACTCGCTCAGTACGACGGGCTGCCCCTGGTGGCGTACGCCGTCCAGGACGAGGCGCTTGGCGCCGGGCCACTGCTCGGCGAACTCGCCCTGCCGCACCGAGTGGTGCCCGTACCGTTCCCGCAGCACCTGAGCGTCCTGGGTGTAGTCGTGCACACCCCAGATGTCGGCGGCTGAGATCTCCCAGCCGTCGTTGGAGACGGCCGGGCGTGACGGGTCGAGGGCCTTGGTCAGGTGGTAGAGGCTGTCCATGAAGTGCCGCTGTGCGGGGACGAGCGCCGGGTTCGGCACGGACCAGGACTCGTTGACCGGAACCCACGCGACGATCGACGGGTGGCTGAGGTCGCGCGAGATCGCCTCCGTCCATTCACCGACCACCCGCTCGACGGTCTGCGTGCCGAACGTGTACGCCGACGGCATCTCCTCCCAGAGCATCAGCCCCAGCCGGTCGGCCCAGTAGAGGAAGCGGGGGTCCTCGATCTTCTGGTGGATGCGCAGCCCGTTGAGGCCGATGGACTTGGCCAGTTCGGCGTCGCGGCGCAACGCGTGGGAAGGCGCCGCCAGATGGGATGCGGGCCAGTAGGCCTGCTGGAGCGCGAACCGCAGGAAGTACGGCTTGTGGTTGAGCAGGAAGACGCCGTCGTCCCAGCCGATGTCGCGCAGACCGAGGTAGGACGTGACGCGGTCGACGGAGGTCTCGTCGGCCGCGTCGCTCAGCGTCACGTTCGCATCGACGAGATGCGGCTGCTCGGGGCTCCAGAGCAGGTCGTCCAGGTCCTGAGCGTGTCGAAGGGCCGGCACCGCGACGTCGAACTCCGTCTCCTGGCCGTCGGTCAGCGTGCGCTGATCGGCCAGCACGCGATCGCCCTGTGTGAGGCGGACCGTGACGGTCAGCGGACGTTGCGGCCACCGGTTGAGCCGGAGCCGGCAGCGGACCCGGGCGTGGGCCACGTCGGGGGTCCAGTGCAGGACGGTGATGTGTTCGTTCGGCACGTCCTCCAGCCACACCGGCTGCCAGATCCCCGAGGTGCGGTGGTACCAGATGACGTGAGGATCCCGTCGCCAGTCCTGCTTGCCGCGAGGCTGCATGGTGTCGAGGGGCTGGTCCTCGGCCCGGACGACGACGGTCTGCTCCCCGTCCCGGTGGACTGCGTCGGTGAGGTCGCAGGAGAAGCCTGTGTGGCCGCCTTCGTGACGCCCTACCAGGTGTCCGTTCACCCAGACCTCGGCCCGGTGATCGACCGCGCCGAAATGCAGCAGCAGACGCCGGCCCTCTGCCGGCCGGGTGACCTCGATCGTGCGCCGGTACCAGAGCACCGGGTGGAAGGAGGTGTCGCCGATGCCCGATGCCTCGGACTCGGGTGGGAAGGGCACAGCGATGGTGGCGGCGAAGGGTTCGGTGGTGTCCGGGTCCATCCAGCGGCCGGAGCGGCCGTGGTCCGCGTCGTCGTAGGAAAACTGCCACGGACCGCTCAGGTCCCGCCAGTTGGGGTCGCGGACGAGCTGCGGCCTCGGGTGACCGGCAGCGTCCAGATGGGGGTACGGCATGCAGGAACTCCGGTGGTGTCGTACGGGAGTACAGGGGAGGACAGGTGCTGCCGAGATCAGCTCCGGTCCGAGCCGGACCGGAGCTCCACGACTGTGGCGGCGAACGCCAACGGCCCGGGCAGCAGCGGGGTCAGCAGGGGAATCGACCAGGCGAGGACCACGCTCAGGAGCACGGCGCCGGCGAGCAGGACCGTGGCCCCCAGGGTGAGCAGCGCCAGCGCCGGCGACATGACGGCCGCGCCGGGCAGCGAACTGCGCAGCAGCGCGGCGTCGATCAGGACGACGAGCGCGAGCAGCGGCGGAACGCACCCGGCGGCCAGCACCCGCGCTGTCATGAGTGCCCTCAGGTGGCCGACGTACGTACCGGCCCTGACCTGGACGCCGTGGTCCGCGGTCTGCCGGAGGGCGGCCGACGCAGCGGCGAACGCGGCCGGTGCCGTGACGATCGGAAGACAGGCCGCGGTGGTGAGCAGGCCGACCAGGAGCACGTCGGCGAAGAGGGAGAAGCCCGGCCCGAAGACCTCGCCGGGCTCCCGGTGATCGCGGCTGTCCCGGCGGGACGCGGTGGGCACGTGGGTCATGGCGGCTCAGCCCTTCAGCCCGGAGGTGGCCATGCCCTGCACGAGATAGCGCTGGAAGACGAAGAAGAACAGCACGATCGGCAGGACCGAGATCACCGACATGGCGAACATGGGCCCGTACGCGGAGGTGCTGGACTGGTCGACGAAGCTGCGCAGGGCGAGCGTGATGGTGAACTTCTCCGGCGCGAACAGGTAGATCATCTGCGTGAAGAAGTCGTTCCACGTCCAGATGAACGTGAAGATGGCGGTGGTGATCAGCGCGGGACGGGTCAGTGGGAGAGTGATCGACCAGTACGTGCGGAAGGCGCCGCAGCCGTCGATGCGGGCGGACTCCTCCAACTCACGCGGCAGGCCGCGCATGAACTGGACGATGAGGAAGACGAAGAAGGCCTCGGTGGCGAGGAACTTGGGCAGGATGAGTGGCCAGTAGGTGTCCACCATGCCGAGCCGGTTGAAGATGATGTACTGCGGGATCAGGACGACGTGGTGCGGCAGCATCAGCGTCGCCACCATGAAGGCGAACATCACCTTGCTCATACGAAAGCGCAGCCGGGCGAAGGCGTAGGCGGCCAGCGAGCAGGACAGGACGTTGCCGACGACGGCGCCGACCGCGATCAGCAGGGTGTTGCCGAGCAGTCGTGTGACGGTGATGCCCGAGACGCCGTCCAGCGCGGTCGTGTAGTTCGACCACTCCAGGTGGCTGGGCCACAGGTCGAGCCTGGTCACCACCTCGTCGGCCGGCTTGAGCGACGTGGCGAGAAGCCAGGCCAGCGGATACAGCAGTACGAGCAGGCAGACGGCCGCGGCCGTCTGCGGCAGCCACCGCTTCATGGCGATGTTCATCGTCCCTCCTCGTCCGCGTAGAAGACCCAGGACCGGGACGTCCGGAACAGGATCAGGGTGATCGCGGCGATGGCGAGCAGCAGCATCCAGGCCATCGCCGCCGCGTAGCCCATGTGCGATGCGGTGAAGCCGCGTTCGTACAGATAGAGCGTGTAGAACATGGTGGAGTCGGCGGGGGCGCCCTTGCCGCCGCTGATGACGAAGGCCGGTGTGAAGACCTGGAAGGAGTTGATGATCTCCAGCACCAGGTTGAAGAAGATGACCGGGGACAGCATCGGCACGGTGATGGAGAGGAACTGCCGTCGGCGGCCGGCGCCGTCGAGCGACGCAGCCTCGTAGAGATCGGGCGAGATCTGCTGCAGGCCGGCCAGGAAGATCACCATGGGTGCCCCGAACTGCCACACCGTCAGCAGGACGACCACGTACACCGCGAGGTGGGGATTGCCCACCCAGCCGCCCACATGGATGCCGACCGAGTCGAGAAGTCCGGAGACCGTGCCGCCGTCGTTGAAAAGCGCCTTCCACACCAAGGCGATGGACATGCTCGCCCCGAGCAGGGACGGCGCGTAGAAGGCGGAACGGTAGAAGGCCCGGCCGCGATTGAGGTTCTTCAGCAGCATCGCCACACCGAGGGCGAGGGCCAGTTTCAGCGGGACGGCCACGACGACGTACAGCATCGTGGTGCCGACCGACCGCCAGTAGCGGGGGTCCTCGGTGAGCATCTCGGTGTAGTTGCGCAGGCCCACCCAGTGCGGCGGGTCGAACAGGTTGTAGTCCGTGAAGGACAGGTACAGGGAGACGGCCATCGGCACGAGGGTCAGGACGACCGCGCCGATCATCCATGGGGAGAGGAACACGTAGGCGGGCCACTGCCGTTCACGTACCTGGCGCCGACGCCGGGCCGGCGGCCGACGGTCCGTGTCCGGGGCGGGGCGCGAGGGCGCCCTGGTCGACACAGTGCTCATGACCTCAGCTCCCGGTTGGCCTCGTCGATGAGTTCGCGTGCCGCCTGGCGTGGTGTGGCCAGGCCGTACATCACGCGCTGGTATTCGCGGGTGAACGCGGTCTGGATCGCGACATCGCCCCGTGGCGGGGCGGTCGGTGGGGCGTCCAGGCCGTACTTCTCCATCGTCTGCGCGTACTCGTAGATCTCCCGCTCGGCGCCCTTGAGCGTCTTGGCGACGCGGGCGGCGATCCTGCGGTTGGGCGGAGTGGACCGGGAGAATGCGAGGATGTCGCCGACCCGTTGGTCATTGAGGAGGAAGTCGACCAACTGAGCTGCCTCCTTGGGATGTTCGCTGTCCGCGCTGATGCCGATGAGCATGCTCGGCTTGAAGTACGCGCCCTGGTGGCCGTCGGTCGTGGGGACCGGTGCGAAGTGGACGGAATCGCCGAGCAGGACCGGGTAGCTGGGAAACGGCGCGTCCCAGGTGAAGTCGGCGGCGGCCAGGTGACGGCCCATCGGGCTCGTCTCGGTGCTGTTGGCCTGTGCGGTGTCCCTGGCCTGAGCGATGGTGCCGTCCTTGCGCAGCCGGTCGCAGAACGTCCAGAACGCGGTGAGGTCGTCCTCGGTGAACCCGAGTTCGGTCTGGCTCGCGTAGAGCCTTCCTCCACGGCTGCGCAGCCAGGTCTCGAACACGTCCTCGTTGGTCCCGCCGTCGTTGGCGCCCGCGAAGGGACGGCCGTCGGGCGACTTCAGTCCCAGGGCGGCGATCTTCTTGTTGGCCCTTTCCCAGTCCTGCCAGGTCCAACTGGGCTTTGGGGTAGGGATGTTGGCCTTCCGGTAGACGGCGGAGTCATAGGCGTAGCCGGTGATGCCGCGGCCCATGGGAAGGGCGTACTGCCCGCCCTTGTACGTGCCGGTGCGCAGGAAGTCCTTGCTCATCTCGGACGTGCGGATCGTGCCGTCCTTGACCACGTCGTCCAGTGACATCAGCGCGTCCCCGCCCGCGTACTGGGTCACCTGCCGGTAGTCGAGCTGGACCACGTCGGGCATGCCACCGCCGGCGGCCTGCGTGGCCAGCTTCTGCAGGTACGCGCCGAAGTCCCCGTTCGATGTGCGGACGGTGACGCCGGGGTGTTCCTTCTCGAAGAGCCGCACCGCCTGTTCGGTGCGCGCGGCACGATCGTCGTTGCCCCACCAGGAGAACATGAGGGTGACGCCGCCGGATGTACTGCCACTCGCGGTGGAGCAGGCGGAGAGCGTGGAGGCCAGCGCAGTACTGAGGCCGGCGGCGGCCGCGGCCAGGACGGCCCGGCGGGGGAGTGGGCGCCGGCCGCTTCGGGGGTCGGGCATGGGGGCCTTCCAGGGAAAGGTACGAGGGTTGAGGGGCAGGGGGCCCGGGTGGGTGAGCGGTCCCGCGGGCCGATGGTCAGATGCCGGGGTAGACGTCCAGGCGGCCGCACATGCCGAAGCGTCCCCGGGCGGTGGGCCCGGTCGCTGTCACCCTGGCCCGGTCCAGGTGTGCGGCGTCCTCCGCGCGCAGCGAGGCGAGTTGGGATCCGGTCGCCGCCGCGGCGGCGTGGGCGCCCTCGTGCCAGCGCTGCTCCCAGGCGTCGAGGCGCGGGCGGACCAACTCGGCGGCGGCCCGCTGGAACGCCTTCAGCGGTTCCGGATCGCCGCCCTCGGTGGCTTCGCGCAGTTCCAGGAACCGGCGGGTCGCCAGATCGCGGCGGGCGCGGGCGACCTCCACCTGCTCGGCCTCGGGGACGTCGGTGGGGATCCGGATCGCGGTCGCGTACGTCTCGGCGTCGCTGAGGAGGTCCTGGGGGAGGGTGAGCACCGCGTCGCCCGCCTCGGGCAGGCCGCTGTTCTGCATCACGACGGTGATCTGCAGGCCGCCGTCATTGGTGAGGCGATGGATCGTGCCGGGCGTGAACCAGGCCACGGTGCCTGGCTCCAGGGGCGTCTCCTGGTAGCCGGACGTGGTCAGGGTCTGCACCGTGCCCCGGCCGGCCGTCACCACGTATCCCTCGCTGCATGTGAGGTGCAGATGTGGGGTGCCGCCGCCGGGCCGGCCGTCGACGGTGGGCCAGTCGTAGACGGTCAGCCGGGAGACTCCAACGGCCGCGGGGAAGCCGTCGTACGTGGCGCTCACCACGCGTGTCCCCGCAGGTGTGCGGCGACCTGCTCGCGGTCCCAGGCGCCGTCGGCGATCGTCACGCGGTAGCTCCGGGTGAGTGTGTCGCCGGGGGCGAGGACGAGTTCCTCGTGGAAGGCCCAGGACGGCGCGACCGCGGCGAACGGGTCGCTGCGTACGAACCAGTGAGCGGGGTGCGTTCCCTTGTCGCCCGCGTGGTCGTTGGCGGCGGCGTGCTCGAAGACGAGTGTGGCGTGACCGTCGCGGCCGTCGTGCTCACCGACGTATGCCAGCCAGGATGCTTGACTGCCCATCAGGTCGCCGCCGTCCGCCTCGGCGGTGAAGACCCGTCCGTCGCGGAAAGCCCGGGGTCCGCGCCAGAACAGTCCGGTGTACCCGGCCGCGGGTCGGCCGTGGGTGGTGGGACTGCCGAAGCGCAGTGGCTCGTCGCGGCGGTTCGTGACGGCCGAGGTCCACGTCAGTGACCAGCTGCCGGTGTCCGCGTCCACGTCGCGTACCTCGATGCGGCGTTCCTCGTCGGCCCACAGCTCCTTGTCGTGCGGGTGCCAGGTCAGGCGCTCGGCGATCACCGCGCGGCCGTCCGCGGCGGAGACCTCCTCGAAGTCGACGTGCGCCATCGAGCCGACCTTCTCCGGCAGGGCGAGGTATCCGTCGCCGTGCACGTAGGTGTTGCCACCCCACAGGTTCTGGCCCGACAGGTGCGAGGCCGTCAGCTGGAGTCCCTTGTGCCACCGGTGGTCGTTGGGGCGGTAGTCGGTGACGACCGCGCCGGACAGGGTGCGAATGGGGTGCAGGTACGGCTTGGGGGCCTCCCACGCGGCTTCGGGCCGGTAGACGTAGGCGAACAGCTCGGTGCCGGTGGCCGCGTGGGCGACGGTGATGCGGTCTCCGTGGGCGTGGGTCAGCGCGAGTGTCATGCGGGGTCCTCTTCCTGGTGGGGGTCGGCAGGTGCCCAGCCTGGGGCGTCGCCGTGCAGGGCGGTGTAGTACGGGTCGCCGGGGCCGATGTCGCCGGCGCGGACGGGCGCCTCGGTGAACGCGGACTTGTACAGAGCGGTGATGAACTCCAGCGTCCGTCGGCCGCCGGCGCCGCTCGTGGAGTGGCGTCGACCTGCCTTGATGTCGGCGACGAGCGAGCGCAGTTGGGCGAGGTGCGAACTGGGCTCGTCCGCGCCGAAGTCGTGCCAGGCGGCCACGGTCTCCTCGGGGACACCAGGAGCCGGTGTGACGCGCCAGTCGGCATTGCGGTAGCCGTACAGGTGCGTCAGCTCGATCGTCGCGAGCTCGCAGTCGATGCGTATGCGACTGACCTCGTCGGGGCTGAGCACGCTGTTGACGACCGTGCCGACGGCGCCGTCGGCGAACCGGATCTGGGCGGTGGACACGTCCTCGGTCTCCACGTCGTGCACGAGGCGGGCCGCCATGCCGCGCACCTCCGCCCACGGACCCATCAGATCCAGCAGCAGGTCCGTCTGATGGATGCCGTGCCCCATGGCCGGGCCGCCGCCCTCGGTCGCCCAACGGCCTCGCCACGGCACGGCGTAGTAGGCGGTGTCCCGGTACCAGGTGGTCTGGCAGTGCGCCACCAGCGGCCGGCCGAACGCGCCCTCGCGCAGCAGGCGGCGCACGTGCCGGGCGCCGGAACCGAAGCGGTGCTGGAAGACGATCGACGCGTACGGGTCCCCGTCACCCCCCTTCTCCGCCGCCTCGACGGCGTCGTAGTCGGCCAGCGAGGGGCACGGCGGCTTTTCGCACCAGACCCAGGCACCGGCTCGCAGGGCCGCGACGGACTGTTCGCGGTGCACGGCCGGCGGGGTGCACAACACCACGAGATCCGGGCGCACTTCGGCGAGCATCGCGTCGAGATCCGTGGACGCATACGGGATCCGGAACGCGTCGGCGAACGCGCGCACCGCGGTGTCGTCCACGTCGACCACGGCCACGACCTCCGTCTCCCCTTCCGCGGCCAGCGTCCGCAAGGCCGGCAGATGGCTGGACCGCGCGATACCACCGGCTCCGACGACGGCCGCGCGCAGCGGATGGTGGGGACGTTCTGGAGACATGGGGAACCTCTCGAAAGACGGACGGCAAGCGCTTGCTGTGAGGTAGTTCCAACGTTGTAACCGTCGTGCGTCCGCAGGGTCAACCCCCTCGTCGGAAAGAGTTGCAGGCGGCCGAAACGCCGGTGATCCGTGCTCACAGGTGCATAATCTGGGGGAACTTCGAGTACGGGGGGCTGATCAATGGCAGCAGTGACACTCAAAGACGTGGCGGAGCGCGCCGGGGTGTCGATCAAGACCGTGTCCAACGTTGTACGAGGTGCCCCCAAGGTGTCCGAGGCCACCAGGACGCGGGTGATGGGCGCCGTGGCGGAACTCGGCTACCGGCCCAATCCGTCGGCGCGAAGACTCAGAACCGGGCGCAGCGGTCTGATCGCGCTGGCCGTCCCGGACCTCGCGACGCCCTACTTCGCGGAGCTCGCACACCATGTGAGAACAGAGGCCGCCGCGCTGGGCTTCACCGTCCTGATCGAGGAGACGCTGGGGGACGCCAGAGAGGAGCTGCGCCTGGCGACCGGGGTCGGCGCGTCGCTGTTGGACGGCGTGATCCTGTCTCCACTGCACGTCTCGCCCGGCGAACTCGCGCCTGTGGCCGACGAGTTCCCTCTCGTGCTGCTCGGCGAGCGCAGCTACGCGACTGATCGTGTCGTCGCCGACCACGTCCTGGTGGACAACGTCGCCGCGGCTCGCGAGGCCACCGCGCACCTGGCCGGTCTCGGACGCACCCGGATCGCCGCCATCGGTGTCGACCGACCGGCGTCCGCGACCAGCCGTCAGCGTCTCGAAGGGTTCCAACTGGCCCTGCACGAAACCGGGTTGACGTACGACCCGAGGCTTTCGCCGCAGGTGACGGAGTTCGACCGTCGCAACGGGCTGACGGCGATGCGCACCCTGATCGCCCTGCCGACGGATGTGCGCCCCGACGCGGTCTTCTGCTTCAGTGACCTGCTGGCCGTCGGAGCCCAACGGGCCGTGTTCGAAGCCGGCCTGCACGTCCCCGGGGACATCGCCATCGCGAGCATCGACGGTTCCGAGGAAGCGCTGTACAGCACGCCCTCCCTCACCTCGGTGATTCCCGACAAGGCCGCGATCGCCACCCTGGCAGTGAAGTGTCTGGCCACCCGCATCCGCGCGGACGAGGCCCCACCGTTCGAGGTCCACATGGCCCCGTACTGGCTGGAGGTGCGGGAGTCCACCAGCGGTGAGCGGCAGCAGCTGCCCACCGCCTGAAGGCGTCCTCGCCTGCGGCCCGCACGAGCGGACCGCAGGGGAGGACGTGGCGCCCCCGAACAGAGCCGGGCTTCAGGAACAGCCGTGAGCATCACCCATGGCTGACGCGCAACGGCTCGAAGGCCACGACGGTCTGCAGCTCGTCGTCGGCCCATCGCACGCGCAACTCCCCGTCGATGAACGCCACTTCGGACACGGCCTCGACGAGCGGCGTGCTCGACCGGTCGGCGCTCAACGACGCCAGTGCCACGAACACCGCCGTTCCCTCGGCCTCGCCCGAGAGCCGCGGCACCTGCACCCACGGCTCGTACGCCGTCCCCTGCGGCGCCCGCACCTCGTCCCGTTCACCCCATCCGTGCAGGCCGTGCAGCTCGGACCTCAACGCGTCCGAGGCCCATCCGGTGAGCGTGACCCCCGCCCCCCGCGGCGCCCCCACGACCCGGTGGACCCGCAGCTCGTACCGGCCCCGGGCCACGGTCACGCTCTCCACGCGCAGCCCCGGCACCGTCGGCGGGCCCGAAGCGAACACCGGCAGGTGCCAGGACGCGGCCCAACCCCACCCGTCGCCCTGCCCCGCACCCAGCGGACGGATCCTGCGCCGCCCGCTCGCGACACCGTTGACCACAACGGACAGATGGTTGTCCGCGACGTTCGACCGGGACGTCGGCCCGGTGTGCGTCGAGTAGGCCTGGCGGCCGTAGAGCGGGTCCTCCTGAGCGGCCGACTCCCCTTCATGCGGGCGGACATGGTCGCTGCCGTGATTGTGGAGCCGTACGATCCCGTCGGCCTGCGTCGACTGGACGAGCAGTCCCGGTGCGGGCAGCGCGAGCACCCGGTCCGCGCCCTCGCTCGGCGCGGGCTCCTCGGTCGTCGTCCACAGCGGGTCGTCCTCCGGCGCGAGCAGCGCCACGAACCCCTTCGACGCCCAGTACGGGGACGCCGGCCCCGAATAGGTCTGCAGCGTCGCCTCGTGGGGGCCGTGCCAGCCCAGGCTCAGCAGCCCGTCGTCCGTCACCCCGCCCCGGTCGAGGAAGTGGCGCAGGTTCCCGCTGATGAGACGGCGCGAGGTGCCCGGCGTCAGTGGGGTGTGGCCGGTGACGGCGCCGATGCCGACGGCCGCCGACGCCGCGAACCGGTAGGTCAGCGAACGCCCGAAGTGGATCGGCGCCCCGTCGGCGCCGAAGAGCAGCGAGAACCCTTCCAGATGCTCGCGCAGCCGCGGCCCGAACCGGGCAGCCAGCGCGGTGTCGCCGGACCGGTGCGCATGCAGCATCGGGTACAGGTGCAGCGCCCACCCGTTGTAGTGATCGAAGGCCTGCCCGTCGCCGTCTGCGTACCAGCCGTCGCCCCGGTACCACGTCTCCATGAGCTCAAGTGCCCGCTCCATAGCGCGCGTCGTGGCCTCGTCGCCACGGCCGACCGACTCCAGGAACGACGCCACCGTGAACGGGAACAGGTACCAGTTGTTGGGTGCGGGCGTGTGATCGATCGCGCCGCGCAGCCACTTCTCCGCCCGGTCCTGCGCGTCGCCGTCGAGGTGGTCCCACAGCCATGGCCGGGTCAGGGAGAGGCCGAGCGCCACGGACGCGGACTCGACCATCGGCTGGCCCTGCACATGGTGGTCGAGGATCAGCGGCCACGACTCGGCGTCGTCCCGGCCTGGCGTCCGCGTGCCCGCCGTCAGGCCCTGCGCGTATCGGTCCAGCCAGCCGTGCGGGTCCTTTCCGCCGGCTCCCGCGACCCGGAAACCGGCCGCCAGGAATGTACGGGCGAAGCCTTCGAGGCCGTCCGAGCGGACCCCGGACGCGGAGGGGCGGCCCGGCAGGTCGAGCAGGGCGCCCTCGGGCGTCGCCCAACGCCACGCGGCGCCGAGCAGCCCGTCGGCGACGGCCTCCCAGTGCCCTCGCGCGTAGCCGGTGAACGGGCTCAACTCACGGTCTTCTTCGGGCATTTCGAACGGGATGGTCATGCGAGGAACGCCAGCCTTTCGCGTCGTACCGGATGGGCGAAACTGTCGCCCGCGGCCCACCGGGCCACCTCGCCGACGGCCGTGTCGGCGAGGCGTTCCCACTCGTTGCCCTGGGAACCCGCGAGGTGGGGGGTGATCAGCACGTTCGGGCACTCCCACAACGGGTGGGCGGCGGGCAGGACTTCCGGGTCCGTGACATCGAGCACCGCCCGGATGCGGCCTGCGCGCACCACGTCGGTGAGCGCGTCCTGGTCGACGACGGCGCCGCGCGAGGTGTTGACGAGGGTGGCCCCCGGCCGCATCGAAGCGAGAAGCTCCCGGCTGACGAGCCCGCGCGTGGCCGGCAGCAGAGGCGTATGCACGCTCAACAGGTCGCTGCATGCGAAGAGTTCGGACAGTTCCACCCACTCCACGCCCAGTTCGGCCGCCTCCGCCTCGGTGACATACGGGTCGTGCAGCAGCACCTCGAAGTCGAAGGGCCGCAGCAGCTCGATCACCCGGCGGCCGATCAGAGATGCGGACAGCAGGCCCACCGTACGGCGGTAGTTGCCCACCTCGTCCGTGGTCAGCAGCCAGTTGCCGCGCTCACGGGTCCGCCGGAATGCGCGGGCCCGTTCCAGGACGTTCTTTCCGTGCAGCAGGATCATCGCGAGGGTGTACTCCGCGACCGGCAGCGCGTTGGCCGCGGCCGCCGAGGACACCTCGACGCCCCGTTCCCAACAGGCGTCGGTGACGTGCCCGCGCACCGAACCGGCCGCGTGTACGACGGCCTTGAGGTGCGGCGCCGCCGCGAGGACGTCCGCGTCGAGCGCCGGACAACCCCAGCCGGTGACGAGCACATCGACGCCGGCGAGGACCTCCTTGGCCCGTCCGGCCGTCAGGTCGTCCAGGACGGGCAGCGGCGCCAGGTCGCACACCTGCGCGAGCGCGGCCACGGACCGCGGCGTGAAGACGGCTGCCGCGGCCTGGGGGGACATGGCCAACGCCACGCGGGGCTTGGTCACTTGACCGCCCCAGCCGTCAGGCCGGACCGCCAGAACCGCTGGAGGAGGATGAACGCGAGGACGAGAGGGAGCACCGCGAGGAGCGAACCCATGATCACCACCGGGTAGTACTCGGGAGAGACGGTTGCCTGGCTGTTCCACTGGAACAGGCCCAGGCTTACGGGATACAGATTCTGGTTCGACAGCATCACCATCGGTAGGAAGAAGTTGTTCCAGATCGCCGTCAGCTGGAAGAGGAAGACGGTGATCAGGCCGGGGCCGAGCATCCGCAGCGAGACCCGGACGTACGTCGTGAGCTCACCGGCGCCGTCGACGCGCGCCGCCTCCAGGACCTCGTTGGGCACATAGCCCTGGGCGAAGATGCGGCCCAGGTACACGCCGAACGGGTTGAACAGGACCGGGATGAACACCGACCAGAAGGTGTTCACGACGCCGGTCGCGGACGCGATCAGGTACAGCGGCAGCGCGAGCACCGTCTGCGGCACCATGACCGCCGCCAGGACCAGGCCGAACAGCTTCTCCTTGTGCTGGAAGTGGTACTTGTCGAAGGCGTAGCCACAGGCGACGCTGATCATCGAGCCGAGCGCCGCGCCGAGGACCGCGTACAGCAGACTGTTGCCGTACCAGCGGCTGTAGAGGCCGCCGTCCATCGCGAACAGGTCCTTGATGTTCTGGACGAGCGAGAAGTCGCTGAAGGACAGGATGCTGCTGCTGAACAGGGCGTCGCGGGACTTCGACGAGGCGAGCACCAGCCACAGCGCCGGCAGCATCGTGTAGAGGACGGAGATCGCGACGACGACGTTGACGGTCGCGCGGCCCAGCAGACGGGGGCGCAACAGGGTGGACCTGCTCAACTCGGCAGTGGTCATCAGGCGTTCTCCTCGGCCGAGTTGACGCGGTTGGTCCAGCGGGTGACGCCGTAGGAGACGGCGATCGTGATGATCAGGAGAATCACCGACGCGGCCGCCGCTAGCGAGTAGTTGTTACGGCTGAAGGCCGCGTCGTAGATGTACATGCTCGGGGAGAACCGGGCGTCGACGACCTGCGAGCCCGCGCGCAGCAGCATGGGTTCGGTGAACAGCTGCAGTGCCCAGATCAGCGTGAACATCGCGACCATGACGATCGAGGAGCGCACCAGCGGTGCCTTCACCTGGAGCGCGGTACGCACCGGACCTGCCCCGTCGACCACCGACGCTTCCAGGACCTCCCGGGGGACCGCCTGGAGGGCCGCGTAGAAGACGACCATGTTGTAGCCGAGGTTGCTCCACACCGCGATGTTCACGATCGACGGAATCGCGGTGTGCAGGCCGAGGAAGTTGACGGTGATGTCGGCCTTGCCGAGCACCTCGATGACCGGGCTGATGCCGGGGGTGTAGAGGTACAGCCAGATCAGCGCGGCGATGATGCCGGGCACCGCGTGCGGCAGGAACAGGCCCAACTGGGCCCAGGAGCGCAGCCGTACGACACCCGAGTCGAGCAGGAGCGCCAGCGCCAGCGAGCCGATGGTCATCACCGGGATGTAGATCACGCAGTACAGCGCGACCGTGCCGAGGCCGGACAGGAACGACGGGTCCGTGAGCACGGCGGCGTACGAGCGCAGTCCGACGAAGACCGTGCGCTCCGGGCCGAACCCGAGGCCCGGCTGGTCGTCGCTGAAGAAGCTCAGCCATACCGCCGTCCCGACCGGGATCAGGAAGACGAGGGTGAGCAGGAGGAAGAACGGGGCCATCAGGACGCCCGCGGCGCCGCCCCGGCGTCGCTTGGCCGCCCGCTGCGCCTTGCGCCGGGAGACGTCCGCCTCCCGCGGGGGTGCGGACGCCGTCGCGGGGGCATGGGTTGTCGCGGTCATGGGACTCACCTGCCTTTCGGGGTGCGGGCGTTCACGTGGTGTGCTGGGTGGTCTTGAGGCCGAGCGCCTTGAGGTCGGGCATCGTGCCGTTCTGCGCGGCGCGCATGGAGGACTCGATCGTTCCGGATCCTGCCGCCGCCCGAGCGAAGGCGTCCGTCATGACCTGTCCGGTGGCGGTCATCCGCGGGCCCCAGACCCAGCCGTCGCTGATCTTCCGGGCCTCCTTCTCGAACAGCGTGTAGATGTCCTGTCCGCCGTAGTACGACCGGTCGAAGGCGGCACGGCCTTCCTTGATCAACTCGGTCACGGCCGGGTACTGGCTGCTCGCGCCGCTGGACAGGCGGGCCCTGATCGCCTCGGGGCTGGAGACCTGCCACTCGATGAACTCCATGGCGGCCTCGGGGTGCTTGCTGTCCTTCGTGATCGCGAACGTCGAGCCGCCCTGGGTGCCGAGCGCGGGCTTCGCCGGGTCCCACTGGGGCTGCGGAGCGATCCGCCACAGCCCCTTCTGCTGGGGGCGCGCGTTCATCTGGGCACCCGCGTCCCAGGCACCGCTGTGCCGGGTCAGGACGAGGCCGTTGCCGACCTGGGCGTCGGCCTCGCGGCTGTTGGGCGGGTTGACGTAGACGAGGTCCTCGTCGATGAGCCGCTGCCAGTACTTGGCCACGCGGCGCGTGGGGGCGTCGGCGAGCGACACGTTCCAGGCGCCCTTGGAGGTGTCGAACCAGTGCGCGCCGGCCCCCCAGCACCAGGCCGAGAACTGGCCCATGTCCGTGGAGAAGAAGGTCGCCCTGCGCTTGCCGCCGGTGCGGCGCACGGCGCGGGCCAGCTCGGTGTACTCGTCCCAGGTGGTGGGGACGTCGAAGCCGTACTTGTCGAAGAGGTCCTTGCGGTAGTGCAGCACCATCGGCTCGACGTCCAGGGGCACGCTGTACGTGCGCCCCTGGAACGTCGTCAGGCCGAGTGCCTGCGGCAGCAGCTTGGCCTTGAGCTTGTCGCTGATCACGTCGGTGATGTCACGGGCGACACCGTCGATCGCGTAGCCCGGGACCTGCGGGTACTCGATGGTGGCGACGTCGGGCGCGTTGCCCGCGCGGGCCGCGTTGCTGAGCTTGAGATATCCGCCGGAGGTGCCGGACGGTATCTGCTCGAAGGCGACCTGGATGTGGTCGTGCGTCTTGTTGAACTCGTCCACCACCTCCTGGCTGCCGCGCAGTGCGGACCAGAACGTGATGGTGGTCGTGCCTTTGGTGCTCTTGGTACCGGACGTGCTGTTGCTCCCGGATGACGCGCTGACGTTCCCGCTGCAGGCGCTCAGGGCGCCCGTCAGGGGCAGCGCGGTGATCGCGGCGAGCACCGATCGACGGCTCTGTCGACCAGGCATGGGCGCCTCCCGCGGTTCCTGCGTGTTCGAGTCACGGGAATCCTGATCGGCTGACCGGACCTGGTCAATAGACCGATCAGAAGAAAATGAAACGGTCAAACGCTCACTGCGGAACGGTGGTTGTCCCCGAGGTTCCTGTGGTGCCGGATGCCTGCGATTCCGCGGCGTGCGGGGCCTGTGTCGAACCCCGGACCTGCAACGTGGGCAACAGCTCCAGGCGCCGCGCCGGTCCCGCCCCGGAAGCCGGTGACTGCCCACCGAGCCGGCGCAGCAACAACTCCGCCGCCGCCCGGCCCACCTCGGCCTTCGGCGGCGAGACGGCCGAGAGCGGGGTGCTGCCGAGCCCCGCGACCACGTCGTCGTACGCGATCACGGAACAGTCCTGTGGGACCCGCACCCCGACGTCGCGCAGCGACTGCACCAACATGAGGGCATCGACGTCACCGTGCGCCACGGCCGCCGTCGCCCCCAACTCGGCCAGCAGAGAGGGAAGGTCGACGGGCTTCGCCGTCGCCTCCGCCGCCGGGTCGGGAGCCGCCCCGGGCGAGCTGAGCACCACCGCCCACTTGTCGACGTCCGGATGGTCCGCGGCGATCTCGGCGAACGCCGCACGCAGGGCGCGGGCGGTAGGGCTGTCGTCCCGCGCGGCGAGCACGATGCGCCGGTGGCCGAGGCCGGTGAGGTGTTCGACGGCGAGATGGATGCCGTACCAGTGATCGGTACAGACCGTGTCCACGGCGTGCAGCGCGCTGCCGCGCCGAGGCCTGCGCTCCATCACGACCGTCGGCACCGGCAGGCGCGCGAGCCAGGCGTAGTCGGCCTCCTCCGTGGCCCTGCTGCGCCAGCGCGGGGCGATCAAAAGGCCGCGTGCACCTGCCGCCAACGCCTGTTCCACGATGGGCTGTTCGGCCCCCGCGACGGCCGGTGCGATGTGCAGCGCGATGCGGATGCCCGCCTCCTCGAAGGCGGTCCGCGCGCCGTGCAGTGCCTCGTACAGGTACGAGTGACGCTCGGGGACGACCACCGCGACAGGACCGCCGTCGGCCGTCGGTTCGGCGGGAGCGGCGGCCCGTTCCGTCTCTGGCAGCACCGGGCGTGCGACGCCGTGACCACGGCGCAGTTTGCCCTCCCTCGCGAGTTCCTCGACATCGCGGCGCAGCGTCACCACCGACACGGCGAGTTCCGCGGCGAGATCGCTCACCCGCGTCGCTCCGCGCGACTGCACCACGGCGAGAATCCGCTGCCGCCTGAGATCGACCGGCTCACGCATGTTGATGGCCCCCTCGACACCCGCTGTTCGTTTGAGCGCTTCTGTGAACGCTTCGGCGGCAGCATAACCAGCGGGTGACGCGAAAGGTCAGCCCTTTGACGGCACAAGGGTCATAGCACGTGGATCAGTCGAGGAGTCCCAGCTGTCCGGCGGCCCGGATCGCGAGCCACACCTCGGCGAAGGACGCCGTGGCGGACAGATCGCGGCCGGTCAGTTCGCTGAAGCGGCGCAGGCGGTACGAGAGGGTGTTGGGGTGGATGTGGAGCGCGGTCGCCGCCTCGTCGGTGCGCCGGTCGCGTTCCATCCACGTACGCACCGACGGGAGCAGCCGGGAGCCGTGGCCGGCGTCGTAGCGCAGCGCGTCGCCCAGCACATGGTCGACGAGCGCGGTCAGCGCGGCGGGGTCGTCGGGCAGCCAGCGGCCGGTGGCGTCGTCGGCGTAGCGGACGAGGGGGCGGCCGGATGCCGCCGCGTGGGAGGCGGCCCACAGGGCTTCGCGCTGGGCGACCCGCAGCGAAGCGCCGGGCCGCACGGGGCGGCTCATGCCGGCCGTCACCCCCGGAAGGGCCGCGATCGTGTCGCCGAGGCGGGGCGAGCCGAAGAGGTAGCGGTCGTCGCCCCGGTTGAGGAGCAGGCACGGCTCATCGTGGAGGGCTTCCAGTACGGCCTGCTGCGTCACGCTTCTGACCACCGCCAGCGAGGCCTCGCCCTTGATGGAGTGGCGCAGTAGATGGCGCTTCGCGACCGCCGGATCGAGCGCGTCCTGCAGCAGCTCCGCGAGGATCTCGGTGCCTTCGCGGCGCAGCGTCTCGCGTTCGGTGCGGACCATGGCGAGTTGGAGCGCGGCCACGGTGGCGATGTGCTGCACGACGGCGAGGCCTGCGGGGCGTGCACCGTCCCGGGCGATGGCGATGAGGAAGCCCGCGGGTCCGCCGGGCGAGGGTACGGGGAGCGCGAATCCGCCGGGGATCGTCGGCGGGGCGTCCGCCGAGCGGGGCAGGAGGGCCGGGTCCGGCGCGGGCACGCCGGGCAGCAGGGGCCGGCCCTGGCGGGTGCACAGGTAGATGACGTATCCGGAGAGGTTCTCCAGGCGGCTGAAGAGTTCGGCCGTGTCCAGGTTCTCCGAGGTGAGCCAGCGCAGCGCGCCGAAGACCTGGAGCTGGGCGCCGAGCCGGTGGCGGGCATCGTCCTGGACGGCGGCCGCGACTTCCTGCGCGACCGCGATGAAGGGAACGGCGAGCGGTACTTCCAGGACCGGCATGCCGCGTTCCTCGGCCGCGGCGTGGAACGCCTGGCGCAGCGGAGGCATGTGCAGCTGGGCGGAGACGGCCAGGGCGGCCACCCCGGCGTCGTCGAGCCGTTCCACGTAGGCCCGCTGTCCGGCGGCGGAGCGGGGCACCGCGAGACCCGTCGTCATGATGATCTCGGCGCCCAGGAGCCAGGGCGTGGGGTCGTCCAGCTCGCTGACATGGGCCCACGACACCGGGCGGTTCAGGCCCGTCGCGCCTGCGACCAGGCGCAACTGCAGCGCGGGGTAGGACAGCAGGTCTGCGACGGTCACCCGCTGCCGGTCCATCCGTTCGGTGCCGTGTTCTTTGTGCTCAGCCACAAAGTGAGGCTATCTCTTCGTTCCTGCACCGATTGCCGTGGCAATCCCTCGCCGTGCACACTCGCCCGACCACCTGCCCATGTCCCGCTGTCGCGCGAGGGAACCCCCGCCCGCGCCGCCCACGACCTGATCAGCCCGCCCGCTCTCAAGGAGGACGTATGAGTGATTCCCCGGCTCTGACCGAGGTGGAGCAGTACGGCGTCGAACGCATCCCTGACTCGGACCGTTCCGCCAAGCCCCTGGACCTGTTCCGGGTCGCGTTCGGTGGTGCCAACACCTTTGCCACCTGCGTGCTGGGCGCCTTCCCCATCCTGTTCGGCCTCTCGTTCTGGCAGGGCCTCGCGGCGACCGCCCTCGGCCTCGTGGCCGGTGCGCTGATCCTGGCGCCGCTTGCGGTGTTCGGCCCGCGCAACGGCACCAACAACGCCGTGTCGTCCTCGGCCCACCTGGGTGTGCACGGCCGGATCGTCGGCTCCTTCCTCTCGCTGCTCACCGCCGTCGCGTTCTTCTCGATCTCCGTGTGGTCCTCCGGCGACGCCCTGGTCGGCGGCGCGCACCGGCTGATGGGCGTGCCGCAGAACGACGGTGTGTTCGCGCTGGCGTACGGAGTGTTCGCGCTGCTGGTGCTGACGGTGTGCGTGTACGGCTTCCGGTTCATGCTGTTCGTGAACAAGATCGCGGTGGTGGCGGCGTCGACGCTGTTCGTCCTCGGCTTCTTCGCCTTCGCCGGGGACTTCGACCCGGGCTACCAGGGGTCGTTCTCGTCGGCTTCGTCGGCCGGGTTCTGGCCCGCCTTCATCGGCTCCGCCCTGATCGTGCTGTCCAACCCGGTGTCGTTCGGCGCCTTCCTCGGCGACTGGGCCCGCTACATCCCGGCACAGGCCTCGAACCGCCGGGTCGTCACAGCCGCGTTCGCCTCGCAGATCGCCACGATCCTGCCCTTCTTCTTCGGCCTCGCCACCGCCTCGATCATCGCGGAGAAGGCAGCCACGTACATGGACCCGAGCGCGTCGAACTACGTCGGAGGGCTCCTCGCGATCGCCCCCGGCTGGTACTTCCTGCCCGTGTGTCTGCTCGCGCTGATCGGCGGCATGTCCACCGGCACCACCTCGCTCTACGGCACGGGCTTGGACTTCTCCAGTGTGTTCACCCGGTTCAGCCGTGTGCAGGCGACGCTGTTCGTCGGTGTGCTGTCGATCGGGTTCATCTTCGTCGGGCGCTTCGCGGCCAACCTCTCGCAGTCCATCTCGACGTTCGCGACGCTGATCATCACGTGCACCGCCCCCTGGATGGTGATCATGATGCTCGGCTGGTGGACCCGCCGCGGCTGGTACGACCCCGACTCGCTCCAGGTGTTCAACCGGCGCCAGAAGGGCGGCCGTTACTGGTTCACCCACGGCTGGAACTGGCGCGGCATGGGCGCATGGATGACCTCGGCGGTCCTCGCCCTGACGTTCGTGAACCTGCCCGGTCAGTTCGTCGGCCCGCTCGGTGACCTGGCCGGCGGTGTGGACCTCTCGCTCCTGGTGGGCCTCGGCGTCGCAGCGCTCCTCTACCTGGCCCTGCTGTCGCTCTTTCCCGAACCGCGTGATGTCTACGGGCCCCAGGGACCGCGCCTGGTCCGCGCCTCGAACACACCGTGCCCGCCCATCACGGACGACGTCGCCGTGCCCGTCGCCGCCGCCCCGGAAAGGGTGTGACGGCCGTGCGCCTCGTGGACCTCTCCGTCGAGCTCGCGACCGGCATGCCGGTCTACCCCGGCGACCCGCGCGTCACCCTCACCCCGGCCCTGAACGTCGCGGCGGACGGCGTGAACGTCCTGCACCTGGACATGGGGTCCCAGTCCGGCACGCATGTCGACGCGCCGTTCCACATCGACGACTCGTTGCCCACCCTCGATCAGCTCCCGCTGGACCGTTTCGTGGGAGAGGCCGTCGTCGTCGACGCCCGCGGCGCGCAGCCGCGTTCACGGCTCGGGCCGGACCTCTTCGAGGGCCGCATCTGGGCCGGGGCGATCGTCCTCGTGTGCACCGGCTGGTCGGCGCACTGGGGCACCGACGACTACCTCACCCATCCGTACCTGACCCGGGAAGCGGCGGAACTCCTGGTCGACTCGGGAGTGCGTACCGTCGGCATCGACGCGCTGAGCGTGGATCCCACCCCGGCCGACGGCTTCCCCGCCCACCAGGTCCTGTGCGGGGCACACGCCGTCATCGCCGAGAACCTGACCGGACTCGGCCCCCTGCTCGACGCGCAGACGGCGGGCGAGCCCATCGAGGTCTCGCTGCTGCCGCTGAAACTGCCCGCCGCCGACGGCGCACCCGTACGGGCGGTCGCCCGCATCGGCTGAACCGCTTGCCTCTGTACGACGTTTCCCGGAACGCGTCGAGCGCCCCGGGCCGCGTCGCCGTCGTTCGGGCACGCGGCCGACCGGTCACCGCCGGACCGGTCCGCTCGTCGAGTCCCTGGCCCGGAGGGACGTCGATGGCCGCCTACGCGCTCGCCCGGCTCACGTTTCCAGGCCGGGACGGTATCTTCGTGGCCATCTTCTCGACACTGCTGATCACCGCACCCGTCATCCTGATGCCTGCCTCTTCCTCGTCTTCCAGCGCCAGCCGGTCGTGTCCATCAGGACCTCCGGCCTGAAATGTCCCGACCAGCGCAACGATCCGGAACGACCCGAGAAAAGCGGTGCTCGCATGCCTCAGCCAGCAGTCATCGGTGTGGACATCGGAACGTCCAGCAGCAAGGGCGTCCTCGTCGGCCTCGACGGCACCGTGCTGCATTCGGCCGTCCGTGAACACGCCGTCGACCGCCCGGCGCCCGGACACGTCGAGATGCGCGCAGACATCTGGTGGGACGAATTCGTCTCCCTCACCCGCGAGTTGACCTCCGCGCACGACACGGAGGTCACCGCGGTCGGCGTCAGCGGCATGGGCCCCTGCGTCCTGCTCACCGACGAGAACGACACACCGGTGCGCCCCGCGATCCTGTACGGCGTGGACACCCGCTCCGTCCCCCAGATCGAGCGGCTCGAAAGTGAGCTCGGCGCGGACGAGATCGCCCACCGCTGCGGCTCCCGGCTGACGACCCAGGCGGCGGGCGCCAAGGTGGCATGGATCGCCGAACAGGAACAGGAGCTCTTCCGTCGCGCCCGCAGGCTCTACATGGCCAGCTCCTGGCTCGTACGCAAACTGACCGGCGCCTACGTCCTCGACCACCACTCGGCCAGCCAGAGCACCCCGCTCTACGACACCCTGGCCCGCGACTGGTACACCCCGTGGACCGACCGGATCGCCCCCGGCATCGAACTTCCCGAGCTGCGCTGGTCCGGCGAGGCGGCGGGCACGGTGACCGCCGAGGCCGCCCGCCTCACCGGCCTGCCGACAGGCATCCCGGTCACCGCGGGGACCATCGACGCCTGGGCCGAGGCGCTGAGCGTCGGCGCGCACGGGATCGGCGACCTCATGCTCATGTACGGCACGACGATGTTCCTCGTCCACACCGTGCCGGGACTGCTGCGCGACCCCTCGCTGTGGAGCACCGTCGGCGCCCTCCCCGACACCCGCAACCTCGCCGGCGGAATGGCGACGTCGGGCGCCGTCACCAGCTGGCTGCGCGACCTGTTCGGCAGCGGCGACTACCAGCAACTGCTGCGTCTGGCCGAGGAGTCGGGCCCGGGGGCGGGCGGCCTGCTGATGCTTCCGTACTTCGCAGGGGAACGCACCCCCATCGCCGACCCGCGGGCGCGCGGCGTCCTCGCGGGCCTCACGCTCTCCCACACACGCGGAGACCTGTACCGGGCAGCCCTCGAAGGCACGGCGTACGGAGTGCGGCACAACATCGAGGCCATCGAGGCGGCCGGCGGTGACATCCGCCGCGTCGTCGCCGTGGGCGGCGGCACGCAGGGACACCTCTGGACCCAGATCGTCTCCGACGTCACCGGCCGCGCCCAAGAGGTACGCACGACCTCCATCGGCGCCTCGTACGGAGGGGCACTCCTCGCCGCCCAACTCGTGACCGACGCCCGCATCGACACATGGAACCCGGTCCGGGAAGTCGTCAACCCCCGCCCGGAGATGACGTCCCGCTACGACGAGCTGTACGCCCTGTACCGCGAGCTCTACCCGGCGTCGTCCCACGTCGTCCACGCACTGGCCGACTTCCAGTCCCGCTGAGCAACTGTGCGGTGACGTACGCCTCTGACCGGGTACGGTCCTGCCTGATCGCCGTCGATGTGGGCGCTCGACCGAAGACCGGATCGGGAAGTGAGAGAGTCCTGACATGCGTACCACGGGATACACAGCGGCAGAATACGGCGACGTCAGCGTGCTCGTGGGTGCCCAACGCGGTGCCTACCCGTATGGCAACACGCTGCTTGTGCGTGGGGCGGCCGAATCGCTGGTCGTCGACCCGTCGTTGTCGCTCGTCGAGGGTGCGCCACCCGCGGACCTGGTCCTCGTGAGCCATGCGCACGAGGACCACATCGCCGGGCTCGGAAGCTACGAGGTGCCGGTCCGCACCCACGAAGGTGACCTCGACGCGCTGCGGTCCCGTGAAGCCCTGGTGGCCGGGATCGGCCTGCCGGCCGAAGACGTCGGCGTCGTCGACAAGATGATGCGGGACGAGTTCCACGTGCAGGGGCGACCGGACGCCGAGGGGTTCGAGGACGGCGCCGTGTTCGACCTCGGCGGGCGCACCGTGACCGTCGTTCACCTGCCCGGCCACACCGCGGGCCACAGCGGTTTCCTGATCGAGCCGGACGGCTTCCTGTTCGTGGGGGACATCGACCTGACGTCGTTCGGCCCGTACTACGGGGACATCGGCAGCAGTCTCGTGGACTTCGAGGCGTCGATGCGCCGGTGCCGGGACATCGACGCGCGTTGGTACGGCACGTCCCACCAGAAAGGCGTGATCGAGGGCGCCGAGGAATTCCGGCGCCGGCTCGATGACTTCGCCGGCGTGGTGGCCAAGCGGGAGGCGGCGCTGCTCGCGTTCCTCGGCGAGCCACGGTCCGTCGAGGAGATCGTCGAGCACGGGCTCGTCTACCGACCCCACGTCGAAGGGCCGCATGTCAGGCCGGTGGAGAGGAGGACGGCGGTGCAGCATCTGGACGTGCTGATGAGCGGAGGGCTGGTCGCCGAGGTGGAACAGGGACGGTTCCGCGCGATGTAGGCCCGGGACGGCCCGGCCTCAACCGAGCCGAGAGTGCGGGGACTTGGCACAGGGACCGGCCAACGGAGGGTGCAGCGCTCCCCGTTGGCCGGTCGGTGCTCAGTCGGTCAGCTGTGCGTCGTGAGCGGATCAGCGGGTCGTGGTGACCCGGTGCTCCCTGAGCGCGGCACAGTTGGACCCGGTCACCTGGACGTACACGTTGTTGATGTTGCCGCCCCAGTCCACGCAGTGGGCCTTGCCGTAGACGTAGGTCGGCCCGGCGTACGACGTGTACTGCCCGTAGTCCTGGTCACCCTGGTCGGTGTCGGAGACGTAGATCCAGGCGGACATGTCGAGCCGGGTGCCGGGGTTGTTGCGGATGGTCGCGACGCAGTTCTTGCCGTTCGAGGCGTTGTACGTGAGGTAGACCGTGCCCAGTGAGCCGACCGGCGCCGAGTTGACGGTCTTGTAGCTGCTTCCGCAGACCTTCTGCGGGGTGGTGTTGGGCGCGGCGGAGGCGGGTCCCGCCAGCGCGGTCGTGCCCCCGATCGCCAAGGCTGCCAGGGCGGCACCAGTCAGGACAGTTCGACTGAATCGCATATTTCCCCCTTGTGATCTTTGTGAGCTTATTGCTCTTACATCATGTGACTCGCGACACATCCGGATGGTTGTGCCTCTCTGCAAGAGAAGTCGGATCCGGATGGCCGCGTCTGATGCGAGCTGCCCGATGACCTTGCGCGGACGACCTCGTGCCGTCGCCGCGGCCCCTGGAAGGGGGCCGCGGCGACGGCACGAGAGGGGTGCGTCTACCGGGGGAGGAGTGACGCTGTCCGTGCGCCGCGTTCAGTGCGTTGTCGCCAGGACCCTGCAGTGCGTCCAGTGCGCGAGCGTGAGCTGCCGTGTCCGGGCCGGGCGGCGCCGGTCGAGCACGCGGCGGCGCGGCTCGTCGGCCAGCGCCTTCCGCAGAGGAATCAGGTGAGCCGCCACCGCCGCCAGGCAGTAGTGCTCGTCCCGGCAGGCGGTGCAGGTCGCCAGGTGGGCGGTGACGGCACGGGCCTCTTCCTCGGTGAGCGCGTCGAGTGTGTAGTCGGCCAGCCGTTCACGGATGGTGTGGCATTCCTGCAGGGTGCTGAACATGTCGTGTCCTCTCCTGGCCGTCCGTTATGAGCGCAGAATCGCGCAGCTACGGCACCATGAGGCGGGCAGGCGTCGAGGGCCGGTCGTGCCGCCGGGCACTGGGGCTCAAGAACCTGCTGCCGTTCATGCATCCAATGTGGCGGACGCGGGGGTGTTCGCGCGTCGTCCCCCTGGAGCGAATCGCGCCTACTGCATCCGTGGTATCCGATGCCCCGCCCTACGTCCGACGGTGTCCGGCCTGCTCCGAGGGGGGCCCTCAGGCCTGTGGGCCGGCTGGTTCCACCGCTGGGCTGACCAGGCCGCACTGGTAGGCCATGACCACGAGCTGGGCCCGGTCGCGCGCCGCCAGTTTGGTCATGGCCCGGTTGACGTGCGTCTTGGCGGTCAGCGGGCTTACGAACAAACGTTCGGCAATCTCTTCGTTCGAGAGGCCCAGTGCCACCAGGCACATCACATCGCGCTCCCGCGGCGTCAGGTACTGCAGGCGATCCTGCACGACGGCCGGGTACAGCTCGGGCTGCGCCAGGAAACGGGAGATCAGCGCGCGGGTCGCCACGGGGGAGAGCAGCGCCTCACCGGCGGCCACCGTGCGGACGGCCTCGAGCAGGACGTCCGGCCGTACGCCCTTGCCGAGGAAGCCGCTCGCCCCCGCGCGCAGCGCCTCGGCCACGTGCTCGTCGTCCTCGAAGGTGGTGAGGATCAGGACTTTCACCCCGGCGAGGTCCTCGGACTCACTGATCAGGCGCGTGGCGTCGAGGCCGTCCATCTCGGGCATCCGGATGTCCATCAGGACAACGTCCGGATGCAGCGACTCGGCGAGGTCCAAGGCCTCCTTGCCGTTGGCGGCCTCACCCACGGTTTCCATGTCGTCCGCCGAATCGAAAAGCATCTTGAAGGTGCCCCGCAGCAGGGCCTGGTCATCGGCGAGAAGGACCCGGATCGTCACGCGCTTCCCTCCTCGTCGGCGCCCTTCGCAGCAGACACATCGGTATCCGTCGAAGCCGAGTCGCCTTCGGCCGTTCCGGACAGCAGCGGCAGCTCGGCGAGCACGGTGAAACCGCCTTCCGCGCGCGGTCCCGCTTGCACCCTGCCTCCGACGGTGCCGGCCCGTTCGCGCATCCCGATCAGTCCGTGTCCGTTTCCCGGATCGGAGCGGGTGAGCTGCGACGGGCCGTCGTCCTCCACGGTGATCGTCAGCAGGTTCGGGAGGTAGGACAGGTCCAGCCGTGCCTGGTCCACGCCCGAGTGCTTGCGCACGTTCGTCAGGGCTTCCTGGATGATGCGGAACGCCGCCAGGTCGGCCGCCGGCGCCAGCGGCTTGGGATCGCCGCTCAGCGTTCGTTTGACGGCAAGCCCGGCACGTTCGAAGGACGCCAGAAGATCAGGTACCTGACCCATGCCCGGCGTCGGATCGCGCGGCGCCGCTGTCTCGTCCGGCTGCCGCAGCAGGCTCACGGTCACCCGTAGCTCGTCGAGCGCGGACTGACTCACGTCGCGGATGCCCTCCAGCGCGGTGAGCACGTGTTCGGGCCGCTGCTCCACAAGATGGACGGCGACGCCCGCCTGGGCATTGATCAGGGCGATGTGGTGGGCCACGACGTCGTGCAACTCACGTGCGATCCGCATCCGTTCGGCCGCCACCCGCTGACGGGCCTCCTGCTCGCGGGTGCGTTCCGCGTGCTCCGCCCGTTCTTCCACGGCCGCCACATAGGCTCTGCGGGATCGCACCCCGTCCCCGACCGCCGCCGGCAGAGCCGTCCATGCCAGCATCGCCGCGTTGTCCGGCGACAGCCACGTCCGTGGGTCGGTCACCATGGCCGCGCCCACGAGCACGGTCGCCGACACGCACGCTGTGGTCCAGGTGGTACGCCGGTCGGTGCACGCCGCGACGGTGTACACGGACAGGATGACCGGGCTGTTCCCCAGCGGGCCCTCCCGGAACCCGAGCCTCTGAAGTACCACTGCGCAGCCGACGGCCACGACGAGTACGCCGAAGGGGTGGCGGCGCCGCCACACCAGCGCGACACAGCTGGCGCCGACCAGCACCACGGCCTGCCATCGAATGGAGATCCGGTGCTGCTCATGAACGATCGACACCGACACCATCGCCAGCACGAAGACCAAGGCCGCCAGCAAGACGTCCGTGATGCGAGGGCGAGCCTGCCTTGCCGGACGTCTTGCGGTCATCACTGCCATGTCACCAACGTAGGGCTGGTGACCGGACCGGGCACCGCGAGCGCGGGCGTCGTCACCGCGGACACATCCGCAGTCGGATTCGCGGTCGGTACCGCGGACACATCCTCCTCAGTGGTCCTCGACCAGTTGGAAGGCAGGGGCCAGGACCGTCTTCGCGCCGGGGGCGCTCGGGATCCGCATCAGCGCACGGGCCTGCTTGCCGAGGGCGTTCATCTGCTGCTCGGCCCGTCCGAGTTCTTCGGGGTGGCCGTCGAACACGCGGTTGAGCGTCCTGAGCATCTCGGTGTACGCGAGGTCGCACTGTTCGGATGCCTTGCGCGCTGCCGAGCCCTCCGCCAGCTTCTGGGTGTCGGGATTCTCGATCAGGCGGTGCACTCCGTGCGGATCGAACGGGATCCGCGGCCCGTCGAACGACCAGTAGCCGTGCGTCTTGACCAGCCGGCGCCCTTGCACGATCTCCCAGAACCGGTAGTAGTGCGCCAGCTCGTCCGCGCCTCCCTCGGCCTGGCCGGCCGGCGGTGGCTCGGCGGCCGGCGATGGTTCGGCAACGGCCGGAGCAGGGGCCGCCATCCCTGCGCCGGTGGCGAGCACCCCCGACACAGCGGCAGTGGCCGCCAGTTGCAGAGCGGTACGTCGGTCGGGCCCGCCGGTGGCCCCGTCCTGTTCGGTGCTGGTCATGACGCCCTTCCCGGTAGCGGGCCTACGGTCGGGTCCTGGGTGTGGCCCTCGCCCTGTTCGATGATCTCGAGGATGGCCCAGAGCGCTGTCTGCAGATTGGTCACCCGGTACAGCCGTCCGGGAGCGTGCGGCCAGCTGACCTGTCTGCGTGGATCGCCGCTGAACAGATCCTCCTCACGCTCGTCGAGGTCGGTCAGCACCTGCGCGATGCGCTGGTAGAACCCGCCGACGGTGGTGTCGTCGTAGTCGGCCAGGGCGAAGAACTTTCGAGGGGCGTCGAGGGCCTCTTCGGTGAGGTTCTGGATGTTCCCGTGCTCGTCCAGCTGAGGGTCGTAACCAGAGATGGCCTTGAGCGCTCTCTGCCCGGCCGGGGCGAGGGGGGCTTCCGGCAGCTCGATGCCCATGAAGACCTGGCGTACCCGTTCGATCGAGCAGGCGCCGAGCGAGACCTCCAGGTCGGGCATCACCCCGCCGGGCAGCTGGCCGGGGTAGACGGGTACCAGGTCCGGGTCGTCGAACCTGGGGGTGGCACCGACCGCGTTCATGATGTTTCCGACCAGAGCCAGGTGCAGCATCTCCTGCATGACGACGCTGCGGATGATGGCTTCGACCTCTCGGTTCTTTCCGTCCTTGAGGGAGAACATCGCGCAGAGGTAAGGGGGAATGGTGGCGTGTTCGAGGGCGAGAGCTGAACAGAGGAGCCAGTGCAGCTCGGCCCGGTTGTTCACTGTCGTTGTCGCCCGGGCGAAGGCGTGATCCCCGGCTTCGGCCGCTCCGGTGGGAATGGATACCGTCTCGTTCATATGTCCCTTTGATCGCGTCGCGCTGACGCTGCACGATCGCACGGTGTCAACGCGCCGACGGGGAACGGCGAAGCTCAGTACCGCGCCCAGGGGAGCCGAACAGGCAAATGGAGTAACGCGGGAAGCCGGCTCGGGACTCTTGGGTGCGACCGCCCCCGCAGTGGACGCACCCGGCGTGTCCGGGCCCGCCGTTCGCGCCCGAATGGACAGGCGGACCGCGGGATCGCACGGCGTCGCAGTTGCCGTCCGGGGCGCCTGCTACCACCGTGGAAGTGGATTCCTGCTGCGGCAGGCGGAGCGCCCTCGGGCCTTCGGCGAGTCGGACCGAACCGATGCCGCCGGCGGCGTGCCCGCCGACCGGCAGCCACCGGAACCCAAGGCTCGGCCCGGGACGGACCGGCCGCGCAACGTGCGTGGACCTCCGGGAGCCTGGTGCTTCCTGCCGTGTCCTCCCGGCTCCAGCGCAAGGGAGCAGTACATGACCGAAGCCCTTCCCAGAACGGACGAGTACAGCGCCGACGGACCGGAGGGATCCCCCCGCCGGCCGGTGGACGAACGCGGAGGGGCCGTCGCCGACCTGCGGCGCATCGGGATCGCACCGGACTACTGGTACCCCGTGGCCCGGTCGCGGGCTGTGCGCAGGGGACGCACCTTCGCCGCCGTCTTCGCGGGCCGGCGGATCGCCCTCTACCGAGGCCGGAGCGGAAGTGTCTACGCACTGGAGGACCGGTGCGCGCACCGCCAGGTGCCGCTGAGCCTGGGAGTCGTGGAGGGGGACACCCTGCGCTGTTGCTACCACGCCTGGGCCTACCGCGGAAACGGCCGCATCTCGCAGATCCCGTACCTGCCCAAGGGGTGCGAGCGGCCGCCGCGCGGAGTGCGGTCGTATCCGGTCCGCGAGGCGTTCGGCCTGGTGTTCGTCTTCCCCGGCGACCCCGAGAAGGCCGAGTCGGCGCCGTTCCCGGTGCTGCCGGAGTTCGGCGCGGCCACGCACCGCACCATGACCTTCTCCCGCACCGTGCGCTGCCACTACTCGTTCATGCACGAGAACCTGCTCGACATGAACCACCAGTTCCTGCACCGCAGTGTGCTGGGCAGAATCCAGCCCGAGCTGCTGGGGTACGAGACCGGCCCGCAGTTCGTCGAGGCCCGCTACCTCTTCGTCCCCGCCGGGGGCAAGAAGGACCGCGGCGCCGGACTGCTGTCCGCCGAGGGGATCGGGGGACAGCAGACGCCCGACGAGATCACGATCCGCACCCAGTACCCGTACCAGACCCTTCAGGCCGTCCCGGACGGCGCCGAACTCCCGTCGTTCTCCCTCTGGGCGGCCTACGTGCCGCAGGACGCCGAGCAGCGCGTCAACCACGCCTACGGCCTGCTGATGATCGCGAAGCCGCCGGTCCCCGGGGTGCTCCACCTGGCATGGCCGCTCATCCGCCGCTTCACTGAACGGGTGTTCGCCCAGGACCGGATGGCGGTCGAGGCCGAGCAGCGGGCCTGGGACGAACAGGGCGAGGACCGCAACCACGAAGTGTTCCCGCTGATCCTGGACGTGAGACACATGCTCCGGACCAACGGCGTGCCGCTCGACTCCGAGCCCGTCGACGACGGCGTCCAGCAGGGTTCTTCACTGGACGCCGCCGACGACGAGAAGGGCTCTGGGTGACGCCGTGCGGGCCGGTTCACCCGAAGACGCAGCCCGGGCCATGCCCACCCACGTCGACAGCGTGGGTCAGGTCAAACTCCTCAACTGGTGGCCCGACGAGGAGTGACCGCCCTCTGGCCACCCCCTTCAGGCTGCTACGCCTACGCCTGCTCCATGAGAACCGCCGAGACCGCCGTGACGCCGGGCGCGGCCGTGAGGAGTGTGCCGAGGGCGGTCTGCTCGGAGCGCTCGCCGGTGGCTTCGATGCCCACGAGCAGGACCTGCCACGGCGCTCGGTCTCTCTTGCCCTCGCCCACGTTCTCGCACTCGACGGCGATGACGTCGCCATCCCGCCGCGTGCGGAAGGTGGCACCCGCGAAGCCATCGACAGCCGGGATCTGAGTGACCGTCACAGTGCCGTCCGCCGGCGCATGGACGCGCAGCGTCACCCCGTGCCCCCAGTCGTACACGGCGCTGTCGTCGCTCTCCCCGAACGGGATCACCGAGCCGGGGCGGGCCAGCAGCGGCAGGCTGTCGAAGCCGTACCGCTCGCGCCGCCAGCCCGGCCCGTCGACCCGCTCGCCCGACAGCAGATGGGTCCAGGTCCCCTCGGGCACGTAGTAGTCGACGGCTCCGTCGGCCGAGAAGACCGGCGCGACGAGGAGGTCGTCGCCGAGCATGTACTGCCGGTCGAGGGTGTGGCATGCCGGGTCCTGGGGGAACTCGAGCAGCATGGCGCGCATCACCGGCGTGCCCCGCTCCTGCGCCTGCTGGGCCGCCCGGAAGAGGTACGGCATGAGTCGGTGCTTGAGCCGGGTGAAGTCGCGGGTGACCGCCACGGCCTCCTCGTCGAAGTCCCACGGCACGCGGTACGACCTGCTGCCGTGCAGTCTGCTGTGCGAGGACAGCAGGCCGAACTGCACCCACCGCTTGAAGACTTCGGGCGTCGGCGTGCCCTCGAAGCCGCCGATGTCGTGGCTCCAGAAGCCGAAGCCGGACAGGCCGAGCGAGAGGCCGCCGCGCAGCGACTCGGCCATCGCCCCGAAGTGGGACTCGCAGTCGCCGCCCCAGTGCACCGGGAACTGCTGCCCGCCCGCGGTCGCCGACCGCGCGAAGAGCACGGCCTCGCCGGCGCCCCGTGCCTCGCTCAGCACCTCGAAGACGGTTTCGTTGTAGAGCTGGGTGTAGTAGTTGTGCATGCGCTCCGGGTCGGAACCGTCGTGCCACACCACGTCCGTCGGAATGCGTTCGCCGAAGTCGGTCTTGAAGCAGTCCACGCCCTGTGCGACAAGCCCGCGCAACTTGCCCGCGTACCACTCCCGCGCCTCAGGGTTGGTGAAGTCGACCAGCGCCATGCCCGCCTGCCACAGGTCCCACTGCCACACATCGCCGTCGGCCCGGCGCACCAGGTAGCCGTGGCGCATGGCCTCCGTGAAGAGCGGGGACTTCTGGCCGATGTACGGGTTGATCCACACCGAGACGCGCAGCCCCTGCTCGTCCTTGAGACGCCGCAGCATGCCCTCCGGGTCCGGGAAGACGTCCGGGTCCCACGTGAAGTCGCACCACTGGTACTCGCGCATCCAGAAGCAGTCGAAGTGGAAGACGCCGAGCGGGATGCCGCGCTCCGACATGCCGCGGACGAACCGGTTGACCGTCTCCTCGTCGTAGGAGGTGGTGAAGGAGGTGGACAGCCACAGCCCGAACGACCAGGCGGGTGGCAGTGCCGGGCGTCCGGTCAGGGCGGTGTAGCGGTCCAGGATGTCCTTGGGCGTCGGGCCGTGGATGACGTAGTACTCCAGCGCCTGGTCCTCGACGCTGAACTGCACCTGCCCCACTGCCTCGGAGCCGATCTCGTACGAGACGTGGCCGGGGTGGTTGACGAAGACGCCGTAGCCCCGGTTGGTGAGGTGGAAGGGGATGTTCTTGTACGCCTGCTCGCTGGCGGTGCCGCCGTCGGCCTGCCAGATGTCCACGGTCTGGCCGTTCCTGGTGAACGGGGTGAAGCGCTCGCCGAGCCCGTAGACCAATTCGCCGACACCCAGCGACAGCTGGGCCAGCGAGTGGTGGTGGCCGTCGCCCGTGAGGGCGAAGCCGGTGCCGCGGGACCCGGCGGAGGTGAGGACGCGGCCCTCGGAGGTGAAGTCCAGGCACCAGGGTGCGGCGGTGTCCACCCTCAGTGACAGCTCTCCGCTGGTCAGCTCCAGCAGGGACCCGTCGCGGGTGATCTTCGTGGTGTGGTCGGGGTCGGTGCGCAGGGCGAAGTCGGGGCCGTGTGCGGCGGCGCCAGCGTGGTGGGTGGAGCGGATGCCGATCACGCCCTCGGCGGGCGACCAGCATTCGACGGTCAGGAGCGGGCTGTTGAGGGTGTGGCCCCGTTCCTCCACCCGCCGGACCGGGGCGTACAGGGTGAGCCTGCCGTCGTCGACGCGCGCCTCTGCGATCTCGGAGGCGTACGACGCCTGGATGCCCTCGCGCATCAGCCAGTAGCCGTCGGTGAACTTCATCGGTGGTCCTTGTCAGCGGTGGTGGCACGGGCGCGGTGGGTGGCGATCAGGTCCCGGAACCAGCGGTAGCTGTCCTTGGGGATGCGCTCCTGGGTGTCGTAGTCGACCCGGACGATGCCGAACCGCTGGCCGTAGCCGCGGGCCCATTCGAAGTTGTCGAGCAGCGACCACACGTAGTAGCCGCGTACGTCGACGCCCGCGCGGATGGCGGCGGAGAGGGCTTCCAGGTGGGTGCGGAGGTAGTCGATCCGGTCGGTGTCGTGGACCCGGCCGTCGTCCGTGACGGTGTCGGCCTCGGCCGAGCCGTTCTCGGTGATGACCAGCGGGGGCAGCTCGGGGTAGCGCTTGGTCAGGTCGACCAGCAGGTCCGTGAAGGTGTGCGGGACGACGGGCCAGCCCATGGTGGTGTGTCGCACGTCGTCGCGCCAGGTCTCGGTGGCCCGGATGTCGACCGCCGTACGGGTCGTTGGTTCGGGGTCGCGGTGCGGTGCGTCGGCGATGGTGATCGGCCGGTAGTAGTTGATGCCGACGAAGTCCAGTGGGGCGGCGATGAGTTCGAGGTCGGCGTCGAGACGGTACGAAGTGTCGAGACGGTACGAGCCGTCGGCCGGCTCGCCCCACGTCTCGGCCTCGTGCTGCGGGTAGCGCCCGGCGAACAGCGGGTCCAGCCACACCTCGTTGTGCAGGGTCTCGGCCCGGCGCACGGCGGCGAGGTCGGCGGGCGAGCCGGGGGTGGCGGGGAGCAGCCGGTCCGGGTTGAGCGTGATCCCGACCTCCCGGGCGCCGGCTTCGCGCAGGGCGCGGACGGCGAGGCCGTGGCCGACGAGGAGGTGGTGGGCGGCGGCCAGCGCGCCGCGGCCTTCCCGTGCGCCGGGGGCGTGGGCGCCCGCCGCGTAGCCGACGAAGGCGCTGCAGAACGGTTCGTTGAGGGTGATCCAGCGGTCCACCCGGTCACCGAGCCGTTCCACGACAAGGCCGGCGTAGTCCGCGAAGCGCTCGGCCGTTTCCCGTACCCGCCAGCCGCCCCGGTCTTCCAGGGCCTGGGGGAGGTCCCAGTGGTAGAGGGTGGTGGCGGGGGAGATCCCGGACGCCAGCAGCTCGTCGACCAGCCGGTCGTAGAAGTCCAGACCGGCAGCGTTGGCCGGTCCTGTGCCGTCGGGCTGGATCCGCGGCCAGGCGACGGAGAAGCGGTAGCTGTCCACGCCGAGGCCGTGCAGCAGGGCCACGTCCTCGCGGTAGCGGTGGTAGTGGTCGCAGGCGACGTCTCCGGTGGCGCCGCCGGCCACGCGTCCGGGCTCGCGGCAGTAGGTGTCCCAGATGGACGGCCCTCTGCCGCCCTCCTCGTACGCCCCTTCGATCTGGTAGCTCGCGGTGGCGGCGCCGAAGAAGAAGCCGTCGGGGAATTCCGGGAATTCGGGGGTGCTCATGCGGCTGAAGCCCTTATCGCTACGCGGTGCCATTACTTGATGGACCCGCCGGTGATCCCGGCGGAGATGTACTTCTGGGCGACGACCAGCAGGATCGCGGCGGGTACCGCGGACAGCACCGCGGTGGCCATGACCGCGCCCCAGTCGCTGACATGCGCGCCGACGAACTGGTAGATGCCCAGCGTGATCGGCTTGACGTCGTCGGTGGTGTTGAGGGTCAGCGCGAACATGAAGTCCGACCAGGCGAACAGGAAGGTGAAGAGCCCGGCAGTGATGAGGGCGTTGCGGCTCATCGGCAGCACGATGCGGACGAACGCGGTGAAGCGGTTGGCGCCGTCGACCATAGCCGCCTCGACGACCTCATTCGGTATGGACACCATGAAGGCCCGCAGCAGCACGATCGCGAACGGCAGGCCGAGCGAGGCGTCCGCGAGGATCAGCCCCAGGTAGGAGTTGACCAGGCCCAGCTCCGCGTACGCGCTGTAGAGGGCGTTGGCGATGACGATGCCCGGCACCATCTGCGTGATCAGTGTGGTGAACACGATGCCCTGGCCGCCGCGCAGCCCGAACTGGGCGAGCCCGTATGCGGCGGGCGCGGCCAGCGCGAGGCACACGGCGACGGCGCCGAGGGCGACGACGAAACTGGTCAGCAGCGAGCCGCCTTGGCTGGAGAACGCCGTGCCGAAGTTCTCCAGACCGGGCGAGGCCGGGAACCACTGGGTCGCGGCCACGCTCGAATCGGGCTGGAGCGCGGTGTTGAGCATCCAGTAGACCGGGAAGAGCAGGACGGCGAGGATCAGCAGCGCGGCGGTCGTGTTCCAGGCGGCCCGCAGGCGAGGACGGTTCGAGGTCGGGTTCACGGTCGGTCACTTCCCCTTGCCGAAGTCGGCGCGGTTGGCCCGCAGGTACAGCACGGCGAAGACCGCGCTGATGAGGATGAGGACGTTGCCCACGACGGCGCCCTGGCCGAAGTCGAGCTGGAGGAACGACAGTTGGTACGTGACGGTGCCCAGGGTCTGCGTGGAGTCCGCGGGCCCGCCCGAGGTCAGTGCCAGGATCAGGTCGAGGATCTTCACCGTGGACATGAAGCCCAGGACGAGGACGACGGTGACCACCGGGCGCAGCATCGGCAGGGTGATGCTGCGGAAGGTCCGCCACGGGCTCGCCCCGTCGAGCGACGCCGCCTCGTACAGCTCGCGCGGAATCTCCTGGAGGCCGCCGTAGAGGATCACCATGTTGAACGGGATGCCGATCCAGATGTTGACCAGGATCGCCGACAGCAGTGCCACGCCCGGGCTGCTCAGCCACGGCACACCGCCCTCGGCCAGGCCGACGGCGTGCAGGGCGCTGTTGAGCATCCCGTGGTCCTGGTCGAGGATGCGCCGCCATACGACGGCGGACACGACCATGGGCACCAGCCAGGGCAGCAGCAGGATCGCGCGGACGAAGCCGGCGAGCCGGAAGCGGCGGGAGAAGAAGACGGCGAGGGCCAGTCCGATGGTGAACTGGCCGAGCAGGGAGCCGGCCGTGAAGAGCGCCGTGTGCCACAGGGAGCCGGCGAACAGTTCGTCGGCGAAGACGGCCCGCCAGTTGTCGAGGCCGTTGAACGGTGCCTCGCCGGTGAAGTACGTCTTGGGCGTGTAGTGCTGGAAGCTCATCAGGATGTTGCGGATGAGCGGGTAGCCGAAGAAGAGGGCCATGTAGGCGAGCGCGGGGGCGACGAAGAGCCACCGGAGCAGACCGCGGCGGCGGGTGCCGGAGCCGGCTTTCGCGGGGGCGGCCGAGGAGCCGGAGGCTTTGGCGGTCGGGGCGGTGGAGGCAAAGGTGCTCATGTCCGGTTCCTCACTTCCCCGTGGAGGCCTGTTGCTGGGCGCGGTGCAGGGCTTGTTCGGGACTGGTCCTGCCGGTCAGCACCGACTGGAAGGCGCCCGCGAGCGCGTCCCCGACCACCGGCCAGCGGGTGCCGACCTCGGCGGTCCGGGAGCGGGCGGTGGTGACCAGGTCGGCGAAGGCGGCGAGCTTGGGGTTCTGCTCGGCGTAGGCCCGCGCGGCGGCGGCCCGGGTGGGTACGTTGTTGACCGACTCGCCCCACTGGAGCTGATTTTTCTGGGAGTTGAGGCAGTTGAGGATCTTCCCCGCGTTCTTCTCGCGGGAACGGTCCTCGTTCTTCGGCACCGCCATCACGGTGCCGCCGATCGGTGGGATCGCGTCCTGTCCCGCCTCGGGAACCGGGATGCGGGCGACCGCCCAGTCCACCTTCTTCTGGGCGTCCAGCACCGGCACCTGCCACGGCCCGTTGATCATCATGGCGGCGCGGCCGGCCACGAACTGGTCGTTGACGTCCTGCTGGTTCCAGTTGACGACGGACTTCGAGGCGGACCCGTCCGAGACCAGGTCCTTCCACAGCTGGAGTGCGGCCTCGCCCTTGCCGTTGTCGAGCTTCGCCTCGTCACCGCCGCCGGACCAGAAGAACGGCAGGAACTGGTACACCCCGTCGGCGTTGGGGCTCGCGCTGAACGCCATCCCGTAGGTGCTGCCGTGGGTGAGCTTTTTCGCGGCGGTCTTCAGCTCGTCCCAGGTGGTGGGCGGTTCGACCCCGGCCTCCTTGAGGAGCTCGGTGTTGTAGATCAGGGCCAGGGAGTTGACGGAGCGCGCGATGCCGTACTGGGTGCCGTCGTATGAGCCGAGGGAGGTGGCGCTGCCGGAGAACCCTGAGGTGTCGACGCCGACTTCCTTCAGCGGGCGCAGGCCCTCGGTCCCGGCGAACTGCGGCAGCTCGGACCCGTCGAGCTCCAGGATGTCGGTGAGCGACTTGGACGAGGCCATCCGGAGCGCTTTGGAGGCGACCTGGTCCGCGGGCACGCTGATCTGCTCGACCTTCAGCCCGAGGGGTCCCGCGCAGCGGTCGAAGAACTTCTGGTTGGCGGTGTGCTCGGCGGTGTCCGTCGCCGAGTTGAGCACGGTGACGGTGTCGGGGGCCGGAGTGGCGGCGCACCCGGTGAGACCCAGCGCCGCGGTCACGGCTACCGCCAGACTTGCGGCTATGGCGGGTGGCAGTCTGCGCTCTGCGCGGGAGTGCACGAGCGGTTCTCCAATCGGGGCTACGGCTCGGGGAGTTGAAGGTCCGGACGTGTGGCTCGGGGGGTTCCGCAGTGGTGCTCGGCGGTGCGGCTGTGGGGCGTTGCGCGCGAATGGCGCCTTGGGTGCGCGGTCCAGGGGCCGCGCGCAGAGGCGACGTTCAGAGATGCGATTTCGGCGGCGCGATGGTGGGCCCGGTCGCCATCTGGGGCGCGATCAGGCGGTGAGGGGGGAGGCCGGGGCCCGGATGGTTCTGGCTCCTATGGCCGGGGGGTGCGCCGGCCATCGCCTTGACCGCGAGTTCGACGACTGCCAAAGACATCTCCGCGACGGGCAGTTCGATACGCGGCAGGAGCCGTCCGCCCAGGTCGTCGGGGAGGGTGCCGACCGGCACGACGGCCAGGTCCTCGGGGACCCGTAGCCCGGCAGTGGCCACCTCGGCAAGCAGGTGGGGGAGGCGGTGCAGGTGCTGGACGACCAGCGCGGTCGGAGCGGGCCGCGCGCCCAGCACCTCGCGCACCCGGCGCCGCAGCACGTCGGGGTCGCCGCTGGAGTGGTGAACGCGGATGTCCGCGCCCGACTCCTTCGCCGCATGCCGGGCACCGTCGAGGCCGTGCACGGCGTAGCCGCGGCGGGCCGCGATCTCGTGGTCGGCCGAGGCGAGGAAGGCGATGTGCCGGTGGCCGGCCGCAGCGGTCTCGCGCAACGCGAGGGCGACGGCGGCCTCCCAGTCGAGGTCGACCCAGGGGAGCGCCGAGTCGTCGTCGCCGCGGCCGAGCAGCGCGGTGGGGAAGCCCAGTTCGCGCATGGCACCGATGCGGGGGTCCTGCTCCTCCACCGCCATGAGGACGGCCGCGTCCGCCAGTCCGCTGCCGGCCACCCGGCGCAGCCCGCCGACCCCGTCCAGGTCGGTCATCAGCAGCAGGTCGTATCCGTGACTGCGGGCGGCATCGCTGACGTCGATGGCGAATCGGCCGTCCACTGCACGGTATTCGCCGGGCACACGGGGGACAGCCATGGCCAGAACGTCGCTACGGGCGCTGCGCAGCGTGCGGGCGCTGGCCCGCGGGTGGTAGCCGAGTTCGGCGATGGCGGCCTGCACCGCGCGCCGGGTGTCCTCGGAGATCTTGCGGGAGCCGCTGAGGACGTAGCTGACGGTGCTGGGCGCGACACCCGCCCGTTCGGCGACGTCTTTGATCGTGGCCATTCCCGCTCCTTTGCGGTCCGGTCCTGGGTCGTTCTGGTTCTGGCCCCTCTGATCGTCGAATCGATTCGACGGACGACGTGCGTGACTGTAGGAGGGTCTGAGCTGGGAGGGCAATACCCCTGCGGCAGATCGTTTTAGTTTGTATATGTGAATCCAGGTGGGGCTTTGGGGTGTCAAGCGAGTCAATTGCCCGCTTTGATCGGCTGAACGATCGAGTACATGAACAACTTTCACTGGTACGAACTCTTGAGGGTCCCGAACGACGGGTGATAGGCCTGTGCCCCGACGACATTTCCCTTCCCTGACACCCGAGTTGTGGGTCGCCGCCGTGCCTACCGGCGCACCCCGCGACGTGCATCCGTCATGCCTGGAGGCGACACCGTTGAGAACTCCCATGTCCAGACGAACCTTCGCCCGACTCGCCGCAGCGCCCGCCGCTGCAGCGCTGGCCGGACTGCGTCCCGGCATCGCGTCGGCTGCGTCCCGGCCCGAAGCTCACCCGGCAGGCTCACGCACCGACAGCGGCCGCACTCACGCCGCGCGAGCCATGCGCCGAGCGGCGGCCTTCATGGACGAGCACGTGTCCTACCGCGGCGCGTACGTCTGGAGCTATCTCCCCGATCTGTCCACCACCTGGGGGGAGATGGAGGCGAAGCGGACCATGTGCTGGGTCCAGCCGCCCGGCACGCCCAGCGTCGGCCACAGCCTCCTCGACGCGTACCACGCCACCGGTGACGAGACCTTCTACCGCGCCGCCGAACGCACAGGCCTCGCCCTCGTCGAAGCCCAACTCCCCGTCGGAGGGTGGAACTACATCCACGACTTCGCGGGCGAGCGCTCCCTGCGCGACTGGTACGCGACCATCGGTGCGAACGGCTGGCGCCTGGAGGAGTTCCAGCACTACTACGGCAACGCCACCTTCGACGACGCCGGCACGTCCACTGCCGCGCAACTGATCCTGCGCCTCTACGCGGAGCGCAGACACCCGAAGTTCAAGGCGTCCCTGAACCGCGTCATCGACTTCATGCTCAAGGCACAGCTGCGCGGAGGCCCGGCCGACGGCGGCTGGCCTCAGCGGTTCCCCGCGTTCTCCGGCGCCGTGAGCGAGATGCCCTGGCCCGAAGAGCGGCCCTCCTGGCTGCCGTCGGACGTCCAGCACGGCATGCAGGACGGCGACTACACCGGCCACGTCACCTTCAATGACGACGTCCTCGGCGAGAACATCAAGTTCCTCCTCATGTGCATATCGGCGCTCGGACGGCGTGACCTGACCCGGCCCGTGCTGCGCGCCATGGCCTGCCTGCACCGGCTGCAGCAGCCCGGACCCCAGGCGGGCTGGGGCCTGCAGCACCTTTCGCACACGGTGGGCGGCCGGCCCGCCGGCGCGCCCGCAAGCGCCCGCTCGTACGAGCCGCGGTCCCTGACCACACACACCACGCAGACCAACATCCGGCAGCTGTTCCACTACTTCAGACTCACCGGCGACCACGACTACCTGCGCCGCGTGCCCGACGCCATCGCCTGGCTGGAGTCCTGCCCGCTCACCGGCGAGCAGAAGGAGGAGAACCCGCTCCTGAAGAACTCCACACACCCGACCTTCGTGGAGCTGGACACCAACCGGCCCCGCTTCGTGCACCGCTTCGGCTCCAACATCCGCAACGGCGCCTACTACTACGACCACGACCACCGCAACACACTCAGCCACTACTCCGGTGGCCGCTCCGTCGACCTCACCGGCCTCAAGTCCACGTACGACGAGCTGATGGCGCTGAGCCGCTCCGAAGTCGCCGATCTGCGCGACCGGTCCCCGCTCACCCCCGGCGGACTGCAGGAGCTTCCGCGCTACTTCAGCGTGCGCGATCTCGACCTCACCGACCTGTTCCGAGGCGCCGACCCGGCCCTGCCCGAGGTGACCGAGGACCAGGCAGGTGCCCTCGTGGACGACCTCGGCGCCAAGGACCACTGGATCACCCCCATCGGCACCACCACCAACCCGTACCTCGGCCCGGCGCCGGCCACGCCGTACGAGGGCACGGCCTACATGAGCAAGCACGTGGGCGACTTGTACGACACCTCGCCGTACGACCCCGCGGCCGCGCCCGCGGAGCCGCCGTACCAGCCGCACGACAGTGCCGAGGGCATCACGACGTCCGCCTACACCGGCAACATGGCCAAGCTCATCGCCTACGTCGCCGACTGAGGCACCCACCCCTCGACGTCCCGCCCGTGGGTCCGCGCCGTCCTCAGAGCGGGACCAGGATCGGTCTCCGGCTCCAGCGAAAGACATGGACCAGGCGCGGATCCACGATCCCGGCGGTCGGGATCTCGCCGTCGAACCACCGGTCCACGCAGGTCCAGTGGTAGGGGTGGCCGAGATACTCGCCGGTCAACCCCTGGACGTCCGCGTACTCCTGCTCCCAGACGTGGGTCCACCGGGACGTGGTGAGTGTCTGGTCCACCCTGCTGAGGGACCAGGCGCGGATGGTGGAGATGTGGTCGGGCATCGCGATGAGATCCGCTTCCAGTCGCCCGACGAGAGCGGTGGGTGTGCCGGGGCGCACCGCGAGGAGCAGTGTCCGCTTCACGCGCGGGCCGAGCAGCGGAACGCACCGCCCACGCACCGGCGCGAGAGCGACCGTGTCGTGTGGCTCCGGCAGCCCGGCCTCCGCAGCGATGGCGGCGGGGGGCCGTTCCGCCGCCACGTCCCAAGTGGCGCCGGTGCCACCGAAACTGCCCGGCAGGTCGGCCGCCGCGGAGCCGCTCACGACGTCGGGTCCGGTGCCCGCCTTGTTGTACGCCTCGATGTTGTCGACCGGCAGCAGAGCCACCCAGCGGGTCATGACGCCACCTCCTGGTGCACGCCGACGGCCGGCTCCAGCACGTGACGATCGCGGTCGAGCGCGATCTCGTCCGTGTACGCCCAGAACGCCGCGACCCGAGGATCGGCGCCGGCCGCGGCTCGCGCAGCGAAGAACGCGCCACTGTCCGGCAGCGACCACAGAATCCGGACCGCCACGGTGTCCGGGCCGGTCCAGGCGCGCCAGACACGTTCCTCGGCCATGCCCCGGCCGAGGGCACCCGGCAGATACTCGGCGCGCCAGCGTCGCAGCCACTCCTCGGCGTCATCACCCGCGAGCACGACGACGTCCAGCACCTGCACCCCGCTCACGACAGCTTCTCCCACACCTCGGCCCGGTACCGATCGATCTGTTCACGCACTGCGTCCAGGCCTCGTGGGCCCGAAAGGCCGTCCGCGCCGCGGATGCGCGGTGCGATGACAAGGCGCGTCGCGCCCGCGTCGACGAAGCCCCGTACCCATGAGGGATCCCCTGCGCGCTCACGGTCGCAGGAACCCGGCCACACCGTGATCTCCACGGCGTCCTCCGCCCTGCCCGCCCCACGCGCGGCTTCGCGCAGCAGGTCGGCCTGGCGGGTGAAGTCCTCCGGAGTGATCGTGTAGGGGAACCAGCCGTCGCCGATCCGGCCCGCGCGGCGGACCGCGGGATCGCTGTTCCCGCCCAGAACGACCGGCACGGCCCCGCCGCCAGGCCGCGGCAGCGAGTGCAGGCCCTCGAAGGAGACGTGCCGCCCCTGGTACGAGGCGGGGCCGTTGCCCCACAGCGCGCGCATCGCGCCTACACACTCCTCGAGCCGTCGCCCGCGATCCTGGTAGGGCACGCCGACAGCGGCGTACTCCTCCTTCTGCCAGCCGATTCCGAGGCCCAGCATCAGCCGCCCGTCGGAGTGCCGGTCGATCGTCGCGGCGCGCTTGGCCAGGACCACAGGGCTGTGCAGAGGGGCGACGATCATCGCCGTGCCGAACCGCAGGGAACGCGAATCCCCGGCCAGGAAGGCGATGGTCTCCAGCGGGTCGGGCATGGGCACAGCGCCCGAACTGCCGGGTATCCGGCCGTCGTCGGAGTACGGATAGAGCGGTTCGTACCGCTCGGCGACGGCCACGTGCTCGACCGTCCACAGTGACTCGACGCCGCACTCTTCGAGCGTGCCCGCGAGGTCGCGGAGGAAGCCGCCCGAGGTGATGAGGCCGTCGGTGAACGGCGCCATCATTCCGAGTCGGAGCATGCCGGGGTCCCCTCACTTCGACACCATCACCACTATGCCTGTTAGAAGTGTTCCTATCAGGAATAGGGAGAGTGGGGAAGGGAGCTGACGGCGCTAGGACTGACGGCAGACCGGTGCGGCCCGCTGGTCAACTGTCCTTGCGGGCCCCGCTGGCCTTGATCCATGCGTGGGGGGCGTAGGCCACCTCAACCCTCGTCGTGGCACGGGGATCTGCCTTCCATACGAGCAGCGCACCGGCGTCGATCGAGTACGAGAACTGGCCATCCTTGCCGTCGACGAAGTGCAGCACCTCGCCTTGGTTCTCCGAGGTCTGACCCTCTTTGCCAAGCACTACGAGATTCACGGACATGGTTCGACGTTACGGCGGGAGCACCGATTTCGCCCGCCGGCTGCAGGCCACGGACCCACTGAGCCCTACGGCGTGACCCCTACCCTCTCCGCCGGCCGACCGCAGTCTCAGCCGCGCTCGCGGAGGTACGCCTCCAGCTCGGCGGCGCCGGTCAGCATCGCCCGCCCGCGCGCGGACAACCGGCCGCGCCAGTCGCACAGTGCGGCCTCCAGCGGCTCGAGCCCGCCGGCCGCCCGCACCTGGGCGATCAGCGGGGCGATCTGCTCCAGCAGGTAGCCGCCCCGCCTGAGTTGATGGGCCAGCCGCGCGTCCCGCACGTCGGCCTCGTCGTAGACGCGGTACCCGGTCAGCGGGTCACGGCGCGGGGTCACCAACCCGGCGTGCTCCCATTTGCGCAGCGTCGCGGGCCGGATTCCGAGCTTGTCCGCCAGCGGCCCGATGAACGTGCCGCCGGACCCGGTCGTCGCGGCCGGATCGGACCCCGCACGGGGCTCCGGCGCCGTGGAGGGCTCCAGATCACCAAGGGCGTTCTCCACGGCCTGGAGGGTCCGGCGGTCGTCGAGGAGCTGGACGTGGCTCTCGTCGATGAGGCGGAACGCCTCCTCGGCCGCGCCCTCGTTCACCGCCCGCATGATCGATGTCGCCGTCCGGTGGCCGTGACCGGGCAACAGGGCGAGGAAAGCGCGCAAAGCCCCCGCGTGCAGCGAGGTATAGGTGCGGTAGCCGTGGGGTGTCCGACCGGCCGCCGGAAGGATGCCGGCCTCCTCGTAGTTCCTGATCGCCTGCGTGGACAGACCGTGCTCGCGTGCCAGATCAACCGGCCTGAGCCGCACACCGCTTTGAAGCTTTGACGCCATGAGCCTGCTGAATCCTGCCGAAATCGCGAAAAACTTTACATCGAAGGTTAAACGATAGCGTTTAAGGCATGGCTACTGACATCAAGGACACTGTCCAGGCCGTCGAGGCGGCTGCCGTCGTGAGGCTGCTTCCGGGACGGCCGCGGCTGCTCGCTCTGGGGGAGCCCACCCACGGCGAGGAGACCCTGCTCGAACTGCGCAACGAGCTGTTCCGGCAGCTCGTCGAGCAGGAGGGCTACCGGACGATCGCGATCGAGAGCGACTGTATGAGGGGCCTGGTGGTGGACGACTACGTGACCATGGGCACGGGCACCCTCGACGACGTCATGGAGCGCGGATTCAGCCACCCTGACCTCGGGCTCGGCGCGTCCGCTGCCAATCGTGAACTCGTGTGCTGGATGCGCGCGTTCAACGAAGGCCGGCCCCCGTCCGAGCGGCTGCGCTTCGCCGGTTTCGACGGCCCGTTGGAGATCACCGGCGCCGAGAGCCCCCGGCAGGCCCTCACCGCACTCCACGGATACCTGTCGGCCCAGGTGGACGCGGACCTGCTTCCCTGCACCGCGGAAACGCTCGACAGCCTGCTCGGCGCCGACGACCGGTGGACCGATTCCGCCGCGATGATGGACCCGTCCCAGTCTGTCGGGCAGTCGGCCGAGGCCGACCGACTGCGGCTGCTTGCCGACGATCTCGTGGCTCTGCTCGATGCGCAGGCACCGCACCTGCCGGCGACCACCTCGCGGGACGACTGCGACCGGGCACGCCTGTACGGACGCACCGCGACCGGCCTGCTGCGCTACCACCGCTGGATGGCCGACACCTCACCGGCCCGCATGACGTGGCTGTGCGCGCTGCGGGATCTGATGATGGCCCACAACCTCCTCGCCCTCGCCGATCGGGGCCCGACGCTCATCCACGCCCACAACTCCCATCTCCAGCGGGAGAAGAGCACGATGCAGATGTGGCAGGGGCCGGTGCAGTGGTGGAGCGCCGGTGCGCTCGTGAGCGCCCGGCTCGGCGAGGGATACGCCTTCGTGGCCACGGCCCTCGGCACGCTCCGGCATCGGGGAGTGGATACCCCGCCGCCGGACACCGTAGAAGGACTCCTGTGCACACTCCCGGAGGACCGCTGTGTCGTCGACGCCCCCCGCCTGGCCGCCGCCCTAGGCGATACTCAGCCGGCCGCCCGCGTGTCCCCCTACTACGGCTACGCCCCCTTTGACCCGGCCCACCTGACCGCAAGTGACGGGATCGTGTTCGTCAAGGACGTCCCCACCCATGTGTTCCCGGAACTCGGGCATTGAGAGGTCCTGGGGGACACCCGCGCCCGCACGGAGTGCTGCCTACCTCGCCAGTCGGGGCAGCAGCGAGGACGCGGCGATGATGCCGAGGGCGGCGGCCAGCGTAAGTACCGCGTAGTCCAGGGGAAGATGGGCGGGTGTGCCCAGCAACAGGCCACGCAGTGCGTCGACTTGGTAGCTGAGCGGGTTGATACGGCTGATCGCCTGGAGCCAGCCTGGCATGAGCGCGATCGGGTAGAGGGCGTTGGACGCGAAGAAGAGCGGCATGGTGATGGCCTGGCCGATGCCCATCAGGCGGTCGCGGGTGAGGACGATGCCGGCGATGGTCATCGACAGGCAGGCGAAGAACGCCGAGCCGAGCACCACCGCGACGGCCACGCCGAGCAGCCGCAGCGGGTTCCAGGTCAGGGCGACGCCGAGGAGCGCCGCGATGACGATCACGACGACGGCCTGGATCAGTGCTTTGACACCGGCGGCGAAGGCCTTGCCCGTGATGAGCGCCGCGCGTGGGGTGGGGGTGACGAGGAGCTTCGTCAGGATGCCCGCGTCCCGCTCCCAGATGATCATGATGCCGTAGAAGATGGCGATGAACATCGCGGACTGGGCGATGATGCCGGGCGCGAGGTAGTCGATATAGGGGATGCCGTGGGTCGGGATCGCCTTGATCCGGGTGAAGGTTTCTCCGAACACCAGCAGCCACAGAGCCGGTTGGACCGCTCGGGTGTACAGCTCCGAACGGTCGTGCCGGAGCTTTTGGAGTTCGACGGCGCACAGGGCGATCACGCGGGCCGGTGCCACGCGCCATCCGGTACGGGCCGTGGGCGGGGTGAGGAGCAGGTCGAACTCGGCCGGGTCAGCCGAGCCTGGACGCGGTGCGGCGGGTGCTGCGGACATCGCGGAAATCACCACCTTCGCTGTCGAGTCCGCGGCCGGCGACGTCGCGGAAGACGTCCTCCAAGGTCGGCCACGGCTCGTCGGATCCGGCGTTCCCGCGCTGCTCGTGCAGGTCGCGCCGGAGTCCGTCGGGCGTGCCGAGAGCGTGCACGCGGCCGCGGTGCATGAGCGCGAGCCGGTCGCAGTGCTGGTCGGCCTCGTCCATGTAGTGGGTCGTGACCAGGACGGTCATGCCGGTGGCGCGTCGGACCGCGTTGATGTGGTCCCAGACGTTGGTCCGCGCGATCGGGTCGAGCCCGATGGTGGGTTCGTCGAGGATCAGCAGACGGGGAGCGCTCACCAGTGCCTGGGCGAGTTCCAGCCGGCGCACCATGCCGCCCGAGTAGGTCTTGGCGAGCCGGTCCGCGGCGTCCGTGAGGTCGACCGCGGCGAGTGCCTGGGACACCCGGCGGCCTCGTTCGCGCCGGGACACGTCGAAGACGCGGGCGAACAGCGTCACGTTCTCCCGCCCCGTCAGGCCGGAGTCGGCGGACAGTTGCTGTGGCACGTACCCAAGGAGCCGGCGGACGGCCATCTGCTCGGTCGCCGCGTCGTGCCCGAACACGGATACGCTGCCGCGCGGCACCGGCAGCAGAGTGGTGATGCAGCGGATCGCGGTGGTCTTGCCGGCGCCGTTGGGTCCGAGCAGTCCGAAGACCTCGCCCTGCCCGACCGTGAGATCGAGGCCGTCCACGGCCCGGGTCTCACCGAACGCGTACTCCAGTTCGCGGCAGCAGACCGCGGGGTCCTCGCTCATGCCCGTGCACCTCCCTGCTCTCCCCGTACTGCGCGGGGCGTTTCACCATCCGTGCGGATGGTGGGCGTTCGGTCCTCGTGCAGGTTGTCGGCGAGCTTGCGCAGGGCCGGCAGCGCGGCGGCGAGCGCGGCCCGGTCCGGCGGGCCGAGCGCCGCCAGTTGCTCCCGCATCAACGTGCTCCGGCGGATCTGCCAGTCGCGCAACCGGGCCGCGGCGGCGGGGGTCGCGTACAGCAGCGCCGACCTGCGGTCCGACGGATCGGTCTCGCGGCGCAGAAAGCCGGCCTTGACCAGTTGGTTGACGAGCGTGGACACGGAGTTCCCGGCGAGCCGCAGTTCCCGCGCGGAGGCCGATACGCCGATGCCGGGCCGGTCGACCACCAGGCGGAGGAGCTCTACCTGGGCGCCGCGCAAGAGCGGCGCGCTCAGACCGTGCCGAAGCCTGCGCCGGGACAGGCGTTGCACGGCGGCGAGTACGTCGGCGAAGGAATCTGCCAGCTCGTCCGTGGCCATGGAACAAGTTTAGCTCTGTGTACGAGCTATTCACAGACCCCGACGGCCTACGGTGGGCGCACGGAGCCTTTCCCCTCTCCAGAAAGCTGAGGCCATGGCCATCGACCCGAATGCACTCCGGGCCCACTTCCCCGCCCTGGACCACGGCCTTGCCTTCTTCGACGGGCCGGGCGGGACGCAGACCCCCCGCCCTGTCGCCGACGCCGTAGCCGCGACACTGACCGGCCCTCTGTCCAACCGGGGGGTAGTCAGCCGCTCCGAGCTCAACGCCGAGCGCGCCGTCACGGACTTCCGCGCCGCCTACGCCGACCTGCTCCATGTGCCCGCCGACGGCGTCGTCCACGGGCGCAGCGCCACCCAGCTGACGTATGACTTCTCCCGGCACCTGGCCAAAGGCTGGAAGGCGGGCGATGAGATCGTCCTCAGCCGCCTCGATCACGACTCCAACGTCCGCCCCTGGGTCCAGGCTGCCGGGCGTGCCGGAGTGACGGTCCGCTGGATCGACATCGACGGCGAGCGTGCGGAACTCGACCTCGGTTCGTTCGAGCGGGCGCTGTCGCCCCGGACGCGCCTTGTCGCCGTCACGGCGGCCTCGAACGTGCTCGGCACCAAGCCGCCGCTGCGCCGGATCGCCGACCGGGCGCACGAGGTCGGCGCCCTCGTGTACGTGGACGGGGTGCACTACACAGCCCACCACCTGGTCGACGTGCCCGCGCTGGGCGCGGACCTGTTCGTCTGCTCCCCGTACAAGTTCCTCGGACCGCACTGCGCGGTGCTCGCGGCAGCGCCCGAACTCCTCGAAACCATCCACCCCGACAAGCTCGAGCCTTCCCCCGACACCGTGCCGGAGCGCTTCGAGTTCGGCACGCTGCCCTACGAGATCCTGGCGGGCGCCACGGCCGCCGTGGACTTCCTCGCGGCGATGGACCCGGGCCCAGGGACCACACGCAGGGAGCGGCTCGCACATGCGCTGGGCTCCCTGCACGAGCACGAGCGGGCGCTGCGCACGAGACTCGAAGACGGGCTACGCGCACTGGGCGACGCCATCACCGTGCACTCGAAGGCGGCCGACCGAACCCCGACCCTTCTGATGACCATCGAAGGCCGCGAGGCCCGCGACGCCCAGGTCCATCTCGCGGCGCGCGACGTCCTGGCCACCGCCGGATCGTTCTACGCCTACGAGACCTTCGCCGCCATGAAACTGGAGAGCCCCGCTCTGCGAGTGGGCTTGGCGCCGTACAACTCCGCCGATGACGTGGACAGGTTGCTCAAGGGTCTTTCGTCGTTCCTGCTCCTCTGACGCGCCTGTCCCGTGGGCGGCCGGCGCGACGGTCAGCGCTCCGGATCGGAGGGCGTGAGCTGGAGGCCGTTCTCCCAGATCTTGTTGAGGGTCGTGACCAGCCGCTCGAAGGGGATGCGCTCGCCCCGCACGAACACCATGTAGGCCATGCGGCTCACCATGACGGACAGGGCGTGTGCCGTGATCAGCGGATCGAGGCTCGTGTCGGCCTCGCCGCTCGCCTGCAGCGCCGAGATCAGCTTGGCGTTGCGGCGGGCGAAGGCGTTGCCGCGCTCGATACGCAGTGCCATGAACTTCTCGTCTACCTGGGCCACTTGCTCGAACAGCCCCATGAGGCGCGCGTTCTTCTTGTACGCGCGCAGGTACTCGCGGTTCGAGGCGTCGATGAGCTGCCGGGTGTCGGTGATGCCGGTGCGCTCGCGCAGGTGCGGGTGGAGCATCTCCTCCTGCACCTGCTCGACTAGCGCCTGGAAGATCTCTTCCTTGCTGTTGAAGTACGTGTAGAAGGACCCGGAGGCGACATGGGCCGCCTTGGAGATGTCCGTGATCCGGGCGTCCAGATATCCGTCGCGTTCGAAAACCTCGCGGGCGGCGGTGATCAGCGCGTTACGAGTCCTGAGACCGCGCGCGCTGCGTGGCGTGATCGGTTGTTTCTGGCCGCCGTCCGCGGCCGGGGTCTGGGCAGCCACTGCGGTCCATCCACTCTTGTTCGATCATGTACATCACCGGTGGCAGCGGATGCTATCAGCCGAGGGTGGAGAGGAACTCCAGGAGCGCGGCGTTCACTTCCGCGGGCCGCTCCTGCTGGATCCAGTGGCCGGCACCGTCGATGACTACGTGTCCACGGAGTTCGGTGAGCACCCGGTCGAGTCCGTGCGCGGGCATGAACTTCCCCACGGGGTCCTTCGACCCGGTGATGAACAGCGACGGCTGTGTGATGAGGCGGCCGTCCAGGTGCTCGGTCAACGTCCAGTTGCGATCGAGGTTGCGGTAGTAGTTGAGGCCACCGGTGAAGCCGGTCTCCTCGAACGTCTTGACGTAATAGGTGAGTTCCTCGTCGCTCAGCCATCGCGGAGGCGGCAACTGGTCGTCGGGCATGGCGGCCCACTTGGCGGAGTAGATCTCCCTCGCGATGAGCGTCCTGCGCACGTTCTGGCTCAGCGCCCGGTCGGCCACGCCCGGTTCCTGGAACCATGCGATGTAGAAGTCGTCGCCGTTGCGTGAGCGCAGGATGGGCAGCGGCGGGGCCGGGGCGCGCGGTGTTGCCGGCACGCTCATCCCCGCCACCGCGCGTACCCGCTCGGGATGGAGCAAGGCCATGTTCCACACCACGGAGGCGCCCCAGTCGTGTCCGACGAAGACGGCGTCGTCCGCGCCGGCGTCGTCGAGGAGTCCGGCCAGGTCGGCGCAGAGCGTCAGGATGTCGTAGGCGTCGACGTCGTCGGGGCGCGAGCTGCCGCCGTATCCGCGCATGTCGGGAACCAGGACGCGGTACCCCGCCGCGGCGAGGGCGGGCACCTGATGCCGCCAGGAGAAGGCCAGCTCGGGAAAGCCGTGACACAGGACCACGGGCGGCCTGTCCGGCCGTGCTTCGCCGTGTTCGAAGACGCGGAGGGTGATGCCGTTGGTCGTGACATCCCGTGCCGCGATGCGCTCCCAGTCGGTGATCGGCATGTGCGTCGAATGCGTCGCCATGTGCTCGGAACTCCTGTCGTTCGCATGCTGCGCTGGCGCAAGGAACTCACGCCGGCAAGGGGGCGTGTCGTAGGTGTTGAACTTGACGTTGAGTTCAAATATACATGAGGCGGGCCCGAGACCTGAACCGCTGACGAGGAGACCACGACGGTGACCGGAAGCATCCAGGCAGCCCAGTCGACGACGGTTCTGGCGGAGCGGCGAGGGCCCGTGCTCGTGCTCACGCTCAACCGCCCGGACCGCCTCAACGCCTGGAACGACGAGTTGGAAGCACGCTACTTCGGTCTCCTCGACCAAGCCGAGGCGGATCCCGGGGTGCGGGCGGTCGTCCTCACCGGAGCGGGCCGCGGATTCTGCGCGGGAGCCGACATGGACGACCTGCGACAGGCCCGCGCGAAAGTGGAGTCGACGGAGGGCTCCCTGCCGGAGAGGGAGCGCCCCCGGTGGTTCCCGCTGACCCTGCGCAAGCCCCTCATCGCGGCCGTCAACGGCGCCGCGGCCGGACTCGGGCTGGTGGAAGCCCTTTACTGCGATATCCGTCTGAGTACACCCGACGCCAAGTTCACGACGGCGTTCGCGCGGCGCGGCCTGATAGCCGAGTACGGCATCGCATGGCTGCTCCCGCGCCTCATCGGCCAGAGCCGGGCCATGGACCTGCTGCTTTCCGGGCGCGTGGTGCGCGGTACGGAGGCGTACGACATGGGTCTGGTCAACAAGGTCGTCGAGGCGGATCAACTCCTGGACGCCGCGGTGGAGTACGCCACCGAACTGGCCACCTGGTCCTCACCCGCATCGATGAGCATCATGAAACGACAAGTGCTCCAAGCCCTCGATTCCGACTTCGTCACGGCTGCCGACGCGGCGGACGCGCTCATGCCGGAGGCCTTCGGCCGAGCCGACTCCGTGGAGGGCGTCGCCAGCTATCTGGAGGGCCGCGCGCCCGCATTCCGCCCCCTCGACCCCAAGTGAGCCCGGAAGGTCGCCCCGCATGGCCAACGCTGCCGCACCAGTCTGGAATCACGCCTCGTCCGCACCCGACCGCATCGCCCTGCGCGGGGAGGACGGCGAGGAATGGACCTACGGCCGGCTCCGCGAGCGCGCCGCCGCCGTCGCGGGCCGCCTGGCGGAACAGGGCGTACGCCCCGGCGACAGAGTCCTGCTCGTCGCGCCCTCGGTGCCCGAGTTCGCTTGCGCCTACTACGGGATCCTCGCCGCCGGAGCCATCGCCGTCACGGCCAACACCATGGCTCCGCACAGGGAGTTGGCGTACGTAGGGGGCGATGCGGGGGTGTCGTTCGTCCTGGGCTGGCACACGATCACTCCGGCGCCGAAGAAGGCTGCTGACGAACTGTCCGTCCCGTACTGGGAGTTGCTGCCAGGCCTCACCCGGACCAGCCTGACCGGGACACCCGCGATCCTGGATGTGCACCCCGCCGAGGACGACGACACCGCCGCTCTCCTCTACACCTCCGGCACCACCGGGCGGCCCAAGGGCGCCCAGCTCACGCACGGCAATCTCAACGCCTGCGCGGCGGTCTTCTGCGACGTGCACGCCATCACCGCCGAGGACCGCGCCGTGACCGGCCTGCCCCTGTTCCACGTCTTCGGGCAGGCGTGCGTGATGGCCACCACGATGCGCGCGGGCGGCAGTCTCACCCTGCTCGAACGCTTCCACCCGTCCGCCATGCTGGCCATGATCCGCCGCGATCACCCCACGTTCATCGCGGGCGTACCCACCATGTGGAACGCCCTTCTGTGCGCGGCCGACGACACCGGCGCCGACTTCACCGGCCTGCGTCTGGCGTCCTCCGGCGGAGCCTCGCTGCCGGTGGAGGTGATGCGCACCTTCGAGAAGCGGTTCGGCTGCACCATCGTCGAGGGATACGGACTGACCGAAACCACCGGCGCCGCCACCTGCCATCTCGCGGGCCGGCCGGCGAAGCCGGGCCGGGTGGGACGGGCCCTGCCCGGCTGCGCCATCTCCGTACGGGACGACGACGGTCATGACCTGCCGCCCGGCCAGGTCGGCGAGGTGCACATCAAGGGCCCCGTCGTGATGAAGGGTTACTGGAACCGCCCCGATGCCACCGCCGAGGCCCTGTGCGACGGGTGGCTGCGCACCGGAGACCTCGGCGCCATGGACGACGACGGAGACCTGCGCATCGTCGACCGCAAGAAGGATCTCGTCATCCGCGGCGGCTACAACGTCTACCCGCGCGAGGTCGAGGAGGTCCTGTACGAACACCCTGACATCGTCGAAGCGGCCGTCATAGGGGTTCCCGACGAGTTCTACGGCGAAGAGGTCGCGGCCGTCATCGCGATACGGCCCGGCGCCCGCCTCGGCGTGGCCGAACTGCGCGCATGGGCCAAGGAACGTCTCTCCGCCTACAAGGTGCCCCACCTGGTCGCCGTAGTGGACGAACTGCCGAAGGGAGCAACTGGGAAGATCCTCAAGCGCGCGATCGATCCGGCGCTGCTGAAGGCGGACGTGGAATGAGTGGGCCCTGCGCGGGCCAGGTCGTCTCTGTGGCAAGGCGGCGAGCCATTGAAGGTGACACCGGATTCAATTACCGTGTAGGGGCCTGAGGAGAGACGGTCGAGCAACCGAACGGGAGAGTTCGTGCAGATCAACGGGAAAGTCGCGATCGTCACGGGAGCGGCGGGCGGCATCGGCGCCGCCATTGCGCAACGCCTCCTCGAACACGACGCTCAAGGCGTCCTGCTGACGGACCTCGACGCCGGCCGCCTCGAGGCGACGGTCGAGCAGCTCGCCGGTTCGCACGGCGAGCGGGTCGGGGGAGTGGCGGGCAACGCGGCGTCGACGGCGGACCTGGAGCGGATCGTCGATGTGGCCGAGGAGCGGTTCGGACCGGTCGACCTGTACTTCGCCAATGCCGGGGTCGGTGGTGGCGCGGGACTCGACGCGAGCGAGGAGGAGTGGAGTCGCGCGCTCGACGTCAATGTGATGGCCCACGTGCGTGCCGCGAAGCTGCTGGTGCCACGCTGGGTGGAGCGCGGCGCCGGCTACTTCTTCAGCACGGCGTCGGCCGCCGGGCTGCTCACGCAGATCGGCTCCGCGACGTACTCCGTCAGCAAGCACGGCGCGGTGGCGTTCGCCGAGTGGCTCTCGGTCACGTACGGGGATCGAGGGGTGCGGGTGAGCTGCCTGTGTCCTCAGGGGGTCGAGACGGAACTGCTCATGGCCGGCACCCGGTCGGACGATCCGGTCGAACGCGCCGCCGCCCGCGCCGTGTTGGACTCGGGAGAGTTGCTGAGGCCGCTCGATGTCGCCGACCGTGTGATGGAGGCGGTCGGCGGCGAACAGTTCCTCGTGCTTCCGCACCCGCAGGTACTCGACTTCTACCGCCACAAGGGCAGTGACTACGACCGGTGGCTTCGCGGCATGCGGCGCTATCAGGAATCAGTGAAGTGACCTGAGGCGGCACATCGATGCCGCGCACCGCCTCGGCCCGGACGGCGACGCCTAGGTGTATTGAGCATGAGCGTTGTTGACACGCGCGGGCCTTGAAGAGGGCGAAGGCCTCCGTGTGTGGTGGAGGTGTCGAATCTTCACCGCACGGAGGCCTTCATGTCCCACCGTAATGCCCGTCTGACCCT